>UQLJ01000012.1:0-70828 GCA_900541825.1 uncultured Collinsella sp.
GTCGTTGGGGACGTTCTTGTTTGACTAGTCGTTTAAGAACGTCCCCAACGACTATATAGAACGAGATTGGATAATCTCCCGGTTTGAGCCTGCATTCAAGCTCTAAGTGGGAGATTATCCACTCTCGTTTCGTTTGTTGATTTCGATGCCTACATTTGTAGGAACAGTTCGTGGAGGCGGGTGTCTTCGTCGAGTTCGGGGTGGAAGGTTACGCCGAGCTGGTTGCCCTGGCGCGCGGCGACGATACGGCCGTCGACTTTCGCTAAGGCCTTTGCGTCGCCGTGGACCTCGACGATGCGGGGCGCGCGGATAAACGTCAGCGGCACTTCACCGTCGATGCCAGCTACCTGCCCCTTGGTTCGAAAACTGCCGAGCTGCCTGCCGTAGGCATTGCGCTCAACGAGCACATCCATGGTTGCCAGGCGCGGCGTGCCCTTATCGTCATGGGCGGCAAGGTCGTGAGCCAGCAGAATCAGGCCGGCGCAGGTGCCCAGGACGGGCATGCCTTCAACAATGCGGGTGCGAAGCTCCTCGAGCATGCCCAACTCATCAAGCAGCTTCCCTTGAACGGTAGACTCGCCGCCGGGAAGTACCAGACGGTCAAAGTCCTGCTTCAAATCAGCCGCCTGCCTCAGCTCAATACAGCGCGCGCCCAGCTCGGATAGTCTTGCCTCGTGCTCGGCAAATGCGCCTTGGACCGCCAGCACGGCGACCGTTTGGTCTGCATAATCGCTCATGTGCGATCCTTTCTGCCGGACTAGCGTCCGCGCTCCTCCATGATGATTTCGATCTCGTCGGCGTTGATGCCCACCATGGCCTCGCCCAGGTCCTCCGAAAGCTCGGCGATGAGCTTGGCATCGGTGAAGTTTGCCACGGCCTTGACGATGGCGGCGGCGCGCTTGGCGGGGTCGCCGCTCTTAAAGATGCCCGAGCCGACAAAGACGCCCTCGGCGCCCAGTTGCATCATCAGCGCGGCGTCGGCAGGGGTCGCTACGCCGCCGGCGGCAAAGTTCACAACGGGAAGCTTGCTCGTGGCATGGACCTCGCGGACCAGTTCGACCGGAACCTGCAGTTGCTTGGCTGCCTCAAAGAGCTCGTCGTCGCGCAGGGCAACAACGTCGCGGATCTGCTTTTGGATCTTGCGCATGTGGCGCACGGCCTGAACGACGTCGCCCGTGCCCGGCTCGCCCTTGGTGCGAATCATCGTGGCGCCTTCGGCAACACGGCGCAGCGCCTCGCCCAGATCACGGGCGCCGCAGACAAACGGCACGTCAAACTGGGTCTTGTCGATGTGATAGACGTCATCGGCAGGGGAGAGAACCTCGGACTCGTCGATGTAATCGATCTCGATGGCCTGCAGGACCTGCGCCTCGACGATGTGACCGATGCGGCACTTGGCCATAACAGGGATGGAGACGGCCTCTTGGATGCCCTTGATCATCTTGGGGTCGCTCATGCGCGAGACGCCGCCTGCGGCGCGGATGTCGGCCGGAATGCGCTCGAGTGCCATGACGGCGCAGGCGCCCGCCTCCTCGGCGATGCGTGCCTGCTCGGGCGTGGTGACGTCCATGATGACGCCGCCCTTGAGCATCTGCGCGAGTTCGCGATTGAGTTTGACGCGATCGGCCTTGCTGGTCTGTTCTGCCATGGTTGCTCCCTTGGTTGGCATGTGCATTGCTTGACGGAACATCCTATCGGGGAGCTGGGTATGGCGAAATACTCAGTTTTCGAGATAATAACAAGGTCAGACTAATACCAGATTGAATGACTTAATAAGGTCAGGTGATAAACTCATGCTTGACTATAATTTGGAAAAACGCGGCGAAGCATCGCTCTATGAGTATGTTTACCAGCAAATTCGAGATGATATTGTTGCTGGCCGTATTGCGGCGGGGGAGCATCTGCCGTCTAAGCGCGCCTTTGCCAGTCATCTGGGAATCAGTGTCATTACCATCGAGAATGCATATAGCCAGTTACTCGCTGAGGGCTATATTTGCTCAATACCACGTCGTGGCTACTACGCTTGCGAGCTTCCGGATGCACCGGTTTTGGCTTCGGCTGCGGAGGGCATCGACCGAGATGCCGTCTCTGTGGGCCCCAGCGTGCATGATGTCAACGGACAGGTCGAGCGATTCGATGCGCTTTCTCCTTCTGCTTTGGAGGCGGCGCGGCTTTGGCAAAGCGCGCTACGGGCGACGCTGGCATCCGAAGACGAGCGCGAAATCTTTTCGCCCGCACCGGCGCAGGGCACTGCTCGGCTGCGACGCGCAATTGCTCACCATCTGCACGGGACAAGGGGTATGAATGTCGACCCCAACAACATCGTTATCGGTGCGGGCGCCCAGCTGCTCGATACCATGTTGGTTCAGTTGCTTGGCGCGGACAAGGTGTATGCGGTTGAGGATCCGGGCTATTTGCGTCTGACGCGTATCTATCAGGCTATGGGCTGCAAAGTTCGACATATCTCGTTGGATGATGAGGGCGTGGACTTGAGCACTCTGCAGAAAAGCGGGACCGATGTCCTTCACCTGATGCCGTCTCACCAATATCCAACCGGCCTTGTGACGAGCATTGCGCGTCGCTATGCGCTTCTGAGCTGGGCCGCCGAGCGACCAGGTCGGTATCTCATCGAAGATGACTTTGATTGTGAGTTTCGCCTTGCCGGGAAGCCGATTCCCGCGCTCGCGTCGATCGATGCCGCCCAGTCGGTTATCTACACCAACACGTTTTCGAAGAGCCTTTCATCGGCGTTGCGTTTGGCGTACATGGTGTTGCCCGATGAGTTAATGGAGCGGTTTAGGCGCAACCTTGGTTTCTACGCCTCGTCGGTGAGCTCTGTTGACCAGGTCGCTTTGGCGCGTTTGCTGGAATCGGGTGATTACGAGCGACATGTGAACCGCGTGCGCGTTCGTGCTCGCGAGGCGCGTGATGGCCTGATGGCGCTTGTGCGGAAGGTATTTCCGGCAGGAGAGGTCTCGATCGAGCATGCAGACGCGGGCCTTTACTGTATCGTGGTTGCGGAGCGTGGAACGGGCGGAAGCACTTTTGCATGGGCCCTCACGCGCTCGAGCATCCCTTTTATCGATATCGGTGACTGTTTTTGGTGTGCCGATGGCGCATCTGTCCCTGAAAACTCAACTCAAATTCTTGTTCAGTATGACGATCTGAGTCCAAAAGTACTAACTACCTTGGAATTGCAGCTAATGGGGGCACTCTGCAACCTAAGTGAGTAGACTTTTAGCACTTTGGCGACCAGGCAGTTTTGTAACAAGCTATCTACCTGCGGTTTTGAAAAGCAGGATGACCGGCCTGCTCGGGATGTTCAAAGAAGTCTACTCACTTGCCGCGCAAAGCTTCTGCATGAGAAAAAAATGGGGTTTTCAACAGGGCTTCGTCCAGCTCTCGGCAAGCTTTTGGCCAGTTGGGGAGGGCTGTTGAAAACTTGGCAGTCCGTTCGGCGCCATTTTTGGTGCGTTCGCGCCAATGCGTGACTGACTGGGTTGAAATTCGTGTTTTCCTGTGCCTATGAAGGATCTACTTTGTGACATATCGGCTTTTAGGTACTGGCGTTTGCCTCCTCAAGTCCGCGCTTTGTGTCCGCCGCTTCCACGGCCGGAAGAAGACCGGCAGCGATATGATCTCGTCCGCAACCCGACGGCTGCGGTCGCGCTCGGTTTTCCGTTGTATACATTGGTTCGGACGAGAAACAAACGGACTTGTCCTGCCAGCATTAGGCAGCGGCTGTTTCTTGGTGAGCTCCCCAGGGAATCCGTGCTGGAAACGGAGCATGGGTTTTTGGTTACGTCTCCTCTACTGACGACATTCATCATGTCGCGGCATCTGACGGATCTTCAGCTTCTTTTGGTATTGGCGGAGATGTGTGGCTTGTTTGCGGTGTGTGCCCTGCCAGCGGCACTTGAGGCGGAGCTTTCGCGTGCAATTGATTCGGGCGCGATTTCGACAACGTTCGGTTGGGTGCGCTGCCCGTCCGAGGACGGCACCGCCTCAAATTTATGGCGTCGAGACGCTTTGGTTTTGGGCGGAGACCTTGACCGTTTTTGTTCAGATGTTTGCGGGATGCGTTACGGCAATAGATTTATGGCGGTATCGCAACTCGTTCCATTGGGTGCCGCGTCGCCTTTTGAGGTCGAGGCGTATTTGTTGCTTGGACTGCCGCGAGCCCTGGGAGGCGAAGGGTTTTGCGGCATAGAGCTCAATGTCGAAGTGACGTTAAGCACAAGTGCTCGAGCGATTGTGGGAAAGTCCCGTGTATATATCGACCTACTTCTTTCTTCGCCGGACGGTAGGCGACAGGTGGCCATTGAATGTCAGGGAAAGGCCTCGCACGGACGCGCGGGGGATGGCTTGCGTGACGCTGACCGCATGACGGCCCTTCAGGCCATGGGCTACGATGTGCTTCTCCTTACACACAGACAGATATCGGATGAGGATAGATTCCGCGCGATCGTTAAGGCCGTATGCAGGATGCTCGATGCTGAATATCGTGATAAAAGCTCGGATGAGCAAAGGGCTGAGGCATTACTCCGGTCTGAACTATTCATTGACTGGACAAAATTGGGAGTAATCGACGGAAAGATGCCCGTTAGACACAAAATGGCTCGATCGTGGACGGCTGCGAATCTAAGTGAGTAGACTTTTGGCACTTTGGCGACCAGGCCGTTTTGCAACAAGTCATTTACCTGCGGCTTTATAAAGCAATATGGGTGGTGTGCTCGGCAAGTTCCAAAAAGTCTACTCATTTAGTTTTTGACGAGAAGCCGATGCCGAAGGCGGTCCTATTTCAGGGCGTTAACAAGTTCGTGAGGCACGAAAAAGGCCCGAACCAATATGGTCCGGGCCTCATCAAGCTAGAGGTTATGTCTCAGGCGGTTGGCTTAGCCAAAGTAGCGCTTGAGCAGGCCGGCGAAAGCCTTGCCGTGACGAGCCTCGTCGCGAGCCATCTCGTGCACGGTATCGTGGATGGCATCGAGGCCAGCGGCCTTGGCGCGCTTGGCAAGATCAGTCTTTCCGGCGGTGGCGCCGTTCTCGGCCTCAACGCGCATCTCGAGGTTCTTCTTGGTGGAGTCGGTCACGACCTCGCCCAGGAGCTCAGCGAACTTGGCGGCGTGCTCGGCCTCCTCGTGGGCAGCCTTCTCCCAGTACAGGCCGATCTCGGGATAGCCCTCGCGATGGGCGACGCGAGCCATGGCCAGGTACATACCGACCTCGGAGCACTCGCCCTCAAAGTTGGCGCGCAGGTCGGCAACGATGTCCTCGGAGACGCCCTCCATCTTGGCGACGCCCACGACGTGCTCGGCAGCCCACTCGAGCTGACCCTCCTCCTGCTTCAGGAAGCGAGAACCGGGAACGCCGCACTGGGGGCACTTGAAGTCCTCGGGCAGCTGGTCGCCGTCGAACTCTTCCACATAACCGCAAACGGGGCAAACAAACTTCATGATTCGATCCTTTCGATCGATGGCGATTGTGCGCTCGTCCGGTCCCGTAAGGGCCCTCTCCGGACGTGCGTCTTGACGAGTTCTATTATCCATAAATGCAACCAAATGTGAAGCCTATTAGGAATGATTTTTAATAAAACAATTTTGAGATATGAAGATGTTGATTGATTAACGATTGGCAGGCCGTCTTTGACCGCCGCTGAGTACAATCGGGCGAGCAAATGTTGACCTATCAACAAATGAAGGAGTTTCCTTTATGCATCTAGCCCGTCGTGCCTGGTGCCGAACATATCAGACGGTTTTTCGCATTGCATTGCCGATCCTGCCCTATACCGAGCCGCGCATTTTAGAGCATGCCGAGGATGTGCCCGCGGTGCTTCAAAAGCGCTCGATTCAGAAGGTCCTTATCGTGACGGATCCCGGCATTGCCCGTCTGGGGCTCACGGCACCGCTCGAGACGGCGCTCGCATCCAGGGGGATTGGCGTTACGGTCTATGCCGAAACGCGTGCGAACCCCACGGTTTCAAACGTGGAAGAAGCGGCGTCCCTGTATCGAGAGAGCGCCTGCCAGGCCATTATCGGCTTTGGCGGTGGCTCGGCCATGGACTGTGCCAAGGGCGTGGGCGCACGCATTGCGCAGCCAAACAAGCCCATCAACAAGATGCGCGGCCTGCTGCGGATTCATCGTCGCCTGCCGCTGCTCATCGCCGTTCCCACTACCGCCGGTACGGGAAGCGAAGTCACGCTTGCGGCGGTAATTACCGATGACGGGACGCACTACAAATACCCCATTAACGACTTTGTGCTCATCCCGCGTTTTGTAGCCCACGACCCCGAGTTTACGTGCGGCTTGCCCGCTTCCATTACGGGGCAGACGGGCATGGACGCCCTGACGCATGCCGTTGAGGCCTTTATCGGGCGAAGCACCACGCCCTATACGCGCAAGATGGCGCGACAGGCGGTGCAGCTTATCCACGACAATTTGCTCGAGGCCTATGAGCATGGTGACGACATGCGTGCGCGTCGCAATATGCTTTCGGCGGCGTATAAGGCGGGCGTTGCGTTTACCCGCTCCTATGTCGGATATGTGCATGCCATCGCGCACAGTTTGGGCGGCCGATACGGAATTCCGCACGGTTTGGTCAACGCGATCATCCTGCCGCACATGCTTCGCGCTTATGGTGACGCCGCCGCCCCCAAGCTTGCCGATCTTGCTCGCATGGCGGGCGTTGCGCCGGCTACCGCGCGGGACAGTCTTGCAGCCGAGGCCTTTATCGATTGGGTCGACCGCATGAACGAGGCCCTGGGAATCCCCAAATATGTCTTGGGCATTCGCCGCTCCGACATTCCCGAGATGGCGGCGCATGCCGATGCCGAGGCCAATCCCCTGTACCCCGTTCCACTTTTGATGGACCGTTTGGAGCTCGAGCGTATGTATGAGGTCGTCGCGGGTGGTATGTTTGAGGATGAGAACTAGGAGGTTGCCATGAACACCGAGAAAATTGCGCGCATCGTCGGCGATCAGCGCACCTACTTTAAGACGCACGCTACGTTTGATGTCGATGCTCGACGTCGCGCGCTCGTGAGTTTACGCGATACAGTACGGGCGCACGAGGCCGATATTGCCCATGCGCTCAAGACCGATTTGGGAAAGTCGCATGACGAGGCCTATATGTGCGAGATCGGCACGTCGCTTTCCGAGATTCGTCATCAGATTGCGCATGTGGCTCGATGGAGTCGTCCGCGCCTGCGTCCGTGTGACCTCGCTAACGCCGTGAGTGTGTGCAAAACGCAAGCCGTGCCCTATGGCGTCACGCTCATCATGGCTCCGTGGAACTACCCGTTTTTGCTAACACTCGAGCCGCTCGCCGGCGCCCTTGCCGCGGGAAATACCGTGGTCATCAAGCCGAGTGCCTATGCTCCGGCATCGAGCGCGGTGCTCAAGCAAATCTGTGAAGAGGCATTTGATCCGCGCCTGGTGACGGTTGTCGAGGGCGGGCGCGCCGAAAATGAAGCGCTGCTCGACGAGCGCTGGGACAAGATCTTCTTTACCGGTAGCGTTCCGGTCGGCAAGCTCGTCATGGAGCACGCAAGTAAAAACCTTACGCCCGTGACGCTTGAGCTGGGCGGAAAGAGTCCCTGCATCGTGGATGCGACGGCAAACTTGAAGATCGCGGCACGGCGTATCGCCTTTGGTAAATGGCTCAACGTGGGGCAGACCTGCGTGGCGCCCGACTACCTGCTGGTCGATACGCGCGTGCACGACGAGCTGCTGGGCCTCATCAAGGAGGAGGTCCGCCGCATGTTTGGCGAACATCCACTCGACAATGAGAATTACGGACATATCGTCAACGTCAAGCATTTTGCGCGTGCGCGCGGGCTGATCGATCCCGATAAGGTCGTGCTTGGAGGTGCTGCGCGCGAGACTTCGCTCAAGATCGAGCCGACGATTTTGGACGACGTGACCCCCGATGACGCCGTGATGCAGGAGGAGATCTTCGGTCCCATCTTGCCGGTGCTGACGTTTGAGAGCTTGGATGAGGCCGAGGCGTTAATCACGGATCGTCCGACGCCGCTGGCCCTGTATATCTTTAGCCAGGATCGCGCGGCTCAGCAGCGCTTTGTGCGCTACGTGCCCTTTGGCGGCGGCTGCGTCAACGACACGATTATGCATTTGGCTACGAGTCATATGGGCTTTGGCGGCATGGGGGCGAGCGGTATGGGGAAGTACCATGGACGCGAGAGCTTCGATACGTTTAGCCACAAGAAGAGTATCGTGAACAAGGCAACTTGGCTGGACGTGCCGTTTCGGTATGCGCCCTACGCAAGCTGGAAGCACAAGTTCGTGCGCATGTTTGTGCATTAGAAAAGGGCGCAGGTAATACGAACAAGTGTTCCTATTACCTGCCATTTACGTTAGACTACTGCTATGGGGTACGGATGGGCCAACTCCCTTTAGAAGGGAATTGGTATGAACGTAAGCGATGTTATTTCGTTACTGGCGTTGTTAATCGCGGCTATCGAACTCGGCCTGTTTATCGGCCGAATGAAATAGCCGCCCCCGCGTAAGCGAAGACGGCCACTTCTCACGATGAAAACGTGTATCGGAGTTGGCAAGACCCGCTGCAACGGGTGCCATCCGTACCCCTATCTTATCTGCAAGCGCTCTGTCTCGCAAGCGTTGCGGCGAGCGATTGAAAGACGCGGGCAGGATGAATTTGTGTCCGCACGAGTTCGTAGACTTCTCAATAAGGTTAAGCGCCGGTTTATCCGGCCGTTAGAGGAGTTGCCATGTACGAGCCTTCACGTGTGCTTCTGTCGTTTCATGTCGCGGGATTTCAGTATGCCGACGGTGCCTTGGTCTTGGGCGATCTTAAAGCGGGCGATAAGCTGACGCTGCGTGCCGAGCGCGATAATCCCCATGATCCCGAGGCGGTTGCGATCTACTATGGCAACACCAAGCTTGGCTATGTTCCGGGAAACGAGGTCGGCCCGCTATCCTTGATGATGTATTACGGCCATGAGGACGTATTTGAGGCCCGCGTGCAACAGGTTGCTCCCGAGCGCAGCCCGTGGCATCAGGTGCGTGTTGGACTCTACGTGGTGGATGCTCGCTAATCGGTAAGGGAGACTGCCATGTTTGATGACGACGACCAGTTCGATCTGACAGACGATCCGTTTGAGTGGGATATGCTACTCGATGACGATGAGTTGGAGCGGAATCGTAAGAAGCGGCAGGATAAGAATGCCCAGGGTGACGCTTCGAAAAAGCAAGACAAGCGCCGCCGCGGACTGTTCGGCGGGTTCTTTGGATAACCGCCGCATCGCTGCGTCTGTATACTTAGCACGAGTTGAACACGTTGCGAAATGAGGACAGAGACGATGATGTGGTTTACCGCCGACCTGCACCTGGGCGATACGAATATCTTGCACGACATGGACCGGCCGTTTGGCTCGGTCGATGAGATGAACCGCAAGGTCATCGATGCCATCAATGAGTGCGTGGCTGCGGATGACCGTCTCTACATCCTGGGTGACTTTACCTATCGTTTGCCCCTGGCAGAGGCGGTGTGCCTGCGCGAGCGTATCGAATGCAAGAATGTGACGCTCATTCGTGGTAACCATGACAGCGACTGGGAAGATCCCGACGTACCGCAGATTTGGGAAGACGTGCGCGATTACCTGGAGATTGCTCCCGGCTATGCCAAGGGGCATCGTCTGGTCATGAGCCATTACCCCATGCTCAGCTGGAATGGCAAGGCGCGCGGCGCCATCATGCTGCATGGACATATCCACAGCAGGGGCGACCGCACCAACGCACGCAACCGCGATCGCGAGCGCCCTATCTTTCGCTACGATGTCGGTCTCGACGCCAACGACTACAAGCCCGTAAGCCGAGACCAAATCCTCGGCTTCTTTGGACTGTAATTCTCGAACCACCGCACAAACCGCGACAAGGGGGGGCGGGCACCTTTGTCGTGGTTCTGGCGCCGTTGCCATTATGGCAGCGGCGCCTTTTTTGTCCGTGCGACGCGGTAGAGTGTAGGCGGTCGAAATTTGCGTCCATCGAGGAGCTGCTATGAACGAGATTAAGTGCCCGCATTGCGGCGAAGTATTTAAGGTCGATGCGTCCGGCTATGCGGACATCGTCAAGCAAGTGCGCGATGCCGAGTTCTCGCGCGACCTGGATGAGCGTGTGAAGGCTGTTCAGCGCGAGGGCGAGCAGGCGCTGGAGCTTGAACGCTCGCGTTCGACGGCCGCCTTGCAAAAGGCAGAGTCTCAGCGCAACGCTCAGCTTGTCGAGCAGAAGAACACTGCGGATCAGAAACTGGCGCAAGAGGTTGCCAAGCGCGATGCTGAGCTTGCCGAGCTGCGCGCTAAGCTCGAGGGCGCTGCCGCAGAGCGCGAGAGTGCAAGCCAGCGCGCGGCGGTAGAGGCGCGAGCCAATGCTCAAAAGGAAAATGCCGAACTCCAGCGTGAGATTGATAGCCTGCGTGCGCAGCTGGGACGCAAAGATGACGAAGCCAAGCTTGCCGAGTCGGCGGCGCGCAACGCTGCTCAAAACGATTTAGCTGCACGTGATGCTCAGATTGCCGAGCTGCAGGCCAGGCTTGCCGCGGCTGACAAGGCCCAGGAGATGGCGCTTGCCGCTGCCGCGGCAGAGTCGCAGCGTGAGCTCGATGCCGCTCGCAGCGAGGCCGAGCGCGTGCTTGCTGACTACCGCGCGACGGTACAGGAGAAGTTTTCCGTCGCAAAGGCACAATCTGAGCAAGAGGCCGAGGGTCTGCGTGCCCAGCTGCGCGAGCAGGAACTGATGGCAAAAATGAACCTGTCAGAGGCGGTCGCCGCGGCGGAGCGAGAGCGCGATGAGGCACGTGCCAAGCTGACGAGCGAGCTGGCGGTGCGCGATTCTCGCGAGGAACAGGCCAAGGCGGCACACGAGCTCGAGCTTGCACAGGCCAAGCGCGCGAGTGATGACCTGATTCGCTACAAGGATGAAGAGATTGAGCGCCTTAAGGACATGAAGGTGCGCCTGTCCACCAAGATGGTGGGCGAGTCGCTCGAGCAGCACTGCGAGACCGAGTTTAACCGCCTACGCATGACGGCGTTTCCCAACGCGTACTTCGAGAAAGACAACGATGCGTCCGAGGGTACCAAGGGCGACTTTATCTTCCGCGAGTGCGATGCGAGCGGCAACGAGGTCATTTCGATTATGTTCGAGATGAAAAACGAGAACGACGAGACCGCGACCAAGCATAAAAACGAGGACTTCTTTAAGAAACTCGATCACGATCGTCGCCAGAAAGGCTGTGAGTACGCGGTGCTCTGCACGCTGCTCGAGCCCGAGAGCGAGCTCTATAACGCAGGGATAGTCGACGTGAGCTATCGCTACGAGAAGATGTACGTGATTCGCCCGCAGTTTTTCATTCCCATGATTACGCTTCTTCGCAACGCCGCCATGGGTTCGCTGCGCTATAAGCAGGAGCTGGCGGAATACAAACAGCAGAATATCGACGTCACGAACTTCGAAGCCAAGATGGAGAAGTTCAAGAATGATTTCGGCCGCAACTACGAGATCGCGAGCCGCAAGTTCCAAACGGCGATCGATGAGATCGATAAGACGATTAGCCACCTGCAGAAAACCAAGGAGGCGTTGCTGTCCTCCGAGAACAATCTGCGCCTAGCCAACAAGAAGGCGGACGATCTTACCATTCGCAAGCTCACGTGGGGCAACAAGACCATGAAGGCCGCGTTTGACGAGGCGCGCGGGGCTGCGACAGAGACAAACGATGAGCCAGCCGAGGCGGATTCGTATGAGGTCGAGGGTGCCGAGTAAGGCATAGCGTATAGCGCAAAAGCGGGGCCGCTGGCTATATTGCCAGCGGCCCCGCTTCGTTTCGTTCCAGTATGTTCGGCTAGTCCTCGAGCAGGTCCTCGATAAAGCCGACGCGGTAGTTTTTGAAGATGACCTCGCCGCCGTCTTGCGTGGCGTCCAGATCGACATCGCCCATGATGCCAAAATCGTGGTCGCCATCCTCGTCGGCAAAGATCTGGTGCACGTGCCATACGTGCGCGGTCTTCTCGTCGGACTCGTCAATGGAAAACATCGCGGCGCTGCGGGCATCTCCGTCGGTGAGGATTTCCTCGTGCTGCTCGTGGTAAGCGTCGAGTGCTTTTTGCCAGCGGATCTCGCTCATGCCCCAGTCGTCGTCGAGCTCGCCCAGGTCGCGAACGTGCTCGCGGGCGGCAAGGGTCACGCGGCGGAAGAGCGCGTTGCGCACCAATAGCGTGCAGCCGCGACGGTCCGCCACGACCTCGTCGATGCCCTGCGGCGGCGCAGCATCGAGGGCTGCCGGGTTGCCGGCGTTCTCCCACTCATCCACCAGGCTCGAGTCCACCGAGCGCACCACAAAGCCCAGCCACGAGATAATGTCGCGCAGGCGCTCGTCGCGCTTCTCGATGGGCACGGTGCGGTCGAGTGAACGGTAGGCCTCTGCCAGGTAACGCAACAAAATGCCCTCGGAGCGGGCGATGCCGAGCTTTTGGATATAGCCCTTAAAGTCGCTCGCGCTCTCCAGCATGTCGCGCAGGACGCTCTTGGGCGAGAGCTGGTAGTCGTTGGCCCAAGGTACTTCTTGGCAGTACTTGTCGAAGGCGGCATCGAGCAAGTCCTCGAGCGGCTTTTCGTAGGTGACATCCTGGATGCGCTCCAGGCGTTCCTCATATTCGACGCCGTCAGCCTTCATTTCGGCCATCGCGCGGTCGCGCGCGGCGCGCTCCTGTGCGCGCAATACCTGCTTGGGGTCCTCGAGCGTTGCCTCGACCATCGAGATCAGATCCATGGTATAGGTCTCACTCTCGGGGTCGAGCAGCTCCAGCGCGGCAAGCAAAAACGGCGAGAGCGGCTGGTCGAGCGCAAAGTCCTCGGGCAGATCGACCGTCAGCGCATAGTCGATGTCTGGTGCGGCGTCAGCCGGAGCGTCAGGCGCGGGCGGCACCTCGGTGCGAACGACGACGCCGGAATCGATGAGTGTGGCGAAGATTTCGTCGGCACGAACCTCGAGCTTTGCCTTTTCCTCGGGAGTCTGCAGACTCGTCTCGATGAGGTCGTGTACGCGGACTCGGGCATCGCCGCCCTGCTCGACCACGCTAATCACCATGGAGTGTGTGATGCGAAGGCGTGGCTTGAGCGTTTCAGGCTGCGTCTCGATCAGGCGCTCAAAGGTCTGCTTGTTCCAGGTGACAAAGCCCTCGGGGGCCTTCTTCTTTTTAATCTTGCGGAGCTTCTTGGGGTCGTCGCCCGCCTTGGCCATGAGCTTGGCGTTCTCGATCTCGTGCTCCGGGGCCTCGGCGATGACCATGCCTTCGGTATCGAAGCCCGAGCGGCCGGCGCGACCGGCAATCTGATGGAACTCGCGGGCGCGCAGACGACGCATCTTGTAGCCGTCGAACTTGGTGAGCGCGGTGAGCACCACGGTATGGATAGGCACGTTGATGCCGACGCCGAGTGTGTCGGTGCCGCAGATGACGGGCAGCAGGCCCTGCTGCGCCAGGCGCTCGACCAGCAGACGATAGCGCGGCAACATGCCAGCGTGGTGCACACCGACGCCACATCCGAGCAGGCGTTTGAGGATCTTGCCAAAGGCCGTCGAGAAGCTCGTGCCTTTGGCGGCTTCCTTAATAGCCTCGCGCTGCTCCTTGCTGGCAATGCCAAAGTTGGCGAGGGATTGCGCCGTCGCAAGGGCGGCGTCCTGGCTAAAGTGCACGATATAGAGCGGGGCCTCTCCACGGCGCATGGCGAGCTCGACCGTGCCCTCGAGCGAGGTCGTCACGTAGTCGTAGCTCAGCGGCACGGGGCGTGGGGCATCGATGACCAAGTCGCAGGTAGCGCCGGTGTGTTCCTCGAGTGAGGCGGCGATCGCGGTGACATCGCCGAGCGTGGCGCTCATGAGCATAAACTGCGTGTGGGGCAGGGTGAGCAGCGGTACCTGCCAGGCCCAGCCGCGGTCGGGGTCGGCAAAGTAGTGGAACTCGTCCATGGCAACGCAGCCCACGTCGGCGCCCTCGCCCTCGCGAAGTGCATCGTTGGCAAGGATCTCTGCCGTGCAGCAGATGACGGGCGCCTTGGTGTTGATATGCGTGTCGCCAGTGATCATGCCTACGTTATCGCGGCCGAGCACCTGAACAAGGTCGAAAAACTTCTCGCTGACCAGAGCCTTGATGGGAGCCGTGTAGTAGCAGCGCTTGCCCTGCGCCATGCCCATAAAGAGCATGCCCAGCGCGACGAGCGACTTGCCCGATCCGGTCGGCGTGCCCAAAATGACGTGATCGCCGGCGGCCAGGTCCATGAGGGCCTCTTCCTGGTGGTCCCACAGCTCAATGCCGCGATCGCTCGTCCATTCAAAGAAGCGTTCGAAGGCCTGATCGGGCGTGAGCCATGGTTCGGGCTCGCTGCCGTCCTCGGGCTCCCACCAGGTGGGGGAGAGCGCGCCAAGCGAGCCAAACTCGGCTTCGGTTCCCGTGCCGCCCGAGAATGAGCTGGCGGCGCCGGCGCCGGAGACGGTGCTGGCGGCGGTATCTGTCGTGGTCTGTGCCATGTGGTTGCTTTCTCTCGCGTTTGTCCGCCAACTATTATGGCGTAGCGGCGGCGCGGGGTGCCAGCGCGCGAGAAAATGCAGGAAATGGGCGTTCTGTCCAGCTGTTTGGTGCAGTTGCCAGCTAAGTGAGTAGACTTTTTGCGATATCGCGAGCACATGGCTTTTGCGCAAGGGATCTACCTGCGGTTTTAGTTTTCGTTATGCGGGTTGTGCTTGGCTATTGCAAAAAAGTCTACTCACTTAGGTTTGAGGGTCGTTTGCTGGCGCCTCTTTGCGCTTGTTTGCTGACGCCGCGACCATCAGAGGCCCCTAGGACTCTTGCGGCAGGCGCTTCTTGCCTTTGCGGGCGCGGTTTTTAAAGTTCTCGACGGCTTCTTCCATGCCCAGAGGTACATAGGTGAGCTCATCGAGGTTATCGGGCAGGTAGCAGGCAAGGCTTTGCTCCTGTACTCGGCCTGCTGCGAGTTGTTCATCGCTGGGGCGCGCGCCGGGTGTGGCGCAAATGCCATGGACAGTGGCACCCATCTCGCGTGTGCGGCACTCGTACTCGGTCTCGGGATGCTCGGGATGGTCGCGGCGTACGTCGTTACTTACCCAAAGCGTGTCGTAGCCGGCCGCGGCAAACTGCCCTAGGGCGTAGTCGCGCAATGGTTTGCTGTCGGTTCGCAGCGTGACGGTGGCGCCGGCTGCAAAGAGCGAGCGGTAGAGCATTAGATGGTCGACATGGACGAGTCGTTTTTTGGCGTACTTGGCCTTGGGCTGCGGCGTGGGAAAGTTGATGGTGATGGCATCGAGCTCGCCTGCGGCAAGCAGCTGTGGCAGCGATGCGGCGCCTCGGGGCAGGACGAGTGCGTTGGATAGCCCCTGTTCGCAGATTTTCTGCGCGGCATAGGCGATGCAGATGGGCTCCTGGTCCATGCCGATAAAGAGGGTGTCGGGCTCGCGGTGGGCGCGCTCGACCAGATAGGTTCCCTTGCCACAGCCCAGATCCAGATGAAGGTGTTCGAAGGGCTTGCTGCCTGCGGGCGCACAGGCCTTGCGCCAATCTCCGACATAGGCCTCGGGGTTCGTCTCAATCGCATCGGCGTAGCGCTCCAGGCGCTCCTCGAGCACAAAGTTCTTAGGCGTGCGAACGTGGACGGCTCCCATGAGGCTCCTTGGTCATAAGTATGGAACGCATAGCTGCGCGTTCCGTCAATGGGTTGAAAAAAGGGTAGGCATAGTTTGCCCGAAAGACGCTGTGCGGCTCGACGGCGAGTCGTCGGTGCCTACAGGCGCTTGAGAATCACATAGCGATTGAGCTCGCCGCTGCGACCGTCGGCATGGAAGCGCTCAAGCTCGCGCACGGGGACCTCGCCGCTCTTGTAGAACGTACGGACGCCGCGCACCAGGTCGGTGATCTGCTGATCGTCAAAGTGATGACAATAGCGGTAGGCGTGGCGGTCGTTTTGCCAGCCAATGAGGTGGTCGCCGGCTTCAAACTGCGCGGAATCGTAACCCTCAAACGGCGGGGTGAGCTCGGCGCGGGCCTCGGCGCGAACGGCCTTGCGCGCCATGCGCTCGTCGTTCATAAACTCCCAAAAGCTGATGGCGATGATGCCGCCTGGGCGCGTCTGGCGCACCAGGGCGTCGAGCACGCGTACGCGGTACTCGCACGACGGCACGTGGTGCATAAAGCCAAAGCAGACTGAGATGTCGGCGAGCGGGGCGTCGAAAAGCACGTCGGGTGTCTCGGCGGGGTTGAGCTTCATAAGGGCATCGAGCACGTCGAGTTCCTGGAAGTGCAGGTTGGGAATGCGCAGGGCGTGACCGTGCGCATCGATAGCCAAATCCTGACACGAGTCAACACCATAGAACTCAAACGGGCAGCTGGCATCTGCCGAGGGGTTTGCGCCGTCGACGCCCTTGGCGGCAAGTGCGCCGCCGGCGGCAAAATTCTCGAATCGCATATTGCCGCAGGCAAGATCAAAGACGCGGACGGGATGCTCGATCGTGGCGACGTCGAGCTGCCCGAGCGCGATGTCCATGGTGCGCACCCAGCCGGGCCACGGGGCCTGGCGCGTATCGGAGAAGGAGGCGGAGTGCTCGCGATAGAACGTGTTGTTGAGCTGGATGAGCGATGAGGCGAAATCGCGGTTCACGGCGCGGAACTCCCTCCGTTGGCGGTGCGGAATTAACAATACGACCATACTACCGTTAACGCCGCAACGGGGACAACCAAGCTACGGGTCATTGCTTTGTTTGGACACATTTCCGCAGCTCATATGCACCCGCAACCGCCGGTTGTCAAAAATCTCACTAGAATAGGTGGCATGCTTTTGGCGGTGGCGGATAGATTTTTAACTGTGCAAGGCGCCTTAAGAACAAAAACGGTCCGGCGGCACGGCTGGCATCACATAGGAGGAACCATGAATGTAGAAACTGCGCAGCGGCTCGCCGACCTTCGCCGAAGCAAAGGCTTTAGCCAAGAAGGGCTGGCACGAAAGCTGGGACTGTCGCGCCAAGCAGTCAGTAAATGGGAGCGCGCGGAGAGCTCGCCCGATACCGAGAACCTGATCTCGCTCGCCAAGCTCTATGGCGTGAGCTTGGACGAGCTGCTCAATCCGAGCGATGAGATCGAGGACGATATCGAGTTTGAGAACGAGGACCGCGCTCGTCAGCGCGAGGCCGAGGCAGCAGAGCGTGCTCGCACCCATGAGGCGGCGGCGCGCGCTACCGAGGCGGCAACACAGGCGAGTGACGCCGCCGCCAAGGCGGCGCAAGCGGCAAGCTGGAGTGCGCAGGCCGCCAATGCCGCTACGGCGCAGGCGACGAGTGGCAGCGCAGTTGGCTCGACTCCGGTGAAGGGCCCGTTCCAGTCGTTCCCGTATTGGGCCGTGTGCTGGCTGCTGTTCTTTTTGCTGATGTTCCTGTTTGGTGCCGGCCCCTTTGCCGCACTGATCTTCTTTACGATTCCCATCTATCACTGGGTGGCGCGTGCGCTCGATGGCGATTGGGCGCGCGGGGATATTCAGGTTGGTTCGGCGTCGGTGGCGGTCAAGGCCCAGGGGAAGGATACTTCTGCGGAATCTGATGCTGACGTGGCTACCGCGACTACCGCTGAGCCGATTGCCAAAGAGAGTGATGAATGATGAAGCTTTCGCATGAATCCAAGGTGCGCTTGGGCGTTGGCATCGGAGCGTTCGTGCTCATCATCGGGCTTGTCTTTGGCATTTCGCGGACATTGATTCATTTTGATGGTCCGTGGGATCTCGACGATGTTGTATCCGGCTTCTCTGGTATGCACGATGCGGTTGACGACGACGATTTTATGAACGATGGCGGTAAATATTCCGCTCGGCCTCAGCAACTTTCGAGCACGACTTTTGACGAAGACGCGTTCCAATCGCTCGACTTGGATGTGACGTCGGGGACGGTCGAGATTAAACGTGTCTCTGGCGGACCGGTACGTGTCATCGAAAGCGGGCGCGTTGCAAAGGGGGCGTCTGCTTCCGATGCCGCCACTCAGAATCTGGTTAAGATCGAGGGCTCTACACTCAAGATTCGCCAGTTCGATTGCGATGACGAGCGCGCCATTGACCGCACGGTTACCGTCGAACTGCCGCGCAAAGTTGCCGATAACATGGTGGGCATTACAGCGAATGTAGGATCGGGTGATCTGACGGTCGCGGGCATTGCGTGTCATGACCTCAACCTGACTCTGGACTCGGGAGACGTTGAGTTTACGGGCACCGTGACCGATACCCTGAATGCCGAGGTCGGTTCGGGCGATGTGACGTTCGAGCTTTACCCGGCCCCCACGAAGTCGATGGACGTGAGTGTGGGCTCGGGCGATGTGGAGATGACGGTTCCGAACTCGACGGGCTTTAAGGCGAGCCTCACCTTGGGCAGCGGCGACTTCGAGAGCGATTTCCTTCCGCTTGGCTACGACGGCGAGACCATTTTGAATCTTGAATTCGATAACGGTGACAAGTCTGCCACGTATCGTTTTGAGGTCGGTTCGGGCGACATGTCGTTTGATTCGGAGTATTGAGGCAGACGAAAGCCTAGGCGAAGATATAGACGCGCTGTTTGATGAAGGCGCCGAAGCCGAGATCGGCTCCGGCGCCTTTGCCTTTACAATGGGGGCATGGAACAGATTATCTTGAACATACTCGAGGCTCTGCGTCGCGGCGAGACCGTGGATGACAAAGCGCTCGTCAAACTGATACATGCCGAGGCGCGCCGTGAGGGTGCCGACAAACGCGATTTGGCCAAGCGCCGTCTGCTGCCGTTCTACCAGCGGGTTAAACGCGAGGAGCCGGCTCGGTGGGCTGCGTGGAATGTCGATTCCGATCTGGAACGCCAACTGCTGCAGGTGCTGCGTATGAAGCCGCGCCGAACGGCTTCGGGCGTGGCGACCATTACCGTCATCACCAAGCCCTGGCCGTGCTCGGGCGATTGCCTGTTTTGCCCCAACGATCTGCGCATGCCCAAAAGCTATCTGCATGCCGAGCCGGCGTGCGCCCGTGCAGAGCAAAATTGCTTTGACCCGTATCTGCAGGTGAGCGCTCGTCTGACCGCGCTTTCGCAGATGGGGCATGCGACCGACAAGATAGAGCTCATCGTGCTCGGTGGCACCTGGAGCGACTATCCGCAAGGGTATCAGACGTGGTTTATGTTGGAGCTCTTCCGTGCGCTCAATGATGATGCGGTGGCGGGCGTGGCGGCCAACCCCATGTTGGCGCGTCCGGGCATCAGTCGTGCCGAGGCAGGGCGCCTGCTCGATGACGCTCCCGCCGATGCCCTGCCGCCGGTGGTAACAGAGCGCCGTGAGCGCTATCGGGCTGCCGGCATTGCGACAGACGAGGCTGAGCTTGCTGCCGGCGTTGCCGACGAGCAGGGGCGTGTGGATGCTGTCGTTGGTGGCTATAACCGCGCAGTGCGTCGTCTGTACGGCCCCGGTACGCCATGGGGCGAGGCTACCGAGTGGCAGACGGCAACGATGGAGGAGCTTGAGCGTCAGCAGCGCATCAACGAGACGGCGAAGCATCGCGTGGTGGGGCTCGTTATCGAGACGCGCCCCGATGCCGTAACGCCGCAGGCCCTCACGCTCATCCGCCGCTTGGGTTGCACCAAGATTCAGATGGGTATTCAGAGTCTCGACCAACATTTGCTCGATATCAACGAGCGTCGCATTTCGGTGGCGCAGATCGAGCGGGCGTTTTCGCTTGCGCGCTTGTTTGGCTTTAAGATCCACGCGCACTTTATGCTCAACTTGCTGGGCGCCACGCCCGAGGGGGACAAGCGCGACTACGAGCGCTTTATGACCGAGGGGGCCTTTATGCCCGACGAGGTCAAGGTCTACCCGTGCGCGCTCATCGAGGGCTCGCGTCTGGTGGGCCGCTATGAGCGCGGCGAGTGGCGCCCCTATACCGAGGAAGAGTTGCTCGATGTGTTGGCAGACGACATCGTGGTGACGCCGGCGTTCTGCCGCATCAGTCGCATGATCCGCGACTTTAGCTCCGACGACATCATGGTGGGCAACAAGAAACCCAACCTGCGCCAGCTCGTTGAGAACCGCCTGACTGCTCGGGGTGATGGTGCGACGGTGCGTGAGATTCGCTATCGCGAGATCAGCACGGCGGGTGCCGACCTGGACGAGTTGACCCTTGACGAGGAAGTGGCGTACGTGACGCCGGTGACGCGCGAGCGCTTTTTGCAGTGGGTGACGCTCGAAGGCAAGATCGCCGGCTTTTTGCGCCTGTCGTTGCCCGATCGTGCGTTTGTTACCGCGCACTCAGACGAGTTGCCGACGACGCCGGACGAGGCAATGATTCGCGAGGTGCACGTGTATGGCATGGCGGCACGTGTGGGCGATCAGGGCCAGGCGGCTCAGCATCATGGGCTGGGGCGGTCGCTGGTGGAGCGCGCCTGCGAGATTGCCCGGGATGCGGGCTATACGCGCATCAACGTGATTAGCGCGATCGGTACGCGCGAGTACTACCGCCATTTGGGTTTTTATGACCACGGACTCTATCTGCAAAAGGAGCTCTAGATGAACAAGCCAAGTGTTTCTGCTGGCGTCGTTGCCGGCGTTGCTTTGGGAGCCGCGGCGCTTGGTGCGGCCGCCGTCGCTGTTCGCGCTGCCTGTCTGCAGGTTGCGCGAACCCGCAACGGGTTGGCGCGCGTAAAGCGCATGCACGACGAGGGCGGTGACGAGGTCCGTGTGCTCGTGCAGGGCGGTGTCTACCAAAGTGCGAGTTACGTTGGCGAGCGCTGGGCGGAGCCCGTCTTTGCGTACTATCGTGCGTTTGACGACGTGTTTGAGTCCGAGGATGCGATGCGTGACGCTTATGGTCACGGCATCGACCGCATGCTTATGCTGGGCGGCGGTGGGTTTGCCTATCCTAAGTTCGCTCTGATGTCGCACGAGGACTTGCGCATGGACGTCATCGAGTATGACGGAGAGATTACGCGCCTGGCACGTCGCTGGTTCTACCTGGACGAGCTGGAGCGCGCGGTGGGCGACCGCTTGCGGGTGATTACCGCTGAGGCTCGCTCGTACCTGGGTGTGACGAGCGTGGGCCATCGTCGCTACGACGTGGTCGTAAGCGATTGCTTTGGCGGTGCCGAGCCCGTACGCGAGCTGGCGACGGGTGAGGCGTTGCGTTTGGTGCGGGGCAGCCTAAATGTCGGTGGCGTCTATGTTGCCAATATCGTGAGCGCAAGCGAGGGGAGCGATGTGACGTTCCTGCGCGATTGCGTTGCCACGGCACTCGAGGTATTCGCCCACGCCTGGGTGGTCCCATGTGGCGATGCGGAGTTCGGCGGCGAGGAGAACTACCTGCTCATCGCCAGCGACGGCGACTACGCTTTTGCCGAAGCTGTGCCCTTCGATGCCGACTTTCTCGGTGCCGCCCTCCACGACCAGCATTGGGAGTAGTCAATTTGTGACGGGCTCTATGGTTTTGTCAATCATACGCTTCATCTATTTTCAGCATGACGCATCTGGACGCCCGGCGCCAACGCGCCTCATCTTCGGTTGATTCCGCCGCCCGCTAGGCCAAAATTGTCATCGGAAGTATCAAATGAACAAGCAAGCCACTACGAAACTGCACGTCTATTCCGCCTTTTTCGTTCTCACGGGATTTGTTTTAAATCGGGGAGTGTTTCTACTTTTCCTTGCGGAGAAAGGAATGTCTGTCACGGAAATCACGCTTTATCAAGCCCTGTTCAACATTGCAACGGTCGTCCTCGAGCTACCAACAGGGCTGGTAGGCGATTTCTTTGGAAAGAAGTTTTCGATTCAAGTGGGCGTGCTGCTGCTTTTCTTCCATACGGCCGGCATGCTGTTGCTCTCAGGTCCCTTTCTTGTCGTGCTTTCCCTTGTCGAGGCGCTCACCTACTCCCTTCAATCGGGATCCGAACAAGCACTTTTATATGAAATTGTTCGAAATGCCGGTCAAGGAGAGCGCTTCCTCACTATCAACGCTCGGCTGCTCGCCGCGCAATCAATCGCTACGGGAATGGCAATTGTACTCGGGTCTTTCATTGCCCAAGTGTCTTGGAGTGCCCTCTACATATGTGTCTCCGTTTTCTATCTCCTGCAGCTTTTCCTCCTGTATCCCATTGAGAGGACGGAAACGACCCGTTCTGAAAGATCAGAAAAGGGGAGGTTTGACGCAGCCAAGATGTTCAGGCGCGAAACCTGGCGCGTTGGAGAATCCGCATTTGCGATATTGCTTCTCCTCATCGGCACAAGCATGCTCGACGGATTCTACGGGAGTTATTACAACTTGAATCAGTTGGTATTCGACGCGTTTCATGCTCCCGTCTCCATAATAGGAATCTTTTTCGGTGCATCCTATGCAGTAAATGCGACGGCCTACATTGCAGCAGATTTCTTCTCGTCGCGTTTCGGGAAAAGAAATACCATGCTCGGCTCGATGCTAATCGAGGCGGGCCTTTTCTTGATTCTTCCGTGGTTCGCTTCAAATCCGCTGTGTTTGTTTGGCCTTAGCATGGTGCTTTGTTTTCTCCCAGAAGTGGTGTACATCACTTCGGAAAACATAATCCAAGACGGGATAGCGGACGATCTCCGCGCGACGATCCTTTCCGCCGCGTCTCTGGTAAGGGCCCTCTTTTCCGCATTGTTTTTCTCCGTATTTGGACATGTGTTGGGGTTATATCCCATTCAGATGGCGCTCGGTATTATTGGCGCAATCGCGATAGCGATTACCGCCGTTGTTTCATTAAAAATTGGTGGAATACATGCCTTCAAGAATTGATGTATCGATTGACGAGCTGCCAGAAGTTTCGAGCCTTCTTGATGGCTACGGGTGTACGCGTTAGCTTTGAATCGGTGGGCCTTAATGCCGAGGAATATCAGCGTTTTATCGATGCTGGCGGAATAGTAATGGTCTCGGGCGAAGATTGCTATATCTTACCAGGGGTGAACCGTTTAATCCTGCCCTAGACTAGTGACTTATAATTGCGGCTTCCCGTCTACGTCTGCACTAGACGTGGATGCGGGAAACTTCCCCTTAATGCAATTCACAATATGTTGAAAACTCAGGTCGTGGAACGCGATGGGTTTTAGTTTTTTTGGTGCTGCAGCCGGCAATTTACTCTGCGGGTTTGGCACTATGAAGGAATTAAGGCTTTTCCTGTAACGTTAAAATTACAACGATTGGTGGTCGCAGCTCTGCTTAGCAAATCTAATCCCTGAATATTAAGCACATTACGCGACAGGTGTACTTTACCGTTCTACCCCTTTTTGCCCGTAAAGACAGGGGGTCTTCTTCCGGTTACCTTTTGTTTTTGCAGGGGAGGGGCCATTTTGGCGGCTACTACATACGAGATTGATCTTATTTGCGGTCCATCGAAATCGTTGGACGACATTAAGTAGCTAAAATAGCCCCGTTCCAAAAAGACTGGTTAACAAACCCCGTGCCAAAAAGATTGGTCTTAGGCGTGGTCGCGCCAGCTGCGGACACGCTGCTTCATGCCCTCGATGTCGAGCACGCCTTCGGCGAAGCCTTTGCGCACGAGCTCCTCGGGAACGTACTCGTCGTAGCGGTCAAAGTAAGGCACCTCGCCAGGATAGACGAGCTCGATGGGGTCGAAGTCCTTCTCGGCCTCGGCGGCGATCACTTCAAAGAACGTCTTCTCGTCGGCCTTCATCTTAAACTGCATAAAGTACGGGCGTGATGGGTCGAGTCCGCGAAGGCCCAGCTCTGCGGCACATTTAATCTTGAGCATGCGCTCGAGCGCCAAAAAGGCGTAGCTGCCCAACCAGGGGAAGAGCGCCCAGGTATCGCCGCCCAGGTTGATGAGCGGTTTAGTTCCCGCACCCGAAAGCTTGGCCGTATGACGAGCCTGCGCTAAGCGGGCCCGTGCGTTACCCATGAGATACGGATATGTTGCGTGCTCGTTGAGCGCCTTGCGCATGCGCTCGAGTACGTGCGTGTTGATGTCACCGGGACAGTCGCCAAAGTAGGCCGGCACACGGCCTTTGACCTGCGTGGCAAAGACGGTATGACGCTTCCAGTCAACTTCCTCGACAATCCAGCAGTGTCCGGCGATGGCGATGCGCTCGCCGGGCGGTGGGGGATTGACGATCGTGCCCAACTCGGCCGACTCGCTGCGAACGGTGAACTCCTCGTTTTCCTGGAACACGGCGTAGAACTTAAAGTTGTTAATGATGCGCTCCCCCGCGAGGCCCACGATGAGCCCGCCACCTTCGGTGACCTGGATATGGTCGATCTTAATGAGGTGACGTAGCAGCACGCGATAGTCATCGGCCGAGACGCGATGGAAATAGCTGAGCGTGAGCACGCGCTGGGCAAGTTCGGCCGGCGTGAGCTCGCCGGTGCTGGCGAGGGTCGACATAGTCTGGTGATAGAGCAGACTGTAGGGGAGTCGATCGAGCTCAGGCGGCTCGACCCACTTTTCCTCGCGATAGAGTTGTACGAGCGCGATGCCCTGGAGGA
This sequence comes from uncultured Collinsella sp., assembly GCA_900541825.1. GTDB lineage: Bacteria > Actinomycetota > Coriobacteriia > Coriobacteriales > Coriobacteriaceae > Collinsella. The sequence continues at coordinate 24,529 of UQLJ01000012.1, forward strand.
GTTTCCAAGGTATCGTTTCAGGCATCATCGTGCGCGGCTCGGGCTCTTCCTCGCGCATGACAAACCACATCTCGGGCGGAAGGTCGCGGCGCCCCGTGCGGCCCATTCGCTGCAAAAAGGAGCTGACGGTAAACGGCGCATCGATCTGAAACGCACGCTCCAGACGGCCGATATCGATGCCGAGTTCCAGCGTAGAGGTGGTAACGGTCGTCTGTGCCTGTTCCTCGTCGCGCATAAGCTCTTCTGCCGTCTCACGCAACGATGCCGAAAGATTGCCGTGATGGATGAGGAAACGGTCGGGCTCGTGTCGACTTTCGCAGTAGCTGCGCAGCATGGAGCATACGGCCTCCGCCTCTTCGCGCGAGTTGGCAAAGACCAGGCACTTGCGGCCGCGGGTGTGTTCGAAGATATAGCCCATGCCGGGGTCGGCGTTGTCTGGTGCTGTGTCGGTGGGGTTGAGTAATGCCTGTTCGGGTGCTCGGGGAATGTCGACTTCGCCCTCGGGGGCCGAGGAAGCGCGACTGTCCTTGGGGGCAGCCTTGCCCCGTGCCTGCTCGCGACGTTGGCGGCGTTCCTCCTGTGTGAGTTGTCCGCTATGGCGCATGTCTTGGGTGCTGACGGGCAGTGCCGCGGGTGCCGCTGCCTCAATGCGCTCGCATGCAAGCACTTCGGCCTCTTGAGGACCCATGCTCTTGAATCCCCGCTGCTGCGCCTGGGGACCCGAGTTGTAGAAGTGCTCCATGGAGATACGCCACACGCGGCGCGGTTCCTCAAAACGAGGGATAACGCAGTCGCGTCCCGTTCCCTGCGAGAGAAAGGCACCCGTGCGCTCGGGGTCGCCGATGGTAGCCGAAAGGCCAATGCGGCGGGGTTGTACGCCGGCCATGCGCGACAGGCGCTCAATAAGGCAGAGCGTCTGCCCGCCTCGATCGCCGCGCATAAGCGAATGGACCTCGTCGATGACCACATAGCGCAGGTCGCAGAACATGCGCGGGATCGCCATGTGCTTATGGATTAAGAGCGCCTCGAGCGACTCGGGCGTAATCTGCAAGATACCGCTCGGCTTTTTGATGAGCTTTGCCTTGTGCGACTGCGAAACGTCGCCATGCCAGTGCCAGACGGGGATGTCGGCTTCTTCGCAGAGGTCGTTGAGGCGGACGAACTGATCGTTGATGAGCGCCTTGAGGGGGCCAATGTAGAGGGCGCCCACGCTTGCGGGCGGGTTCTCCCAAAACTCGGTCAGGATGGGAAAGAAGGCCGCTTCGGTTTTGCCGGAAGCTGTGGATGCCGTTAGGAGCACATTGTCTTGTGTGTTAAAGATGGCATCTGCTGCCGCAACCTGGATAGAGCGCAGACTCTCCCAATCGTGGGAGTAGATGAAGTCTTGGATAAACGGGGCGTAGCGGTCAAAGGCGTTCACGGGGCCTCCTCTCAAAAACGAATCTCTCAGCGCGGCTGGCAACGGCTTGCTGCATGACTGCCTCAACGTTTTCCCAGATAAAACCTGCCAAAATAAACCTGTCCCTTTTTGGCAGGTTAGATGGTGAATTCGGCGAAGTTACGGTCGCCGCCTGCGGTATCGGTGTCACCTGTTGCGGCTGCCGTCGCCAGCGCGTCGCCGCCGACGCTTTGCAGCAGCTCGGCCACGTTGGCGTCGGGGTTTTGGCATAGGATGTCGAGCAGCTCGATAAAGTCACGAATGACTTCACGCGGCGTCAGATGCGTGTCGGCTCCCACGCGACCGAACTCGATCTTGAGGAAGTCCACCAAGTCGTTCTCGGTAAGCGTGGGCGTCCAGCCAAAGTAGCCGGCGTGAATTTGCATGAGTTTTTCGATCAGCACCAGCAGCTCCTCGTAGGTGAGTGGCTGCAGACGGATGATGGGCGCGAGCATGTCCTTAAGGTCCTCGCGCGCAAAGCGACCCTGAGCGAGTCGGCTGCGCAGAGCCTCGTAGGAGAACACGCCGCGGCGGCGGTCTTCGATGGAGGTTGGCGTGCCGCCCATAATCATGCCCAGGTACTGCGCCTTGCCCTGAAGTGTGTCGTTGTACATGGTCAGGATCTTCTCGTAGTTGTACTGGCGCGTGATGGCGTTGGGAATCTTATACAGATTCACGAGTTCGTCGATGAGCACCAGCATGCCCTTGTAGCCGCTGCAAACCAAAAAACGCGCGATGAGTTTGACGTAGTCGTACCAGTCGTCATCGCTGATGATGGTTGAGGACCCCAGTTCGGCGCGGGCCTCGCTCTTGGTGCGGTATTCGCCGCGGATCCATTTGGTCACGCGGCTCATGGCTTCTTCGTCGCCCTCGGATACGGCCGTGCGATAGCGGCGGAGCATGCGGGTGAAGTCGAAGCCGTGGACCATCTCCTCGAGCGGGGCCAGTTGGGCATTGACGACCGACTCGTCGACGTCGGCGCACGAGGCGACCCAGCGATCCAGAATAAGGTTGAGCGCACCGCCCTCAGGGCGCGTCTTGGTCGATATGTTGCGGATGAGCTCGCGGTAGGTGGCAAGGCCCTGTCCCTGACCGCCCTGCAGGCGGCGCTCAGGGGAAAGGTCGGCATCAGCGACGACGAATCCCTCGCCCATGGCATGCGTTCGGATGGTCTGAAGCAAGAAGCTCTTGCCGGCGCCGTAGCGACCGACTAAGAAGCGGAAGCTCGCGCCGCCATCGGCGATGAGACTCAAATCGGTGAGCAGGGCGCGAATCTCGACCTCGCGACCCACGGTGATATAGGGAAGGCCGATGCGCGGGACCACGCCGCCCTTGAGCGAGTTAAGGATAACGGCGGCGACGCGTTTGGGTACACGGGGCGCTGCGGATGCGGTATCACTCATGGTCTAGGTATCCTCTCACGTCTGCTTCGTAGTCCTCGATAATCTGCGGCCCTGCCGCGCTAAATTCAATTACGGTGTCGCCCACCAGGTCAAAGAGCGCCTCGTTGATGCTGTCGACGAGCATGTCCTCGCTCTGCCCCGATTGCACTACCGCCGATTCCGCCTGTACTGCGTTGTGCTCGAGCAGCGCGCGGAGATAGGCGTCTGCGGCAGGCGTGAGTTCGTTCGTGGCGTCAGCGGGCGCAACAGCTGCGAACGCGGGCGTCGGCGCGAGAAGCGGTGCCACGACACCAAACTGTTCGGTGGATATGGTTGGCTCGTCGGTCTCGTCCTGCCGAATGGGTGCCGCGACCGCCTCGACAATCGCGTCGGCTACGGGCTCGGCTTCCGGTTGCCCTGAGTCCGCTGCCTCGGCTTCCACAGGTGCGCCGTCCTCGCGCTCTTCGTCGATTAAAAGTGCTTCGCGCGTTTGCGCAGCGGCGCTCCGAATGTGCCCCAGCTGAGTCAGGTCGATATCGATCTTGACGGGCTGGTGTGCGGCGTCCCACGAAAGCCATGCCACAATCTCGTCATCGATAATCTTGGCCATATATTTGGGGACCTTTTCTTCCTTAAGGGGATGGGCGGGGTCCAGCGCCAGGCGCAGGCGTTGGTCGCAGGCGCGCATCATTTCACCGAGCTTGCTGCTCTTTTGCCTACTACCATGGATACGCATACATTCCCAAAAGCCGTTTTGGCAACGGTAGATGTGGATGGGATCCAGGCGGTATTCGCAGTCCTCGTGGCGCTCGGGCGCAAAGAATACGGCCGAGGCAAACATGGTGTAGGGCATGGCCGTCTCCTCCCCAAACAAGCTCGCTACGATGCCGGTCTTTCGGTGCGTGTCATAGTAGCGCGCCATGCGGACATACACGGCGCATGCCACGTGGCGCAGATCGCGGTGGTGGCTGCGGTCAAGCCGCGAGTTACTTAGGTTGTACGTGGAGAGGGCGTTGATGGCGGCCATGAGTCGCTCCTCGCGCACCTCATCGGGCGGAAGGGGGAGCGTGGGCTCGGAGGTTTTGCGACGTTTGGGGGTCTGGTCGGACGGTGCCGGTGCCGGTACAAGGTCTCGTGCCGCGCGCTGCAGCTCGATAAGGGCGTTATCGAACATGACGGTTTTAGAGTCGCGGAGCAGCTTGGGGTCGAGCCCATGGAATACGGCGTAATCCTGCAACCACACGCGTGCAAACCGATCAATGCCGGGCTCGAAGGCGCGATAGACATCCCAAAAGGCCTTGATCTTGTTAAAACCGTCGAGTGGGTCATCTACGCCAATGCCGCAAATCAGCTCATAGAGATACAGAAAGGCAAAGGACGTAGACGTTTCCTCGACGGTCCCGCGGCGCACTTGGGCGCGCCAGGTAAAGTAGCCGCGCAGCTGTCGGTCGCTCATGGCGTTGTAGGTGGGAAAGTACGACTTAAAGGTGCCGTTGTAGGGACAGTCGTCCTCAAAGTCGGCCATCAGCAGGCCCTGGCGGTAAAAAAGCTCGGCCTCCGAAAGCCAGCGGCCCGCACCGCCCTTGGGGTCTTCTTGCCAACGCGATATCTCACGCATCTTGCGGTACTGGTCGGGGAGGAAATTCTGCATCTGTCGGCCGGTTTTGAGAATCGGCTCGTCTGCGTAGATTTCGTTTGAGAAGCGGGCGGACTGATGGGTCCGGGCCTCGGCCATAATGCGCTCGATGAGCATCTTGATGTCCTGGTCGGCCACCGCTTCTCCTCTCCTAACGCAGCTACGGTGACCTCATATCATAGCACAGCATCAAACAGATGTTCGAGATACCGCTGCGTTGATAGATTTAGAACAGGAGGGCGTAGATGACGGCGATGACGACGGAGGGGAGCATGTTGGCCGTGCGGAAGGTCTGAGGCCGAATAAGGTTAACGCCAACACAGAAGATGAGCATGGAGCCCACAAGCGAAAGACTGTTGAGGGCTGCGGTGGTCATGATGGGGGAGAGTGTGCCGGCAAAAAGCGTGATCGTGCCCTGGAATACGGCAACGGGCAGGGCCGAGAAGATGCAGCCGCGGCCAAGCGAGGCCGTCATGGTGCAGACGATGATGCAGTCCAGCGCGCCCTTCAGGGCAAGCGTGGACCAGTCGCCGAGCAGACCGTCCTGAATCGATCCTACGATGGCCATGGCGCCGATACACACGGTGAGCGATGTCGAGACAAAGGCATTGGTGAACTCGTTGTCGCCTTCGCTGCCGGTTTTGCGCTTGAGCCATTCGCCGAGGTTCTCGATGGCGGCCTCCAAGTTGACGGCCTCGCCGATGAGCGAGCCGAGGGCGAACGAGACGATGAGCATGGTGGTACCGGTGGTCGCTAGTGCCTTTCCATCGATGATGAGCATCTTTTGCATGGTGCCGCCCAGGCCGATAAACAGGACGCACAGCCCCGATGCTTTCATGAGCGTGTCTTGGATGCGCGATGTAATGAAGCGACCGCCCGCTAATCCCAAAAGACCGCCCGCAATCAAAAGCACAACGTTGATGATTGTTCCCAAGCCCGGCATGAGCCCTCCCGTATTGATGTCAACGTGGCAATCGTAGCAGAGTGGAATGCGAGGTACATCGCGACTCATCTAATACGTTATATAAGTGGCATTAGCAACGACGCGCGGCATTTAAGCCTCAGGTGGTTGTCGGGACATAGGGATAGTATTCAAAGCGCAGTGTCATAAGCCGCTGTGGGGATTCAATAGCCGCGGCGATGATATTGGCATCGCGGGCACGATCAAACCCTTCGAGTTCGATCTGATACGAGACGTCTTGCATAATGTCCAGACGTCGCCAGGCCAGGAGTGTGTCGCCATCGAATTCCAAGGTCTTGCCTCCGTCTGGGGGAACGGCGTATAGACGCAGCTTGGCGGTGGTTGCAGGGTCGACAACCGTGATCTTTTTAATTTCGTTTCGAGTATTCTTGGCGCCCAACAAGGTGAGCAGTGTTGGGGCCACGACCTCGCCCGATGGCAAAAAGACGACTTCGATGGATTCAGGAAATGCGATGATAGCCGACTTGCGGACGGGCTGATTGGCGGCGGCAACTTCGATGTTCGCAGCGTCGATGACCTCTGTGTGGTCGAGCGTGGCAAGCACGCAGCAGTTACCTTCATCGATCTCTTGAGGATCAGCAAGCCCCAGACTGTCCGCGAGCTCGGGATCGTTTGGATCGGCAGCGGGCTCATTCGGCGCTTCGAAAGAAGCTGGGACGCTGTTTGTCGGCGACGGCGTGTCGCCCGCACCTGCTTCTTTGTCCGCGCTCTCTTCTTGTATGGTTGCGTTGATGGGTTCGTCGTTTGGGGGGAGCGTCTTGGCGTCAAACGCGGAGGGGAGAATTCCGATGGCTCCGGATCCGTTCCACTCCATTTCGAGAAGCGCCGGGTCGGCAAGAATGCGTTGCCTGCTTTGCGCGTGGGCATCGATTTCAATAGGGCCTGCCTCTATCCCTCGTGTAAGGCTGAGTGATCCGGCTGGCTTCTCGAAATGAGCGTCTGTGTCTTTGGTGCTGACGGCGTAGAACAGCAGGGACGCTTCTCCCGCCGCGATAACATCGGTACCGGCTTTGGTCAGCCGCAACGATGCCGTGAATGAGAGGGTGGGCTGCGCATCGTCTGCATTCGCGGCGGCGCAGCCCAGACATATACCGCCTCCTTTCTCGAAAAACGCACCGTCGAAGGCGACCTTCGCTCCGTTCGCCGAGTCATCGACCGAAGCGATGTCGATGCGCAGCTCTAAATTGCATGGATCGCCATCTGCATCGAGCACAACCGAGCGCCACGTGCAGACGGCGCACCCCGCCTGGGAGCCGTTTGCCTTGTTCGAACGCTTGATATCCACGACTATCGAGCCGTCCGTATTACGACGAAGGCATCCCGAGGTTGAGATCACGGCCTGTGCGATCGAAAAACGCTCGCACGCAATGGCGCTCGACGGATTTGGTGCGGAACTTAGGGCTACTGGTAAGGAGTCTGCCATGACGGGAGTCGCCCAAGCGGCGACAGGCGTTCCGGTTGCGAGCGCGCCGCAGAGTGCGACGACGGGCAAAAGGTTCTTCGATGCCATGGGGTCTCCTTAGCTAATTTAGTGCGGCCTGTCCGTGTTTTGTTTCTGGCTGCGTTTGATGTGCAGACCGAGGCCGGCGGTTCCCGCGCCTGCTGCTGCGGCGCCTGCTGTCAAGAGCCATCGTCTGTCGCCTGTCTGCGCCAACGGTTCCTCGCGGTCGCCGCGGTCGAGCTCCGAGAGGTCGACCGTCACTTGCGTGGCGGCCTGCGCCTGTTCTTGCTGGGCAAAGGCCATGGCTGGCCCAAACGCTAGGATGCTGACGGCGGCGGCCAGGGCGACGGCCTTATGCCGTGTGCGCACCGGGCTCGACCGTCCAGGTGATCGTCGCAACCTGATCGCCTTCGCCGGTTACGCGGAAGATGTCGCGCGTGACGCGGGCGACGTTTCCGCTTGTCTTGAGCTTGATTTTGTCCGTGCCGCCGGCAATGCCCTGGTAGCCCATGTCGAAGGCTGCATTCTTGGAAAGATCGAGGCCCGTCCCTTGCGCGGCGGCGCTGGCGTTCTGGAGCGCGCCGTCGGGGCCGACCTTAAAGTCGATGGAGTTCTGCGCGGTTCCGGCCTTGGCGTCGGCGGCAATGGTCCAGGTGTTCATGGCGTCGATCTTCATGTTGGTGACATGGATGCCGTAGGCCGAATGATTGTCGATGGCGGTCGCGTCTTCTGAGGGGCCCTGAAGCGTGCCGTCGGCCTTGGCGACGAAGGGAATAACCGTCGGAACTTTGAACTCAACGTTGTCGATCTCGGTCCTGACCATTACCTTCGTGGTTCCAACGCGCCCGGCTGCCATAGCTGGCGTCGGGGCGGCGCCCATTGCGAGCGCGAGCCCTGTGCCCACGACGAGCGCTCTGACTCCGTTCATGTTCCTGGTGATGTCCATGGTCGTTCCTTTCTATTCGCCGCGGGCCGTCCCCGCGATGATTGGACGAATGCTGGTGAATTGCATGCGGTGCCGTGTCGGCCGGAAGGCTAGTTCTCGGTTTGCTCAACCCGTACCTTGACACGTGTCGGATTGCCGTGGCTGTCGAGGGTCTTTGCATCGAGTGCCTGGATCTCGATGTACGCCTCGCCTTCTTTGATGTCGCCGGCGGGGCACGTCTCGATTGTCTTGCCGGTCTCGACCACACCGGATTCGTACATGGTCTCGTCGTTTTGGATGACGCGGAATCGCTGGGGAAATTTATTGTCTTGGACGTTTTGCACGTTGACGCGCAGCTTGCCGTCCTCCTGCAGCTGAGCGACCGGCGCGACCGAAATCGTCATCATGTTGTCGCGGACGATGGCGTCGAGCTCATCTTGGATTTCCTGGCGCGTTTTGCCCTCGGCCGTCGTAACCGAAGCGCCCGCCTCGGGTACGGGCTGCGACTGCCAAACGTATAGTCCTACGGCGACAAGGGCACAGACGATGGCCAAGCAGGCAACGATGAGCTTCTTGCGACGACCCAGGCCTGCAAAGTGGGGTGGCTTCTTCGCGCTCATGCGGCATCCTTGGCGGTATAGACGCGCGCAAAGGTGGACGGGTCCGCTCCAAAGAGCATGTGAAGCATCAGACGGCGCGAGTAGACGAGCTCGTCGAAGTCGGGAGGGAGCTCGATGTCGTGGATATGCGCGATGCGGTGGGCGAGCGCCGAGAACGACTCGGGGTCGCAGATCACATCGGTGGTAACGTGGTAGACCGTCGTATCGGGGAATGCCTCTTCGTCGAAAGGCAGGAGATGGGGATCGTCGTCGACTTCGATGGCGATGCCGTACTGGGGCCAGTAATATGCCATGGGAACCTCCCTGCTTCTGGGCCAAAACTTCTATCGGTTTTGGCTGTCGACGCCGACCGTATCAGCCGCTACTTGACCAATTTCTGACCAAATGCTTGACGGATTGGCGTCTCCGCAGGTAAAAGGCGGCAAAAAATACTCCAACTTTTTTCGAGCGACAATCGCGCGGTCGGCGACGGCGGGGCCATATGTGTCAAAAGCATCGTCTGCCGAGGAAATCAAGCCGCTCGCCGAATTGCACGAACGTAAAAAACGCCAATTATGGAGACGGTCTCGAACACGTCGACGAAACGATGCGGTAACATCTCCCTGCAAACACTGTAGTTAGCTAAAGGGGGAGTTCGCGTGTCTGCAACCATCAAACCCTTCACCGACGAGTTCGAAGAGTATGGCCGCGATGAATCTCGCGCATCGGGCGAGGCCTCGAGCATCTCGTTTCCGACAACGGAAAACGAGGTCCGTGCCATTTTGGGAAAGCTCCATGCCGAGCGTGTTCCGGTAACGGTTCAGGGCGCCCGAACCGGCCTTGCCGCCGGCGCCGTGCCCCACGGCGGGCATATCCTCAATACTTCCCGTATGAATCGCTATTTGGGCCTTCGCCGCGATGAACAAGGCCAATTTCTGCTGCGCGTGGAGCCGGGCGTTGTGCTCTCGGAGCTGCGCAAGCAGCTGAGCAAGAAGGTGCTGCCGACCGCTGGTTGGGACCAGGCATCGCTTGAAGCCTACGAGGAGTTTCAAGAGGCTCCCGAGCAGTTTTTTCCCACCGATCCCACCGAGGCGTCTGCCTGTCTGGGCGGCATGGCGGCATGTAACGCCTCCGGTGCCCGCAGCTACGCCTACGGCCCCATGCGCCCACATATCACGGGACTCCACGTCGTGCTGGCTGATGGCGATTTGCTTGAGCTTCGGCGCGGCGAGGCTTTTGCCCAGGGCCGCCACCTGTCGCTCGTGACGGCAGCGGGCCGTACACTCGAGCTCGATCTTCCCGGCTATACCATGCCCAAGACAAAAAATGCTTCGGGCTATTTCGTTGCTGACGATATGGATGCCATCGATCTGTTTATCGGTGCGTGTGGCACAATCGGCGTCATCACCGAACTCGAGATTGCCCTGCAGGTGGCACCCGCGGTCGTTTGGGGCGTGAGCTGCTTCTTCGACAGCGAAGACAAGGCCGTGTCCTTCACCGATTCTGTGCGTCCCGTCCTGTCCCATGCGGCTGCCATCGAGTACTTCGATGCTGGCGCCCTGGATATTCTACGTCGCCAGCGCGAGCAGTCGACGGCGTTTGCCTCGCTGCCTGCGCTCGACAAAGACGCCAAGGTCTGTGTCTACGTGGAGCTCGACTGCGACGACGAAGCCCAGGCGACTGAGGAGCTGTATCACTTGGGGTGGGTACTGGAGCTTGCGGGCGGCAGTGACGATGCGACATGGGTCGCGCGCACCGAGGTCGATCGCGAGTGTCAGCGATTCTTCCGCCATGCGGTGCCCGAGAGCGTCAACATGCTCATCGACGAGCGCCGCCGCATGGATCCCACCATCACCAAACTGGGTTCGGACATGTCGGTGCCCAACGCGCACTTGGCCGATGTTATCGCCCTCTATCGCCGCACGCTGGCGGAAAGTGGGCTTGAATCTGCCGCCTGGGGGCATATCGGTAACAACCATCTGCATGTGAACATTCTGCCGCGCGATGCACAGGATTATCGCCGCGGCGGAGAACTCTTTGCCCAGTGGGCTTCCGAGGTCACGGCCATGGGCGGTGCCGTCTCCGCAGAACACGGCGTCGGCAAGATCAAGGCGGGCTTCTTGGAGACGATGTACGGTCACGAGGCCATGGTCGAGTCGGCGCGGCTCAAGCTCCAGCTCGATCCTGCCGGGCAGCTGGGTCGCGGTAACCTGTTTTCGGAGAAGCTCTTGGATGAGCTCGTCCAGAAAGGGGGCGCGTGAAGATGAGCGATTTCCATATGGTGGTGTGCGTCAAGGCCGTGCCGGGCAGCACCGAGGTCAAGATGGACCCCAAGACCAATACCATCGTGCGCGATGGCAAGCAGGCGGTCATTAATCCCTTTGATGCGAGCGCTTTGGAATGCGCGCTGGCGCTGAAGGACGACTTTATCGGCTTTGGCATGGATGTGCGCGTGACGGTGGTGTCGATGGGCATCCCCGCGACCGAGTCGCTGCTGCGCGACTGCATCGCTCGAGGCGCCGACGACGCGCTGCTGCTGACCGATCGCGCCTTTGCAGGTGCCGATACCCTGGCAACCACCTATGCCCTCAAGTGCGGCATCGAGGCGCTCGACGAGGACTTCGACCTGCTCATCTGCGGCAAGATGGCGGTGGATGGCGATACGGCCCAGATTGGTCCCGAGCTTGCCGGTGCCTTTGATATTCCCTGCGTGACCGACGTGAGCTGCGTGCAGAGCGCGGGCTTTACGACCTGTGGCTCGCTGGCGCTCGTTCACGGATGCGATGCCGGCGAGGAGACGGTGTACCTTGAGATGCCGTGCGCGATGACGACTGCCAAGGAGATTGGCCAGTTGCGTATGCCGAGTATTGCCGGTATCCGCGCGGCGGAGGAGGCGGACGTGCGCGTGGTCAGTGCCGCCGACGTGAACGCCGACCCCGCGCGTTGCGGTCTTGCCGGGTCGCCGACACAGGTCGTGCGCTCGTTTGTGCCCGACCGTGACCAAACGTGCGAGGCCGTTGACGGAACGGCGTCCGAGCAGGCGGCAAAACTTGCCAAGATCATCGAGGGGATGGCATAGATGAGCGGACTGATTATCGATAGCGAAGCCTGTATCGGCTGCGGTCGCTGCGTTCGCGCCTGCGCCTCGGGCGGCATTGTGGTGGAGGGCGAGCGTCCCAACCGATGCGCCCGCGTAACCGACGGCTGTATCCTATGCGGTGGGTGCGTCGACGCCTGCCCTGTCAACGCTATCTCGATCGAGTGTGACGAGGCCGCTGGTGCGGTGGACCTTGATGCATATCGAGACATTTGGGTCTTCGTGCAGACCGACGAGCACGATACGGTGACTCCCGTTGCCTATGAGCTTATGGGCAAGGGGCGCGAGCTTGCCGATGCTCGCGGCTGCCGTCTGGTAGCACTGGTCGGCATGAGCCCCGAGGGCTCGCTCGGAGACCTCGAACACCTGGTTTGCGCCGGCGCGGACGAGGTCCTAGTCTGTCGCGACGAGCGTTTGCGTCAGAGCGATGCCGAAGTCTACGCTCGCCTGATCTGTGATTTGGTAGCCGAGCGCAAGCCCGAGGCAATTCTGTACGGCGCGACCGCCTTTGGCCGCGAGCTGGCGCCTGGCGTTGCCGTGCGCCTGCAGACGGGCCTCACGGCCGACTGTACCGTGCTTTCGATGGATGCGGAGACGGGCTTGCTGCAGCAGACGCGCCCGGCGTTTGGCGGCAACTTGATGGCCACCATCATTTGCCCCAACCACCGTCCGCAGATGGCAACGGTACGCCCCGGTATCTTTAAGGCTCCCGACTTCGACTACGGCCGTTCTGGCACGATCGCCCAGGTGATGCTTGCGGAAGACGTTAAGACCCGTGTCGAGATCTCGATTCCCGCCGAGGAGTGGGGGCAGCAGGCCTCAATTGCCGATGCCGAGCGCCTGGTTGTGGTGGGCCGCGGCATTGGCTCCAAGAAGAATCTGCCCCTGATGCGAAAGCTCGCCGATGCCCTGGGTGCCGAGCTTGGTTGCACGCGTCCCGTCGTGGAGGCGGGTTGGCTGGAGTATCGCCACCAGATTGGCCAGACGGGCGTATCGGTTTCGCCCAGGCTTCTCGTGAGTATCGGTGTTTCGGGCGCCATCCAACATCTTGCCGGCATCGGTGGGGCGGAGTGCATCATCGCCATCAACGAGGACCCGGATGCCCCCATTTTTGGTGCTGCCCAGTACAAGGTTGTCGGTGATGCCGTCGAGGTCGTCGAAGAGCTGCTGGCCCAGCTTGAGCGCTAGGCACGCGCCAGCCAGTCGCGCATCTCGTCCTTTAGGCGCTCCCAGGTCGCTTGCGTGGCGGGATTGGTAAAGGGGCGCGTAATGCCAAAGGGTGCGTCGAGCAGGCGGTAGATATCGCCCTGCTCGCGCGCCAGCGCGCGGCTCGCTGGATAGACGAGCTCAAACATAAAGCAGATGAGTCCCACCAGGTAGTCTGCGGGCTCGTTGCGTTCATCGCGTGCGACGCAGCGGTGTTCGTCAAAGGCGGCAAGTGTCGGCGACGAGAAACGGCTGCCGAGAAACGTTTTCTCGTCCACCTTGAGGATAGTGTCGACGGTGCTGTCGGCGATGGTGCGCATAATGTCGATCTTGTCACCATCGCGCACGATATCGCAGAAGCACCGTGTACGCTCGTCGAGTTGTGCCGGCAGGCGAAAGTCGCTGTGATAGGCGATGCTCGCTCGGATGAGCTCGTCATGCGCACCGGTTTCGATAAAGTCACGGATGTTTGTCGTGGCGGGTGCATCGGCGGGATTCTCGCCAAAGAGGACCTCGATGCCCAGCGCCGCATGACTCATGCTCTCGGCGTCCTTAAAGGTGTCCCAGCGTTGCAGCTGCTCAAAGCGGCCCATATCGTGTAGCAGGCCGCAAAGCCATGCCAGGTCAATATCTTCTGACGACCAGCCCTGCTCGCGCGCTACGGCATCGCATGCCTCGGCCACGTGGTACGTATGCTCGATTTTGAGCGCGATGCGTGGGTTGGTGGCGTCGTAGGCATCGGTGTAGCTTTTGAAGGCCGCGCGCGCCCGGTCTCGATCGATAGCTGTCATAATGACTTCCTAAAAAGTTGTGTCTTTCGATCCGGTGGCAATTGTAGGTGAACTCGGTTGCTGTCGGATGATGATTCTGCCGTATCGCTACATGCGGCTCGGAGACCTTGTCAGGATGAGAAGCGTATGGTGCTCAAAATCGTTAGAACCGTCTGGCCGGTGATGCTTACCTATGTTGCAATAGGCGCGCCGTGCGGAATGATCATGGGGCAGACGGGAATGGAGCCCTGGATGGTCTTTGCTCTGAGCAGCACGTTTGTGACGGGCAGCGGGCAGTTTATGATCTGCAACCTGTGGCTGGCGGGTGTGCCTGCAGCATCGATCGTCGCGAGCGCCGCCGCCATCTCCTCGCGTTTTGCGCTTTACTCGGCATCGATCGCGCCGCATCTGACGGGTGCCTCGAAGCGTCAGACGCTGGCTGTTGCCGCGACACTTACCGAGGAGGCATACGGCATCTCGCTTGCCAAGTTGGTTGAAGGGGAGGATTGGGGCCCGCGTGAGTCCTTCGTGCTCAACGTGATCCTTATCGCAACATGGGGCGTTTCGTGTACGACGGGCGCCATCGTCGGCGCCGTTGTCGATGTTCCCACCGCCATTGCAGCCTTTGTCTGCACCTCACTCTTTATCTGCCTGCTCTTTTCGCAGCGGCTGTCGCGCGGCAATGTCGTGGCTGCTGTTATGGCTGCGGTGTCTGTCGCCATATGCAAGTTCTTGGGCCTCACGAATATTGCCGTGCCGGCAAGCGTCGTGGCCGGCATTGCCATTGCGTTGGCGTGCGATGCTGTATTTGACGGAAGAGGTGCCCGCGATGCCCGTTAACGAGTTCTTGGTTCTGTGGCTGTCGTCGTGGGCTGCTATCGCGTTCTTTCGCATCGCGCCGGCGTTCGCCTTGCGCGGGCGGACCCTGTCGCCCCGTATTACCGAGGCCCTGGGCTATATCCCGCCCGCTGCCTTTGCCGCGCTGGTCGCCAACGACTTGGTGAGCCCCGGCGCGTTCGACGCGGGACTCTGGCCTGCCTTGGTTCCCTGGATTGCGGCCGCCGGCGTCGTGGTCGTGGCGGTCAAGACAAAATCGATGCTGTGGTGCTGCGTCTCGGGCATCGTACTCTATATCGTCTTGAGCCTTATATAGGGGTGGCGTCGCGGGCGCCGAATCTCGTTCCATCCCAACTTGTCGAATTTTTCACCGAGCTGGTCTATTTCTTCTGGTACCATGGTCAAACTTTACTGTAGCAAAGCGTGACGTGGGCTTTTGTACCCCGTCAGCGGAAATGGGGGTTTCATGGCACAGGAAGCAACCGCCAACGAGCAAAAGAAATTCAGGGTCCCGCGCATCCCGGGCGACATCATGATCTATCCGATGATCGTCGGTCTTTTACTCAACACCTTCTGCCCGCAGGTTTTTGAGATCGGCGGCTTCTTTACGGCTGCCTGCCGCGGTGGCTCCAATACCATCGTTGCCGCGATCCTGCTGTTTGTGGGCGCCGGCATCAGCTTTAAGTCCACGCCGGGCGCCATCAAGACCGGCATCGTCGTGCTGATTCCCAAGCTTGTTGTTGCGGCCGCCCTTGGCTTGGGTGTGGCATATTTCTTTAACGACAACTTCCTGGGCCTGAGCTCCGTGTCTATTATCGGCGGCATCACGTTTTGCAACATGGCGCTTTATACGGGCATCATGGGCGAGTTCGGCAATGAGTCCGAGCAGGGCGCCGTCGGTATCCTGTTCTTTACGGCCGGCCCTGCCGTCACCATGATCATCCTCGGTGTTTCCGGCCTTGCCAACATCCCTGTCGGTACCATCATCGGCTCCATTTTGCCGCTCGTTATCGGCATGGTTCTGGGCAACCTGTTCCCGTTTATCAAGAACCTGCTGGTTCCCGGTGCCAATCCCGCGATTGCCGTCATCGGATTTCAGCTCGGTGCGTCCATGAGCCTGTCGAGCTTTATCACCGGCGGTATTTCCGGCATCTTGCTGGGCCTTGTCACGCTGTTTGTCGTCGGTCCCATCACCTTTGCGTTCGAGCGCCTGTGCGGTGGTAACGGCAAGGCTGCCGTGGCTTGCTCCACCATCGCCGGCACGGCTATGACCACGCCGGTTGCTCTCGCCGAGGTCGCGCCGCGCTACGCCGAGCTTGCACCCACTGCGTACGCCCAGATCGCCACTGCCGTTATCATCACGGCAATCATGGCTCCGATTCTGACCGGCTGGGTCGACAAGAAGTTCTGCCAGGGCAAGGAGGACCTGTCGCCTGCCGGTGTCGAGGCCATCGAGGAGGCCGTCGCGACCGACATCGACGGCGAGTAACGGCCGTTACCGATAATTGATTCCGGCGTGCAATTCGCGCCGTCCGAGCGCCCGAACAGAAACTGTTTTGCAGTGATGTTCGGGCGCTTTGCTATGATTCCCTTTACCCCTGCGGAGTAAAGGGGTGTTTATTGCCCTGATTCGAATTGGGCGATTCTGACCATTCGGATATTGAAGGGATGGCGTCTAGTGGTTAAGGCACTCAAGATTGAGATATTCCTGCTATGCATGATTGTTCTTATCGGGCTTGCCGCGCGAAGTCGTCGCTCTTTGTTCTCGAGCACCCTGCAGCTATTGTTTAGCATGCTTGGCTACACCTCTGCCGCGTACATATTATTCGATATGATCTGGACGCTTTCGGATGGTGCGGACGGCACGTTGGGTATTGCTGCCAACTGGATTTCCAACGCGGTTTCGTTTTCGCTCTTTGCCATCGCGTGTCTCATTTGGTTTATCTATTCCGAGACGATGCAGGGCTCTCGCCTTGTGACCTCGCGCTATAGGGTGGTGCTTGTAACGTTGCCTACGGCTCTGGTGGTCGTGCTGGCTTTTACCAGTTACTGGACGCACGCCTTGTTCTATATCGATTCGCAGGGCGTGTATCGTCGCGGCTTTGCCTATATGATCCAGCCCATTGTCAGCTACTGTTACGTTATACATACGTCCCTGCATGCGTTTGTGCAATCTCGTAGGGTCGAGAGCCTGCAGACGAAGGCTATCTATCGAACCTTGGCATTTTTCGCCATTCCGGCCCTGGTGGGCGGTACCTTTCAGATCGTATACTCGGTGCCTGGCCTTTGTGTCGGCATAATGATTAGCATGTTGCTGCTCTATATCATCTGCCAGGAGCAACTGATCTCGACTGACCCGTTGACTGGACTCAACAACCGCAACCGTTTTGAGACCTATATGCTGTCGCTCTTTTCAAATGTGGATCAGGCCGAAGATGTATATCTGCTTATGATGGACGCTGACGGCTTTAAGCAGATTAACGATCGCTATGGACATGTGGAGGGCGACCATGCTCTTCAGGTTGTTGCGACGGCGCTCAAGGATGTCTGCTCGGCGTCTGGTGGCTTTATCGCGCGTTATGGTGGCGATGAGTTCGTGGTGCTCCAAAAGGCAGCGGCGGAACAGGATATCATGCATCTGTGCGCGACAATCAACGACGAGCTCGCGCATGCCGAGGTGCCGTATGCATTGCGGATGTCCATCGGTTGCGCGCGGGTCGGCGATAGTGTTGATACCTGGCAAGACTTACTTCGCGCTGCCGATGCGGAGCTCTATCGCGTCAAGGCCGAGAAAAAGAAAGCCGGCGTACAAATACGCTAGAAAAGGGGCATACGACCGCATTGATGGTCGTGCGCCCTTTTTGCGTTTGCGGGGGCCACCGGCCATAACGCCCAGGCGCGGTGCGGCAAGACGAGCGTCTGCCGCCGCGGCTCGGTACGAAATCAACGAGAACCAGTGCATTCCATTAAGCTAAAGTGTGTGAAGGCTCTCTCTTAAAAGGTGAGCTCGCTAGGCTTTTTTGGGTTTGTTGACGATGATTATGCCGCCGCAGACCAACAGCAGGGCAACAAGTACGGTAACGGGGCTCGTGCCAGCGCCCTCGCCGAGCAGCAGCGCGCTCAGCAGCACGCCAAAGACGGGGTTCATAAACCCAAAGACCGAGACGCGGCTGACGGGGTTGACGGCAAGCAGGCGCGACCACAGCGAGTAGGCGACCGCGGAGATAAGCGCCATGTAGATGATGAGCGCGATGGCGGGGGCAATCGCCGTGGGGGAGAGCACGCCACCCATCAAAAAGCCGATGGCGGTGAGGACCAGGCCGCCGACTAAGAACTGCCACCCGGCAAGCAAGACGCCGTCGTGCTCACGCGAGAAGATACCGATCAGGCAGGTCGAAAGGGCACCCGCGACGGTGGAGGCTAGGATAAAACCCTCGCCGTCGAGCGTAAAGCCAAAGGTGCCGTCCGCGCCCGAAAGGTTGACGAGCGCGACGCCGGCAAAGCCCAGTACGCAGCCGAGCACTTTGGCCGTATTGAGCTTCTCGGTGTGAAATGCCAGGGCGGCAAAGAGGATTGCGAGGAAGTTGGCGCTGGCCTCGATGATGGAGCTCGACATGGCGCTGGCGCGCGAGAGGCCCAGGTAGAAAAAGAAGTACTGCCCGATAGTCTGGAAGAGCGACAAGACAAAGATGGGCTTGATGTCGCGAGCCTGCGGAATGAGGGGGCGGCGTTGGGCCACACTCATCCCAACGATAACCAGGGCGCCGGCAAGCGTGAAGCGCAAGCCCGCAAAGAGCAGCTGCGAGGCGCTATCGTGCGCTGGGATACCAAAGAGTGCGTAACCGATCTTGATACAGGGAAAGGCCGATCCCCAGAGCGCGCAGCAAACGAGACAGCCCAGGATGAGTCCGGGCAGGGTGGCGAGATACGGCTTGCGGCTTTCCATGATGTCCTTCTCCTATACGCGCAAAGCAAAAAAGAACCCGCCACCGGGGGTGCCGGTGGCGGGTGTTGTTACCCGAGGGGATTGTACCCGATGGAAACGTATTAAGCGAAGTAGGCTACGCCGCTCTCAAAGATCGGCATGAACTTATCGCCGGGGACATGCTCGGGCACGTTGCGGTACAGGTTGTCGCCGCGACGCTCGGCATGGCCCATCTTGCCCAGGACACGGCCGTCGGGGCTCGTGATGCCCTCGATGGCGAGTGCGGAGCCGTTGGGGTTGACGGAGAGATCCATGCTGGGCTTGCCGTTCTCGCCCACGTACTGCGTGGCGACCTGGCCGTTGGCGATCAGCTGGGCGAGCACTTCGTCATTGGCGACAAAGCGGCCCTCGCCGTGGCTGATGGCGACGGTGTAGGGGTCGTCCAGGCTGCAATGCGACAGCCACGGGGACAAGTTGGACGAGATGCGGGTGCGCACCAGACGGCTCTGGTGGCGACCGATGGTGTTGAACGTCAACGTGGGCGCATCGGGCGTGGCGTCGACGATGTCGCCGTAGGGCACCAGACCGAGCTTGATCAGGGCCTGGAAGCCGTTGCAAATGCCCAGCATCAGGCCATCGCGGGCCTTGAGCAGGTCGCGGACTGCCTCGGTGACCTCGGGAGCGCGAAAGAACGCCGTGATGAACTTGGCGGAGCCGTCGGGCTCGTCGCCGCCCGAGAAGCCGCCGGGGATCATGACGATCTGGCTTGCGCGGATGCGGCGGGCAAGCTCGTGGGTGCTCTCGGCGACGGCCTCGGGCGTGAGGTTGTTGATCACGAAGGTGTCGGCCTCGGCGCCGGCGGCACGGAAGGCACGGGCGCTATCGTACTCGCAGTTGTTGCCGGGGAACACGGGGATAACCACGCGCGGGCGGGCGATCTTGGCGCCGCCGTACACGTGGATGTCCTTGGCGCGGAAGTCGATGGTCTCGACCTCGGGGGTCTCGCCGGCGCTGCGGTAGGCGAAGACGCCCTCGATGCCGCTCTCCCAGGCCTCCTGGAGCTCGGCGAGCTCGATGACCTCGGAGCCGGTGTCGATGACATAGCCCTCGACGGTGGTGCCCAGGGGCTCGACGACAACGCCGTCGGCGACCTCGGGCAGCTCGGCGTCCTCGGCGAGCTCGACGATAAAGCTGCCGTAGAGCGGGGTGAAGAGGCTCTCCACGTCTATATCCTCGGCAAGCTCGATACCGATCTGGTTACCGACGCACATCTTAAAGAGGCTCTCGGCGCCGCAGCCGTAGCCGGGCGTGGATATGGCCAGGGCGTTGCCGGTAGCAGTGAGCGCCTCGACGGCGTCAAACGCGGCGAGCAACTGCTGGGCGTCGGGACGGTAGTCCTCGCCATAGGTGGCGGGGGCGATGCGGACGACGCGGTGCGTGAGGCCCTTGAACTCGGGCGAGACGGCGCGGGCGGCCTTGCCCACGGCGACGGCGAAGCTGATCAGGGTCGGCGGAACGTTGAGCTCGCCGGTCTCGTCCTCAAACGAACCGCTCATGGAGTCCTTGCCGCCGATGGCGCCGGCACCCAGGTCGACTTGGGCCATGAGGGCGCCCAGGACGGCTGCCGTGGGCTTGCCCCAGCGCTCGGCCTCGGTGCGCAGACGCTCGAAGTACTCTTGGAAGGAGAGGTAGGCGCGCTTGTGCTCAAAGCCGGCGGCAACGAGCTTGGCGATGGACTCGACCACGGACAGGTAGGCGCCCGCAAACTGGTCGGCCTCCATCAGATAGGGGTTGAAGCCCCATGCCATGGCGCTCGCCGTGGTGGTCTCGCCGTCCACGGGGAACTTGGCGACCATGGCCGAGCTTGGGGTGAGCTGCGTCTTGCCGCCAAAGGGCATGAGCACGGTCGCGGCGCCGATGGTGGAGTCGAAGCGCTCGGAAAGGCCCTTGTTGGAAGCGACGTTGAGGTCGGTGACGAGCGAGGTCATGCGCTCGGCGAGCGTGGTGCCGGCCCAGCTGGGCTGCCACACGCTGCGGGCACAGACGTGGGCGACCTGGTGCTTGGGCGCACCGTTGGAGTTGAGGAACTCGCGGGACAGATCGACGATGGCGACGCCGTTCCATGCCATGCGCATGCGCGGCTCGGCGGTAACCTCGGCGATAACGGTCGCCTCCAGGTTTTCCTCGGCGGCGTAGCCCATGAACTCCTCGACGTCACCGTCGGCGACGGCGCAAGCCATGCGCTCCTGGGACTCGGAGATAGCGAGCTCGGTGCCGTCCAGGCCGTCGTACTTCTTGGTCACGGTGTCCAGGTCCACGTACAGGCCGTCGGCAAGCTCGCCCACGGCGACTGAGACGCCGCCGGCGCCAAAGTCGTTGCAGCGCTTGATCAGACGGCAGGCGTCGCCGCGGCGGAACAGGCGCTGCAGCTTGCGCTCGACCGGGGCGTTGCCCTTCTGGACCTCGGCACCCGAGGTCTCGATGGACTCGGTGTTCTGGGTCTTGGAGGAGCCGGTGGCGCCACCGATGCCATCGCGGCCGGTGCGGCCGCCCAGCAGGATGATCTTGTCGGTGGGGGCGGGGCACTCGCGGCGCACGTGGTTTGCCGGGGTAGCGCCCACGACGGCGCCGACCTCCATGCGCTTGGCCACGTAGCCGGGGTGATAGAGTTCGTTGACCTGGCCGGTGGCAAGGCCGATCTGGTTGCCGTAGCTGGAGTAGCCGGCGGCGGCAGTGGTCACGAGCTTGCGCTGCGGCAGCTTGCCCTCGAGCGTCTCGGAAACCGGGACGGTGGGGTCGCCGGCGCCGGTGACGCGCATGGCCTGGTACACGTAGCTGCGGCCCGAGAGCGGGTCGCGGATGGCGCCGCCCACGCAGGTGGCGGCACCGCCGAAGGGCTCGATCTCGGTCGGGTGGTTGTGGGTCTCGTTCTTAAACAGGAACAGCCAGTCCTGGTCCTCGCCGTCGACATCGACCTTCACCTTGACGGTGCAGGCGTTGATCTCCTCTGACTCGTCGACATCGGTCATGACGCCGGTCTTCTTAAGGTACTTGGCGCCGATGGTGCCCATGTCCATGAGGCAGACGGGCTTGGCGTCGCGGCCGAGTTCGTGGCGCATCTCCATGTAGCGGTCGAAGGCCTGCTGCACCACGGCGTCGTCGATCGTCACGTCATCCAGGACGGTGCCGAAGGTGGTGTGGCGGCAGTGGTCGGACCAATAGGTGTCGATCACGCGGATTTCGGTGATGGTGGGGTCGCGGTCCTCATCGCGGAAGTACTGCTGGCAGAAGGCGATGTCCGCCTCGTCCATGGCAAGGCCGCGCTCGGAAATAAAGGCGGCAAGGCCGGCCTCGTCGAGCTCGCGGAAGCCGTCGAGCACCTCGACGGGCTGGGGCTCGGGAGTCTCCATGTACAGCGTCTCGGGCAGGTCGAGCGAGGCGATGCGCGCCTCGACGGGGTTCACCACGTAGTGCTTGATGGCCTCGATGGCGGCTTCGTCCAGAGCGCCCGAGATCATATAGACCTTGGCGGAGCGCACGGCGGGGCGCTCGCCCTGGCTGATGAGCTGCACGCACTCGCTGGCGGAGTCGGCGCGCTGGTCAAACTGGCCAGGCAGGAATTCGACGGCAAAGACGGCGCCATCGCTTGCGGGGAGCTCGTCGTAGGTCACATCGACCTGGGGCTCGCTAAAGACGGTCGGCACGCAGGAGCGGAAAAGCTCCTCGTCGATGCCCTCGACGTCGTAGCGGTTGATGATCCTCAGGGTCAGGGCCTCGATGCCCTTGATGCCGAGAATTTCGGTCAGCTCGCCCTTGAGCTGCTGAGCCTCGACGTCGAACCCGGGTTTCTTCTCCACGTAGATACGAGAGACCATTGGTTCCTGCCTTCCTGATCGGTTGGGCGTACGGTACGGTATGCGGCAGCGGTCGGTTTGCGGGGCAAGCCTCGCGGTCGCCTTGAGCCACATGTTTGTAAACCTCACTATGATACGACAGCTCGTGGCGCGTTGAGGACGGCGAGGGTGCTACAGTGATGCGCAATCAAGAGAAAGGCATCACATGGCATTCGTTTCGCTCACCATCATCGCACTCGTGGCCTTTGCAAGC
Organism: uncultured Collinsella sp.; assembly: GCA_900541825.1. Taxonomy (GTDB): domain Bacteria; phylum Actinomycetota; class Coriobacteriia; order Coriobacteriales; family Coriobacteriaceae; genus Collinsella. The sequence continues at coordinate 46,874 of UQLJ01000012.1, forward strand.
CCCTTCATCGCCTCGGCGATTCCCAGAAAACCCGTTCCCGAGACGGTCTTTTTGCTCGTGCTCGGCGCGGTGCTGGGACCCCATATGCTCGGCGTCATCCATGTAGATGCCGAGGTCTCGCTTGTGTCCGAGCTGGGTCTGGCCTTCTTGTTCCTGCTTGCCGGCTTTGAGATCGACCCCAAGAGCATCACGGGCGTCGAGGGGCGCTACGGCTTGGCGACGTGGGTCGTCACGTTTGGTATCGCCTGGCTTGCCGTGCGCTTTACCCCGTGGTTCTCGGTTAGTCATTTCGACGGTATCGCCGTGACGCTTGCCCTCACTTCGACGGCGCTCGGCACGCTCGTGCCCATCATGCGTGAGCGCTCGCTCACCGGCACGCGCGTGGGCGACTCGATTCTCGCGTATGGCACCTGGGGCGAGCTCGGCCCTGTGCTCGCCATGTCGGTGCTGCTGTCTGCCCGCACCGGCATCCAAACGCTCGTAATCCTTGGCTTGTTTGCGGTGGTCTGCGTGTTGCTGGCCGTGGTCCCGAGCCGCTCCAAGCGCGTCGGCAGCCGCTTCTTTGCGTTTGTCGAGGAACGCGCCGATACCACGTCGCAGACCTTCGTGCGCCTGACGGTGCTCATCCTGGTCACGCTCGTGGCGTTCTCGGCTGTCTTTGATCTCGACATCGTGTTGGGTTCTTTTGCCGCCGGCTTTGTCTTGCGCTACATCATCCCCGAGGGCAACCATACGCTCGAGACCAAGCTCGATGGCCTGGCCTACGGCTTTTTGATTCCGGTATTCTTTACCGTATCGGGCGCAAAGATCGATCTGACGGCCGTGGCGTCGCGCCCGGGTCTGCTCGTGGGCTTTATCGTGGCGTTGTTGATTATTCGTGCCGTTCCCATTCTCATCTCTATGAGCATTTGTCCTGCGACGCGCGATGTGTCGGCGTATGGTCGCATTACCGTGGCCCTGTACTGCACCACGGCCCTGCCGATCATCGTTGCCGTGACAAGCGTTGCCGTCAACGCGGGCGCGCTGTCGCAAGATATTGCGTCGGTCATGGTTGCCGCCGGTGCCATCACGGTGTTCTTGATGCCGTTGCTCGCGCAGCTCTTCTACCGCGTGGTCGACGCCGCGCCGGTCGCCGCCGTGGCAGAAGTTGCCGAGCATCCATCCGATGCGCTCGACATCCTGCGCGCCCATCACGATTTGGCGAGCCTGCTCGCACGTGAGCACGAGCTGCTGACTTCGCATGGCCATGGTCGCGTATTCGAGGGTTTGCCTACGCTCGATACGATTGCCGAGCGTCTTTCCGCCGAGGCGGCGAGCGGCCATATCGATGCCCGTATCGTGGACGCGGCGCACCTGCTTGCCGATAAGACTTATGGTGATGAGATCGACACGTCCGAGCTGACTCCGCATGAGCGTCGCCGCCTGGAGCGCGCCAAGCTCGCCGTGCGCGAATACCGCCGCCGCATGCTGGAGCTCTATGCAAGAGAAGAAGCCGAGGACGACGACGGCAAGTAGTCGATACTCTCTCGAGGAAGCCGCGTCCTGCTTTGAAGGCTCGGAACGGGATGTGGTTTCCGAAACGGGGGCCGTTGGGAAACTGTGTCCCGGAATGGGCGCTCAGAGTGGGATGCAGTTTCCGCGAGAGACCCGTTGCGGAAACGGTATCCCAGAATCGGCGTTCAAAACGGGGCGCTCTTTCCGAAACATGGCCCTGAGGGAAGCTGCGTCCCGGTCTGAGTCGGAATTCCGGGACACAGCTTCCCTTTCAAACAGAAGAAGGCGCGCTGCCTGCAGTTGATGCAGACGGCGCGCCTTCTTTGTTGGACTATGTTGAGGCTGGGAGCTGAGGCTTGTGGTCCCTTAAGAGCGGGCGGCTCCGTCGACGGGGAGCACGGCGCCCGTGACATAGGAGGACATGTCGCTCGCTAGGAAAACGAAGGCGTTGGCGACGTCCTCGGGCTCACCCATGCGGCCGAGAGGGATAGTGGCGATGATGGGTTTGATGACCTCTTCGGGCAGGTTGGCGACCATGTCAGTCTTAGTCACGCCAGGGGCAACGGCGTTGACGCGAATACCCATAGGGGCGAGCTCGCGCGAGAGTGACTGGACCATACCGTTGACGGCAAACTTGGACGTGGGGTAACCGACGCCGGAGGGCTGGCCGTACTTGGCGACCATCGAGCTTGTGGTAGTGATGGTGCCGCCGTGGCCGGCCTCGGTCATGATCTTGGCGGCAGCCTGGTGGCCATTAAAGACGGCGACGACGTTAAGGTCCATGACCTTTGCGAACTCCTCGGCCGTGTAGTCCAAGAGGGGTGAACGCTGGGAGATACCGGCATTGTTGACGACCGTGTCCAAGCCGCCCATGTCGGATGCAGCCTGGGTAAAGGCCTCGGTCACGGCTTCGAGTGAGGTGAGGTCGCAGGAGCGGCCCCAGACCTTGGCGTCGGGATAGGCGGCTGTCAGCTTCTCAACGGCCGCATCGGCGGTCTCTTGACGCGAGCCAAAGACAGTGACGGAGGCGCCCTCCTCGATAAAACGGCAGGCGATGGCATAGCCGATACCGCGCGTGCCTCCGGTGATGATTGCTTTCTTGCCCTCGAGCAACATGGTATTTCCTCTCATCGCGGGCGGACATTCGCAGCACAGCGTAGCCGTAACCGGAATCGGCCGTGTTTGCATATCGGTGAACGGTAGCCCGCGTTACCGATGAGCGGCTCGCGCAAATGTGCCCTGTCGTTGTGCTTAGGGCAGGAGACAAAAAGGCTCCCATCCCACATCGGACGGGAGCCCTTCGAGCAAATGCGTTGTGGGGTGTAAACCGAACTAGTTCGCCATGACGCCTTCGGTCCAAGCCTCAACGTCCTCGATGCGCAGGACGTTGGCGACCTCGGCCACACAGCCGACGCTGGCAAGCTCGGCTGCGGCAGCCTGGACGTCCTTCTCGAGCGCGCGATGCGTCAGGAAGATGACCGAGCAGGCATCGTTGACGCCCGACTTGCCGTCCTCGACCTGGTTGATGAGCGAGATCGAGATGTTGTGCTTGGCAAAGATGTCGACCGTCTCGGACAGGGCGCCCACGCGGTCGGCGACCTTCAGGCGCACATAATACTTGGTCTGGAGCTCGTCCATGGGCTTAAAGGCGAGGTTGTGACCATAGGGCTCAATCTCGGGCAGCGGAGCCACGCCGCGGCTGATCTGCTCGGAGAGCGACAGGATGTCGCCCACGACGGCGCTCGCGGTGGGGAAGGAGCCTGCGCCGGCACCGTAGAACATGGTCTCGCCCACGGCGTCGCCTACCACGTAGACAGCGTTCATGGCGCCGTTGACCTTGGCAAGCATGTGGTCGGCGGGGATCAGCGTGGGATGCACGCGGACGTCGACGCCGGCGTCGGTATTGCGGGCGATGCCGAGCAGCTTAATGGTGTAGCCGAGCTCGCGGGCCTGGGCGATGTCCTCGGCGCCGATGGTACGGATACCCTGCTGGTAGACATCGTCGGTGGTCACGCGGGTGCCAAAACCGATGGAGGCGAGGATTGCCGTCTTGCTGGCGGCATCGAAGCCGTCGACGTCGGCGGACGGGTCGGCCTCGGCATAGCCCTTGGCCTGCGCGTCGGCGAGCACGTCGGCGTAATCGGCACCCTCGGCGTCCATGCGCGACAGGATGTAGTTGGTGGTACCGTTGAGAATACCGGCGATGGTCAGGATCTTGTTGCCCACCAGGTCGTGCTCAAGCGTGCTCACGATGGGGATGCCGCCGCCGCAGCTGGCCTCGCACTTAATCTGCACGCCGCACGCGCGTGCCTTCTCGGCAAGCGTCTCGACGTGACGGCCCAGTAGGGCCTTGTTGGCAGAGACGACGTGCTTGCCGTGCTCAAAGGCAGTGGTGAAGATCTCGGTTGCGGGATGCTCACCGCCGATCAGCTCGACGACGATGTCGACGGCGGGGTCGCTGACGACGTCGTGCCAGTCACTCGTAAAGGCCTCGCGCTCAATGCCTGCCGCCTCGGCCTGCTCCCAAGCAAGCGCGCAGGCGCGGGTCAGCTTAAGGTCGATGCCGTAGGCTGCCAGGTACTCATCGTGGTGGCTCTTGATCAGACGGGCCACGCCGCCGCCGACGGTTCCCAGACCGATCAGACCGACGTTCACGGTGCGCAGGGGTTCGCTCATAGATAGCTCCTTCGTGCATCTTATGGATGGATTAACCGCTTAAAGGTTGAGTGCATTCTAGCGTGAACCGAGGGCGCGTGCTCGCCAGGCAACAGGAGTCGCACAAAACGGCACCCCCGAAACGCTGCGGAAACATTGGAAACATGCTCGCTACAAACGGAACTCCGTAACAAACTGTCAACGTTTGCACCATAAGGTTTGCCCCGTACCGCAAGACGGCCGCACTGCGGCCAGCGAAGAGGGGGGCACCATGCTTAGCATCAACAACGTACTTAACCGCAGGAGTTTCCTTGTCGGAGCCACGCTTATTTTTGCCCCGATCTATTTCACCCCAGCGTCCGTTTTGCTCAAGAACGCCAAGGACATGAGCTACGACATGACACTAATGGGTGCCGACGGCATGGACAGCCTATGTAATCCAGGACGGCAAGTACATCTCCGCCTAAGTGCATATAACGAGACCGGTGAGGCCGTTTTATTCAGGGCAAGGGCGCTTGTAACAGAACAGAAACATTACTTTCACATAATAAAGTGGCTAAACTGCATAAACTGATAGAAATACGCATAAATATGGATAAATGGACAAAGCAAAAGAAAAGTTGAAATAATCGCCACTTTTCTCAACTAAAGCGTCTAGTATTTTGCGAACGCCGAACACGGCGAAGGATGGCCTGTCGGGTAACCGAAACCCGACGAGATTTGAGAGGAGAGCCGCATGTCGAGCCTCACCGGTAAGTCATTGAACCCTGTTATGAATCGCAGGAGCGTTATCGCGAGCGCAGCAGGTCTGGGGGCGATGTCCATTCTAGCTGGCTGCTCCTCCAACGGCGGCGACAGCGGTTCCGCTTCGGGCGACGCTTCGTTTAAGATCGGCACCATCGGCCCACTGACCGGCGCCAACGCGTCCTACGGCAAGTCCGTTACACAGGCTGTCGAGCTTGGCTGCAAGGATTTCTCGACTAAGGAACTGCCGCTTGTCAGCAAGGCCGAGGACGACCAGGCTGACGGCGAGAAGGCCGTCAACGCCTTCAACACCCTGCTCGACTGGGGCATGCAGGCCCTTGTCGGTCCGACCACCACGGGTGCGTCGGTTGCCGTTGCCGCCGAGTGCGGTAACGACCCCAAGACGTTCATGATTACCCCGTCCGCGTCCTCCGAGGACGTTACCAAGGGCAAGGATTGCGTCTTCCAGGTTTGCTTCACCGACCCCAACCAGGGTGTCAACGCTGCCAAGTTCCTGGCGCAGAAGTATGCGGACGAGAAGTTCGTGCTGTTCTATAACTCCGGCGACGCCTATTCTTCGGGCATCGCAGATTCCTTTAAAGCCCAGGCCGCTGAGTCCAAGCTCGAGATTGTTGACGAGGAGACCTTTAAGGACGACTCCGCCACGAGCTTTACCAACCAGCTGACCAAGGCCAAGCAGGCTGGCGCCACCATGATCTTTGCGCCGATCTACTACACACCGGCGTCCGTCCTGCTCAAGAACGCCAAGGACATGGGCTACGACGTCAAGATGATGGGCTGCGACGGCATGGACGGTATCCTGGGCGTTGAGGGCTTCGATACCTCTCTTGCCGAGGGTCTGCTGCTCATGACCCCGTTCTCCGCCGACGACGAGAAGAACGCCGACTTCGTCAACGCTTACAAGGATAAGTACGGCGATACCCCCGACCAGTTTGCCGCCGACGCCTACGACGGCGTGCACGCGGTGGCCGAGGCCCTCAAGGAGGCCGGTCTTGGTGTCGACGCCGACCCGACTGAGGCCGCCGAGAAGCTGTCCAAGGCTATGCTCAAGATTACCGTTGACGGTCTGACCGGCAAGCTCACCTGGAACGATAAGGGCCAGGTCCAGAAGGAGCCCACGGCGTACGTCATCACCGACGGCAAGTACGTACAGGCCTAATTGGCCGCCTTACATAGAGCGGTTTTGATCCCAAGCAGGGGAGGTTTTGGCCTTCCCTGCTTGCTTGGTATCTAGGGACGATGTAACGTCCCTGTTTCATACATCAACTGGAAACCTATTCGAAAGGGGGATGTGGAACATGACGGTCTTTATCCAATACCTGGTCAACGGCCTGTCCATGGGCAGCGTCTACGCCATCATCGCGTTGGGCTACACCATGGTCTACGGTATCGCCAAGATGCTGAACTTCGCTCACGGCGACGTCATCATGGTCGGTGCCTATGTCTCGTTCTGCGCCACGTCGTATCTCGGCCTCCCGGGCTGGGTATCTGTAATTCTTTCTTGTGTGGTCTGCACGGTTCTCGGCGTTCTCATCGAGGGTCTGGCCTATAAGCCGCTGCGCCAAGCAGGCCCGCTGGCCGTTCTGATCACGGCTATCGGCGTGTCTTACTTCCTGCAGAACGCCGCGCAGCTTCTGTGGGGCGCCACGCCCAAGAACTTCACTTCGCTCGTCACCTTCCAGGTGCCGGAGTTCTTGGCCAAGTTCAACGTAAGCGCCGTCTCGCTCGTCACCATCGTCGCCTGCCTGGTTATCATGGCCGGCCTGATGTTCTTTACAGGTAAGACCAAGATGGGCAAGGCCATGCGCGCCGTGTCCGAGGACAAGGCCGCCGCTCAGCTCATGGGCATCAACGTCAACCGCACCATCTCGATGACGTTTGCCATCGGCTCGGCGCTTGCCGCCATCGCCGGCGTGCTCCTGTGCTCCTACTCGCCGGTGCTGCAGCCCACGACGGGTGCCATGCCTGGCATCAAGGCCTTCGACGCCGCCGTCTTCGGCGGCATCGGCTCCATCCCCGGTGCCTTTGTCGGTGGCATTCTCATCGGCATCATCGAGGCGATGGCGCAGGCTTACATTTCCACGAGTCTTGCCAACTCCATCGTCTTTGGTGTTCTGATCATCGTCCTGCTCGTCAAGCCTGCCGGCCTCTTGGGCAAGTACGTCCCCGAGAAGGTGTAGGTGAGCGTTATGAAGTTTCTTAAAGACAAGCAGACGCGTCACGACTTTGTCACGTACGCCATGTGCATCGTGGCCTTCGCCATCGTGTTCTTTATGCAGTCTAACCACATGATTCCGCGCATGATCGCCGGTCAGCTGGTTCCCATCACGGCCTATATCGTCATGGCCATCTCCCTTAACCTCGTCGTCGGCATCGCGGGCGACTTGTCGCTGGGCCACGCGGGCTTTATGAGCGTCGGCGCCTATACGGGCATCGTTACTGCGGTCGCCCTCGAGAGCGCCGTTCCCTCCGATCCAATACGTCTTGTCATCAGCATCGTGGTCGGCGCCATCGCTGCCGCTATCCTGGGCTTCTTGATTGGCATCCCGGTCCTGCGCCTGAGCGGCGACTATCTGGCTATCGTGACCCTGGCTTTTGGCGAGATCATCAAAGAGATCGTCACCTGCCTCATTGTGGGCGTCGACTCCCGCGGCCTGCACGTGATCTTTAACATCACGGGCAACTCTACGATCGACGACCTGCACCTGCTCGAGGACAGCACCGCCATCATCAAGGGCGCCCAGGGCGCCTCGGGCGTGTCGACGTACTCGACCTTCCTCGCCGGTGCCATCCTGGTCATGGTCGCACTCGTGATCGTGCTCAACCTGGTTCGCAGCCGTACCGGCCGTGCCATTATGGCCGTGCGCGATAACAAGATTGCAGCCGAGTCCGTAGGCATCTCCGTCACCGAGTACCGCATGATCGCCTTCGTGGTTTCCGCTGCCCTCGCCGGTGCTGCCGGAGCCCTCTTCGGCGGTAACTTCTCGCAGCTCTCCGCCACCAAGTTCGACTTCAACACGTCCATTCTCATCCTGGTGTTCGTGGTCCTGGGCGGTCTGGGCAATATGCGCGGCTCCGTCATCGCGGCGGCGCTGCTCACGGTGCTTCCCGAGCTGCTCCGTCAGTTCTCGGACTACCGCATGCTCATCTACGCCATCGTGTTGATCCTGGTCATGATCTTTACCAACAACCCGCAGCTCAAGGCGTTCTTCGGTCGCGTCAAGGACCGCTTTGCTTCCAAGAAGGAGGTGGCAGCCGATGCCCAGTAAATTTGAGTTCAACAAGGGCAAGATGGTCCCGTATCCTTCTGGCGCCATCGTTCCCGACCGTGACCTAGGCGAGCGCCCGGCACTCGAGTGCATCCACCTGGGCATTGAGTTCGGTGGCCTTAAGGCAGTCGACGACTTTAGCCTGACTATCGGCAAGACCGAGATTGCCGGTCTGATCGGCCCCAACGGCGCCGGTAAGACCACGGTCTTCAACCTGCTCACCAAGGTGTATCAGCCCACGCACGGCACCATCCTGCTCGACGGTGAGGACACCTCGGGCAAGTCGGTCTACCAGGTCAACCGCATGGGTATTGCCCGTACCTTCCAGAACATTCGCCTGTTTAATACCATGACGGTGGAGGATAACGTTAAGGTCGGCCTGCATAACCAGGAGCGTTACTCCGGCTTTGAGGGCGTGCTGCGCCTGCCGACGTATTGGAAGCACGAGAAGGCTGCTCACGAGCGCGCCATGGAGCTGCTGTCCATCTTTGATATGGAGCATCTGGCAAACGAGCAGGCCGGCTCGCTGCCTTACGGCGCCCAGCGTCGTCTGGAGATCGTCCGCGCGCTTGCCACCAACCCCAAACTGCTGTTGCTCGACGAGCCTGCCGCCGGCATGAACCCGTCCGAGACCGCGGAGCTCATGGAGAACATCGTTAAGATTCGCGACACCTTCGGCATTGCCATCATGCTTATCGAGCACGACATGTCGCTCGTCATGAATATTTGCGAGGGTATCTGCGTGCTCAACTTTGGTAAGGTCATCGCCAAGGGCACGGCCGAGGAAATCCAGAACAACGACGCCGTTATCGAGGCATATCTGGGCAAGCAGGATAAGGGGGAGAACTAAATGGCAGAGCCGATGCTTTCCGTCTACAACATCAACGTCTGGTACGGCGCCATCCACGCCATCAAGGACATCTCCTTTAACGTTAACGAGGGCGAGATCGTGGCCCTGATCGGTGCGAACGGTGCCGGCAAGTCCACAACGCTCAAGACTGTCTCGGGCCTGCTGCGTTCCAAGACCGGCTCCATCAAGTTTATGGGCGAGGACATTACTCATACGCCCGCTGATAAGCTGGTAAGCAAGGGCCTGGCCCAGGTGCCCGAGGGACGTCGCGCCTTTTTGCAGATGACGGTTGAGGAGAACCTGGAAATGGGCGCCTATACGCAGCCCAAGTCCACGGTGGCTCCGGGCCTTGAGCGTGTCTACGAACAGTTCCCGCGTCTTAAGGAGCGCCGTCGCCAGGTCGCCGGCACCCTTTCGGGCGGCGAGCAGCAGATGCTCGTTATGGGCCGCGCCCTTATGAGTAACCCCAAGCTGCTCATGCTCGACGAGCCTTCCATGGGCCTGGCGCCGATTCTGATTGAGCAGATCTTCCAGATTGTCGAGGACCTGCACAAGGCCGGCACCACGGTGCTTCTGGTCGAGCAAAACGCGCAGATGGCGCTTTCCATCGCCACGCGCGGTTACGTGCTCGAGACTGGCAAGATCACCATGACCGGCACCGGTCAAGAGCTGCTGCACGACGATAACGTCCGCAAGGCCTATCTGGGCGGTTAATCCATTCAACAAAGGGGGCGCTGACCAACCCGGTCAGCGCCCCCTTTTAAGTTGCGGTGAAATAGGGACTAAATGGGGGCGCTAGACGCCAAAACAGTCCCTATTCCACCGCAACTTCATGGGGATGTGTGACAATGCCCGTCGGAAAACATCTGCTGTCTTTGGGGGTCTATCTATGCTGTACGAGTTTTGTGCCGAGAACTTTGAGCGGGTGCCGGCGGCTATCGAGGCCGGTGCAAGGCGCATCGAGCTGTGCGATAACCTTGCCGTCGGTGGTACCACGCCCTCGGCCGGCGTTATCAGCGCTACGACCAACTATGCCCACGAACACGATGCACGGGTGATGTGCATGATCCGTCCGCGTGGCGGCGACTTTCACTACAACCAGGATGAGCTGCGCATGATGGAGATGGACTTGGGCCTTGCCGTGAGTGCGGGCGTTGACGGCTTGGTCTTTGGCTGCTGCAAACCCTGCGCTGGCGGATGGGCGCTCGACGAACTTACGCTTGGCGCCCTCGTGATGGCTGCGGGCTGCGCGACCGAGGAATGTAAGCGTGATCCCATCGACATCACCTTCCACATGTCATTTGACCAGCTCTCGCCCGAGGCTCAGCTCGATGCGATTGATACACTTGCCGACTGCGGCGTTACGCGCATCCTCACGCACGGCGGTGCCGCCGGCACGCCGATCGAGGACAACCTGGAGCATCTGTCGCGTCTTATCGAGTGTGCGGGAGACCGCCTGACCATCCTTCCCGGCGGCGGCATTTCCACGGCCAACCGCGATACCGTGGCGGCGGCACTGGGCGTCTCCGAGCTCCATGGCACCAAGATTGTGCCGCTGGAGGTATAACCCGTGGTGCTGGTATTTGACGTTCAGCAGGCGAACGGTAAGCCCGACGACAACCGTCGTCCCGGCACCGCGTGCCCTTTTTGCGATACAGAAGGGCTCACCGACATCATTCGCCGTGATGGCGATTGCATTTGGCTCGAGAATAAGTTCAAGACCCTGCGCGCCACCCGTCAAACCGTGCTGATCGAGTCGGCCGATCACGATGCCGACCTGGTGACCTACGAGCCGGATGAACTCCACCATGTGATGCGGTTTGCCCTGGGTTGCTGGCAGCAGATGATCGATTCACAGCAGTATCGAAGCGTGCTCATGTACAAGAACAAGGGTCCGCTCTCGGGCGGTAGTCTCGTGCATCCGCACATGCAGATTGTGGGTTTGGAGCAGGAAGACGGCTACACTTCGCTGACTTCTGCCAATTTCGAAGGCATCAATGTCTGGCAACAGGGGAGGATCTCGGTCAATATCTCAACCGAACCGATCATGGGGTTCTTTGAGATCAACGTTTCAGCCCCGCAGGGAATCGCCGCCAGCGATGACACGAGAGACCAAGCCGAGGCGGATCTCTTCGCCGATGCAATCCAGGTAGCTCTGCGCTATATCTTGCACGAGCACCATGGCGGTCGTGCAGAGTCGTACAACCTGTTCTTCTATCACATGAGCGACCGAACCATTGCCAAGGCGCTTCCACGTTGGGTGGTTTCACCCTACTTTGTCGGGTATCGGCTGGCTCAGGTCAATGCTGAGACCACGCTCGATGTCGATGCGGAGCGACTCCGCGCACATCTGGAGGCGCTCACATCGTAAAGTGAGCGCCCGCACACTGCGGACGGTTTAGCGTGCCATGGCGTCGCGGCCGGCCTCGACGCGCTTGCGCTGGGCGGCGCGCTCCTCGCCGGTCAGACGCTCAAAGAAGTGCCCGATAAGCGAGGCGAGCACCTGCTGAAACAACGTTCCACACATGACGGGAAACACGACTTCGCCCGGAAAGTATTGCGTGGCGATGACGGCGCCCGAAGAGATATTGCGCATGCCGCAGGTAAAGCACATGGTGGTCGTTTCGCTATATGGCAGATGCAGCGCGCGGGCGACCAGAATGCCCACGACAAAACCGCTGATGGCGAACACCAGAATAAAGAGGGCGACTTCCAGGCGCACCGCGTTCATGTGTAGCACGTACTCGCTCATGGCGGTGGAGTTGGACGCGATGACGCCCATCATCATAAATTTGCAGGCGGGCGAGAGCGCGGGGGAGAGTTTCTCGTGTCCCCAGCCGTGCGTGAGCTCGTTGATCACGATGCCGAGCACGGCGGGGATGGCAATCATAAAGGCCATGTTCTGCATCATGCTCGGAACATCGATTGCGACGGTGGCGCCCAACAGGAGCTTGAGCGTGAGCGGAATCGTCACGGGCGATATAACCGAGGACGTCAGGATGATGGTGAGCGCGAGCGGGCCGTTGCCGCCGAACATGCTGATCCACATAAAGGCAGTGACTGCCACGGGTACGCTGTACTCGAGCACGATGCCGCAGACAAGGTTGGGGTTGGAGCCAAAGAACAGTGAGCCCATGGCATACGCCGCGATGGGGATGATCACAGCCGAGACAAATAACGCCAAAATCAGATGCAGGGGACGGTGGAACACCTCAGCCACCTGGTGGAAGGTGTTGCTGAGCGCGCCTTGGAACGTCATAAAGGCAAACAGGGTGGGAACGATGGGCTTGAGAACGCCGATCTGCTGAGGAAAGAGCACGCCGAGCGCCACGCAAATCGGAACGATGACCTGCATATGTCCTGCGAGAAATTTGCCCAGTCCAACCCATTGCTTCATATGCTCTTGTGACTCCCTTTGCTCGTGAATCCGTTTTGAATGGATATGCTAGACGCTCGCATGCGTCCGTGTGGCTGAAACGCTCGATTATTTCGAGGGTATTACCGCCCTCGTTTATCGAAACCACGGCGTGCTGGATGTTGTGCGTCCGCGCTGCACGGTATAATAAATCCGTTCAACAGATCTGCCTGCCGAAGCGGGCATGCACAGAGGACTCATCGCTATGAACCGTGAGAGGTATCGCGGCGACCTGCCCCTATCGGGGGTGGGCGCCTATGTCATCGCTTAAGACGACGCATCGCTGGGCGGTCGCTCAGCAAAACCCCGAGCTCGAAAAGGAGCTTTCGGCTGGCCTGGGCATACCCGGGCTGGTGGCGCGCATTATGGTTGCGCACGGCATTACATCCATCGAGGAAGGCCAGCTGTTTTTGACGCCTTCGCTCGATCGCGACTGGGCGGACCCACTCGTTATTCCGGGCATGGTGGTCGTCGCCGACCGCGTTGAGCGTGCTATTCGCAGCCACGAGCGTATCGCCGTCTTTGGCGATTTTGACGTCGACGGCATTACGTCGACTTGTCTGTTGACCGAGGCGCTACGTTCGTTTGGCGCCAACGTCACGCCGTTTATTCCACACCGCTTTGACGAGGGCTACGGCCTGTCGCGTGCGGCGCTCGACCGCGTCAACGAGCTCGCTCAACCCAACCTGATTGTGACCGTCGATAACGGTATTGCTGCCAAGGAAGAGGTCTCCTATCTGGAGAGTCTGGGGATCGATTTGGTGGTCACGGACCATCACGAGCCGTCCGACCAGGTGCCGCAGGGCGTGCCCCTGACCGATCCCAAGCTCGAGGACGAGGGCCCCTCGCGCGAGCTTGCCGGTGCCGGTGTGGCGCTTAAGCTGGTGCAGGTCCTGGGCGAGCGTTTGGGCAAGCCGTCGTATTGGCGTTCGCTGATAGAGGTCGCGGCGCTGGGCACCGTGTCCGACATGATGCCGCTCACGCCCGAGAATCGCGCACTGGTCGCCGAGGGCATCCAGCAGATGCGCGTGACGGCCCGCCCCGGTTATATCGCGCTTGCCGCACTTGCCAAGGCCGACCTTTCTACCATTACGGCCGACGGCCTGTCGTTTTCGCTCATCCCTCGTCTGAATGCTGCCGGCCGCATGACTGATCCCAAGCTGGCGCTCGACCTGCTGCTTGCCCGCGACCCCATCGAAGCGAGCGCGCTTGCCGCCGAACTCGAGGAAATCAATCGCCAGCGCCGTGAGATCGAGGCGGAGCTCACGCGCGATGCCATGGCAAAGGTCGAGGAGACCTATGACGGCGGACGCGCGATCGTCGTGGGCGGCGAAGGCTGGCACGAGGGCGTCAAGGGCATCGTGGCAAGCCGTCTGACCAACCGCTACCACGTGCCGGCGCTGCTGTTCTCGATCGAGGACGGTATCGCGCGCGGCTCTGGTCGCTCGGTGGGCAAAGTTAACCTGTTTGACGCCGTCGAGCGCTGTTCCGACCTGATGATTCGTCGCGGCGGACATGCTGGTGCGGTGGGTGTGACCATCGAGGCATCCAAGCTCGACGAGTTTCGCCGTCGTCTTTCCGCCGTGTTGTCCGAGCTCCCCGCCGAGGACTTTGAGGACACCGACGAAGTTGCCGCCACGGTCGACCTTTCCGAATTGAATATCGAGACCATCGAGCAGATTTCCCGCCTTGAGCCGTTTGGCCAGGGTAATAAGGTGCCGCTGCTGGCTGCCGAGGGCGTGACGATGTGCGATCGCGCCGTGGTGGGCAAAACCGGTGAGCACATGCGCTTTGTGGCGACGGATGGCGCCGCGAGTGTGCCGGCCATTATGTTCCGTGTGTCGCAAATCGATAAGCTCATCAACTGCGATAGCGCTGTCGACTTGGTATTCGAGGCCGTTGCCGAGCATTGGCAGGGTCGTGTGAAGCCCAAGCTCATGGTCAAGGATGTTCTGGTCCGCGATACCACGCTGCCCAGCGTCGACGATCCGGCATGCGAGCTTCGTCGTGGCGTGCAGCCGGCGGATTCCGGCCTGCGCCTGGAGTCGCGCAAGCGCGAGACGCTCGCCCAGCTTTCCTATACCGAGCTCACGCGCTCGCTTATCCATAGCTTTATCGGATCGAACCAGCCGCACCGCGCGCAGGTTGAGGCGCTCGACGCCTTGGCCGATCACCAGAGTGTCTTGGCGGTTATGGGGACGGGCCGCGGCAAGTCGCTCATCTTCCATGTGCATGCCGCGCGTGAGGCGGTGCTTCGCGGACGTGCGAGCATCTTTGTCTATCCGCTGCGTGCGCTTGTTGCCGACCAGGCCTATCACCTCTCGTCGACGATGGCATCGCTTGGCATTGGCGTTGGCGTGCTGACCGGCGAGACCGTGGAGGCCGCACGCGATGACGTGTTCGCCGGCCTAGCTTCGGGTCGCACCGGTATCGTGCTCACGACGCCCGAGTTCCTATCTATCCACCGTGACCGCTTCGCGCGTTCGGGCCGCATCGGCTTTGTCGTTATCGATGAGGCGCATCATGCCGGTCTTGCCAAGGGCGGCGACCGCAGCGCCTATCTCGACATGCCCGATATCCTCAAAGCCCTGGGCGACCCGGTCGTTATGGCTGCGACGGCCACCGCGACGGCTCCGGTCGTGGCCGAGCTTGCCCGCATGCTGCCGATCACTCGCACGGTGGTCGACGAGACGGTGCGCGAGAACCTGCAGCTCGAGGACGACCGCGATCTTGCAAGTCGCGAGAACCGTTTGGTGTCGATCGTGGCGACGGGGGAAAAGACCGTCATCTACGTCAATTCGCGCGACCAGTCCGTGGCGCTCGCCAAGACGTTGCGCAAGCGTGTGCCCGATTGCGCAACCCATATCGCGTTCTATAACGCGGGGCTTGCGCGTTCCGATCGCCGTCGCGTGGAGGAAGCATTCCGAGACGGCAGCCTCAGCTGCATCGTCTCGACATCTGCCTTTGGCGAGGGCGTCAACCTGCCCGATATCCGCCATGTCGTGCTCTATCACATGCCGTTTGGCGGCATTGAGTTTAACCAGATGAGCGGCCGTGCCGGTCGCGATGGCCAGCCCGCCGTGATCCACCTGCTCTATTCGTCGCGCGACGCCCGCATTAACGAGCGCCTACTCGACTGCTATGCGCCCGAGCGCGACGAGCTCGTCACGCTCTATCGCGCGCTGCAGACCATGTGGCGCTCCAACCGCGGCAAAACCGGTGACGATTCCTTTAGCGCGAGCGATATCGACATCGCGCAGATGTGCCTTGCCATCGATGCTCGCACGCCGGTCGACGAGCGTTCGGTGGAAAGCGGCCTGGGAATCTTCGAAGAGCTTGGTTTTTGTCGAGTTTCGGGGTTTGACGACACCCGTCGCATCGCGATGGCCGAAAACCCCGGCCGCGTGCAATTGAGTAGGTCAATTCGCTATTTGGAGGGCTTGCGCTCGCGCATGGAGTTTTCGGCTTTCCGGAGCTGGGCGCTCGATTCGTGCGCTTCTGATATGCTAGCCAAAGTTAACCGCCCGATCGTACCGCGGGCCTAGGGGAAGGGGACCTCGATGGATGCCGCAGCCCGTACCGCCCATGATTCCACCCTCCAGCCGTTTTCGGAGATGGAGCACTATAAGCATGCCGATGAGCTGCCGCCCGAGATTATGGCGGACAGCTACGACAAGCTGGAGCGCCTGTGCCTCAAATATATGAATGAGGACGACTTTTCTAAGGTGGAGCAAGCCTACTGCTTTGCCGCCGAGAAGCACTGCAACCAAAAGCGCCGCTCGGGCGAGATGTACATTAACCATCCCGTCGAGGTGGCCATCATTCTGGCCGATCTCAAGATGGACTGCGATGTGGTGTGCGCCGCGCTGCTGCACGATACCGTCGAGGATACTGAGACCTCGCTCGCCGATGTTTCCGGCCTGTTTGGCGATACGGTGGCCGAGCTCGTCGATGGCGTGACCAAGCTCACCAACATCGAAGTCGACAGCATGGACGAGAAGCAGGCGCTCACGCTGCGCAAGATGTTCCTTGCCATGTCCAAGGACATTCGCGTCATCATCGTTAAACTTGCCGACCGTCTGCACAACATGCGAACGCTGGCAGCCCTGCGCGAGGATCGTCGCCTATTTAAGGCTCGCGAGACCATGGACGTGTACGCGCCCTTGGCCGACCGCCTGGGCATGAGCTCTATTAAGTGGGAGCTCGAGGACCTGTCCTTCTTCTACCTGGAGCCCGATGCCTACCAGCGCATCGCGCGCATGGTAGCCGAATCGCGCGAGGTTCGCGAGCGTTATCTGGCCGAGACCATCAAGACGCTCACCGACGAGCTCAACCGCATTGGCCTGGAAGGCTTCCAGATCAACGGCCGTTCCAAGCACTATTGGTCCATCTACCAAAAGATGAAGCGCAAGGGCAAGGAGTTCTCTGAGATCTACGACCTGGTGGCGCTGCGCGTTATTACCCATTCGGTGCGCGATTGCTACTCCACGCTCGGTGCGGTGCATACGCTGTGGCACCCCATGCCTGGTCGCTTTAAAGACTATATCGCCATGCCCAAGGTCAATAACTACCAGTCGCTCCACACGACGGTCATCGGCCCTACGGCTCGTCCGCTCGAGATTCAGATTCGAACCTACGAGATGCATGAGCAGGCCGAGTACGGCATTGCCGCCCACTGGCTATATAAGAAGTCGGGCGGATCGTCTGCTTCCAAGACCAATGACGCTCAACGTTTGGACGACCAGATTAACTGGCTTAAGCACTCACTCGATTGGGCTGCGTCTGATGAGATTACCGACGCCAAGGAATACCTGCATTCGCTGAAGGTCGACCTCTTCGATCAGGAGATCTTCGTCTTCACGCCCAAAGGCGAGGTCATGGCGCTTCGTGCCGGCTCCACGCCGCTCGACTTTGCCTATGCCGTTCACACCGAGGTGGGAAACCATTGCGTCGGCGCCAAAATCAACGGTGCGGTGGCTCCGCTCACGCACGAGATCAAGACGGGCGACCGCGTTGAAATCCTGACTAACAAGAGTTCCAAGCCGTCGCGTGATTGGCTCAAGATCGTCAAGACGCCTTCCGCCAAGTCAAAGATCCGTCGCTACTTTGCCGCCGCGACTAAGGACGACGACGCTGCCGCCGGCCGCGATATGCTGGCCAAGGACCTGCGCAAGCGCGGGTATGGCATCTCCACGCCGCGCTCCACGCGTGCGCTCAATGCCGTGGCGGAGCAGTTTAACTTCAAGCAGCTCGAGGACCTGTTTGCCGCCGTCGGTGCCGGCAAGGTTGCCCCGCGCGCTGTGGGCAATAAGGTCGAGCAAATCTTGGACCCCAAGCCCGAGGAACAGCTCACCAAGGCCGAGGCTATCGCCGAGGTCGTGAAACAGCCGGCCCGCGGCTCCAACCGCAAGCCGCAAAAGCGTGGCAAGAGCGCAAGTAACGGCATTATCGTTAAGGGCGAGAGCAACAGTGGCCTGCTGGTCCGTCTGGCTCATTGCTGCAACCCCGTGACGGGCGACGATATCGTCGGCTTCATCACGCGTGGCCGAGGTGTCTCAGTGCATCGCGCCAACTGCCCCAACGTCAAGGGTCTTATGGAACATCCCGAGCGCATGATCGATGTGGAGTGGGATGGTGCTGCCGACACTCTCTTCCAGGTCGAGATCGTGGTCGAGTGCCTGGACCGCATGGGCCTGCTCAAGGACGTCACCATTGCCATTGGCGATGCAGGCGGCAATATCCTTTCCGCCGCCACCTCGACCAACCGCGAGGGTATTGCGACCCTGCGCTTTATGGTCGAGATTTCGGATGCGAGCGGCCTGGATCCGCTGCTGGCTTCCATCAGCAGTGTCGATTCGGTCTACGACGCTCGCCGTCTTATGCCCGGCGAGGGCGGAGCGCAACTCAAGCGCCGTGTGTAGGTGCGAGAGCCTCTCAGCATCATAGATATTGGTTACGTTCGAGGCATCGTTTGGTGCCTCGAGCGTATTTTAGAAGGAGGGTATGCGCATGGACGATATGACTTTGGACCTGACACCCCGAGGCACGGCTTCGATTGAGGCGCTCGTCAACGGCCCGATTCAGACCAACAGCTACGCCGTGATTTCGAATGACGAGTGCTTAATCGTCGATCCGGCGTGGGAGGGCGAGCGTCTTGTGGAGCATATCCGCACCGCGCATCCCGAGGTGCGCGTACTCGGGTCTGTCTGCACGCACGGTCATGCCGACCATGTTGGTGGGGTTGCCGGGGTTCGAGCTGTCGTTGGCGACAGCGCACTATATGAGTTGTGCGCTAAGGACGTGACGGTACCTCGCGCAAATATCGAGGAGCAGCGCGCCATGTGGGGTATCGAGACGCCCGATCCGGGTGAGCCGACGCGCTTGCTTGCCGAGGGCGATACAATCGAGGTGGGCGACGTCTGCCTGCAGGTGATCGAGACGCCGGGGCATACGCCGGGCGGCATCGTCCTGTTCGCCGCGACCGAGCAGGGAAACATCGCCTTTGTGGGCGACACGCTTTTCCCGGGCAGCCACGGTCGTACCGATCTTTCCGGCGGTGACGAGGCGGCGATTATGCGCTCGCTCTCCAAACTTGTCAAGATGCTTCCGCCCGATACCGTTTGCTTGACGGGCCATGGCGATTCGACCACGATGGCGCGCGAACTTATGCAGAACCCGTTTATGCAGATGTAGGCTCGAAGCCGTCTTCCGAACCACGAAGACCGCTCAATCGTCAAGCTATTTTCCCCAGTGGGTCGATTCTGTGGGGCAAACGGTCAAAATTTGTCCAATCGGATGGTATTCGTGAACAAACGAACGTTTATGCTCGGGTATGTCGTGGTAAAATCTCAGGCGTTATCGGAGCAACCTTACAGGAGGTTTCTTTTATGCTCGTCAACGCAGCAGACATGCTCAAGAAGGCCGAGGCCGGCAAGTATGGTCTCGGTGCCTTCAACACCAACAACCTCGAGTGGACCTTGGCTATTCTCCAGGCCGCCGAGGAGGCCAAGTCTCCGCTGATCCTTCAGTGCACCGCTGGTGCCGCTAAGTGGATGGGCGGTTTCAAGGTCTGCGCCGACATGGTCAAGGCTGCCGTCGAGGCCACGGGCGTTACCGTTCCCGTCGCCCTTCACCTCGATCACGGTTCTTACGAGGACTGCTTCAAGTGCATCGAGGCCGGCTTCACGTCCATCATGTATGACGGCTCTCACGAGGAGACCTTCCAGCTTAACCTCGACCGCACCAAGGAGCTCGTTGAGCTTGCCCACTCCAAGGGTATGTCCATCGAGGCCGAGGTCGGCGGCATCGGCGGCACCGAGGACGGCGTGACCTCCAGCGGCGAGCTCGCTGATCCTGCTGAGTGCAAGCAGATTGCTGACCTGGGCGTCGACTTCCTTGCCTGCGGTATCGGCAACATCCACGGCGTGTACCCTGCCGACTGGGCTGGCCTTTCCTTCGAGCGTCTGGGCGAGATCAAGGCTCAGACCGGCGACCTGCCCCTCGTCCTGCATGGTGGCACCGGCATCCCCGAGGATCAGATCAAGAAGGCCATCTCCCTGGGTATCTCCAAGATCAACGTCAACACCGATCTGCAGCTCGTTTTCGCCAAGGGCGTTCGCGAGTACATCGAGGCCGGCAAGGATCAGCAGGGCAAGGGCTTTGACCCCCGCAAGCTCCTCAAGCCTGGTCGCGACAACATCGTTGCCCGCACCAAGGAGCTCATGGAGGAGTTTGGCTCCGTCAACAAGGCGTAAGCGTCGCTAAACTTCCCGCCGGAAGCCCCGTCTCCCTACACTGTTTCCTTTGCGCTCACCTGGCTTCGCCAGAAGTCGCGCCAAGGAAACAGTTCCGGGGGACGGGGCTTCCTTCGTTTAACGCCGCAGGGTTACTGGGCTGAATTCATTTTTTTTGACTACCGTTCGGCGGTGTTGATGGCTCCCTTGTTGGGGCTTTCTTTTTTATCTCGCTACAATGGACTTCAAGCGTTCTAGTGACTTGGAGTTTTAGTATGGCTGTTGTTAAGGTGCTGCCTTCGGATGGGAAGGTTATTGACGAGGGTCCTGTTGGTTGCTCTGTTGATGTTTGCAATGATGACTTCCGTTTTCTAGATGTTGGCTTGCCACCCGAGATTCTGCGTTTAAAGGACGCGGGGTATCTTTCGCAGGCTATTGAGGCTTGCGACCGCCTACTTGCCCAAGATCCCGATCCCTCGCTTGCTGCCTGCGTTCGTGCCGAGCGGTATCGCATGCTTGAGACGCCGCTTCATTTTTCGGTGTCGCGCGATCGAGCTATTGCGATGATTCGCGAGGAGTGGCCTGGGTTTACCGAGGAGCAGTTTGACGATCTGATTGACCGTAAGCGTATTGACTGGCGCTTTATCGATGGCGAGCTGTTCGTTCTCGACAACTTCCTCGATTCGCTTCGCGTATATCCCAAAGAGGTTCCCGGCATGCGGCCCGATCCTACGGACGGAATTGCACTGCGCAACGAGATGCTCAAGGAGATGGAGTCGCAAAATGGATTGGCTCGCGTCATTACGCTTAAAGCGTCCGTGTCTGTCCCCGGCGCTCTGGAGGGGGAGACCGTTTGCGCTTGGCTTCCCGTCGCGACTGCCTGCCGTCAGCAGTTTCGGGTCGAGATTCTCGACATGACGCCGGAGGGTGCTGTTGCTCCCGCGAATGCTTCGGCTCGTACCGTCTCGTGGTCTTCTTCGAGCGAGCGCTCATTCTCGGTGACTTATCGTTATCACATCGATGCTGCTTATTGTGATGTCTACGGTGGCATACTTCCGGTTCATCCGCGTATGGACGCGCCTCTGCCCGAGGATATTTCCGAGGACCGTCCGCACATTGCATTTACGCCGTATCTGCAGCAGC
Organism: uncultured Collinsella sp.; assembly: GCA_900541825.1. Classification (GTDB taxonomy): domain Bacteria; phylum Actinomycetota; class Coriobacteriia; order Coriobacteriales; family Coriobacteriaceae; genus Collinsella. Next base: position 68,198 of record UQLJ01000012.1, read on the forward strand.
TGACGGCCAGCGTTGTTGGCGGACTCGAGGATCCGCTCGATTGCGCCCGTGCTATCTATGATTACCTGACGCAGTATATCGACTATCGCTATCAGCCGCCGTACTTGCTTTTGGAATCTATTGCCGATGACTGCGCGCATTCGCTCCGCGGCGATTGCGGCGTTATGGCGCTCACGTTTATCACCATGTGCCGTATCGCGGGCGTGCCTGCCCGTTGGCAGAGCGGCCTGTACGTTGCGCCCGATTCGGTGGGGTCGCACGACTGGGCAGAGTTCTATACGCCGCAGACCGGTTGGCTCAACGCCGACGTGTCATTTGGATCTTCTGCTCGCAGGATGGGGGAGGAGTGGCGCCGCCGTCACTACTTTGGCAATCTCGACCCATGGCGTATGGTGGCCAACAATCGATTCCAGGCAGAGTTTGAGCCCTCTTTCGACGGCATGCGCGAGGACCCTTACGATAACCAGATGGGTGAGGCTTCGGTCGACGGTCGCGGATGCCGTCAGCGCGAGATGCTACGCACGGTCGAACTCATCGAAATGCTCGAAGTTCCATTTTCGGACTAATCGGTAGAAAGCTGTGATAAACTAACTCACGCATTACGTGCCCGAGTGGCGGAATTGGCAGACGCAGTGGACTCAAAATCCACCGTTGGCAACAACGTGCGAGTTCGAGTCTCGCCTCGGGCACCATACATGCAAGTGAGCGTTCAAGGGGGTTGCGGCCCCCTTTTTCGTGCCGAACTCGCGTGAGCGCGCGAAGCGTTAAGCAAACAGGCCTGTGGCCTGTCTGTAGCGGAGCATGGCGAGGGCGCCACGCGCCCGAAGCCCGGGGCTTCGCGAAGCGAAGGCCCTTCGAGTCTCGCCTCGGGCACCATACATGCAAGCGAGCGTTCAAGGGGGTCAAGGCCCCTTTTTCGTGTACGTAATGTGATAACGCGCTGTACGTGTTATTATTCGCAAGGCGTTGTTCCCGCAATGCCCTAAAGAGGAACCCGAGGGTTCCCACCTTTTGGCGCCAATGAGCAGCTGACTGGTCATACAACTTAGATTCCCTTCCTCAAATCGAGGAAGTCTATGTGTACGACCTGGTTGCTGAGAAGCGCCGGGTTATTTTTTTATGAATGGAGGTAGGGAAAATAGCTAAGTCTGATGACACCCGCATCAACGACGAGATTACTGCATCTTCGTGCCGTTTGATTGGCGTCGATGGCTCTCAGCTCGGCCTGTTCGCCATCCGCGATGCCCAGCGCGTCGCCGACGATCAGGGTCTCGACCTGGTCGAGATCGCTCCCAACGCGGAGCCGCCGGTCTGCAAGGTCATGGACTACGGTAAGTTCAAGTACCAGCAGGCCATGAAGGCCAAGGCTGCTCGTAAGAACCAGTCCAAGGTCGAGGTCAAGGAAATGAAGTTCCGACCCAAGATCGACGTTGGCGACTACGAGACCAAGAAGGGCCACGTTCTGCGTTTCCTCAAGAAGGGCGCACGCGTTAAGATCACCATCATGTTCCGCGGCCGTGAGATGGCTCACCCGGAGCAGGGCCTTAACGTTCTCGAGCGTCTCGCCGAGGATCTCAAGCCTTACGCTACGGTCGAGTCCAAGCCTAAGATGGAAGGCCGTAACATGCTTATGCTGCTCGCCCCGATTAAGGGCGCCTTCGATGAGGATAAAGCGGCAAGCGATACTAAGTAACTAGTGTTCTGTAACCGATTAAGGAGTATTTCATGCCTAAGATGAAGTCCCACAGCGGCACCAAGAAGCGTTTCCGCAAGACTGGTACCGGCAAGCTTATGCGCGCCAAGGCTTTCAAGAGCCACATCCTGAGCAAGAAGTCCACCAAGCGTAAGCGTGGCTTCCGTCAGGAGACCGAGATTGCCGCTGCCGACCGCAAGGTCATCAAGTCGCGTCTCGCCTAAGTTCGCGTTCCCGTTTTTCGTTTTACCGTCTAGGAGTTGATAGAACATGGCACGTATTAAGCGCGCTGTTGCCGCCAAGAAGAAGCGCCGTACCGTTATGCACCGTGCGAAGGGTTACTACGGTGCCGCTTCGCGTACTTACAAGCATGCTAAAGAGCAGGTCCAGCACTCCCTGCAGTATCAGTATCGTGATCGCCGCAACAAGAAGCGCGAGATCCGTTCTCTTTGGATCACTCGTATCAACGCTGCTGCTCGCCTGAACGACATCTCTTACTCTCAGTTCATGCACGGCCTGAAGGTTGCCGGCATCGAGCTCGACCGCAAGGTCCTGGCTCAGATGGCTTACGAGGACATCGAGTCCTTCAACGAGCTGGCTACCATCGCCAAGAAGGCTCTCGAGGCCTAATAGATTCTCTTGAATCGCTAGGGGAGTGTCGCGTTGTGCGCGGCGCTCCCTCTTTTTATCTGAAGCGCGGTTTACATTGCTAAAAGCGCGGGTAGATAAACACTTACAGGTGACCGATCTCTATATATTCCTGAACCAAAGGGTCATCATCTGATACGTGCGGAAGATCCGCACCAGTCTTTCTATTACCTATAGAAAGCAATATGTTGTGTAGGACTTGTGAAGAGTGGAATTGACGTCCCACAGAGCTTCGCGGTCTGGCAATATATCTCCTTGCCGCGCGGCCCGGTGGAACCGGGAACCAGCGC
>UQLJ01000013.1:0-65900 GCA_900541825.1 uncultured Collinsella sp.
GAGATTAGCTGCAGTCTCGTGGGCTCGGAGATGTGTATAAGAGACAGGTATCTCCCTCCTCCGTGGCGGCGCTTTTGTGCGTAGGGGGGGACCGCCACGAAATCGGCCCATCTACTACGTTTAGCCCCTTACCCCCAACCATGCCAAAAAAACGCGAAAACAAAACCGCAGGTAGAACGCCTGTGGTTTTGCTCAAAACGAAGGTATGGTCAGGGGTATCGAGTTAAACGTAGTAGATGGGCCGATTTCGTGGCGAGCGGTTCCGGTTGATCCCTTGGGAACGGAAGAAAACGGATCATTTTGGTCCAGCGAGGCTGGCGGAGGCACTCGTGCGGGGCCGCCCGAACAAAACTATGCCGGTTTACGGGGCTGAGTCACGAGTCCCCAACCATGCCGATATTCGTGAAAATAAAACCGCAGGTAGACGGGCCGTCATTTTGCAGAAAACACGGGTATGGATGAGGGTCCTGAGTTTAGCCCCGTAAACCGGCATAGTTTTGAAATGACATTAAATCGGTAGCAGCCATTTTGCTATGCCGGGGCGGTCGGCCGTTGGGTAATTACCCTCGCAGGTAGGCGATGGCGATCTGCGTGCGGTTGCGTAGGCCCATTTTGGCAAGGATCGAGCTGATGTGGTTGCGCACGGTGCCTTCGCCCATGTATGCCGTGGCGGCGATCTCCTTGTTGTCGAGGCCGCGGGCGATGAGCTCGGCGACTTCGAACTCGCGGTCGGTAAGGCTGGCAAAGGCGGCGGGCCGGCGAGGCGTGTCTGTCTCGGCTCCCGCCCCATCAAAGTTGATATCCTCGATTGCCTTGCCCTCGAGCACGCGTTTGCCGTCCATGACCTGCGTCAACGCCGGCGGAATGGCGGCGACATCGGTCTTGATTAGATAGCCGCGGGCGCCCAGTTTGAGCGCCGACACAATGTACTCGTCATCCGAGAATGTCGTTAGAAACACCACGCGCGCCGAAGGGTCGCGCTCAAAGATCTCGCGTGCCGCCGAAAGTCCGTCGCGCCCCGGCATCTGAATGTCGAGCAGCGCGATATCGGGTGCGTGTTCGGCATAGAGCGAAACCGCGTCGTCGCCGTTGGCGCCGGTGCCCACCACCTCGATCTGCGGCTGGGCGCCCAGGATAATCTTGAGCGAATCGACCACTAAACGGTCGTCGTCGACAACGATGAGCCTCATCGGTCCTCATCTCCTTGCTGTTTGGGGACGGTGGCAAACACGCGCCAACCGGGGGCACCGACGCGCGGCCCGGCGGTAAAGGTCCCGCTAAGCGCCTCGACGCGCTCGCGCATGGAGCCGAGCCCCATGCCCTCGGCAACGCCGCGGTTGCCTGTTTTGATTGCGCCGGCGCCGTCGTCGGTAACGATGAGCTGGTAAAACGACGGATGCTCCATGCATCGCACGGTCACGTTTTGCGCTCGAGCGTGGCGAATGGTGTTGGAGAGCGCCTCGCGTAGAATCGCCGCAAAGCAGTTGGCTACGTTGGCGGGTGCATGCTCGGTCAAAACCTCAAGCTCAATCTGCGGCCCGCCGTCCGAGCGCGCGCCTTCAACAATGCGTTCGAGCTGTACGGAAAGGTCGACGGCGTTGTCGTTGAGCGCGTGGACGCTGGTGCGTACAAGCTGGAGCGCCTCGTCAACCGTGCGTTTGACGTCGGCAAAATCGGCGGCGACGCCGGGCTCGTCGGCGTGGACCACGCGCAGGGCTTCGGCCTGCAGTGAGGCGCGCGTGAGTTGGTGGCCCACGTTATCGTGGATCTCGCGCGCGATGCGGGCGCGTTCGGCGAGCGTCGCGAGCTCGACTTCGTAGTCCTGGCGGTCGGCAAGGTCGCGGTTGCGCGCTTCGAGCGCGAGGGCTCGTTCCTGCAGTTCGTCGCGGGTGCGGCGCATGCGCTGCTGCTCGCACTCCAGCTGGGCGGTACGTAGCGATAGCAAGGTGGCGGCAACCGAGAGGATGGCGGTTAGCGGAAGCGTTCGGGCGGTGAGCGCGTCGGTGCGAAGGTCCGCGACGAGCGCAAAGGCAAAGACGGAGCCAATGCCCAGCGCGACCCAGGCGTGCTCGCGGCGCACGCGCCGCGCGATGTCATAGAAGGCGAGGGGCGCAAACGGCACAAACGGCGGTACGAAGACGGCTGCGATGATGTAAGCGTAACTCGCGGCCTCGCTCGCGCGGCGGGCGCGTTTTCCCTGTGCGACCTCGGCCAGCGAGGTGGCAATAACGCCAAGGCAAAACGCCGCGACCAGGCGAGCGTCCACAGCAAGAGCCATGGCGGCCGCGATACAGCACGCCAGCACGATCGATTTGTCGAAAAGCCTGTTCATACGGGTATTGTACGCGAAGCTGCGCGCGGGGGAGGCGCCGCCTACGCGGCCGTGACATTCCTCCCGCACGGCAAAGCGGGGCGCCGGCGGGCCACGCGACCAAGCCCCGCACTCGTGACAAAGCTCACTGGCGCGCGCCGGCGGCTCCTGCGATGATGCAATCGTATCGGGCCGCAATCAACGGAAGGGCCACCTCATGACAGATATCGTCCACGTCGAAAACCTCGTCAAGCGCTACGATGATCTTATCGCGCTCGACCACTTTAACCTGAGCATCGCCCCCGGCGAGATCTTTGGCCTGCTCGGACCCAACGGCTCGGGCAAGACCACGTCCATCAACTGCATTCTGCAGCTGCTTGCCTACGACAAAGGCACCATCGAGCTGTTCGGCGAGCCCATGACGCCCGCCCGCTACGACCTCAAGCGCCGCATCGGCGTGGTGCCGCAGCAGGTGGCGGTGTTCGACGAACTCACCGTGCGCGAGAACATCGACTATTTCTGCAGCCTTTACGTCAGCGACCGTAAGCGCCGCCGCGCGCTGGTGGACGAGGCGATCGACTTTGTCGGCCTGGGCGACTTTGCCAAGTTCCGCCCCGGCAAGCTCTCGGGCGGCCTGGCGCGCCGGCTCAACATTGCCTGCGGCATCGCGCACAAGCCTGAGCTCATCTTCTTTGACGAGCCCACGGTGGCAGTCGACCCGCAGAGTCGCAACGCCATTCTGGAGGGCATCTGCCGCTTGCGCGACGAGGGCGCCACGGTGGTGTATACCAGCCATTACATGGAGGAAGTCGAGCAGATTTGCAGCCGCATCATGATCATGGACGGCGGACGTGTGCTGGCGCGGGGCACCAATGACGAGCTCAAACGCATGATTCAAATGGGCGAGCGCGTGACTGTCGAGGTCGGCGCCGTTGAGACCGCCACGGTCGAGCGGCTGCGCGCCCTCGAGCACGTGCTTTCGGTTGAGCTGTCCGGCGGCGAGCTCGTCTGCACCTGCGAAGCGAGCCCGCACAATTTGGTCGACATCCTCGACACGCTGCGCGCCGCCGATGTGGCGCTCGGCCGCGTGTGGAGCGAGCCGCCGACCCTCAACGACGTGTTCCTCGAGATCACCGGCCGCGAGCTGCGCGACTAGGGGGCAGTCATGTTCAACACCATCATCACTACGGTCAAGACGCTGCTGCGCCGGCCGAGCACGTGGGTCTGGGGCGCTCTCTTTCCCATCGCACTTTCCACGATGTTCATGTTTATGTTTGCGAATCTGAGCTCCGACGGCACGGTCGACCCGGTACCGGTTGCCGTCATAGCGGACGAGGCCTGGGACGCCTCGACCTTTAAGGACGTGGCGACGTCGCTTGCCAAGGAGAGCGACAATCAGCTGCTCGAGATCCACGAGTGCGACGACGCAGCCGATGCGAACCGTGCGCTTAAGGCCGGCGAGGTCGCGGGCATCTATACGGTCGACGACGCAGGCGCACCCAAGCTCACACTGCTATCGAGCTACGACAGCTCGCGCGCATCATCGGTGCTCACCGATCGCAGCATCCTGGAGACGGTGGCAAGCTCGTATACACAAAATGCCGAGCTCATGTCCCAGATTGCCCAGGACAACCCGGCGGCACTCGCCGACCCCGAGGCGGTTGCGCGCGCCCTGTCGCTCGAGGGCGGCACCCGTCGCGTGAGCCTTACGCGCACCACGCCCGACGGCACGGTCATCTACTATTACGCGCTTTTTGGCCTGGTCGCGATGATGTCTGCCGAGTTTGCCGCCTTGAGCGTCGTCGATCTGCAGCCCAATCTGTCGGGCCTTGGCGCGCGCCGCTGCGCGGGCGGTCTTTCCAAAACGGCGTCGCTGGCCGGTATCTTTGTGGGCTCGTGGCTGGTCTCCTTTGCCTCGATGACGATCGCGATTGGCTACGTGCGCCTGGTCGTGGGCGTCGACTTTGGCGGGCGCGAGGGACTGTGTTTGGTGGGCGGCGCCGCTTCCGCGCTTGCCGCCACAGGCCTGGGACTCTTTGTGGGCACGCTTCCCGTTAAGGGCGGCAAGGCGTCCAAGTCCGGCATCCTCACGGGCTTTGCTACCACGTGCGCCCTGTTCGCTGGCCTCTACGGCGAGCCGGCGATGGCGCTTGCCGACGACGTCGCCCGCGCCTGCCCGACCGAGTGCTGGCTCAATCCCGTCAAGCTTATCTGCGACATGTTCAACCGCCTGTATTTCTTTGAGGACCTGGGACCTTTTGCCGTTCGCGCCGGCGCGCTGGTCCTTATGGCGCTGCTGTTCGTTGCCGCCGCCACGCTGATCTTTGGAAGGAGCCGCTATGAGCACCTTTAAGACCGCGCTTCGCATGGCGCTGGCACACCCGTTCTACCTGCTCATCTACACGGTGTTCATTTCGCTGATGGGCGTATTCATCGCGGCATCGGTGAGCTGGAACTCGTCGCAGCTCACCGAGTACAAGCCCTACGACGCCAACGTGATCGTGGTCGACCGCGATGGCAGTGATCTTTCACGTGCGCTCACCAAGCACCTAGGTTCGCGGTTTGACCTGGTCACGGGCGTCGGCGATGACACGTACGACCTTGCGGACGCGCTCTCCAAGAGCAACAGCGCCAAGGGCAGCGCCGACTGCGTGTTCTTTATCCCGGAGGGGTTCGAGGACGACCTGGTCGCGGCTGCCCGCGCGGGGGAGTCCCTGCCCAAGCTCGATGTGACCTACGGTGCCGGCACTATGGCGGCGGCGCTTTCGTCTGCCGAGGCCTCGCGCTGGATCTCGCTCGCGGGCGCTGCGGCGGCGCTTGAGCCCGCTGCTTCTAACGGCGATGTTGCCAAGGCCGCCGAGCATGCCGCTGCAAAGCGCGCAGAGGTCCAGATCGAGCAGGTCAAGGTCGACTCGACGGCTGCCGCCACGCTCGAGTCGTATTTCAACTTTGGCGCGTACGCGATCATCTCGTCGGTCATCGTGTCGGTGGGACTGGTGTTCTCGGGCATGAACGAGCCCGAGCGTGTGCGCCGCATGGAGGCCGGCCCGGTCTCCGAGCGCCAGCGCTCGCTTGCTGTGTTTGCGGCCGCCGCCGTGCTCACCGTCTGTATCTGGTTTGTGTCGAGCATGATGGGCGTTGTGGGCTTTGCCGGCGCGGTCGCCGAGGTCGGCGTGGGCCGTGTGTGCCTGACGCTGGCAGCGACGTTTGCCCTGGCGTGCACGCCGCTGGCCGTTGGCTTTGCCCTTTCGAGCCTGGGTGCGCGTGAGGAGCTGCTCAACGGTGTGGGCAACCTGCTCGGCATGCTCATGACGTTTTTGGGCGGCGCTTGGATGCCGCTGTCGCTGATGGGTTCGGCCGTGCAGACGGTGGCGCACTTTGTGCCGACGTATTGGGTGAACGACGCGATTGGCAAGGCGCTCGCCGCGGACCTGACGTCCACCGTGCTGGGCGACATCGCTTGCGATCTGGGCGTCACAGTGCTCTTTGCCGCGGCCATCGCCGCCGTAGGTCTGGCTCTCGCACGCGCCAAATCCCGCGCCTAGCCACCTAGTCATCGGGTACTCATTGGGGACAGACTTAAACGACCAAGAGTGGTCATTGGGGGCAGACTTAAACGACTAGTCATTGGGGGCAGTCTTTGCCGAACCGCCGGCTTGCCGGCCGGGTTGCCAAGGACTGTCCCCAGCTGCCGGCAGAAAGGGAACGTCCCTAACTGCCGGGTGGCGAAAGAGTGTCCCCAACAGCTAGTCATTTAAGAACGTCCCCAATGACTAGTCTTAAGAACGTCCCCAATGACTAGTCTGAAATAAAATCCAGGCCTCGCTCCAAAATAGTTCGCCATGGTTTACTATTACGCTCATAAAGTAGTACGAGGCTAACAATGGGGGATGCCATGGCAACGCAGAAAGCCTATGTCCAGGTCAAAGGGCTCAAAAAGCACTACGGCGACGGTGATGCGCGCCTGACGGTACTCGATGGCATCGACACGTCCATCAACCGCGGCGAGATCTGCGTCATGCTGGGTCCCTCGGGCTCGGGCAAGTCGACCTTTCTCAACCTGATCGGCGGCCTGGAGGATGCCGACGCCGGCTCTATTCTGGTGGACGGCTGCGACCTCACGGTGCTCAAGCCTACCGACCTGGGCGAGTATCGCCGCCGTGAGCTGGGCTTTGTCTTCCAGTTCTACAACCTGGTGCCCGATCTCACCATCAAGGAGAACATCGAGGTCACGGCGCACCTGTCCAAAAACCCGCTCAATGTCGACGATCTCCTGCGTTCGCTGGGCCTTTACGAGCACCGCAACAAGTTCCCGCGCCAGGTCTCGGGCGGCCAGCAGCAGCGCTGTGCCATCGGCCGCGCACTCGTCAAAAACCCGGGCCTGCTGCTGTGCGACGAGCCCACGGGCGCGCTTGACTATAAGACGTCCAAGGAAATCTTGCAGCTCATGGAAGATGTCAATCACGAGTACGGCTGCACCATCATCATTGTCACCCACAATGCCGCCATCGCGCGCATGGCCAATCGCGTGCTGCGCCTGCGCGACGGGCGCATCGTCGAGGACGAGCTCAATGAGTCGCCGGTCGCGGCCGCCGAGCTCGATTGGTAGGCGGCGCCATGGCACCTCTCGCAAAACGACTCCCGCGCGAGCTGCGCCGCAATATCGGCAAGTACCTGGGCATCTTTCTGCTTATGTGCGGAAGCATCGCCCTTACCTCGGGCTTTTTGCTCGCGGCACATTCCATCGGCTGCCTTATCGACGACATGCGCGATGCGTACACGATTGAGGACGGCCGCGTGACCACCTCCTTCGAGGCTACCGACGATCAACTCAAGGCCGCTGAGGATGCTGCCAGCGACGCCGGCGGCGTCACGCTCTACAAGAACTTTTCCATCGACGCCATCATCAAAAAGGCGTCCGGCGACGACGGCACCAAGCGTACCCTGCGCACCTACGCGCACCGTACCAAAGTCGATATCGCGTCCTACTGCGAAGGCAAGCAGCCCAAGACGGACGGTGAGGTGGCAATCGACCGTGTCTTCGCCACCAACAACGACCTTGCCGTGGGCGATAAGGTCGAGCTCGAGGGCCGCACCTACACCATCTGCGGCACCATGACCCAGCCCGATAGCCAGGCGCTGTTCCTCAACAATTCGGACTTTACGGTGAACACCATCACGTACGGCGTGGCCGAGGTCACCGACGCCGGCTTTGCCGCGCTCGAGGACGCCGGCGGTGCGCCCGCCTACACCTACTCCTTTACCTTTAACGACCGCGATCTCTCCACCGCGGACCGCATCGATGCCGAGCAGGATATGGTCGAGGCGCTGACCGACGCCGATGCGCGCGTGGACGACCTGATCGATGCCGATTCCAACCAGGGCATTGGCTATGCACGCGACGACGTGGACGGCGACTCCGTGATGTGGATGACGCTGCTCGATATCATCATCGTGATCATGGCGTTTGTCTTTGTGGTGCTCACTGACGCCACCATCGAGGAGGAGAGCGCCATCATCGGCACGCTGCTCGCCAGCGGCTATCGTCGACGCGAGATCGTGCTGCACCACCTTGCGCTTCCCGCCATCGTGGGCGTGGTCGCGGCGCTTTTGGGCACTGCGCTCGGCGTTGTGTTCTTTACCGAGCCCATGCGCAGCCTCTATTACGGTTCGTACAGCCTGCCGCCCTTCCAGGTGTACTGGAGCTGGGAGATCTTTGTGAAGTGCGCCGTGGTTCCCGCCGTCGCGCTCATCCTCATCACGCTGGTGGGCCTGCTTCGCAAAATGGGCAAGACGCCGTTGCAATTCCTTCGTCACGAAGCGAGCGGCAAGTCGGGTACCAAGCGTGGTATGCAACTGCCGGAGCGTATGGGTTTTGTCGCGCGCTTCCGCCTGCGCATCTTCCTGCGCAACCTGGGCAACTTCGCCACGCTCTTCGTGGGCATTGCGTTTGCCTCGCTGCTGCTGCTCTTTGGCCTGGCGATTTTGCCCACGATGACGCACTACGCCGACAACCTCGAGACGAGCCTGGTCGCCGAGCACCAGTACACGCTCAAGGCTCCGCTGGAGCTCGAGGGCACTGCCGAGGAGCGCGAGCAGTGGTCGGCACTCGAGCGCTTGCAGTCGATTGACGGTGCGCTGCTTTCCGCCACCCAGGATGCCGATGATGAGCTCGACGACGCGGCCGATGCGGCGCAGGCGGCGGCCGATGCCGCGACCGCATCTCCGCCTGCCGAGAGCCTGACCGCAGCGCAGGATGCGCTTGCCAAGGTCCAAGACAAGAAGGATGCGCTCTACGCGCGCCTTGACGATCTTGCCGATGCCCTCGGCTGCGACCGCGATGAGGCCATCGGCCTGATCGACAAGGCCTCTAAGATCGACACTGACAACGACGATATCCACCCGGTCAATACGACCGATAACGGCGCGGGCGCAATCGCGCAGGCCGAGAAATATGCCGTTTACCAGCTGCAATACGACCGCGGCGATGGTAATGGCGAGGAGACGATTTCCGTCTACGGCATTTCATCCGATTCGCGCTATTGGAAAGACCTCAACGTCGGCGATGGGCGCGTCGTCTTTGGCGGCGGTCTGCTCGATAAGTTTGGCTGGAGCGAGGGCCAGAAGGTCACGCTCAGCGACAAGTACGAGGGCGAGCATTATTCCTTTGAGTACGCGGGCAAGGACTGTGCCTGGGGCTCCAAGTCGGACATGAATATCTATATGAGTATCGACGACTTTAACGAGCTGTTCGACAACGATGCGGCCTACTTTAACGGCTATGTGAGCGATGAAAAGCTCGACCTTGATGCTCGTTACTTTGCCGGCGACACCACGCCCGACGACATGCGCGCCGTGGGCGACCAGTTCATCGGCATGATGAGCAAAATGATCGGCATGATGGTTGGCCTCGCGGTGTTTATCTTCCTGCTGTTTATGTATCTGCTGACCAAGGCTGTGATCGACCACAGCGCCCGTTCGATTAGCTATATGAAAGTCTTTGGCTATCGCGATAGCGAGATCTCGCATCTGTACATCCGCTCGATCACGCTGTGCGTGGCGGCGTCGCTCGTGCTGAGTCTGCCGGTCATTATTGGCTCGCTCACGGCCATCTTCCGCTCGATGCTGCTCGCCTATAACGGCAATATCGAGATCTACGTGCCCTGGTGGTCCATGGCGGCGTGCGTCGGCATTGGCTTTGCGACCTACCTGGTCGTGGCGCTGCTACACACGCGTTCTATCAAGCGCGTCAGCCTGGCCGAGGCACTCAAAGTCCAAGAGTAGTCATTTAAGTCTGTCCCCAATGACTAGGTGCCGCGCTTGACATTAACTCTGCTTTAACTGGTACCATCCCTTATGTCTGTAACGCCATATAGACCGAGGGGATATATCTATGACCGCAGCCGCACCCGCCGCACCCGCCAAGGTGTACTTTACGAACCTGCGCACGCATGCTCGCGAGAGCCAGCTCGACAAGCTCAAGCGCCTCATCCGTCACGCCGGTATCGAGCAGATCGACTTTGAGAACAAGTTCGTCGCCATTAAGATTCACTTTGGCGAGCTGGGCAACCTGAGCTTTTTGCGCCCCAACTACGCCCGCGCCGTCGCGGATGTCGTGAAGGAGCTGGGCGGCAAGCCCTTCCTCACCGACTGCAACACGCTCTATGTCGGTAGCCGCAAAAACGCGCTCGAGCACATCGACACCGCCTACCAGAACGGCTTTACCCCGTATGCCACGGGTTGCCAGATCATCATCGCCGACGGTCTCAAGGGCACCGACGAGGCGCTCGTCCCGGTCGAGGGCGGCGAGTACGTGCACGAGGCCAAGATCGGCCAGGCACTCATGGATGCCGATATCGTGATCAGCCTCACCCACTTTAAGGGCCATGAGCAGGCCGGTTTTGGCGGCGCCATGAAGAACCTGGGTATGGGTGGCGGCAGCCGTGCCGGCAAGATGGAACAGCACGCCGCCGGCAAGCCGAACGTCGATACCACCAACTGCGTTGGCTGCCATGCCTGTGAAAAGATCTGCGCGCACAACGCTATCTCGTTCGACGACACCCGCGAGCGCGAGCTTGCCAACGGCAACACCCGCACGGTTCACGTGGCTGCCATCGACCACGATCGCTGTGTGGGCTGCGGCCGCTGCATTGCGGCATGCAACCAGGACTGCATCAAGCCCGGCTATGAGGCCGCGGCCGACGTGCTCAACTGTAAGATCGCCGAGTATACGAAGGCCGTCGTCGACGGTCGCCCGAGCTTCCATATCTCGCTTGCCATGGATATCAGCCCCAACTGCGATTGCCATCCCGAAAACGACACGCCTATCGTTAACGATATCGGCATGTTCGCGAGCTTCGACCCGGTCGCCATCGACCAGGCCTGCGCCGATGCCGTCATGGCATCCGAGCCGCTGCCCAACACCGAGCTCACCGATAGCGCCGCTAAGATGGAGCACAATCACGAGCACCTGGAGGGCGAGCAGGCACACGACCCCTTCTGCATCACGCATCCCGACACCGACTGGCGCGTGTGTATCGCGCACGCCGAAAAGATTGGCCTGGGCACGAGCGAGTATGAGCTCATCGAGGTCAAGTAGCGTCCGGTTATTGGACAAATCGCGTTCTTTTAGCAGCGCAACGTAAGTAAAAGCCGCCCGTGAGCACAGCGCACACGGGCGGCTTTTCGGAAGTGCGGTGAAAAATCGAATACCGCCGACCACAAGGCGTTTTAGGCAACAAAACCCCAGACGTTGCTTTTTGCCTAAAAGTGCTCGTCGAGGAAGTTATTGACCGTGTTCCAGTAGAGTTCGGGGTCGACCTGCGCGCTCTTGGCGTGGGTGGCGCCATGGACGGTGAGCTTTTGCTTGACCTTGCTGGCGCACGCGTCGTAGTTTTGGTCGAGCATGCTGTACGGCACAAAGGTGTCTTGGTCACCGTGGATAAACAGCATGGGAACCGTCGCGCGCTTGAGCTGTTCCACGCTGCTCGCCTTATGAAAGTCGTAGCCCGCGCGCACGTTGCACACCAAGTTTGCTACATCGAGCAAGGGAAAGCTGGGCAGGCCGAACACGTCCTTGAGCTGCAGGGAAAACTCGTCCCAAACACTCGTATAACCGCAGTCCTCGATAATGCATTTCACGTTTGCGGGCAGAGGTTCCCCCGCGACGTTCATGGCGGTCGCCGCGCCCATGGATTCGCCAAAGACCAGGATGCGCGCCTTGGGGTCAGCCTGAACGATTCGCTCGATCCATGCGACGATGTCGAGGCGCTCGGGCCAGCCCATGCCGATATAGTCGCCGCCGGAGCGCTCGTGGGCGCGGGCGGCGGGTGCGAGTACGTTCATGCCACGGTCGTGGAAGCGTTTGGCGTATCGGGCCATACCGATGGGCTCGTTGGTATATCCATGCAGGCAGACGGCGTAGTCGTGCGTGCTCTCCGACGCAGCAAAATACCAGGCGGCAAGCTCGGTCCCGTCGTTCGCGGTGAGGCTGCTGCTCTCGCGGTTTTCCTTAAACCACGCCCGTGCCTCGCCCTCCTCGGCGTCCATCTGCTCGCCCTTTTCGGCGTCCTTGCTATCCTGCATCATCTTCATGGTGTACGGCGCTTGGGGATTCAGCGCGAAGTCAAACAGAAAGTTGCCGGCAAATCCGAGCAGCGCAACGACAGCCACCAGTGCAACAATGCCGGCTATCTTGAGCTTTCGATGGGAACGTGCGTTTTGAGACATGCGGTATTCTCCTATAAGATGTCAATACATCAACATTTAATGCAAGCGCATTATGGACGTTCGCCGTTGATGCGTCAACAAGCAAAGAATGGGTAAACAAGTGGTCACGTATGGTGCAAATTTCGCACGTACCTAGACGCTTTGATATAGTGTTGAGAACTCTTTACGTTGGAGGATGTAACCGGCATGTCCGATTCGAGCGACAGTTCTAAGCCGCGACCCAAGACCGCGGCCGTTCCACACTACACGGTGGGCGAGGAGATCATGAACTCCGTCACCCATGGTGTCGGCTGCCTGCTGGGTATCGCGGGCCTGGTGCTCCTGATCGTATTCGCCGCCCTGCGCGGCGGAGGCCCGGCCCACATGGCCGCGGCGATTGTCTATGGCGTCAGCATTATCCTCGAATACCTAGCCTCCACGCTCTACCACGCGATTCAGCCCGCGCGCGCCAAGCGCGTGTTTCGCATCATCGACCACAGCTGCATCTACCTGCTCATTGCGGGCAGCTATACGCCGTTTTGCCTTATCACGCTCGCAAACGACGGCGGCCCTGCGCTGTTCTTTGCCGTATGGGCCATCGCCATTATCGGCATCGCTCTCGAGTGCTTTATGCGCGAGCGTCAACCGCACTGGGTAAGCGGCCTGGTCTACCTGCTGATGGGCTGGCTCGTTGTCTTTAAGCTGCCCGAACTTGTGGCGCTGCTCAACCCCGTGGCGCTTGCCCTGCTCGCCGTCGGCGGCGTGTGCTACACCGCGGGCGTGCCGTTCTATATCGCCAAAAACGTGCGCTATCTGCACAGCGTGTTTCACCTGTGGGTGCTCGCCGGCAGCATCTTCCAGTTCATGGCGGTGATCCTCTTCGTAATCTAGCGACCACGCCTGCGCGCCCGCGTTCTCGTTTGGGCGCCGGTGCAATTGCCGTATCCGCCATCAACGTTTTAACCTGACGTCCCGAATCTTGGAGGTTCGAGAAACTCCCGATGGACATAACCATCTCCCTTATCACCACCCTCGTTTTGACCCTCATCAACGGCTACTTCTCTATGTCCGAGATGGCGCTCACCACGGCCAAGCGCGCCGTGTTGGAGCACGAGGCCGAGGAAGGCGACAAGCGCGCCGAGCGTGCCATTAAGCTGGCTGCCGACTCCGACCAGCTGCTCGCCACCATCCAGGTTGCCATTACGCTCGTGGGCTTCGCCTCGTCCGCCGTCGCCTCGACGAGTCTGTCCGACCCGCTCGCCACGTGGCTCATGAGCTTTGGCATCGCGCCGCTCTCCGCCATCGCGCGCGGCCTGGCGCCGGTCATCATCACCGTCGCGGTCGCCTTCGTGTCCATCGTGATCGGCGAGCTCGTCCCCAAGCGCATCGGCCTGGCCAATGCCGAGGGCGTGTCCAAGCAGGTCGTGGGACCGTTGTCGTTTTTCCAAAAGATCGCCCGTCCGCTCGTGTGGCTGACCGGCGCCTGCTCCGATGGCCTGGCCCGCATCCTGCGCATCAAGAGCGCCGACGACCGCCAAAACGTCTCGGAAGAAGAGATCAAGTACATGGTCTCGGAGCAGGACGACCTGCTCGACGAGGAAAAGCGCATGATCCACGAGATCTTCGACCTAGGCGACACCGTTGCCCGCGAGGTCATGGTGCCGCGCGTGGACACCACCATGTGCGAGGACGACGAGACGGTCGCCGACGTGCTGTCCACCATGCGCCAGACCGGCTTTAGCCGCATCCCCGTCTATCACGAGGATCCCGACAACGTCGCCGGCATCGCGCACATCAAGGACCTGATTCAGCCCGCGCTCGACGGCAAGGGCGACCAGCCCATCGCCGGCTTTTTGCGCGACGCCACCTTTGTGCCCGACACCAAGGACATCCTGCCGCTGCTGTCCGAGATGCAGACCTCTCACGACCAGATCGTGGTGGTCGTGGACGAGTACGGCGGCACGGCCGGCATTATCACCATCGAGGACATCGTCGAGGAGATCGTCGGCGAGATCGAGGACGAGTTCGACCCCGACAACAAGTATCTCACGCGCCTTTCGCGCCGCGAGTGGCTCGTTGATGGGCGTTTTTCGTGCGATGACGCGATTGAGCTTGGTTGGCCGCTCGAGGAAAGCGATGATTATGAGACCATCGCCGGCTGGATTTTGGAGCTTTGCGACTCGGTGCCCGACATCGGAGAGGTGTTTGAGGTTGCAGGGTACAAGTTCAAGGTGCAGTCGATGCGTGGCCAGCGCATCTCGCTCATTCGCGTGATCGCTCCGGCCGAAACCGATAAGAAGGATTCCGAGTCTTCGGTAGACGAGCCGACGTCGTCGGGTGCGGGTTCCGCGAATCCACACGACGGCGACGAGTAGGACAAGGAAGAGTAGGGGAGAGTTATGGCAGGCCTGTTCAACATCCTTAAGGTCACCGTCAGCGAGGACAAGATCTGCGCGCATGTGCTGGTGAACCCCGGCATGCCGCTCATGACCTCGGAGGATATCGAGGCCACGGCGCGCGTGTATTACCTGGTGCCGGCGATTGCCAAGCACCTGTGCCTGGGTGATTCCGGCCGCGAGTTCCAGGACTGCATGGGCCAGACCGAGCTCTGCCACCTGCTGGAGCACGTGACGGTTGAGCTCATGAACGAGACCGGTCTTGCCGGCAGCATCTCGTGCGGCCGCACGCGCGTAAGCGAGCACGACGAG
Source organism: uncultured Collinsella sp. (assembly GCA_900541825.1). Classification (GTDB taxonomy): domain Bacteria; phylum Actinomycetota; class Coriobacteriia; order Coriobacteriales; family Coriobacteriaceae; genus Collinsella. The sequence continues at coordinate 14,728 of UQLJ01000013.1, forward strand.
CGCGTCTTTGAGGTTGAGCTTTCGTGCCCCGACGACGCGCTGGCCATCGGCGCGCTGTCTTCGGCCACCTTTATGATGGACTGGGCGTACCTGCACGCCGACCAGCCTGCCCCTGACGTGGAAGGCACGGTCGCGGGCCTGCGCAACCTGGTGCTGGGCATGCGCGCCGAGGCCGAGGGCAAGGATCCTCACGAGGCCGTCGCCGCTGCGAACGGCGAAGATGCTGCCGAGGCCGAGGGCGCTGACGAGGGCGATGTGCCGGTCGACGCCGAGCCCGTTGCCGATGCGACCGCCGAGCCCGTTCCTACCGAGCCCCAGGGCGTCCCCAACTTTGACGACGAGCCCCAGGTGGCGATTGATACCGAGGGCGCGGTTGCCGAGAACCACGAGGCCTCCGCTGCCGTCTTTGGCGGTGCGGCGACGGTTCCGGCAGGACCTGCGCATGAGGGCGGCCTGCCGCTCGTGGACGGCGCCGGCGAGGACCCGGGTGCCACGGTGGCCATGCCGGCTATGCCTCAGGAGTAGGCCTACGCGTTTATCACCATCACGTACCTGCGCCTTTGCCGTACGCAGATGAGCAGAGCGGCAAGTGATGCGCTGCGGGTATAATGGACAGCATTCAAACGGTGGGCATCGACGTGCCCGCAGGAGAGGAATGATCATGGGTAAGACTTTCAGCTTTGTCTCCGGCGCACTTTTTGGTGCCGCTGCCGGCGCTATTGTCGGCGTTGCTCTGGCCCCGCGCTCGGGCGCCGAGACCCGCGCCATGGCTGCCGATATCGCCAACGACGCCTGGGACAATATGCGCGACACCTACGAGCACAGCGCCGAGGAGGCCCGTGCTGCGGTGAATGACTTTGGCCCGATGGTCGACGCCAAGACCGACGACCTGCGCGCCAAGGTCGACCTGGCCCGCGAGCGCATGGACCAGCTGCGCGAGCAGCTCAACGACGCCATTTCGGGCGGCAACGTGACGCCTGCCGCCGACGTCGTGGTCGAGAACGCCGTCGAGGCTGATACCGAGGCTGCGGAGCCCTCGACCGAGGCATAATGCGCGCCGGGGATTTTGTCGGCGCCAAGATCTATCGCAAGCCTACTGAGGACAAGCGCACCAAAAAGGACGGCACACCGCGCAGCCCTAAAAAGCTCGGAAAGATTCACTTTCCGGTCTTTACTCCGGGCGGTACGCGCGTGGTCGGCTTTATGGTCCGCCAATCCGATATCGCGGGCATGATCGAGCGTCCCGACCGATTCGTAGCGCTCGACGCTATTGGTGTCTACGAGGGCGCCATTGCGGTCGATGACGTCAAGGACACGTACGATGCCGCCGCTGCCAAGCGCCTCGACATCAACCTGGACGATTGCATCATCTGGGTCGGTATGGACGTGCGCACGGAATCAGGCGACGTCGTGGGCTATTGCTCGGACGTTGAGTTCAAGCCACGCTCGGGCATCGTGCAGGCATTCTATGTGACCGCCGGTGCTGCTTCGAGTGTTTTGGTTGGTGACACGCAGGTACCGCCGACGATGCTGCGCGGCTATGCGGACGGCGCGATGATTGTTTCGGACGAGGTCAAGTCGCTCGGGTATTCGGGCGGTGCGGCTGCCAAGGCCGCCGAGGCCAGCGTCGTGGTGGGCGACAAGGTCAAAAAGGGCGCCAAGGTGCTCGACGACAAGGGATCGGTTGCCGTGGACAAGGGCAGTCGCGCACTGGGCAAGCAGCTCGGCAAGACGCGCGGCATGTTCAAGGCGTTTAAGGACGAATACCAAAAGGCGAGCGGAGGCTCGTCAAAAGCTACAAAATAGCGACGTACCAAATGATGGGAGGCAAGCCGGAGACCTGTTGCTCCGGCTTGCTGTGTTTATGGGGGAGGGCACATGCGCCAAAACGGATCCAACTTAAACGGGCGTTCGGGTGCGCGTCCGACGGCGCGCCGCGACCTGGGGCAGCTGCCCAGCGGTCAGCGCAAGCGTCACCGTAAGCCCGGCGCGATGTACCTCAACCATAGCCGCGGGTTTAGCGACCGCAGTGCGCGCATCGGCAACAGCCGTACGCCCCGTCGTTCGTCTCGCCTGCCCTACGCACTCATCGCCGTGGGCTGTGCGCTCGTGCTGTTTATCGCTGCCGTCGTGGGCTACGTCAACCGCAGCGTGGACGTGGAACTCAACGGCCAGAAGACCGCGGTGCGTGTGGGCTCTACGCTGCAGAATCTCATCGACGACCAGGAGTTGACTGACACCTACGACGCAGGCGACCTGCTGGCCGTCGATGACAGCGTGCTCAAGCGCCATGGGGGCGAAAAGCTGTCGGTGAAGGTCGACGGCAAGCGCGTGAAGCAGGGCAAATGGGATAGCCGCGAACTTGAGGGCGGCGAGAAGGTGACGGTCAAGGATGGCCGTAACACCTACGAGAAGCACGAGATTCAGGCTACGGTTATCGAGCCCAAGCTCAAGGTCGAGGGCACGGGCGCTATCGAGTATGTGCAGACGTGGGGTGTCCGGGGCCGCTCCGAGGTGTGGGTTGGTGAGCAGTCGGGCAAGACGCAGGACCGCGGCGAGGTTGTACCCGCCACCGATTGCGTCGTTGCGTGCGCCAGCGTGGCGCCCAAGGGCAACGAAAAGTACGTGGCCCTGACGTTTGACGAGGGTCCGAGCGGCGCCACCAAGCAGATCTTGCAGGTGCTCAAGGAAAAGGGCGTCACCGCGACGTTCTTCCTTTCGGGCGATGCGGCCGAGGCCTCGCCTGCCACGGCCAAGGCGATTGTCGATGCCGGGTGCGAGATCGGATCCAACAGCTACAGCGACGATTCGCTCAAGGGTCAGGACCGTGAGGCGGTACGCGAACAGATCACGAAAGGCACCGATGCGATTAAGTCGGCGACCGGCGTGAAGACGATGCTGCTGCGTGCTCCCTACGCTGCCTTTGACGAGCAAAACTGGATTGATGCGATGGACCTGGTCTCCGCCGTGGTCTCGTGGAATATTGACTCGGGCGACTGGCTGCTCAACGGTGCCGACGAGCAGGTCTCGACGGTGCTCGATTCGGTGACGCCGGGCAATATCGTGCTGCTCACCGATAGAGACGAATGCGCCGAGCAGACGCTCGAGGCGCTGCCGCAAATTATCGACGGCCTCATTGCCGACGGCTACAAGATCGTGACGCTCAGCGACCTGGTCAAGACGGACACGTCGCTGAGCAAAAAGCTCACCTCGCTGACGAAGGTCACCATGCCCAAGGACGCCGTGTTCCCCCAACTTGCCGGGGACGATGACACCACAGAGTAGTCATTGGGTAGTCGTTTAAGAACGTCCCCAATGACTATGTCACGGATGCGTCAGCGTTTGGTATGCCTGCAATGTGCAGCGCATAAATTCGATGCCGCAGGGCGATGCTGATGCTATAGTTACTGCGGTTAATGAGGGTCAAGAGAAAGGTTACAGGTGAAATCCAAACCTCGACCATACAGTCGATGACCCCATGCAGGTGCTTTCTGCGCATGCACGGGGTGTAAGCGTCGAGCGGCGTGCCGCCCGCGCATGCGTATACATATCCAGAAGCCCCCGGACGCCGCACGCGCGGCCGCGTCCGGAGGAATAATGATGGGGAGCACCATTGAATTATCTGAGTGAGATGCTCAAATTGCCGGTCTTGGACGTCGACGGCGAAAAGCTCGGCGTGGTCAACGATTTTGGCATTGCTACCGGCGAAGTTTTTCCGCACGTGACGTCGCTCGCGTTCCGCGGCCCCGGCAAGACGCCGTTTATGATCAGCTGGCGCAAATGGGTCGACCGTATCGACGAGACGGGCGTACACCTTAAGACGTCGGCCACCGAAATCCGTTTTTCGTACCTGCAGCCGACCGAACTCCTGCTTGCCCGCGACGTGCTCAACAAGCAGATTGTCGACACGCAGGGCATGAAGGTCGTGCGCGTAAACGACATCAAGTTTTCCATGTCGGGCGAAAACCAGCTGCGCCTGCTGGGCGCCGAGGTCGGTGCCCGCGGTCTGCTACGCGCCATCAGCCCCGCGCTCGAGCATATCGTCGAAGGCTTTATGAAGCACCTGGGCAAGCCGCTCAGTGAGGACATCATCGCTTGGTCCTACATGGACCTGCTCGACCGCTCGACCAAGAACATTCAACTCTCGGTGTCGCACAAGACGCTCGGCGAGCTGCACCCTGCCGACATCGCCGACATTATCGAGCAGCTCGACCCGCGCCTGCGTGCGCAGGTGTTTGCGCAGCTCGATACTGCCCAGGCCGCCGAGGCCATCTCGGAGTTCGATGACGACGAGCTTATGACCGAGATGCTCGAGGGCCTGTCCGACACCGACGCATCGTCGATGCTGGCCATGATGGACCCGGACGACGCCGCCGATCTGATCGACGAGCTCGATTACGAGAAGGCCGAGAAGCTCCTGCGCCTGATGGGCGTCAAGGAGGAGAAGGCGATTCGTAACCTGCTGGGGTATGAGGACAACACCGCCGGCCGCATCATGACCTCGGAGTTTGTCTCCCTGCCCGCCACGGCAACGGTCGGTGACGCCATCGAGGCGATTCGCGAGCTCGACGAGGATTTCGAGAGCGTCTACTACGTCTATACCGAGGATCCGAGCGGCATGCTGACCGGCGTGCTTTCGCTGCGCACGCTGATCGTAGCCGACCGCGACGCCACGCTGGGTCAGCTGGCCTATCGCGACCTGGTCTATGTGTCGCCCGACGAGGACCAGGAAGACGTAACGGATGAGATGACCAAGTACGACCTGGTTGCCATCCCTGTCTGCGACGAGAACCGTCATATCCTGGGTATCGTAACCTTCGACGACGCCATGGACGTTATCGCTGAGGAGCATCAGGAGGACCTGCAGATCGCCGGTGTCGGCTCGGGCGATAGCGCGTCGGACGACTCGACGAACGTGCTCAGCTGGTTCGTGCATCGCCAGTACTGGGTTGTTGTATGGGGCATCGCGTCGTGTATCATGGCGACCGTGCTGGGGACGGCGCTCGGCTCCGCGCATCTGGTGGTGTTCCCCATGTGCGCCATGCCGCTCGTGCTGCTGGCGGCCTCGCGCATGGTGTCGTTCGTCAAGAACTACTTCCTGGAGTATGACGGTCACGACGACGAGCCCAAGCCGTATCTGGGGTTCTTCTTCCAGAGCACGGGCATGGGCCTGATTCTGTCACTCGTGACCTACCTGTGCGCTCAGCTGGTGCGCACCGCCGCGTTCCCCGATGCGCCCATGTTTGAGGAGCAACTCTTTACCGGGTGCTTTAATATCGCTGCCATCATTTGCCTGGTTGGCAACATGAGTGCCGTGATTTACCTGATGGTGCTGTTCTGGCGTGACGAGCATGACCTCAACACGTCGGGCACCGCCATGAACGTCATTGCCGTCATGATCTCGTGCGTAGCGTACTGCGCCGCTGCGGTGCTGCTCACCATGTCGGTCATGGGTTAGGTGGTCGCGTGCAAAATACCAAGCAAAAGTCGGGCACCAAGCAAAAGTTGACCATCGCGGCCATCTTTGGCGCTATGGGTCCCGGTCTGCTGGCGGCGCTTTCGGGCAATGACGCCGGCGGCATTGCAACGTATTCCAGCGCGGGCGCCAGCTATGGCTATAAGATGCTCTGGATGCTTCCCGTCATGACTGTGCTGCTCATCGTGACGCAGGAGACCGCGGCGCGCTGCGGCTGCGTCACGGGCAAGGGCCTGGCATCGCTCATTCGCGAGCGCTTTGGCGTGCGCAAGAGTGTACTTGCTATGGCGGCGCTGTTGATCGCCAACACGGCTGTGACCATTTCGGAGTTTGCGGGCATCGCCAGCGGCCTTGCTCTCTTTGGCGTGCCGGCGAGCATCTCGGTGCCGTTGGTGGCGCTGCTGGTGTGGATGCTTACCATGTCGGGCAGTTTCCAGCGCATCGAGAAGATTTTGCTGCTGGTGAGCTGCGTGTTCGTGACCTATATCGTCGCTGCATTTATGGCTGGCCCCAACTGGGGTGAGGTCGCGGTCGACCTGGTCGTGCCTAACATTCAAAATGACCCCAGCTACGTGTCGCTCGTGGTCGCAACGATCGGTACCACCATCGCGCCGTGGATGATCTTCTTGGCGCAGAACAACGTGGTCGATAAGAACGCTGGCGAGGACGATATCGTGCTGCAGCGCATCGATACCGTGAGTGGCTCGCTTGCCGCCGATGTCATTGCCGGTTTTATTATCATCACGACCGGTACGGTGTTGTTCCCGGCGGGTATTCAGATTAGCGATGCTGCCGATGCCGCTCGCGCGCTGGAGCCTATTGCGGGTCAGTGGTCCACGGTACTGTTTGCCTCGGGCCTGGTCGCGGCGAGCTTCTTGGCTGCCTGCGTGCTGCCGGGCGTTACGTCGAGCGCTATCTGCGAGGCATTTGGCTGGGAGCGCGGTGCCGACCGCAGCTGGGACGAGGCCCCGGTCTATCGCGGCATCATTACGGCCATCATCGGTATCTCTGCCGTGCTGGTGCTTATGCCCGGCGTTGATCTGTTCCAGATTATGATGACCTCGCAGGTCATCAATGGCGTGCTGCTGCCCGTGGTTCTGGTGTTCCAGGTGGTTATTGCCGCTGACCGTCACATTATGGGCACTAACCGCAACGGCCGCGTGTGGAATGTGCTCACTTGGGCGACTATCGGTGTGATTACGGTGCTCACGGTCGTCATGTTTGTTCTGCAGGCGATGGGTTACAGCGCTTAGCGCCTCTTTTGGACTCCAAACAGGCCGCAGCGATGGGCTACGGCCTGTTTTTGTCTGCTATAGGGTGTTAGTTATATGGCAGTGGGCAATAAATGCCAAATATGAGTACTGTTGCTAAGTGAATAGCATTTACATTCAAGAAGATAATAAACATAACCTATAGTATGTTCATTAAAATTGGCTCCAATACGCCTTAAACCAGTCAGGTTGGCTGTCTTAGGGGGTTGTAGGGTTCGCTCGGACGTCATTTTGGGTGGTTTTGCCTGCTACTAAAATGGTAACAGTACTCATATTTGCCCTTTTTTGCCCACAGACCTTTGAGGGTGCGGCGAAAAGGGCTTGTTTTGATTGTTTGGGGCAGGCGCGAGGCGCGGAAACGATGTCTGGAGCGACGGAGCGGCCTGGAATTCATCCGTAGAGGTCTTCATTGGCTGCGCCAGGAGTGTCCCTAACTGCCGGAGGGGGTGTCTGCCGTGGCAGACACCCCCTCCGGATGTGGGAAGTTTGCGCTGCAGGTTACTTGTCGGTGCCCAGCTTGTGCGGCTTGAGAGCGAGCGCATTGACGAGTGCGTCGGTGGCAGACTTGACGGCTGCCGGCTGCGGATCGTTGACGTGATCCTCGGGGTGTACGGGCAGGTCCTTCTTGACGGCATCGTGGATCAAGTTGAGGTACTCAGTCACGCCAGTGGTCGATAGGTGCGTGCCATCGCCATCGAACAGGTCGTTGCGGTTGGCACTGTATCCGTACCAATCGATAACGCGCACGTTCTTGTAGCGCGTAGCGGCGTTGGCGATGGCCTGGTTGGTAGAGCCAACCCACGGCTGCGGGCTGCGCGTGTTCACAAACACCACAATACGCTTATCTCCTGCATCGGCCATGATGGCGTCGATCTGGTCGTCGGTTACCAAGCCGTTGGTGCCCAGGGCAAAGACCACGATCTTGCCGGCAAGGTTCTGCTGGATATAGCCCTCAAATGTCGCGCGCCCCGCATCAAACTGGCGGCCCTTTTCGGCATCGATATGGCTGTGCGGGAACACGCCGTCAAAGGTGTCTACGGCACGCAGCGACACGGAGTCGCCGATCATAAGCAGATCGTAGGAGCCATCGGGGAAGCCGTCGTTGTCCTTGTCGGTGTCGTCGGCCGCCTGCTGGTCGGTGGGCGCGGTGTTCTTGGCTTCCTTGTTCAGAACTTCGGCGCCCTCGCCGCTCAGCGCAGACGTCTCGGGCACAAAGATCAGGCCGCCCAGTGCAACGACCAACACGACAGCGCAGGCTGCGCAGACAGGGATGTGCGTGCGTGCCCAGTTGGCGGGCGTGGTGGTGCCATCGCGGAATTCGGCGACGGTGCGCCCAAAGGCGCCCTTCCTAAACGGAGTCTCGATAAAGCGATAGCAGCACTCTGCCACGGCGACCACCAACAACACCTGCAAAATGTACTGCCACCACGGCGTATCGTTGATGTTGGCGACCGGGTTCATGAGGAGCAGCAGCGGATAGTGCCACAGGTAGATGCTGTAGGAGCGCTTGCCAACCCACACGAGTGGCTCGGCGGATAGCGCGCGGGCAACCATTCCCTGGGGCTGCACGCAGGCCGCGATGACCATGAGCGTGAGGATCGAGCACAGCAGCGTGCCTCCGCGATACTGGAAGGCGGTGTAGCCGTTGGTGAGCGCGACCATGGCGGCAAGGCCAACCAGACCCACGACGCCCAACACATCGATGGATGCGGGCGAGGACCAAAAACGCACGAGGGCGCTCGGCTGTGCCGGGGCGGTCTCGGCTGTTTCGTCGGCCTTCTCGCCAGGTTTGCCCTCGGCGTTCTTGCCGTGCTTGGCGGCGCCAGCCAGGCGATTGAGCCCCAAACGATGAGCGAGACGCACCGGCGCCAGGTCGCGATCGGGGATAAAGGCCATCCAGGCACCCAGCAGCAGCGAGAACACGCGGGTGTCGGTGCCGTAGTACACGCGGCTGGGGTCGGCGGCAGGGTTGTAAAGCACCATCATGGCGAGGGCAGATACCGCGGCAAGGCCCAGAACCACGCGGCGCGTGTTGGGCTTGCTCACATGCATGGATACCATGGCAAACAGCAGCGGCGGCCAAATCAGGTAGAACTGTTCCTCGATGGCAAGCGACCAAAAGTGCGTGAGCGGTGAGGGGTCGCCCAGAGCATTGAAGTACGAGACGTTTTGAGCAATCTGCCACCAGTTGTTAAAGAACAGCAGCGACGGCAAGATGTCGGGGCGCATCTTGGTGAGCATCACGTGGTTGAAGACGGTGCACAGCGCGCAGGTCACCACCACGACGGTTACCACGGCGGGGACCAGGCGACGGATGCGGCGAATCCAGAAGCTCTTGAGGTCGATGCGGCCGGTCTTAGCGACTTCGTTGAGCAGCAAGCGCGTGATCAGATAGCCCGAAAGCACAAAGAAGATCGTGACGCCGAGCAGGCCGCCCTGCGCCCACGTGAGGTTAAGGTGATAGAGCACCACCGCGACGACGGCGAGCGTACGCAGGCCGTCAAGGGCAGGGATGTAGCGGGATTTGGGGCGAGCAGGCGTCTGCTCCGCGGCGGGAGTGTTGGCGCGGCCCGCGTTGTTGGCAGAAGCACGATGGGGGCTCACGGTGCGTCGCGGTTCGTTGGCGCGGCGTTCGCCCTTCACGCGTTCGTGCGGCGCCGGCTCGTTGCCCGTGCGGCGTCGACCGCGCGAGCCCGATTGCGAGAGTTGTTCCATAAAACATCATCCAATGACGAGAATAATCAGCACGCCTTCATTGTAGCTGCCTGCTCCTGTGAATGCTTGCTGCTGGCGCAAGCTCAAGCGCGCGTCCACATCAAAGTGAACTAAAGTTATAGGGGGTGCGAGAGTGCACGATCGACGGCTGCGGTGGGCATAAGGCCCGCAGATGAGGAGGTTTCCATGGCAGATCGCGGCATCGTTGCGGTGTTCGGCAGCATGAACATGGACCTTTCGGTGGCGTGCGAGCGCATACCGCGCGCGGGCGAGACCGTCGGCGGCAGCGGGTTTATCACCAACGCCGGCGGCAAGGGCGCCAATCAGGCCGTAGCTGCCGCGCGTATGGGCGCGTGCACGCACATGATCGGCGCGGTCGGTCGCGACGCGTTCGGCGCGTCGCTCGTGGTGGGGCTCCAAGACGCCGGCGTGGACTGTGACTTTGTAGTGCATCGCGATGACGTGGAGACGGGAACGGCGACCATCATTCGCTGCGAGGGCGACAACCGCATCGTACTGTCACCGGGCGCCAACCATGCGCTTGCGGGCGCGGACGTTGCCTGCGCGCTGAGGCGTCTGGTGGCTCATGAGCTCGACGGCGACGCCAGCGAGATTGCCCCGGCTGCCGGAAGCGTCTTTATCGCCCAGGGCGAATGTGACCTTGCAGCGACGGCCGAGGCGCTTGTTTGCGCTCACGAGCTGGGGTTCTATACGGTCTTTAATCCAGCGCCCGCCTGCGAGCTGCCTGCGGAGGTCTGGCCTGCGGTCGACCTGGTCTGTCCCAACGAGACCGAGTGCCAGGTGCTGACGGGCATTCTGCTCACGGATGACGCGAGTTGCGTCACCGCGCTCAATGCGCTGCTCGACAAGGGTGCCGGGGCTGCGGTCATCACGTTGGGCGGTGCCGGCTCGGTTTCGCTCGGCGATGGCGGTGAGCTGCTGCGCATGCCGGCACTTTCGAGTACGGTAGTCGATACCACGGCCGCCGGCGATACGTTTATCGGCGCGTTGGCGGCGGCTCGCCTAGAGGGCTTGCCGCTCTTTGGGTGCATGGCCGCGGGTGCTCGCGCCTCGGCAGTGACGGTGTCGCGCCTGGGCGCTCAGCAATCGATTCCCATGCGCACCGAAGTTGAACATTGGTTTGGTTAAACGATAAAGACGGAGAAGCGGAGTAGAACAATGGCAATCAAGAAGCTGATCCTTGATCTGGATATGGGTGTGGACGATGCGATGGCGCTGGCCTATGCCATCGCGAGCCCCGAGGTGGAGCTCGTGGGCATCACCACGTGCTTTGGTAACGTGCGCGTCGAGCAATCGGCGCACAATTGCCTGGCGGTGCTCGATCTGCTGGGTCGTCCCGAGGTGCCGGTGTACCTGGGCGCCGACCGTCCTCTGCAGGCGACTGAGCCCTATACGCCGCCGGCGTCCACCGCGCTCATTCACGGCAAGAACGGCATCGGCGGCGCGAGCGTGCCCGCGTCGCCCTACGAGCCGGTGGGGGCGACCTCGGCCGACGGCAACGCCGCGGTCGATTATCTGATCGATGCCGCGCGCACCTATGGTCCCGATCTGGTCTACGTGGCGACTGGCCCGCTCTCCAACCTGGCGCTCGCCCTGGAGCGCGATGCGGCAGCGATGATGTCCATCGGCCGCGTGGTCGTGATGGGCGGCGCCCTTACCGTGCCCGGCAACGTGAGCGCGGGCGCCGAGGCCAATATGGCGAGCGACCCCGAGGCAGCCGACGCGGTGCTGCGCTCGGGCCGTAAGCTCACCATGGTGGGTCTGGACGTGACGCATCGCGTGGTGCTCACACGCCGCGACATTGCCGGCTGGACGGGCTCGGGCACCATGGCGGGCTGCGCATTTGCGAGCATGGTCGAGCACTACATTGGCTCGTACGAGATGAACGCACCCTACCTGGGTGGTTGTGCGCTGCACGATCCGCTGGCCGTTGCCGTGGCGATCGACCCCACGCTCGTAGGTGCGCTCGGCTGCAACCTGCGTGTTGATCTGCTGGGCGAGTACCGCGGTCGCACCATCTGCGATGAGCGCCGCCTGTCCGATCCGGACAAGAGCGCGCTTGTGGCACTGACCGTGGATGCTCCGCGCTTCCTGTCCGAGTTCAAGACGCGTATGGCCCGTGTCCTTGGCTAAGTTGTCTTTTTGGGACGGGGCTTTTTTGACTGGTATGATTGGTGCGACCATTCGAACCAGCTAAAAGAGCCCCGTCCCAATTTGACTATCGAGAGGATCTGCCATGGAGCGCATCGCCAGCTTTTCCGTTGACCATCTGCTGCTTGAGCCCGGCGTGTATGTGAGCCGCATCGACCGCGATCCGGCGACCGGCGCCGCCGTCACCACCTTTGACCTGCGCCTGACCACGCCCAACAAGGAGCCGGTCATGAACACGGCCGAGTGCCACACCATCGAGCACCTGGGTGCGACGTTCCTTCGCAATCATGCCGAGTGGTCGGGCCGCATTGTCTACTTTGGCCCCATGGGCTGCCGCACGGGCTTTTACCTCGTCGTATTTGGCGAAGTGACGAGCGAGGAGATTCTGCCGCTCGTGCGTGAGCTGTTCGAGTTTGTCGCCGGCTTTGAGGGCGATGTCCCCGGTGCCGCTCCCGAGGAGTGCGGCAACTACCTGGACCAGAACCTCCCCATGGCAAACTGGCTCGCGCGCCGCTATCTCGACCGTGACCTGGCCGATATCGATGAGAAGCACCTGCATTATCAGCAGGCGTAAGGGTTTTATCGCCCAAAACGCGTGCATTGGGCGCCTTCGCTTATGCGGGGGCGCCTTTTTGTTGATTGGTCGGGACGAGCGTTCAAAATCGCTCATGTTTGTTCTAGAATGTTCGTATAGTCACATTTACGAACAGGAGTGAACATGCATATCTACTCTGTCAACGATCCCGAGTTCAAATCCTATGGCAACGTTTGGGATGACGTTCCGTCCGAGCTCACGTCGCCCGTGCTCGAGGCGCTCTCAGCCACGCCCATTCCCGAGGGCAGCAAGTACGTAGCAAGCGCGCCGGAGCTCGAGGGCGTCAAGGATGCCGATAAACTGGGCTTTCTCATGTTTGGCGGCCGTCCCTTCCAGCTCGGCTGGTGCAACGGCCACAACACGCGTCTCAACTGCCTGGAGTACCACCGCGCGAGCGAGTTCAACCTGGGTGCACGCGACTTTATCCTGCTCGTGGCACATCGCTGGGAGATCGAGGACGGCAAGCTCGATACCGCGTGCGTCAAGGCGTTCCGCGTGCCGGCGGGCAAGGTCGTCGAGGTTTTCAACACCACGCTCCACTACACGCCGTGCATGGTCGACGACGGTGGCTTCCAGGTGATGGTGGCGCTGCCCGCTGGCACCAATGGTCCGCGCCCCGAGGCCGCGGCCGACATGCCTGCCGCCGGTGACAGCTACTGCTACTGGAAGGCAGACAAGTGGGTCCTCTGCCACGCCGACAGCCCCAAGGCTGCCGAAGGCGGCTACGTAGGCCTCATTGGCAAGAACCTCGACATCACCGTGGACTAGCGCATCGCCCCAAACCACCACAAAGGTGCCTGTCCCCTTTGCGGTGGTTTGGGGCGGGCGGATATCGGGAAGTGCCAGACGGGGGAGGCTGCCGGGCGCCTTGCCGTCTGCGGATTTTGGGACATGTGGCCCGCTTTTTGAGCCTGCCTGTCGGTACACTAAAAGCACTATGGGTACCCGCGAGCGACATATCGGCCACACGGCCGCCCGATCCGCACCCGTGGCGGATCCCAGGGGCGGCAGGCTCTTCGCCATGCCGCGATTCCTTGTTGGCATAACACATCAGGCGTACCGTCACCGCGTCTTCGCTATCGCCGGCGCCATCACCGCACTGTTCCTCATGCTTTTGGCAGTCTTGCCGGCGCTGTTCGCCTTCGACCCCAAACTTTCTAACGCCGTGCCCGCCTATAGCGAGGTGTCCGAAGAGGTCGTGGATGCGCTCGTCCATTCGAGCTCTCTGCCGTTGCTTGTTGCCGCAATTGCATTTTCGATCTGGGGCGTATCGGTCTATCTGCGCTGTTTGGACTATGTGTTGCGTCGCCGCCTTGTTGCCGTCGCCACCATCTGCGCCCTGTGGATGATCGAAGTCATTCTCAAGTACAAGTCGTTCACGCCGTTCTATGCCACCGTGCTGTGGTACCTGTACTACGTGCCCATGACGCTCATTCCGCTGCTCTACCAGTTGTGTGGTCTGCGCCTTGCGGGCCTGGAGCAACACCGCCTGGGTCGCCGCTACTGCGCTGCGCTGTGGATTGTGGCCATCCTGCTTATCGGATTTGTGCTCACCAACGATTTTCACCAGCAGGTCTTCCGCTTTGACCGTACAAGCGACACCTGGAGCAACGATTACACGTACGGCTGGGGTTATTTCGCCGTCTTAGTGTGGACGGCCTTTAACTTCGTGGCCTTTTTTATCCTGGTTGGTCGGTCCTCGTCCTTTCGCATCCAGCGTTTCTCGGGTACGGCGGCGCTCGTACTGCTGGGCGGCGCATTCTTTGCCATCTCCTATGCGTTGCGCGTGCCCTGGGCATGGAGGCTCAACTTCTCGCTCATCTATTGCGTCTTGTGCGTGGTGGCGATGGAAATCTGTCTCGATTGCGGTGTCATTCCGTCGTATCACGACATCGCCGGCATCTTCGACACCTTGCCGCTTGACCTCAAAGTTCTAACGCGCGACCTGCAGGAGGTCTATGCCACGCCGGTGTCAAAGCCAATGCCGGTAGGCGTGCGCGAGGAGTTGCGGACCCAGGCGCACAGCCGCGCCCATGCCTTTGCCGTGGCGTCCGATCCCGATGTGATGTACCGTGCCTTTCCACTGCTGGGCGGATCGGCCCTGCTTGCCCAAGACGTGTCGGAGCTCAACGAGCTTAACCGTGAGCTGGCACATCGTCGCATGGAGCTGCAGCGTCAAAACGAGCTGCTCGCCGCCGACTACGACCTTAAGACGCATCTGGCAGATCAAGAGGCCGAGACCTTGTTGGTCCAAGACGTGGACCAGGCGATTGCCCGCGCGCTCGAAGGGATGTACGACCTGCTGAGCTCGCTGCCGCCGTTGACCGACGAGGCGTCTTCGCACGAGCGTTACCGCATGCTGCAGCGCGCCAAGATGCTCGTCGCCTATTGCAAGCGCAAGGGGTCGCTCACGTTGGCACAGCATGGGGAGAGCGGTTTTGATCGCGACCGCATTCAGCTCATTGCCAACGAGCTCGCAAGCGACCTGCGCACCATCGATATCGATTGCGCCTCGATTATCGCCATACGGCGCCCGATGCACGCCAGTACGGTAAGCGCCCTGTACGACTGCGTGTATGACTTTGCGTTTTTTGCCTACACCACCGACCATCCGGCGCTTATGTATCACTTGGGCGACCATGATCGGTGCAGTGTCGAGTTGCGTGCCACGCTTTTCTCCAACGACGAGGAGGATCTTTCGCAGACGCCCGCTGCGCAAGAGCTCGAAAGCGCTCTGCAAGGGCGCAACGTGGCATACCGCCTTGAGGGCGAGCCCGGCCAGCTGCGCATGATCGTCTTGATGCCTAGGGCGGGTGAGTGACGATGACGATTTCGCTCATCCTTCCCCAAATCGTTGCGCTCGATGTTGTCTTTGCCCTGGCTGCGTGTCTGCAGACGATCCACGTCCCGCTCATCGCATCGCGCCGCTCGTCCTATAACCGTAAGGTGGTTTGCGCCTACGAGGCGAGCCTCGTGCTTCACCTGATGATTTCGGCGCTCATCTTATTCGCGTCGTCTGGCTCGTATCTGGTGGCGCCGCTTGACGTTTGCGCTAGGGCAATGGGTGGAGTGCTGTGGCTCAATGTCGCGATCTTTGCCTATGGCGTGACGCTTATGGTGCACTATCGTCGCCCCGTCATGCTGCCCGAACTGTTGCTCGTTGCCGCCGTGACACCGCCGGTGGTTTTTGCTATGGGCTCGGCGTGGACCGTTGTCCTTATCGCAGAGGGAGCGTTCTTCCTGTTCCGCTCCATCGCGGCGCTCTTGATGGATATCCGCAACCGCCAGGAAGACATTACCGCGTTCTCGACCATCGAAACCATCAACGTGATCCCTGTGGGCATCTTGTATCTGGACCCAAAGGGTCGCCCGCTGCTCATGAACCGCTGCATGCGCAAAAACCTGGTGGAGCTTCGCATGCCCACCGACCTGCGCGACATGAGCGGCACGTGGAGTGACCTTCGCAAGCTCAGCATGCAGACGCCCGAAAGCAGCGCAAGTCGCGCCCATATTGACCTTGACCGCTTTGGCCACGACCGTGCCGTGGTCGAGATCTCTCCTTCTGAGATTCGTCTGTTCGTGCGTGACTCCGTTACGGTCTCGGGCCGTCCGTTCGAGCGCGTCGTCGGCTTGGACGTGACGGAATACGCACACGCCTACGACCGCTTGGCGCAAGCCAACCACCTGCTTGAGCTTGCGGGCCAAGAGCTCCAAGCCCAGATCGAAGAAGTCAAAAAAGTTGCTGACAATGCGGCCTATCTGCGTATGCGCGCTCGCGTGCACGACGTGATCGGGCAGCGCCTGTCCATCCTCCATCGTTATCTGGAGGAGGGGCGCCTGGACGATGAGTCACTCGAGCAGATCGACCCGCTGCTGCGCTCAATCGCTGCCGATCTGCGCAGCGGAGGCGACACCGAACCGGCAGAGCAACTGGGCGATATCGTCCATGCCTTTGGCCTGGTGAGCGTGCAGATCGATGTGGAGGGCGAGCTGCCAAACGACGCACGTGTCGCCGCAGCATTTTTGCAGATTATCCGCGAAGCCTCGACCAATGCCACCAAGCATGCACAGGCCCATCGGGTCCATGTGCGCCTGTGGCGGGAGACGTCGGAAGACAGCGCTGTTGCGCGGATGACCGTTTCTAACGACGGCGCGCCTGCACCCGTATCGTATCGCGAGGGAACGGGTATCCCAGGTATGAGGCATGTCGCGCAAGATCTGGGCGGCTGCCTGGGAATCCATGCCGCCCCGCCCTTTACGCTTGCGGTGTCCATCCCGCTCAACGCCAGCGCCACAGCTCAAAGGAGAAGCTCATGATCCGCGTCCTTATAGTCGAAGACCAGGCCATCCTGCGCGAGAGCCTGGCGCGTTCCGTTGGCGACCAGCCCGATATGACCGTTGTTTCTGCCATTGCCGATGCTTCCGAGGCCTTGGGTGTCGCGCTCAAGGAGCGCCCGGACATGATACTGATGGACGTATGCACCGAGCATGATTCCAACGGCATCGTGGCGGCGGCGCGCATCAAAGAACAACTGCCCGAGTGCCGCGTCATTATCATGACCGGCATGCCCGAGATCACCTTTGTCGATCAGGCGCGCGAGGCGGGCGTCGACAGCTTTGTGTACAAGAACGTCGGTATCGACGAGCTATTCGCCGTGATGCGCTCCACGCTGGCGGGTTACTGCACGTTTCCCAAGCCGCCCGAGAGCATCTTCTCGGGCACGGCGGCCCTCGACGATGTCGAGCTGTCGATCTTGCGCCTTGCCTGCGAGGGTAAGAGCCGCCGCGAGATCGCGGCCGAGCTGTTTATGAGCGAGGGCACCATCAAACGCCGCATCTCGGAGATTCTCAATAAGACCGGCTACGACAACATCATGCGCCTAGCCGTGCGCGCAGTAACGGAGGGCAGCATCGTTCCCAACATGGAGCGCTAACGCTCGTTATGCATCGGCATAAAGCGGCGGGGCCGCAGGATCAACTCCTGCGGCCCCGCCTGACATGCGCGCGGATGTGTCCGCCAATCCGCGGCTATCGGTGTCTGCCGTTACGCGATGGTTGCACTGTAAGAAGCGACGTCCTCGTAGGAATCGGTCAGGTAGGCGTCGATGCCGATGGTCGTATTGACCAGGTCGTCAAGGCTGTCAAGCTCGCCGCTCGAGAACGTGAATTCCTCGGTGGCGCTGGTGCCGGGCATCAGGTGAGCCGAGAACCAGGGTTCCTTCATGGTGCCGTTGACGTTGGTCTTGCCGGAAGGAGCGTAGAAGGTCAGGTCCTTGTCGCTCTTGTTGGTGATGTTGACGACAAAGCCGATGTCGCCCCAGTCGTCCTTGAACTTCTCGGTGATGGTGATGGTGCACAGATCGTCATCGGCGACGGTGACGGCGGGAGAGATTTCGACGTTCTGGACATCGTCGTCTTCGACGGCCTCATCGATCTCCTCTTCCTTCTCGGCCGCCTCGCGATCCTTCTTCACCGTACCGGACAGGTCCTTGTCGGACTTGGTAAAGACAAGATTGCCGTCATCTTCTTCGAGGATGAGCTTGCCGTCCTTGAGCTTCATGTCATGCGACTCGTCTTCGGCGGTGATGGTTACGGTGGTGGCGTCCTTTGCCTCCCATTTAAGGTCGACGACTTCAAGGAACAGGTCGAGGGCGCCCGTGCCGTCCTCATCGAGAATCAGGACGCAGTGGACACCCCAGTCCTCGAGCATCTTCATGTACTCATCGGTCAGCTCTTCGCCCTCCACGGTTCCACCCGAGAGTTCCCAGCTGCCGACGAAGTTGGCCTTGGGGTCTTTGCCGCCGCCGCTGCAGCCCGTCAGGGCAAAGGCGAGCGCCAGGACGCATGTCAGAAATGCGAGTACGGACTTTTTGAACGTTGTCTTCATGGTGTCCTCCTTTATCGAACGAAACCCATAGAAGCAAATGCGGGGGTGGCGGACCCCCGCCAATTACCAGATAGAGGGGTTAGGGCCTGGGCGTTCCGCAGTTGCTGCAGAACTTGCCGCCGTTTTCGCTGCCGCAGTTGGGGCAGAACCACTTGGTCGGTGCCGGGGCGGGTGCGGGACTGCCGCACTCGGGGCAGAACTTGCCGGTGTTGGTGGCACCGCAGCTGCAGGTCCACGTGCCGGCTGCAGGCGCGGCGGCGGGAGCCGGGGCGGGTGCGGACGCCGGAGCCGGCTGCGGGGCGGCCTGCTGCTGTGCCTGGCCGGCGGCGAACAGCTGGCTGGCATTCATGCCGCCCATGCCACCTGCCATGCCCATGCCCATAAAGCCGGCCATCGCGCCGTTGGGGTTGGCGGCTGCTGCGCGCATCGCATCGCTCTGGGCGCTGGCAATGTTGGCGGCTGCCATGGTGGGATCGCGCATGACCGCGGCCTTCTGCAGGTCCTTGATCATCTGCTCGTCTTCTTGCGAGGCGGCGATGGAGTTGACGCCAAAGCTCACGATCTCGACACCGCGCAGGTCACGCCAGTCGGCCGAGAGGACCTCGTTGAGCGCGCGGGCGAGCTCGGTGGTGTGGCCGGGGATGGCGCTGTAGCGGATGCCCATCTCCGAGATCTTGGCAAAGGCGGGTTGCAGAGCGGTGAGCAGCTCGGACTTAAGCTGGCTGTCGATCTTGTCGCGCGTGTAGCTATCGGTCACGTTGCCGCATACGTTGGTGTAGAACAGCAGCGGGTTGGTGATGCGGTACGAATACTCGCCGTTGCAGCGCACGGAGATGTCGACGTCCAGGCCAATGTTGTTATCGACCACGCGGAAGGGCACGGGCGAGGCGGTGCCGTACTTGTTGCCGATGATCTCCTTGGTGTTGATGAAATAGACGCGCTGGTCCTTGCCCGCGTCGCCGCCAAAGGTAAAGCGGCTGCCGATATTGGCGAAGGTCTCCTTGATGGAATCGCCCAGGTTGCCGCTAAAGACGCTCGGCTCGCTACCGGTATCGAAGACGAACTCACCGGGCTCCAACGCGACTTCGATGATCTTGCCGTTTTGCACCACGAGCATGCCCTGTCCGTCGTTGACGGCGATGACGGAGCCGTTGGAGATGACGTTGTCCTCGCCGCGCGTGTTGGAGCTGCGGCCACCGGTGCGTTTGCTGCCCTTGCAGGCCAAGACGTCAGCAGGCATCGATTCGCAGTAGATAAATTCCTTCCACTGGTCGGCCATGACGCCGCCGGCAGCTCCCAATCCAGCTTTCAAGAGTCCCATGGTGATCTTCCTTTCTCGTCAAAGGCCGGGTGGTATTGGTTGGATTGCTTAGTCGTCCTTGTCGTCTTTCATGACAACGGTGGTCTCGGTGTGGCTGAAGGTGTCGTGCTTCTCGGTCAGGTCGAGCTCGCCACAATACTCATCGGCATGGGTTGCTTTGTTGGCCGTCTTGAGCTGGCCTACCAGTAGCACGTCTCCGATAATCACGATGATCAGCGGCGCGATGATGTTGATGAGGATGCCCTCGATATCAAAGGTGAGGTAATCCGGATCGAAGGCGTATTCCCCCATAAAGAGAATCTGGGAGAGGATAAATCCGATCACGAAGAACAGCACCGAGGCGATGGCGAGCTTGGGCTTGGAGCAGGGGAGCTCGCCGACCAAGCGGCCGGTCTGGCCGTTCATGGCAAACAGGTAGCTCTTGCCGTTCCACGAGGTGGAGAGCATCCAGACGGGGAACAGGGCGTAGTCGCTGTCTTCCCAGGTGTAGTCGAGCTGCTTGCTTTCGACCGTGGCATCGTCGTATTCGTCGACGACGGTCTCGCGCAGGGCCGAGATTGTGCTTTCTTCCATACGGCGTTCGGCGCGCGCCTTGCAGGTCTCGCAGTCCTCGTCGTAACGGTTGGCGATGTAGCCGGGCATATATGCGACCGAGAACGGGCGCAGCGCGTCGTAGTCAAACGGCTCGATGGCATCCATGTGGCCGTCGGGCATCTTGGACGATCCGTCGACGGGCACGCGCTTAAACGAGATATTGCCCTTGCGATAGGCATCGTAGTGGTCGGTGGTCGTGACGGTGCGGTCGGATTCCTCGGTCACGGTCTCGTTGGTCGCATCGAAGTACACTTCGCCGTCAACGCGGGCGCCGTAGAGCCAAAACGGCACGTAGACACCTTGGACCTCGTCGATGTGGTTGCCGGTGACAAAGCTCTTGGGCAGCAAGATCTTGCCCTTGTAGTGTTCCTTGAGTGCGGCTGTGACGTCGTCGCGCCCGAGCTTAAACGGAATTACCGGGTCGGGCGAGAAGTCGCCCGAAAGCTGACCGGGCGCCACGGCGGAGTTGCCGCAGTACGGGCAGGTGGTGACGGCGACGGTGCCGTCGGACACGAGCTCGGCGCCGCACGACGAGCAGATGTAACCGGCGTTTTGGGCGAGCTCCTGCACCGCGTCGTCGGCGACGGGCTTGGGCGTTGCGGCTGCTGCATCGGCTTCGGCATCTGCCTTGTCCTGGCGCTCGCGATAGAGGGCCTCGACTTCTTCGACTTCAAAACGAGAATCGCAGTAGTCACAGACGAGCTTTTGCTCGGCACTGGCAAAATGCAAGGGGCCACCGCAGGCAGGGCACTGATAGTTAACGCTCTCGAAGGCCATGATCGGTCCTTTCCGTGCCGGGGGCTATGCGCCGATGGCGCCGCCGCAGTATTCGCAGCGCCCGCTGGCATCGGGAATGGTGGTGGCTCCGCAGAAGGGGCAGGTCACCGCGGTCTTGGGGGCCTTGGCGGCCACGACGCTGTCCCGCGTCTCCTGGCGCAGCTGCACCAGCGCATCGCGGACTTCGGTTGCCTGGCGCTTGGCCTCGCGATATTCGATGGAGCCGCGCTGATCGATGGTGGAGTCGTTCACGCGCAGGTTGATCTCGGTAAAGTACGGCGTGTTGACGTGGATGGTCAGATTAAAGTCGTAATCCAGGTCGTAGCGCGGCGGGTTGTAGCTCTCGCGCTCGCCGTCCTTGGTCTCGCGATAGATCTCGGTGCGATGCTCGTCGATATCCATATCGCAGCCGAGTACCTGCGAGAACTCGATGATGTCGGGATTGGCGTCGCGCCAGCGGCTCTGCGAAGTGATGATCAGCAGGCCCGCGTCCTCATCGAGCATAATATTGGTGCGCCCGGCAGAAAGCGTGCGCGTGGGGTTGAACGAAGACAGGCGCTCGGCGTTGGCCTCGCGGTAGGCGAGTTGCTCACGGATATCGTCCGCGGTGCTGGAGCGATAGCCGTGAAAGTAGGGGGAGAGCTTGCCGGCGCACTCTTTGCACAGGTAGCCTTCATTGATTTTTGTCTTACCTAGAAGTCCCAGCTCGGTACCGCAAATCGCGCACTCTTTCTTCTCGAACATCTTGTCAAAGAAGCCCATGGCTGCCTCTCATCAACTGGTAGCGTGTGTCACTTTTGATGATGGGGGAGTGCGCGATCCTTCGCGATACCCAGACGGCTCAAGGAGTCTCCACAACTGGGACACATGGCCCATTTTTTGACTAGTCGTTGGGGACGTTCTCAAACGACTAGTCGCGGGGGACACTCTTCGGCCACTCATTGGGGACGTACTTAAATGAGTGGTAGTTGGGGACACTCCTGGCCGAGCTAGAGATCGCGCGCGTCCCTTCTGGTCCATGCGGCTCAAAATCGCGGCGTGATGTGGACGGCTGGGGTCGAATTGGCAGCATTTCGAGCTCGGCTTCGATATTGAGACTGGTTCTTTATTAGAATAGATTTCCAGACAATTGAGAGTGGGGGTTAACCATGAGGGGCATGGGAGACACAACCGCATATTTGCGTCGGGGCATTCGGGAGATTATATGCCTGGCGCTGTTCTTCTTCACGTTTTTGGCGTGCGAGTATCTTTTTGATGTGCGCATGGCCGAGTTCGTGTCTCCGAACGAGGTCGTTATTTATGAGAGCCTTGTCATCGGCGCGAGCGTGATTGGCTTTTTTGTGCGTCCCATTCTGTACTATCGCCGTCCCCATGCTATCGACGCAACGAGTGACGTCACGGGCGTTTTGCTGGTGGCGGCATTGCTGCTGTTGATTATGGCGGTTCAGGTTGAGGTGGTAATTGCCGGCGGTTTGGTGGCGTGCTGCGCGCTGGGCTACTGCGGATCGACTGCCCATGCAAATTTTGCGAGGCGCTTTGCGCGAACGCCCTGCTTGGCGCGCGCCGCCGCACTTTCTTACGCCATGGGCGTTCTGGTGCAGGTTCTCAACCACATGGTGATGCCTGTCGGCATTCCTCAGCAGGCTGTTCTGGTCGTCTGTGCGATCGCGCAGGTGGCGTTGCTCCACGGTGCCCGACGCGCCAAGCTGCGCGACGAGTCCGACCCCAACTTTGAACCCAGTGCTGCCGGGCTTTCGGTAGATGCTCTGGAATATGGCGCCAAGTGGCATGACGATCCCGAGGCAAAGGCGGCATTCCGTCGCGCCGTAGTTCGCCTGACCGTGGCGACGGCGTATCTTTCCAGCGTATTCGCCGCTCTCAACGCGGGCTTCACGACCCTGCATGCTGTCGGAGCCGTCGATTTGGGCGATTGGCCGCGCCTGCTGCTTGTCGTGAGCTCGTTGGCCGCTGGCGCACTATTTGACCTGCACGGCCGTTCGTATATGAATATTGGCATGACATGCGCCGCCATGTTGTCCACGCTTTCGTTCTTTGTGCTCATTGTCGACGGCAATGGCGGCAACGAGCTCGCTGCCACGATCATCTTTTATTTGGGCTCGGGCTTTTTCGTGGTGTTCTTTACCACAAAATATGCCGCTGTCTCGCTCTATGCGCGCTGGTCATATTTTTGGCCGTGCATGGGTCGCGTCGTCAACAACGTGTGCTCGATGCTCGTGACGGCGCCGGCGGTGGCGATCATCTCGAGTCAAAACGTGCTGGCGGCAGTGAGCGTCGTGCTCGTGCTGTTTGTCGGCATCGCGATTTCGCTGTTGGGACAGTTTGGACAAGACGGTGAGGGCGAGGCGACGCACGGCGGGCTGGCGCTTGCCACCGACGATCTTGGCGTGAGCTGTGAGCCCGGCCAGGCCGACACGGTGCCCCTGGAGACGCCGGAGCTTTCGTTTGGCGATCGGCTCGATGGCTTCGTTGCCGCCTTTGGGCTCACCAAGCGCGAGCGCGATGTTCTGGAGGCACTGGTCGTTTCGGACGACAGCGTGCAAGACGTGGCGGCGGCACTCTTCCTTTCGCGCTCCACGCTCTATCGCCACATCGCTTCGATTAACAAAAAGACCGGTGCCTCCTCGCGCGTAGCCCTCATCAACTTCTTCTGGTCCTGGACACCCCAAGACTAGCTAATCCCCTAATAAGTTGCGGTGGAATAGTCCCTAAATCAAAGTCGTGGGACTTTAAACAGGAACTATTTCACCGCGACTGCTGAGGGGATAGGCTGCGGCGGCGGCAGAGGCAACGGCAGCGGCAGAGGCGTTGGCAGCTGTGGCAGTGACAACGGCAGCTGGCATGGTGTTTTCCGCTTGCTTGCTACAGCAGCTCGCCGTGGCGGGCGATGTAGCGGTGCTTGGCCAGTTGGGTGAGCGCGATGTAAGCGGCAACAATGCCGATGAGCAGCGCGAAGAAGCTCGGCGGCAGCGGCATGAGGCCCAGCGCATCGGCGATGGGGCTTGCCGGCAGCCAAGTGACAAGCGCCAAGCCCAGGACGGTGAGCACGCACAGCGCGGGGGCGGCGTGGTCGCACGGGTTCGGCAGGCGCGGCGAGCGCAACATGTGGACCACGAGTGTCTGCGACCACATGGACTCGACAAACCAGCCGCTCTGGAAGAGCGCAGCAAAGGTCGCCATACCCGCGACGTCGCCCGCGGCGGCAAGCTCGGACCAGCTTGCGTCCACGGCGGCGGGGCACACGACAAAGAAGAGCGCGGCGAAGGTCACGATGTCAAACAGCGAGCTCACGGGGCCCAGCTCGAGCATAAAGCCCTTGATGGACGCGGCGTCCCAGGCACGCGGGCGGGCAGTCCAGGCGTCATCGACGGTGTCCCACGGCAGTGCGATGCACACGATCTCGTAGACCAGCGACAGCAGTACCAGCTGCAGGGCGCTCATGGGCAAAAACGGCAAGAACAGGCTCGCGACGGTCACGGACAACACATTGCCAAAGTTGGAGCTCACCGTGGTCTTGAGGTACTTGAGCAGGTTGCCGTAAGTGCGGCGGCCTTCGATGGTGCCGCGCTCGAGCACGCCCAGGTCCTTCTGAAGCAAGATGATATCGGCGGATTCCTTGGCAATATCGACGGCCGAATCGACCGAGATGCCGCAATCGCTCGCACGCATGGCGGCGGCGTCGTTGATGCCGTCGCCCATAAAGCCCACGGTGTGGCCGAGCATCTCGCGCATGACACGTACCAGGCGCGCCTTCTGCAGCGGCGAGAGCTTGGCGAAGAGGTGGGTTTTCTCGGCGCGCTTGGCAAGTTCGGCGTCATCGAGCGCATCGATCTCGGAGCCGAGCAAGACGTTGCTCGCATCGATACCAATCTGCTCGCAGACGGTGGCGGCGACGCGGTCGTTGTCGCCGGTTAGGACCTTGACCGCCACGCCCTTGGCCTCGAGGGTGGCGACGGCGCCCGCGGCACTTGCTTTGGGCGGATCGAGGAAGGCCAAAAAGCCCATCAGCACCATGTCGCACTCGTCGGCGATGCCAAACTCGCCCACGCAGCGCGGATTGGTCTTCTGCGCCACGGCAATTACGCGTAGGCCCTCGGCGTTAAGTCCGGCGATCTGCTTGCGAATCTGGGCGAGCTTCTCGTCGGTGAGCGGCTGAGCGATGCCATCGATCTCGACAAAGGAGCAGATCTCGAGCATTTCCTCGGCAGCGCCCTTGGTAACCATCTGGGTTTTGCCTTGGGCGTCGGCGACAACTACGCTCAGGCGACGGCGCGAGAAATCGAAGGGAACCTCGTCGACCTTGGTATAGCGGTCGCGCAGGCTCTGGCCCAGCATGGAATCGGGTGCGACGGTCGAGGGCGTCACATCGGCACGGTCGATTACGGCCAGGTCGATAAGATTTTTGAGGCCGGTCTGGAAGAAGCTGTTCAAAAACGCATGGCGCAGCACGCGCGCGTCCTCGTTGCCATCGGTGTTGAGGTAGCGCTCGAGCACGATGCGGTCTTCGGTGAGGGTGCCGGTCTTGTCGCAGCACAGGACGTCCATCGCTCCGAGGTTTTGAATCGCCGGCAGCTCCTTGACGATAACCTGGCGACGGGCGAGGTCCTTGGCGCCCTGCGACAGGCTCGTGGTCACGATGACGGGAAGCATCTGCGGCGTGATGCCCACGGCCACGCTCGTGGCGAACAGCAGCGCGTCGATGACGTTGCCCTTGGTGGCGGCGTTGATGGCAAAGACGGCCGGCGCCATAACGAGCATCAGGCGCACCAGCAGCATGGAGACGCTCGAGACGCCGCGGTCAAACGCGCTCTTTTCGCCGCGCCCGTTGAGCATCTTGGCGATGCCGCCCAGGTAGGTGTCCGAGCCGGTGGCAACGACAAGCGCCATGGCGGCGCCGTTTTGCACGGAGGTGCCGGTAAAGACGATGTTCTTGCAGGCAGAGAGTGGCAGTGCGGAGCCGTCGGCGCCCTCGACGACGGTGACGGCGGTGGTCTTCTCGACGGCCTCGCTCTCGCCGGTGAGTGCGGACTCGATCACAAACAGGTCGCGCGCGGTGATGATGCGGGCATCTGCCGGCACCATATCGCCGGCAGAGAGACGGATTACATCGCCGGGGACGAGCTCGTCGAAGGGGATCTCGATGCGCTCGCCGTCGCGCAGGGCGGTGCAAGTGTTGGAGACCAGGTCCTTGAGGGCCTCGGCCGCATTGCCGCTGCGGGCTTCCTGGATAAACTTCATGCCGCCCGATACCAGCAGCATGGTGCCGATGACGATGACCGTGGAGGGGTCGCGCTGCGGTTCGGGCACGGCGAGCACGTCGATGTAGAGCGAGACCAGTGCGAGCGCGGCGAGGATGCCGGCGAAGGGATCGATGAACGCGTCGGCGATGCGGCGGGCGAGCGTTTTGGTCGTTGCCTCGATGGTGTTGGGGCCGACGGCGTTCAGGCGCTCAGTTGCCTGCTCGACGGTGAGGCCGTTTGCCGTGGCGTCAAGCAGTACGAGGGCGTCCTCGGCACTATGGGTGGCGGCGAATATGGTGTTCTTGGACAGGCCGGTATGAGCGGCAGGGCGCGCCGTGCGGCGGCGCTTGGAGATGGCTTCGAGTACCGTGACGGTTTTGAGCATCAGCATAGGGTCCTCCTTGTTGAGGGGAGTTAGCGTACGTGTCGTATTTGCTTCAAAAAACCTAGATGTCGCTCGCGTCAAGCTCTTGAGCCCACAAAGGGTGCAGCGCGCCTTTGCGGTGGTTTTGGCGATCTGCCGGTGGCGTTTATGCGTGTGCGGAGTCCTCGCGGCGTGCCGAGGGCGACATGCAGGTTTTTCGACTAGGACTGCCTTCCATGGCACACCTCCTAAAGGCTGAGCGCAGCGCGCTTTGGGTATCTCGTACCCCTTTTTAATCCGCCCGTATTCTTGATGAGGGGGTTTGACATGTCAACCCCATTGTTCGGAAAACCATTCCCCCTGACAAAGCCTTTACAGAATGCCGTGGCCCCAAAGCGCGCCCGCATCGACGCTTCGCCTGCGCTAAACTGGAAGGCACGTACGCGATTACGAGAGGAGCCCGCATGGAGGCTTACAAGCAAGAGTTCATCAAGTTTATGGTCGAGTCCGACGTCCTTAAGTTCGGCAGCTTTACGCTCAAGAGCGGCCGTCAGTCCCCGTTCTTTATGAACGCCGGCGCTTACGTGACGGGCTATCAGCTCAAGAAGCTGGGCGAGTATTACGCCCAGGCCATCCACGATAACTTTGGCGACGACTTTGATGTGCTGTTTGGACCGGCCTACAAGGGTATTCCGCTGGCCGTCGTGACCGCAATTGCCTACCACGAGCTGTACGGCAAGGAGGTCAAGTACTGCTGCGACCGCAAGGAGGCCAAGGACCACGGTGCCGATAAGGGCAACCTGCTGGGTTATGAGCCCAAGGACGGCGACCGTGTGGTCATGGTCGAGGACGTTACCACCAGCGGCAAGTCCATCGACGAGACCTATCCCAAGGTCAAGGCTGCTGCCGATGTCGAGATCAAGGGCCTGATCGTGTCCCTCAACCGCATGGAGGTCGGCAAGGGCGGTGTGACCACCGCGCAGAAGGAGATCGAGGCCAAGTACGGTTTCCCCGTCGCGAGCATCGTCTCCATGGCTGAGGTCGTCGAGACCCTCTACAACCACGAGATCGACGGCAAGGTTGTCATCGACGACGAGCTCAAGACCGCCATCGACGCCTACTACGAGCAGTACGGAGCACGTTAGTTACGGCGTTTTACCAAACGCCGTAACTGCTCGACGCTGCGCGGGCCGCATTTGGACAATCTGACGTTCAACTTCAAGGGCGCGACCAGAAGGTCAGCGCCCTTTCGTTTCACGTCACCTTGTCTCAAATGCGACCCGCTCGCTGTCCGTTCTCTACCTGCGGCGTCGTCTTGCTCCGAATGCGGCTCGCTCGCTGTCGTTGCCGAAACATCGGCGTTGCCGGACTAGTCATTGGGGACGTTCATAAATGACTACTCAGGAATGAGCGTGGATAATCTCCCGTTTTTGGCCTGTGTGCAGGCTCAAAGTGGGAGATTATCCACGCTCGCTTTAATTTGCCTGGGTTGCGATGCCTATCTAATCGGCTCGGCGTCTTCCCTGAGAATCGAAAGATACTCTTCATACCCGTACTGCCGGTATCTCTGTCTTGACTCGTCGAGCGGACGGAGGATACCCAATTCTTCAAATGATTTGACGAGCGAGCTCGCGGTACTCCTGCCGATATCGAGTTGGGCAGCGATGAATGCGGTGTCGACGATGGGGTGCTCTTCAAGAATGCCCAACAGCCTTTGCCCGTTTGCAGCAGTCCTTCCGAGATTTTCGGTAATGGTTGCTGTGGAACGGTTATGGAGGTCAACAAGGTTTTTTAAAGACCCTACCGAGTCCTTCGCACTTTCGAGAAGACTGTTGCAGAAAAACTCTATCCATTCCTCGTAAGTGCCTCTCTCCCTTACGGATGTGAGTTGCCGGTAGTACTCGCTTCGATTTTTCTTGAACTGGAACGATGGATAGAACAAGCAAGAATGAAGAACGCCATCATTGATGAGCATAAGTGTAATGAGAAGCCTGCCCAGGCGACCGTTTCCGTCTAGGAATGGATGGGCAGTTTCAAATTGGTAATGGACGAGCGCCGCCCGCACAATCGGATCCATTTCGACTTGAGGCTCATTGATAAAGCGTTCGAGGTCCTGGAGCGTGTTACTCAAATCTTCAATGTTTGGAGGGACAAACGATGCGGTTGCAATGGTGCAGCCTGAGGGGCCAATCCAGTTTTGTGAGGAGCGCAGCTCGCCTGGATTCTTCTCCGTTCCGCGCACTCCGTCCAGCAGGACCGCATGAACTTGCCTAAGAAGTCTCGTGCACAAGGGCATCTTTTTGAGCAGTTCTACGCCGCGGTCGACAGCACGGACGTAATTCACGACGTCTGCGACATCTTTATGATGGAGTTGTGTTTGCGATGGACTAAGTAGGTCGTCAAACGTGCACTGGGTTCCCTCAATTTGCGAAGAAAGGAGTGCTTCTTTGCGCACGTACATTGTCAGATACATGTCGGCGTTGGGAACAAAGTAGAGCATGCCTTCAAGCTCTCCAAGCTTTCGTGAGCATGCGGAAAGCGTGCGATAGGTTTCCTCGGTGAGGTTTAGCTGCCTCAATGATTGCAAGGGCGTTGGAAAAAACGAATAGTAAGCCAATTTCCCCGATAGATTATTGCGGAGCGTTCCCTGGCCGTTCTCCTCGATTTGCATCGCGCCCTCCATATCTTTAGTGCCGGAAACTCGTTATTAGGCTAATCATATCAATTCTAATAACGAGTTTAAGGATTAAATAGTTATTAGAATTTATGTAAACAATCTAATGATAAAAAGTCGTTATTACTTGACCATGGAGCTCGGCTTGGTACAAGGGGGTCATCCAAAATGAACGTGGATAATCTCCCGTTTTTGGCTCGGTGACGGCCTCAAAGTCAAAGTGGGAGATTATCCACGCTCGTTAGTTAAGCGTCCGAAAATCCACACTCGCCAAACCTACCAAAAAGGGACGGGTTTATTTTGGCACGTTTCGGTCGGTATCAGGAAGTGTCAGGGACGGGGCGGCGGCAGGACTCGAGAGCGAAAAGAAGTATCGGGTTTGGTGCGCCCGCTTCTGCCCGTCCCGTGCGCAGACGATACTCGGCTTATCGACCCGCGATGCAAAGGAGATGCTCGTCCCGCGAGCACTACCGGGAAGGGCTCGCGATTCGAGTCCCCACCTTAGCATTTGAACCATTTGGCACTATAATCACCATAGGCATGCGCATAACGTTGCGCTTAATCAAGAGGAGAAAACGTATGGGTCTGTTTGACATGTTTAAGAAGAAGGCTGAGCCTGCCGCTGCTGCAGCTCCCGCTTCCATCTCTGCTTCTGCCGGCGCCGACGTGCTGTGCTCGCCCGTCAAGGGCAAGGTCATCAAGATGGCCGACGTGCCCGATCCCGTCTTTGGTGGCGAGGTTCTGGGCAAGGGCTGCGCCGTGTGGCCCGAGGACGACCTGGTCTACGCTCCCTGCGACGGCAAGGTGACCGTCACCATGGGTCACGCCGTGGGCCTGCAGTCCGATAGCGGCATCGAGGTTCTGGTGCACGTTGGCGTCGATACCGTCAACATGAACGGTGATGGCTTCGAGGGCTTCGTCAAGGCCGACGACGTTGTGAAGGCTGGCCAGCCCATACTCAAGATCGACCGCGCCAAGATCGCCGCTGCCGGTTACAAGGACTGCGTCGTGGTGGCCGTGTCCAACACCGCCGAGTTTGCCGATGTCGAACTCGCCGTCGAGGCCGACTCCGCTGTCGCCGCCGGTGACGCCATCGTTAAGGTCGTCCGCAAGTAAACTGCGGCATCCAAAGGATGTGCAAGGGTGGTCGGGTTATCCGGCCACCTTTTTTATTGCACCGCGGGGAAGCGTTTTATTGCACGTTGGGCGGGCTTGCAAACCGTTCGGACGCTAAAACGAACCGACCGCGCCTTCGCGTTGCCGAGGGTGTTCATAAGTGGATAGTATGGGCTTACTTATTACAACGTGTGCCGCGTCCGGGAAGCGCGGTGCCGCTCATTGGGAGGAACAACATGAAAAAGAAGCTGCTGCTTGCGCCCCTCATGGCCGTCTTGGTTGCATGCGTGGTCGTGCTTTCCGGCTGTGGAGGTCCTTCGGTTGAGGAGCTCATCACCGAGGATCTTACGACGCAGTTTGGCGAGGTCAAGAACGGTGGCGACGACTTCCTCTCTGGTCTGGAGGAGGCTTCGGGCGACGAGTTCGAGCAGCTGGGTATCGATCCCAAGGAGTATGCCAAGACCTATCTCGAGGGCTTTGACTACAAGATCGGCGACGTGACGGTCGACGAGGACAAGGGCACCGCGACTGCCGAGGTCACCATTACCTGCAAGTCCATGAACCAGATCGTTGAGGATTTTGCCACCCAGTACCAGGAGAAGGTCGCCGCGCTCGATTCGATGCCTTCCGATGACGAGCTGTACAAGATGGCCGGTCAGGTTATGGTCGATGTGACCAAGGCTGCTAAGACCAAGGACACCAAGGTCACCTTCAAGTACTCCTGCAATGACGACGGCGAGTGGTCTGCTGACGATTCCGCAACCAACGAGATGATGAATGCCATGATGAGCTAGGGAGTTGCGGCGTTTTACCAAACGCCGCAACTGCTCGACGCTGTGCGCCGCCCAGGACGACAATTTGTCATTCAAAAGGCGAGACATGACCAGAAGGTCTATGCCTCGCCTTTTTCATGCCAACTTGTTCGTCCTGGACGTTGCTCGCTGTCCGTCCTCTACCTGCGGCGTTGCCATGGTAGTCATTGGGGACGTTCTTAAATGACTAGTCGAAGGTGTAGTCATTGGGGACGTTCTTAAATGACTAGTCAAAAGGGACACTCTTGCGGCACTTTAGTCGTTGGGGACGTTCTTAAACGGCTAGTCGTTGGGGACACTCCTTGCACCAGCGTTGCATCGAATGCTCGGGAAAATGCGAGCCGGTTTTTGGCTGAATAGTGGGTCGCGGTTTCCGGATGGGGTGGGTTGCGGAAAGTGCGACCCGGAATATTGCTCCGAAACGGGATGCGGTTTCCCTGACGCGCCTCAAACGGAAAGCGCATCCCATTCCGGAGCTCCAAAACGGGATGCGTTTTCCGCGCGGAAGAATTGTCGCAGCTGCGTTAAGCGGTGTCGCTCGTTACTCGCCCAGCACCAGCTTGGAGAGTTCGTCCTGGGTGTCCACCACGTAGTCGGCGCCGGCGGCCTCTAGCTCTGCGCGGCCGCGGAAGCCCCAGCTGACGCCCGCGCTCTTAAGGCCGGCGTTGTGACCGGTCAGGATATCGACATTGGAATCGCCCACGTAGAGCGTGGTTGCCGGATCGGCGCCCAGCTCCTCCATCACATGCAGCGTGACGGGCGCTTCGGGCTTGGGCGGAAATGCGTCCACACGGCCCTGCACCAGCGCAAAGCGCTCAGAGCCAAAATACTTCTCGATAAGCGGGGCTGCCGAAATATGATCTTTGTTGGTGAGCACGGCAAGCTGAACGCCCGCTGCGCGCAGACGGTCGAGCATCTCAATCGTGCCGGCGTAGGGTGAGGTGTGGTCCTCCTTGTGCTCGCCGTAATAAGCTCTAAACTCAGCAAGCGTTTGCTCAAACATGCGGCCGTCGCCCGCATATTCGGCGGGCATAAAGCGCTCGACCAGCTTGAGCATGCCGTTTCCCACCTTGTAGCGGTATTCGTCGACGGCAAACGTGGGCCAGCCGTGCGCCTCGCAGGTATGGTTGCCGGCGGCCGCCAGGTCCTCGATCGTGTTGAGGATGGTGCCGTCCAGGTCAAAAATCACATGGGAAAACGCTGCCGCCATGAAAGCTCCCGTCATTGGGTTTCAAAACGCACATCATAATACTGGGCTTCCGCGTTGGGCACGCTTGGAATCTGAACATCTCCAGGGATATCAAGCCACATCGCGCCGACCGCGCGATACCGCCCTAGCAAATTCTCGGTAACTGCTCTCCCACGAGCATGTCGAGGATGCGGGTCGATCCCCAGCCGGTGCGTACGCGCACGACGGGTCGAGCGCCCTCGGCAAGCGGCAGCACGCGACCGATGATGGCGGCGTTCTCGCCGTAGCGGGCGGCGCGCATGGCCGCCAGCGCGGCATCGGCCTGTTCGGCCGGCACCACGGCGACCATCTTGCCCTCGTTTGCTACCTGCAGAACGTCGTAGCCGAGCATCTCGCAGGCGGCCTGCACGTCGGGGCGCACGGGCACGGCATCCTCGTCGATCTCCATGGCAACGCCGCTGGCCTGGGCAAACTCGTTGAGCGTGGATGCCAGGCCACCGCGCGTGGGGTCGCGGAAGCAGCGGGTGTCGGGGGCGGCGGCGAGCACGTCGGCAATCAGGTGGTTGAGCGGCGCGGCATCGCTTTCGATCGTGCTTGAAAACGCCAAGCCCTCGCGTTGGCTCATGATGGCGATGCCGTGGTCGCCCAGTGTACCCGAGACCAAGATGGCATCGCCGGGCTGGCAGTTTGCACCGCTGAGCGCTACGCCCGCGGGCACTTCGCCCACGCCGGCGGTATTGATGTAGACGCCGTCGGCACCGCCGCGCTCGACCACCTTGGTGTCGCCGGTGATAATCTTCACACCTGCCTCATGTGCCGTTTCGGCCATGGTCTGCACAATCTGGCGCAGCTTGTCCATGGGATAGCCCTCTTCGAGGATAAAGCCGCATGAGAGGTAGCGCACGTTGGCGCCCGAGGTCGCGACGTCGTTGACGGTTCCGCATACAGCGAGGCGGCCGATATTGCCGCCGGGGAAGAACTGCGGCGTTACCACAAAGCTGTCGGTCGACATGGCGATTCGCCCGCTTGCGGGCAGCGTAGCGACGCCGGCGTCGTTGCCCTCGAGCAGCTCGGGCGACCCAAAGGCATTCAGAAAGACCTCATCGATAATGCGCTTCATCATCTGGCCGCCGGAGCCGTGGCCCAGCAGGACAGTGCTATCGGTGGCAGTACGGGACATATCGAAAACTCCAATCGTGGGTGGTGCCAGCGTGCGGGTGCGTCCGGGCTAGTCGCGGTATCTAAAGTACGCCGCGCAGCTGCCTTCGGAGCTCACCATGCAGGGGCCGACGGGGTGTTCGGGCGTACATGCGTGGCCGAACAGAGGGCAGTCGCTCGGCGTGATGGCACCGCGCAGCACGTCGCCGCAGCGGCACCCGCGCGGCTCGACTGTCGCCTCAACGGGCACGTCAAAGCGAGTGTGGGCATCAAAGCGCGAGAACTCGGGGCGGATGGAAAGGCCCGAGTTGGCAATCAGCCCCAATCCGCGCCATGTGGTATCGCACGGCTCAAATACCTGCTCGACCAGCTGGCGCGCCACGGGATTGCCGTCGGCATTGACGCCGCGACGGTAGGCGTTGTCAATCGCCGGCCTGTCCTCGACAACCATCTGGACCAGCATGCAGATGCCCTGCAGGATATCGACCGGTTCAAATCCCGTGACCACGCCCGGGGTATTGAATTCGTCGACCAAAAAGCTAAAGGGCGCCAAGCCCGTGATGGTGGCGACGTGGCCCGGCAGGATAAAGCCGTCGATGGCGGTCTCGGGGTCGTTGGCGATGGCGCGCAACGCCGGCGGCGTGGTCTTGTGGGCGCAATAGACCGAGAAGTTCAAAAGCTCGCGCGCCTCGGCCTCCAAGATGGCGGCGGCGATGGTGGGCGTCGTAGTCTCAAAGCCCACGCCCATAAAAATGACCGGGCGATCGGGGTTTTGCTCGGCAATGTCGAGCGCGTCGAGCGGGGAGTAGACGATGCGAATGTCACGACCTGCCGCTTTTTGCGCAGCGAGCGAGGTGGATGATCCGGGCACGCGCATCATGTCGCCAAAGGTGGTGATGATGGCGCCGTCTATGTTGGCGAGCGCGATTGCGTGGTCGATGTCGCGGTTGGCGGTGACGCAGACGGGGCAGCCCGGGCCGCTCAGCAGCTTGAGCCCTGCCGGCATAATGGAGCGAAAGCCATAGCGCCCGATGCTCACGGTATGCGTGCCGCAGACTTCCATAAGGTTGATGGTGCGGTCGCCGACAAGCTCATGAATGCGCTCGATGAGCTCGCGAGCCAGCTTGGGATCGCGGAATGCCGAGAAATCGATACCGGAGCGAGCCGGCTGCTCGGGCGCCACTAGTAAGCCTCCGCCGGGTTGGTGGCCAGCTGGTCTTCTTCGACCAGCTCGGACATGGCATTAACAAGCTCGAGCGTTTCCTGTGCTTCCTGCTCGTCGACAATCTGGATGCCAAAGCCGGCGTGTACGAGAATATAGTCGCCAACCTGCGCCGTCGGCACGAGCCGCAGCGACACGGGGCGCTCGATGCCCATCATGTCGACGGTGGCCTTGAGGCCGTCGTCGCGTTTGACTACTTTACCGGGAACGGCAAGGCACATATTGTTCCCCTTGTATACGCTTTGCGCTGGATGAGCGCTCAATAATCCATCAGTTGATGGTAGCGCTCGCGGGGTTCGCGGGCAAACGCGTTACGCCTGTGAGACGGCGGCTTGCGGGCTGGCCGAACAGCCTATTGTGGCGCGACCTGTGCGAGGCGAGTGCGTGCGACTGCTGCCTGACCGTAGGCGATGCAGCCGTCATTGACGGGTACGGTGTGGGGGACAAGGACAGTAAAGCCTGCGCTTTTGAGCTCGCGGGTGAGAAGCTGAAGCAGAAGTCGGTTCATGAACACGCCGCCCGAGAGCGCGACGGTGTCGATGCCCTCGTGCACGCAGATATCGCTGGCGATGCGCGCCGAGGAGCGCGCGACGGCGACATGGAAATCGAGTGCGAGCCTGTCGGCGGGCGCTCCGGCTTCAATTCCTCCCAAAAGTGCCTCAAAGAGTGCTTTCTGGTCCAGAACATAGGGGCCGTCCAGCCACGATGGGCTAGATGCGAAATAGCCGGCGTTGTCGTCGGGAAAATGGGCGATTTCGTTGTCGAGCGCGCGCCAGGCGGCGGCTTCGAGTTCTATGGCGGGTTCGCCCTCGTAGGTCGCCTTGTCGCAGATGCCCAGAATCGCCGCCGCGGCATCAAAGAGACGCCCCATGCTGCTGGTACGCGGGCTGTTGATGCCGCGCTCGATCATGGTAGCTGTCACGCTGCGCGTTTGCTCGTCGAGGCTGTCCAAAAGCCGAGCGGCACCTGGGTGCTCGAGCAGGCCGAGCTCACTGAGCAGGGCAAAGGCGTTGCGGCGGGCGTCGCGCACGGAGGCCGCCCCACCGGGGAGCGCCCAAGTGCGCAAATGCGCGGCGTGCTCAAAGCCGCCAAGGCTGGCAACAAGAAACTCGCCGCCCCAAATGGTCCCATCGGTGCCGGCGCCGGTGCCGTCAAAGGCGATGCCAAGGGCGCGCGCGTCGGTTGTAAGCTGGCCCGCGGCGATGGCCTCGGCCATTACGCTCGCGATATGCGCATGATGGTGCTGCACCTCGACGAGCGGCAGATTGCATTTTCGCGCCTGCTCGCGCGCCCACTGGCCCGATAGATAGCTGGGGTGTAAATCGCAGGCCAAGGCGGCGGGCGCCAAGTCAAAGAGATCTTCCAAGCGCGTGCGCGCGGCGTTCCAGGCATCGAAGGTCCCGCCGTTTTCAACATCGCCGATATGCTGCGACACAAAACAGGTCGCCTCGCCGTTCGTCCCTTCACGCGTGAGCGCAATCGTGGCCTTTTGTTGTGGCCCGCAGGCGAGCACGCAGGACGGAGCGCCGTCGAGCGCCGGCAACGGCAGCGGCTGGGGTGCATATCCGCGAGCGCGGCGAACGGGCATAATGGCGCCGTCGACCACGCACACTACAGAGTCGTCGTAGCGCGAGAGGATCGCGCGGTCGTTACCGAGCAGCGCGTCGGCGATGCCGGCGGCAACGAGGTGTTCCCAGGCAAGGTCGTCGTCGGTCTCGATGGGTTCTTCGCTCAGGTTTCCGCTGGTCATGACGAGCGCGTGCATACCGCAGGCTTCTGCCGCGGCAAGCAACAGATGTTGAAGCGGCGTATAGGGGAGCATGACGCCGAGCTCAGGAAGGTCGTGCGCGACAGATGGCGCGAGAGCGAGGATGTCGGGGGAACCGCCGTTGCCCTCGCCAACAGTGCGCCGGCGCAGCAGCACAATGGGGCGGATACTGCCAGCGAGCAGATCGCGTTCAGCATCGTCGATATGACACAGGCGCCCGGCATCGGCAAGACTGCGAACCATGACGGCAAGTGGCTTGTTGCTGCGACGCTTGCGACGGCGCAGCTCGCGCACCGCTTGTTCGTTGGCAGCATCGCAGGCCAGGTGGAATCCGCCCAGGCCCTTGATGGCGACGATGCCACCGCTGGCCAGCAGCTCAACGCAGCGCTCGATGATAGCGTCGCTGGCCTCGCGTGTGGTGCCGACGGCCGGTGTCGCGGACGAATTCCCGCACGCATCGCTGTTTACAGCCTCGCGCCACGTAATATGCGGCCCGCAATCAAAGCAGGCATCGGGTTGCGCGTGAAAACGCCGGTCGAGTGGGTCGGCATACTCCGCGGCGCACTTGGGACACATGGGGAAACGGTCCATCGATGTGGCCGCTCGGTCATAAGGCAGCGATCGGATGATGGTAAAGCGTGGGCCGCAGTTGGTGCAGTTGATAAAGGGGTAGTGATAGCGTCGGTCGGCGGGATCGAACAACTCGCGCAGACAATCGTCGCAGGTGGCGATATCGGGCGAGACGAGCGTCGTGTGCGCGGTCTGGTCCTGCGACGCCACAATGTGAAAGCCCTGCTCATCGGCAGCGCTCCAGCCGCCAGGCTCCAAATCCGCAATATCGACTCGCTCAACGCGAGCTGCCGCAGGCGCATGCTCAGAAAGCGCGGCAACAAAAGCATCGAGCGCATCGGCCGGAGCGTGCGCCTCGATATGCACGCCGTCGCCCGCATTGAGCACCCATCCGCAAATGCCATGCGCCATGGCCTCGCGATACACAAACGGTCGCATGCCAACGCCCTGCACAATGCCCGTTACATGGATATGCGCATGTCGCATGCGACCCTCCTTCGTTGAAATGTGTGCTGTTACAGCCCCAGGCTCTGCTTGGTGGCGGCGCACGTGAGCTCGCCGTGCTTAACGCCGCGCAGGCCCAGCAGGCGGTCGGCTAGTTCGTAGACGCGCTCGCCGCGACCCTTGAGTGCCAGGATTTCCAAGCAGTTGTGGTGATCCAAATGCACGTGCATCGTCGATACGATCTCGTCGGTGTAGTCGTGCTGCACCTCGTCCAGGCGGCGCGTCAGATCGCCGGTGTGATGGTCGTAGATCATGGTGAGCGACCCGATAACGTGCTCATCGGGCGTGCGCATCTGCTCTTTGGCGATTGAGGCGCGAATCAAATCGCGCACGGCCTCGGAGCGGTTGGCCACGTCGCCGCGGCGCCCGATCTGCTCGTCAAAACGGCGCAGCAGGTCGTCGGGTGCGGTAACCGAAAAACGGACCAGCTCGGAGCCGGAGCCACTACAGTGGCAGCCCGCGTCACCGTCCGCCCCGT
The DNA here is from genome assembly GCA_900541825.1 of uncultured Collinsella sp. Taxonomy (GTDB): domain Bacteria; phylum Actinomycetota; class Coriobacteriia; order Coriobacteriales; family Coriobacteriaceae; genus Collinsella. Next base: position 52,649 of record UQLJ01000013.1, read on the forward strand.
GCGGATGCTCGTGCTCGTACCCGCAGCAGTGCTCGTGTTCGGCCACCTTACACCAGCTTCACGGAGCCGACGGAGTTGTGGTCGGCCTCGATGGCTTCCTCGTAGCCCTCGAGCGCGTCATGCGCCTCGTGGAGCGCGGCCATGGCGGCCTCGAGCTTGGCGCCGATGCGCTCCATGTCAAAATTCTCGGTCGCATGCAGCAGCTGATGGCTCCACTCGTGAGCGAGCTCGATGGTGTCGTCGACCTGCTTGACGCTCATGGCAAGCTGGCTCATGTTCATTCCGACGTCATGCATGGAAAATCTCCTTTTGTATGGGGCAGTTCAGTGGTTCAGATTTTACTACGCCCGCTCTGTGCGCAGCTGCATAAGAAAACGGGTGCGAGTCTGTGCGACCCGCACCCGTTCACTGGGGGCTGTTTGTGACTACCATACTATCCGTGGTTGCACTCGGTGCATCCAGAAGTCCGGCGAGCGGTGCAAAAGCGCTCATGGACGGCAGGCAGACGGCAACATGTAACAAGCGTATTACAGATGCTTCTCCAGCAGCGCCTGCAGCCTCGCCTTGGGCAGAGCGCCAACCGAGCGGTCAATCTCCTCGCCGTTCTTAAACACAACCAGCGTGGGGATGCTCATGACGCCATACTTCATGGCCAGGTCCTGGTTGTCGTCGACGTTGCATTTGGCAACGGCAAGCTTGCCCGCCAGCTCATCGGCAACCTCGTCAACGATGGGCGAGAGGGATCGACAGGGCCCGCACCACGGTGCCCAAAAATCGACCAGCACGGGCAGGCTGTCGTTAACGATGGAATCGAAGTTCTCGGGGGTAATCTGATTAATGTCAGCCATGGTGACCTCCATAATGCGACGCGGCTTGGCCGCGTAAAACTCAGTACGACCGTGCTTATACCCAGCCGCCCGCAAAGCAACCACTCGTGGGCGGCTCTTTTATATAATGGTGGGCACGCAAACGATTGGAGAGCGCATGCCCACGTCACAAAGCCAGAAAAAAGAAGCCATCGCCCAGGCGACCGAGCAGGAGCTCGCATCGCTCGCGGGCCGTGGCGTGCGTATCGCGGGCAACGCGTGCTCGCCGATCGTGCTGGTCAAAGGCGATTTGGACGAGGCCGAGCGTTCGGGTGGCGAGCTTGCCGCCGGCCCGGATGGCGCGGCGTTGCGCAAGGCGCTTGGGGCCATCGGCTACGCGCCCGAGGATTTTTGCGTGCTGGCAAGCGTCGCCGGCGTGGGTGACGGAGCGGTCGCGGTGGGCGAGACTCTGCCGTGCGAGCTGTTCCGCGAGGCGCTCGAGGCCTTGGACCCCGAGGCGGTCCTGCTGCTGGACGATCGCGCGGCCGATACCATGCGCGAGACCTATGCCGACATGCTTGTGGCAATCGACGACTTCGACACCGCCATGCTCAAGCCCGGCCTGGTCGCCCATGTGCAGGGTCGCCGCGTGCTCGCGCTCGACGGTTTTGAGGCGGCGCTCACTGACAAAGTCGCCAAGCAGCGCATGTGGGCATACATTAAGCAGCTGACCCCGGCGGCTGCACCGCTGTAGCGGATTGGCGCCGGCGAGCGATTGCCTGGCGGGCAAGGCGCGCCTCGAGATCGGCACCGCACTTCTACATCACGGCGCGCAGCTCAAACCGATCGCCGTTAATGCGGAACTGGCAGTTGCCGTTCATGCGCTCCACGGCAAGTTTGATGCTCCTGGTGCCAAAGCCGTGGCCCGCATGCCGGGTCACGGGCATGCCGTCGACCATGCGCGGCGCGCGGTCAAACGTGTTGGAAACTAACAGCAGCAGCTGGCCGTCCTCTAATCGCAGGTCAAAGTCGACGAATCGCTTTCCTTGGGGTGCGGCGCTTGCGGCGGTGATAGCGTTTTCCAAGGCATTTGAGAGCACGCTAAACAGGTCGGCGTCACCTACGTGGATGGTTTCGGGTACGGCGGCGCGCAGGTTGGCGGCAATGCCGTTTCTATTGATATCCGAGTTAAATGACGAAAGCGCGATGTTTACGGTCTCGTTGGCGCAGAAGCGGCGTACGGCGGTGCGATCGCCGGCTTCGCAGAGTTCATCGATGCGTTTGAGCGCCTCGTCGGTGTGGCCCTCCTCAATTAAAGCGGCCAGGCCGCGTAGGAAGTGGCGCATATCGTGGCGAAGAATCGACAGCTCGCGCCCAGATTGACGCCAAGCCTCGAGCTCTTTGATGGCGGCGCTGTCGCGGGTTTCGAGCATCCAGCGCTCTCGCTCAGCGGTTTCCTTTTCTTCGTATTCGCGCAGGTAAACGGCAAGAAACATAAGATAGAAGGCACAGAGCGCAAATGCCAAAAACTCAACCGTTACCACCGAGCCCGAGTGGAACAGCGTGGTGTAGACGTTGGTGGCATAGTCAAAGACGTAATAGACGAGCGGCAGGATTAAAAGGATGCCCAGCTCGGTGGTGCTTTTAATCGCCAAGCGCGGACCGATGTCGCCGGCCCAATGCAACAGGACGGCAAAGACGGCGAGTGTGGTCGCGATGCGCGCCAGATAGTACGCGATCTGAGAATCGGTTGCGGCAAATGCGGCGATGCCCATCCAATTGCTGAACTGGCAGCTCAGATAGGCACTCGTAATGCCGAGCACGGCAAGCAGCGGGCTCAGGCGGTAGCGCGCGCACAAATAGATGACGAGCGGCAGATGCACGACGAGCGGATATACCTGGCGGGCAAAAAGCTCGCCGCCGACGGCATTGGCGAGGCCAAATGCGCATCCGGTTACGGCACCGACCAACACCAGTTCAAGCGCATGACGCCGGTTGATCTCGACACCGCACAGCGCCGCCGAGACAAAGACGCCAAAGAGTAGCGTCGTGGCGTGGTGGATTGCCCAAAGGACCATTTCGACCGAGGAGACCATCAGTGTCTCCCACCCTCAAAGCGCGCCGCAAAGTAGGCGTCTTGGAATCCCTGCTTGCAGCTGCGCGAAAGCGGGATGCACGCGCCCGAGCGCATGACGATGTCCGTGCGGTCAAAGTGATCGATATTGCGCAGGTTGACCTGGTAGCTGCGGTGGCATTTAAAGAAGACCGCGTTTTGCTCCAAGCGGTCCTCGACGCTGCGGAACGACTCGAGTGCCTCGATATCGCGTCCGTCGCGCAGGTGGAAGACCACGTGCTTGTTGCGCGCCTCGGCATATTCGATGTCGGACAGGCGCAGGGCGTGGTAGCCAAAGGAAGTTTTGATCACGAGCTCGTCGGTTGCCGCCGGGCGCATGCTCGAAAGCTCGTCGAGTAACTGCGCCAGGCGTTCGTAAGTCACGGGCTTGAGCAGATAGTCGAAGGCGCGGACCTCGTAGGATTCAAGCGCGAACTCGGGCGACGAGGTGAGGAACACCAGGCGCACGGCGGTATCGGCCTGGCGCAGTTCGCGTGCGGTGTCCATGCCGTTGACGAGCGGCATGATCATGTCGAGCAGAATGATGTCGGCGCGCGATGCGGCATGGCGGGCCAGCAGGTCTTCGCCGCGCGTGACGAGCGCAACATCGACCGCCGTGCCCGTCTCGGTCGACCAACGGTCGATCATCCGGTGCAGTCTATCTAGAAAAGCGACATCATCGTCGCAGGCAATAATCTTGAGCATTCGGCCCCCTTAAGTAGTTCGATTTTGCCACATCGGGCACGCGCCGCTTGCGGGGGTGCGGACCGTTTGCGCCCCACGGCGTGCAGCTCGCGCCAAGCGGTGTTGCGGTGGCGAAAGATGCCTCCTGCGCTATCGAAAGCCCGGCTATCCTCAGCTTGCCAGTTCGAAAATGGACTTGCCACATGATTGAATCTTTATTTCAACTTTACACCTAGGTTTACAGCTGTCTTGTCAGCTGTAAACCTAGGTGTCATACTAAAGCCCCAAGATTCGCCAAAAGAGAGGGGCCTTGATGGCACAGAGCGCGAACATGGATGCGTCGGAGCTTGCACGCGATATCGCGGCCGGCCTGGCATCGGCAACGACGGCAACGGAGCGTGCGGCACTGGTGCCCGCAGAGCTCGTCGAGGCCATTCAGCAACTAAAAACCCAACGTGACGCGGTGATCCTGGCGCACTATTACGTGGCGCCCGAGGTCCAAGCCGTTGCCGATTACGTCGGCGATAGCTTCTACCTGGCAAAGCTCGCCAAAAGCCTGCCGCAGCAGACCATCGTGTTGTGCGGCGTGGAGTTTATGGGCGAGAGCGCCAAGCTGCTCAATCCCACTAAGACCGTGCTGCTGCCCGAGCCGGGCGCGGACTGTCCCATGGCGCACATGGTCAAGCGCGAGACGGTCGACGCGGCGCGCGCCGAGTACGGCGACGACCTGGCCGTGGTGTGCTACGTCAACTCCACGGTCGAGATCAAGAGCTGGAGCGACGTGTGCGTCACCAGTTCCAACGCCGTTAAGATCGTGTCCGAGCTGCCGCAGCAGCATATTCTGTTCATTCCCGACCAAAACCTGGGACGCTTCGTAGCCGAGCAGGTGCCGCAAAAGCACGTCATCCTCAACAACGGCTACTGCCCGCGCCATCACATCATCACCGTCGAGCAGATCGTCGACGCGACGGAGGCCCACCCCGACGCGCTCGTGCTGGCGCACCCCGAGTGCAAGGCCGACGTCCTGGCCGAGGCCGACTACATCGGCTCCACCGCTGGCATCATCAAGTATGCCGAGGAGTCCGACGCGAGCGAGTTCATTATCGTGACGGTCCGCGGCGTGCTCTACGAGCTCGAGCGCCGCTGCCAGGGTACCGGCAAGAAGTTCTACTTCCCCGCGGTGCAGCCCACCTGCGTCAACATGGATCTCATCACGCTCGAAAAGCTCGTGCACTGCCTGGAGACGGGCGAGGGCGAGGTGCAGATTGGTGTGTCGGACGAGGCCGCCGATCAGGCCAAGCTCACGCTCGACCGCATGCTCGAGTACGCTGCGCGCTAAGCCAATGTGACATGAGGGACCATCCCTTATGTCACATTCAAGGGAGAGGATTCCTGTGGAAACCAAGCAATACCCCGACATGGAGTGCGACGTCGTCATTGCCGGCTGCGGCGTAGCGGGCCTGTACGCGGCTCTCAACCTGCCGACGAGCACGCGCGTGATCATGCTCTCCAAGGGCGCTGTCGACGAGTGCGATTCGATGCTCGCGCAGGGCGGCATCTGCGTGCTGCCCGAGGGCTCAGACTACGATGCCTTCTTTGAGGACACCATGCACGCCGGCCATTACGAGAACCGCCGCGAGAGCGTCGACATCATGATCCGCTCGAGCCGCTCGGTCATCAACGACCTGCTAGCGATGGGCGTGGATTTTGAGCGCAAGGCCGACGGCAGCCTCGACTTTACCCGCGAGGGCGCGCACAGCCGTCCGCGCATTGCCTTCCATGCCGATATCACCGGCAAGGAGATTACGACCAAGCTGCTCCAGGCCGTTCGCAAGCTGGATAACGTGCAGATTTTGGAGCACGTAGCCATGACCGATATCCTGACGGGCGAGCGTGACGGCGCCACGGTGTGTGCCGGTGTCGTCGCCGTTTCCGTGGACGAGGACAACTCGGTTCGTCCCGCCGACGAGTTGACAAATGCCGCCGAGGGCGTGCATGCCGGCGAGCCGTTTAAGATCCATGCCCGCCACACGCTGTGGGCGACGGGCGGTATCGGCGGCGTATACGACCATTCGACCAACTACCCGCAGCTCACGGGCGATGCCTGCTACATTGCTCAGGAGCATGGCATTAAGATGGAGCATCTGGACTACGTGCAGATTCACCCCACGGGACTGTTCTCGCCGCAGCCGGGCCGCACCTTCCTGATCAGCGAGAGCTGCCGCGGCGAGGGCGCGATTTTGCTCAACGCCGCCGGCGAGCGCTTTACCGACGAGCTTCAGCCGCGTGATGTGGTCGCCGCCGCTATTCGCGAGCAGATGAAGCAGGACGGTACCGAGCACGAGTGGCTGAGCTTCGCCCCCGTCGAACGCGATGTGGTGACCGGGCATTTTGCCAACATTCGCGCGCGCTGCCTTGAGGACGGCCGCGACATCTTGGACGAGCCCATCCCCGTTACGCCCACGCAGCACTACTTTATGGGTGGCGTATGGGTCGATAAGGACGGCCGCACCTCGATGCCCGAGCTCTACGCCGCGGGCGAGACGGCCTGCAACGGCGTTCACGGCAAGAATCGCCTTGCATCAAACAGCCTGCTCGAAGCGCTGGTCTGGGGTCGTCGCGCCGCGTGGTATATGCGTACCGGCGAGTCACTGGCCGTGGAGCAGGCGGGCGATCCCGCGCTCGATGGCCGTCATCGCGCCCTGAGCGCCGACATCCTGGCAATCGATGATTTGGCCCGTGCCGCCGGCACGCAGGCCGTGGAGGAGTAGACCATGAATCCCATTACCATGAAGCTCGTCGTCGATGATCTGATTCTGCAGGCTCTGCGCGAGGACATTACCTTTGAGGACGTGAGCACGGCGAGCGTGTGCCCCACGGCGCGCCCCGCCACGGTGGAGCTTATCGCCAAGGCCGATGGCATCATCGCGGGCCTGGATGTGTTCGCTCGCACCTTTGAGCTGCTGGATTCGCAGAGCTCGGTGCTGTTTGATGTTGCCGACGGTGACGTGGTCCACGCCGGTGACCACGTGGGGCAGGTGCGTGGCGATGCGCGCGTACTGCTTTCGGGCGAGCGCGTGGCGCTCAACTACCTGCAGCGCATGAGCGGTATCGCTACCTATACGCACCAGATGGCCGCGGCGCTCGAGGGCACCAAGACCGTGCTCGTCGACACGCGCAAGACCACGCCGGGCATGCGCGTGTTTGAGAAGGCGGCGGTCGAGATCGGCGGCGGCAGCAACCACCGTTACAACCTGTCGACGGCCGTCATGCTCAAGGACAACCACATCGATGCCGCCGGTGGCGTGACGCGTGCGATCGAGATGGCGCGCGCCCATGCATCGTTTACCACGACGGTCGAGATCGAGTGCGAGAACCTGGACATGGTGCGCGAGGCCGTGGAGGCCGGTGCCGACATTATCATGTTCGACAACATGACCCACGACGATATGGCTGCCGCGATTGAACTTATCGCCGGCCGTGCCAAGACCGAGTGTTCGGGCAACGTGGATGCCAGCAATATCCGCGCGCTTGCCGACCTGGGCGTTGACTTTATTAGCTCGGGCGCCCTGACGCACTCCGCGCCGATCCTCGACCTCTCGCTTAAACACCTGCGTCTGCTGGACGGTAAATAATGAACGCCCGCGAGCGTCGCCGTGCCATCATGGCCGTGCTCGAGGGGGCCAAGGGGCCCGTATCGGGCAGCGCGCTTGCCCGCGAGGTGGGTGTGAGCCGCCAGATCGTGGTGCAGGACATCGCCCTGCTGCGCGCCGATGGGCACGATATCGTGGCGACCAACCGCGGCTACGTGCTGCAGGAGGCCCCCAGCAGCCCCGCCGTGCCTACGCGCTTGGTCAAGGTTCGCCACAGCGTGGAGCAGGCGGGCGACGAGCTTACGAGTATCGTCGATGCGGGTGGCGCCGTGCTCAACGTGATCGTCAACCATCGTGTGTACGGCAAGATCACGGCCGACCTGGACATCCGCAACCGCCGCGATGTCGAGCGCTATCTGTGCGATATCGAGAGCGGCAAGAGCTTTCCGCTGCTTACGGTGACGAGTGGCTATCACTTCCATCGCATTGCGGCGGAGGACGAACAGACCCTCGACGAGATCGAGGCGATGCTCAAGGAAAAAGGCTACCTAGCAGACCTGATGCCCTACGAAGACGATTTGTCCTAGTCGACGCCGCATCTATAAGTTGCGGTGAAATAGTTCCTAAAATCGGCATCCAAGACATAAAACAGGAACTATTCCACCGCAACTGCCAAGGGTCCCGCTCCAAGATTAGCTGCCCACATATGCAAAAGGAGGCCTCCGCGGCGATGCGGAAGCCTCCTTTTTTGTGCACGGTGTACTTTTGAGTGTGCAAGTGGGGGAGTTGTTACTCCTCGACGATCTCGGTGATCGCGCCAGCGGGGCAAGCGTCCTGGCAAGCGCCACAGGCGACGCAGGAGTCCTCGTCAGCGACGGTAGCGACGTCCTGGAGCTCCAGAACGCCAGCGGGGCAGGAGTCGACGCAAACGCCACAAGCGATGCACTCGTCGGCATCAATTACGGGATGAGCCATGGTAGTTTCCTCTCTGTTGACCGACGCTACAGGCGATGCGCGCCGGTTTGATTCGGGCAAAAACATACCACGGGAGCGACCGTTTGCAATACCCTCTGGCCGGCATCTTCATACCGTTCGCCGAGTATGCCACGGCTTACTAAAAAACATGCAGGTGAGGCCGATGAGCTGCGCAAATGTTAGCTAAAGGTGACTTGAAATATTGGGCGATTGAGCGTGCTTGCGGAAACCGCATCCCATTATTTTGTCGAAAAACGGGTTGCAGTTTCCGGTTAGGCCCGCTAGCGGAAAATGCGAGCCGGTATCAGCTCTCAAAACGGGATACGGTTTCCGGTTGAGCCTTCAGACGGAAACTGCGACCCGGAATCCACGCTCAAACCGGGATGAGCTTTCCGCAAGACGGCCCCCAGGCACCCCCGGACGCAAACCTCAGCCATCTCTACATAGATCTCGATAGATTTGCCGAGAACTCAAACAGTGCGTCTACCTGCGCATTTAAGAACCTAAACTCTCAGCAATAAGAAATCTTATATGAATTGACTTAGATTTTGTATATTCCGGCCCATAAGGGGATACACTACATCCTGAAAGACAAGCCGAAGCGCCGCGCGACAGATCGTCGAGGCGGCGCGAACGCAAAAGAGAGAGGGAATTTCTAATGAGTAAGATTCTTGGTATCGACCTTGGTACTACTAACTCCGCTATGGCCGTCCTCGAGGGCGGTTCTCCGACCATTATCGTGAACGCCGAGGGCGACCGCACCACCCCGTCCGTCGTGGGCTTCCGTGCCGACGGCGACCGCGTCGTTGGTAAGGCCGCTAAGAACCAGGCTGTCACCAACCCCAAGAACACCGTGTTCTCCATCAAGCGCTTCATGGGCCGCAAGTACTCCGAGTGCACCTCCGAGATCAAGACCGTGCCGTATGAGGTCAAGGAGGGCCAGGGTGGCCGTGCCGTCGTCGACATCGAGGGCAAGGATTACACCGCCGAGCAGGTGAGCGCCATGACGCTCGCGAAGATGAAGGCCGACGCCGAGAAGTATCTGGGCGAGACCGTCACCGACGCCGTCATCACCGTCCCGGCCTACTTCAACGACGCCCAGCGTCAGGCCACCAAGGACGCCGGCAAGATCGCTGGCCTCAACGTCAAGCGTATCGTCAACGAGCCGACCGCTGCTGCTCTTGCCTATGGCCTGGACAAGCAGGGCACCGACCAGCGCATCCTGGTCTTCGACCTGGGCGGCGGCACCTTCGACGTCTCCATCCTCGACCTCGCCGACGGCGTGTTTGAGGTTCTGTCCACCTCGGGCGACAACCACCTGGGCGGCGACGACTGGGATCAGCGCGTCATCGATTGGATGGCCGATAAGTTCCAGCAGGAGAACGGTGTCGACCTGCGTCAGGACCCCATGGCCCTGCAGCGTCTGAAGGAGGCCGCCGAGAACGCCAAGAAGGAGCTCTCCGCCGCCCAGCAGACCACCATCAACCTGCCGTTCATTACCATGAACCAGTCCGGCCCGCTGCACCTCAACTACACGCTGACCCGCGCCGAGTTCGAGAAGATCACCCGCGACCTGCTCGAGCGCTGCAAGCAGCCTGTCACCAACGCCCTGCGCGACGCCAAGCTTAAGCTCTCCGATCTGACCGAGGTCATCCTCGTCGGCGGCTCCACCCGTATGCCCGCCGTCCAGGAGCTCGTCAAGACCATGACCGGCAAGCAGCCCAACATGTCCGTGAACCCCGACGAGGTCGTTGCCGACGGCGCTGCCGTCCAGGGCGGCGTGCTCACCGGCGACGTCGAGGGCATCCTGCTGCTCGACGTTACCCCGCTGTCGCTGGGCGTCGAGACCATGGGCGGCATCATGACCAAGATGATCGACCGCAACACCACGATCCCGACCTCCAAGACCGAGGTCTACTCCACCGCTGCCGACAACCAGACCAGCGTTGAGATCAACGTGCTCCAGGGCGAGCGCGAGCTTGCCCGCGACAACAAGTCGCTCGGTAAGTTCCAGCTGACCGGTATCCCGGCTGCCCGCCGTGGCGTGCCGCAGATCGAGGTCACCTTCGACATTGACGCCAACGGCATCGTCAAGGTCTCCGCTAAGGACAAGGGCACCGGCAAGGAACAGCAGATCACCATTTCCGGCTCCACCGCTCTGTCCGACGACGAAGTCGATCGTATGGTCAAGGACGCCGAGGCTCATGCCGAGGAGGACAAGAAGCAGAAGGAAGAGGTCGAGGTTCGCAACCAGACCGACAGCCTGTGCTACTCCACCGAGCAGACCCTCAACGAGCTGGGTGACAAGGTTTCCGCCGACGTGAAGTCCAAGGCCGAGGCCGCTATCGCCGACGCCAAGAAGGCGCTCGAGGGCTCTGACGTCGAGGCCATCAAGGCCGCTGGCGAGTCCCTGCAGTCCGTGGCCTACGAGCTGGCCCAGGTTGTCTACGCCGACGCTCAGCAGCAGACCGACGGTGCCGCCGGCGCCCAGTCTGCCGACGATGACGTTGTCGACGCCGACTACGAGGTTGTGGACGACGAGGACAAGTAATCATGTCCGCCCGTAAAGCTCGCACGGAGGCGGCTGCCGCTGGCGCCGCCCCCGTTGACTCTGAGGAGAAGGACGTGAAGATTCCCGTAGAGGCCGTCGACGATACCGAGGCCAACGAGGCCGCGGCCGCCGAGGCTGCCGAGAACCAGGTAGAGGATTCCAACAAGGAGGCGACGATGACCGAGGACGAGATGGTGGAAGCCGCTATCCGCGCCGGTGAGGAAGCCGCCGACAACGACTTTAAGCTCAAGTTCGAGCAGGCTCAGAAGGAGCTTGCCGACGTGCGCAATGAGCTCGATGCTGCGGCAGAGGCTCAGAAGGCCGCCGAGGACAAGGCAAAGGACGCCACCGAGCGCACCGCCCGCCTGCAGGCCGACTGGGAGAACTTCCGTCGCCGCACCGCCAACGAGCGTATCGCCGAGCGCGAGCGCGCGACCGAGAAGCTCGTCACTGCGCTGTTGCCGGTGGTCGACGATATCGAGCGCGCGATTGACCATGCCCGCAGCCAGGAGCTTGCCGACGACTTTAAGCAGTTCGTCGATGGCGTTGACGCGGTACATGCCAAGCTGCTCGACGTGTTTGCGCATGAGGGCGTTGAGCCCATCGACCCCAAGGGCGAGGCGTTCGATCCGCTCGAGCATCAGGCCGTGGGCCGCGTCGAGGACGCGTCGCAGTACGACGAGACCGTCAACGACGTGTACCAGAAGGGCTACCGCATGGCGGACCGCATTCTGCGTTCCGCGATGGTGACGGTGACCTACGGTGGCGAGAAGCGCCCCGCACCGGAGCCCGAAGCGGCGCCCGAGGATGCTGCGGCCGATACGGCCGAGAGCACCGAGGAGTAATTGAGAAGGGCCCCGGGGCAACACCCGGGGCCCTTTCTGGCCTAGTGCCATATGAAAGCATGAGCCGCCGCCCGCTGGGCGGCGGATGAAACAGGAGAGGAGCTACGATGGCTGCAGGCAAAACCTTCTATGACATCCTGGGCGTATCCAAGAGCGCCTCCGACAAAGAGATCAAGAGCGCGTTTCGCAAGCTCGCGCAAAAATATCACCCCGATGCCGGCGGCGACGAGGCCAAGTTCAAGGAGATCAGCGAGGCCTACGAGACGCTTTCGGACGAGAAGAAGCGCAAAGAGTACGACCAGATGCTCATGTTTGGCGGCATGCCGGGCGCAGGCGGCGCGTATGGCGGAGGCTACGGTGCCGGCGCAGGTGCCAGCGGCTGGGGCGACATCTTCGACAGCATCTTTAGCGGCAACGGCGCCTGGGGCAGCGATTGGGGCTCGGGCTTTGCCGGGGCTGCGGGCGCTGCCGGTGCCGGCGCGGGTCGCAGCCGCGCTCGCAAGGGCGGCGACCTGTCGCTGACCGTCGATGTGACGGCCGAGGACGCGTTTCGCGGCGTGACGCACAAGGTCACTTACCGCATTCCCTCGACGGGCGAGCAGCAGACCATTACGGTCTCGGTCCCCGCGGGCGCGGTCGACGGCGGCAAGCTGCGCTACAAACGTCGCGGCGAGTATGGCGTTGCCGGCGGCGAGCGCGGCGACCTGGTCGTGACCACGCACGTGGAGGAGCATCCGCTGTTTAAGCGTAAAGGTGCCGACGTGACCATGGAGGTACCGGTCTCGGTCTATGAGGCGGCGCTCGGCTGCACGGTGGACGTGCCGACGCCCGGCGGTGCGACGGTTCGTCTGAAGGTGCCCGCGGGTACCCAGACGGGCAAGAAGTTCCGCTTTAAGGAAATGGGGGCGCCCGATGTTAAGCACCGTGGCCGTACAGGCGCGCTGCTCGTCGAGATCAAGGTGCAGGTCCCCACGAACCTGTCCGATGACGAGCGCGATGCCATGACCAAGCTGCGCGAGGCCGACACGCGCGACTACCGCGAGAAGGTCAACCGTTACAAGGCAACGTACTAGGGCGGTCGTGGCGCACGCCCGCGCCCGCGGGCTTATGATGGACGATAACGAGACGGAAAGGGGTCAGGTAGCATGGCCGAGGACAATAGGAACAAACCGCTGTACATGATCAGCGTGGCGGCCGAGTTGACCGGCATGCACCCGCAGACTCTGCGCGTCTACGAGTCCAAGGGCCTGGTGAACCCCCAGCGCTCGGGCGGCAACACGCGTCTGTATTCGCGTGCCGATATCGAGCGCCTAGAGCTCATCAACCAGCTGACCGACGAGGGCATCAACCTTGCCGGCGTGGTGCGCATTCTCGATATGAAGGAGCGTGCCGAGGAGCGCGAGCGCGAGAACGAAAAGCTCCGCGCCCGTGTGCGCCAGCTCGAGGACGAGCTGCACGAATACAAGATGCAGAAGAAGATTACCGCCCTGGCCCCGCGCGACGGCTCGGTCAACCCCGAACAGGTCATGCGCAAACTTTTGGGCGCAGGCGGGGATCTCTAGGTTACGCCGTTCTGCCGAACGGCGTAACGGCTCGACGCTGCGCGACGTCCAGAGCGACAATTTGTCATTCAAAAGGCAAGGCATGACCAGAAGGTCTATGCCCTGTCTCTTATACACATCTGA
>UQLJ01000014.1:0-60710 GCA_900541825.1 uncultured Collinsella sp.
CATGACCAGAAGGTCTATGCCTTGCCTTTTTCATGCCAACTTGTTCGCTCTGGACGTCGCTCGCTGTCCGTCCTCTACCTGCGGCGTTGCCTTGCTCCGGATGCGGTGGTCATTGGGGACGTTCTTAAATGACTAGTCGAAAGGGACGCTCTTGCACCAAATCTGCCGGCCCTCGCCGGGGTCGTCCTTTACTTTACCGAGATAAAGTGAACGTGTAGATTCGTAACCCACTCGCAACCGTTCTATGGCACGATATTGAACGAATGTATGCTATGCGCCCAAATCTTTTGGGCAGAGTGGGAGACAGTATGGTCAAGCTGTACGAGGACGGCATCTACCTGCGCGGCGGCAGCGAGATTGTGCCTGCGGCCGAGGCTGCCGAGCACGGTATTACGCAGACACCCGAGGATGCCAAGCGTGGCACCATCGCGTATTCGATCCTCCAGGCACACAATACGTCCGGCAACCCCGAGGCGCTCAAGATTCGCTTCGATGCCATGGCGAGCCACGACATCACCTTTGTCGGCATCATCCAGACGGCGCGCGCCTCGGGCATGGAGCAGTTCCCGCTGCCCTACGTGCTCACCAACTGCCATAACTCGCTGTGCGCCGTGGGCGGCACCATCAACGAGGACGACCACGTCTTCGGTCTCTCGGCTGCCAAGAAGTACGGCGGCATCTTCGTCCCGCCGCACATCGCCGTCATCCACTCCTTTATGCGTGAGAACTTCGCCGGTTGCGGCAAGATGATCCTGGGCTCCGACTCGCACACCCGCTACGGCGCCCTGGGCACCATGGCCGTGGGCGAGGGCGGCGGCGAGCTGGCAAAGCAGCTGCTGCGTGACACCTACGATGTCGCCTATCCCGGCGTTGTCGCCATCTACCTCACGGGCGCCCCGCGCCCCGGCGTCGGCCCGCATGACGTGGCGCTCGCCATCATCCGCGCCGTCTTTGCCAAGGGCTACGTCAAGAATAAGGTCATGGAGTTTGTGGGCCCGGGCATCGCGAACATGACGACCGATTACCGCAACGGCGTCGATGTCATGACCACCGAGACCACCTGCCTGTCGAGCATCTGGGCCACCGACGAGGACACGCACGCGTTTCTGACCATGCACGGCCGCGGCGACGACTACCGCGAGCTCAAGCCCGCCGATGTTGCCTACTACGACGGCTGCGTCGAAGTCGATCTGTCGAGCATCAAGCCCATGATCGCGCTGCCGTTCCATCCTTCCAACGGCTTTGAGATTGACGAGCTCAACGAGAACCTCGAGGACATCCTGCATGAGGTGGAGCTTGAGGCCGCCAAGATCGGCGAGGGCAAGACGCACTTTAGTCTGCTCGACAAGATCGTCGACGGCAAGCTGCACGTGCAGCAGGGCGTTATCGCCGGCTGCTCGGGCGGCAACTACGACTCCGTGGTCCAGGCTGCCCGCGTGCTCAAGGGCGCCAACACCGGCTGCGGCGAGTTCTCGCTGTCGGTCTATCCCACGAGCCAGCCCGTTGCGCTCGAGCTCACGCGTCGCGGCTACATCTACGACCTCATGGAGGCCGGTGCGATCGTGCGCACGGCGTTCTGCGGCCCGTGCTTCGGTGCCGGCGACACGCCTGCCAACAACGGCCTGTCCATTCGCCACACCACGCGCAACTTCCCCAACCGCGAGGGTTCCAAGCCGGGTAATGGCCAGCTGAGCGCCGTGGCCCTGATGGACGCTCGTTCCATTGCGGCGACGGCTGCCAACGGCGGCGTCCTGACGTCGGCGACCGACCTGCCCGAGGAGACTTGGGACGAGGCCTGCGAGTACGCCTTTGACGACGCGCCGTACAAGAAGCGCGTGTACTGGGGCTTTGGCAAGGCTGAGCCGGCCGACGAGCTGGTCGAGGGTCCCAACATCAAGCCGTGGCCCGCGATGGAGCCCCTCGGCGACGACATCCTGCTCAAGGTGTGCTCCAAGATCATGGACTCGGTCACCACGACCGACGAGCTCATTCCTTCGGGCGAGACGAGTTCCTTCCGCTCCAACCCGCTGGGCTTGGCTGAGTTTACGCTCAGCCGCCGTGACCCGGCCTACGTGGGTCGTTCCAAGGAAGTCGACGCGGTGGAAAAGCGCCGCGTTGCCGGCGAGGCAGCGGGCGACCTGGCGGCACTCGATGCCGAGCTTGCCAGCGTGTTTGAGGCGCTGACCGGCGCGGGTGTCGCGGCCGATGCCAAGGCGACTGAGTACGGCTCCATGCTCTATGCCAAGAAGCCCGGTGACGGTTCTGCCCGCGAGCAGGCCGCGAGCTGCCAGCGCGTAATTGGCGGCCTGGCCAACATCGTCCACGAGTACGCCACCAAGCGCTATCGCTCCAACGTGATGAACTGGGGTATGGTGCCCTTCCAGATGGAGACCGAGCCCAACTTTGAGGTGGGCGATTACGTCTTTGTGCCGGGTATCCGTGCCGCGCTCGATGGCGATCTAAAGGGCATCGCCGCGTACGTAGTGCGCGCCGATGATGCGGTCGAGCAGATTGAACTCTACATTGCCGATATGACGGCAGAGGAGCGTGCCATCGTCAAGGCCGGCTGCCTGATCAACTACAACAAGTTCAAGGCCGCTGCCGAGTAACGTTGCTGTACGCCCCGGACTCACCTTTCCCTCGTGCTCACGCGCTTCGCGAGGGTCGCCCGAGGGAAAGGTGTGTCCGGGGCTACTGCGACGTTCTCGTCGGGTCTTGAGGGACGCTAATAAATAGACTTGCTTGATGCCGCCTCTGTTGTCGGGGCGGCTTCTTTTTGTCGAAAACCACCACGAAGGGGACAGGCACCTTTGTGGTGGTCCGCGGTTTGTCTCGTTCTGTAACAGGTAGACCCTTATTTGCCGAGTAGTTGTTACAGATCTAGATAAACGGGCACCGCTGAACAATTCATCTCGATCCGTAACATCTGGACCCAAAAACGGCCGCTAGATGTTATGGATTGAGATGGTGAACGCCGGGGCCGAAGATCACCACAAAGGCTCCTGTCCCCTTTGTGGTGGTGGGGGGCGAGCTCGATGTTGCCGTGCTCGTTGAACGACATTCTAATGAGCGTCCCTACAGGATTTCATCCGGGCTGGCGGGTTTGGTTGTTTTGGGGATGCCGAGTTTGGATGACGCGAAATCGTCAACATTGTCCTTAATTCCGTCTTTGGTGTAGACAGTGACCATATAGGTGCTGTGTCCGAATTCGCCCTTGTCGCGTGTTGCCCAGGCATCCCAGTAGGCGGCCCCGTTTCGCCCTTTGATTTTTCCGACACGGCGGAGTTCTGTTCGCTTTAATTTCCGGTTGCTATAGATGGTTCGACCGGCTTCCGCGGTGAGCCCGCACTGTCCAAGCAGCTTGTCGAGGACTTGGTTCATGTGGCGCTCATCGGTGTTTGGTGCGTAGTCGTAGGCGAGGGTGATGGAGTCGAGTGGCTGGTCGTCGATCAGATAGTTTAGCGCCTGAGGTTCAAGGCAGAAATAGGGGGAGCATCCGTCGACCTTGCCGAGCAACGGTAACTTGGACTGCCAACTTCCGGTGGGAATTGCATATTCGTAGAACACGCCACGGCAGACAAAGGAGAGCGAGGTGGCACGCGAGCCGGCGTCGATCATCCCGCAAAGATCGAAGGGCGAGGCGATACCAAAAGAAAAGGGCGTGATGACGATAAGGAAGAGCATCACGATGGGTATGGCGAGAATGGCGATGACGTTGCGACCGGTGGAATGAGGCGGCTTCATATGCGCTCCTCGAGACAAAGATCTGTTGAGGATAGGCAGAAATGGATATGTTCAGAGAACAATTCAAGTTTAATCTCATGGCGCGAGATGGTCGACCGTTAGCGTCGAAAACCACCACAAAGGTGCCTGTCCCCTTTGTGGTGGTGAGGAGCGCGCGGCTTCTTTTGGTAATAGTGTTAGCTGGCGGTATCATTAGTGCAGGTGGCGAAGGTTTGCATTGTGGGGTGTTTTGCCGTGAGCCGTTCTGCCCGTATTGGATTGATTGTCTTGGCGCTTGCGATCGCTGTGGTTGGCGCGGGCGCTGTCGGTATGGCATTTCTACCTGCTGCGGTGACGGAGCCGTTGGTCAAGCCTGTGGCTCAATCTGTCGAACTTCTGACCGGCGACGACAAGCCCGAGACCATTACCGTTGATTTTGATGAGCAGCCGGCTGTGCTGGGTATTAGCAATTATCCGAGTATTCAGCTTGGGGCCATGCGCTATACCACGGATACAAGCCTGATCGATAGGGCGTCCGAGCTACTCAAGGGCAAAACATTTAAGCGTTGGTACGGATATGCGTCCTATCGGGCAAAAGTGAACGACATGGTTGGCGGATGTCACTCTTCCATCGAGCTGGACACTGCAAACGGCGCAAAGTTATGTGATGTCTCGTACGATCCGGGTTACGAGGGCAATGAGGGTCCGGGTATTTACATCATGGCCGGCGATGCAGCCTATGTCATGGAGGGCGACCAGGCCGAGCTCAACGATTTTATGGGTCAGTGTATCCAAGATGCCTATGAACAGACCTGCTTGCCCGACCCGCAGACTGCACGCGATAGTGGGTCTGCCCGTATATGGCTCTTCGAGGATGAGATGCCCTGGAGCGGCGAATCGGGAAGTACGGGTTCGGCGAAGGAGTAGAGACCGCGACCACCACAAAGGTGCCTGTCCTCTTTGTGGTGGTTTTCGATCTGTCTCGATCTGTAACATCTTGGCCGCTAAAAGTGGGCTTGGTGTTACAGATTTAGATTTTCGATTCGGGCGTCTTCTGTTCGTCTCGATTTGTAACAGATGGAGCTCTATTTGCCGAGTAGATGTTACAGATTGAGACAAACGTTTGCCGCTGGTCATTTCATCTCGATCTGTAACATCTGGAGCCAGAAATAGTCGCTAGATGTTACAGATTGAGATAGTAAGGGGACGAGGCCACAGTGGGTGATCGTGCCTGCCCCTATCTCTTAATCACTCATAAAATCTTATATATAGAGACTTAGATTTATGTATAAGATCGTACAAAGCTGGCAACAATACTTCTCGAACAACGTGAAGCCGCCCCGTAGGGCGGCCGCCCCAAGAGAGGTGATTCCATGAGAATCGATAAGCTAGCAATGACGTCGCGCGAGGCGTTGCAGACCGCCATGAGCACGGCTGCCGACGCGCAGGCCGGCGCGGTGGAGCCGATTCACCTGCTGTCCGCCCTGCTCGGTGCCGGCGAGCGCAATATCTCCGTGATCATCGAGCGCATCGGTGCCGACCCGGCCCAGCTCGCACGCTCCACACAAGATGCCATCGACCACGCGCCCAAGGTTTCGGGCGAGGGCCAGCAGATGGGTCTTTCCAATGAGCTCGTCCGCGTCATCGAGAAGGCCGAGAAGAAAGCCACCAAGATGGGCGACAGCTTTGTGGTGACCGAGCATCTGCTGATGGCGCTTGCCGAGGACAAGGGCGAGGCCGGTCGTGTACTGCGCGACGCCGGCGTCACCAAGGAGCGCATCGAGCAGGTCTACGAGGAGCTGCGCGGCGATGACCGCGTGACGTCTGCCGAGGACAAGACGCAGTTTGAGGCGCTGGAGCAGTACGGTCGCAACATCTGCGATCTGGCCCGCGCCGGCAAGCTCGACCCGGTCATCGGCCGTACCGATGAGATTCGCCGCACAATCCAGGTCCTGTCCCGTCGCACCAAGAACAACCCCGTGCTCATCGGCGAGCCGGGCGTAGGCAAGACGGCCATCGTCGAGGGCATCGCCCAGCGTATCGTGGCCGGCGACGTGCCGAGCACCCTGCGCGACCGCGACCTTATCGAGCTTGACATGAGCGCGCTAGTCGCCGGCGCCAAGTACCGCGGCGAGTTCGAGGACCGCTTGAAGGCCGTGCTCAAGGAAGTGCAAAAATCCGAGGGCAAGGTCATCCTATTCATCGATGAGCTCCATACCATCGTGGGCGCGGGTGCCACCGAGGGCTCCATGGACGCCGGCAACATCCTCAAGCCGGCGCTCGCCCGTGGCGACCTGCACGCGATCGGCGCGACCACGCTCGACGAATACCGCAAGTACATCGAGAAGGACGCAGCGCTCGCGCGTCGTTTCCAGACCGTGATGGTCTCCGAGCCCACCGTCGAGGACACCATCTCGATCCTGCGTGGCCTGAAGGAGAAGTACGAGATCTTCCACGGCGTGCACATCACCGACAGCGCGCTCGTGGCGGCTGCCGACCTCTCCGATCGCTACATCGCCGACCGTTTCCTGCCCGACAAGGCCATCGACTTGGTCGATGAGGCAGCAAGCCGCCTGCGCATGGAGCTCGACAGCATGCCGGTCGAGATCGACGCCACCACACGTCAGCTCACCCAGCTGCAGATCGAGGAGCAGGCGCTCATGAAGGAGACCGACGACGCCTCCAAGGAGCGCCTGGAAGCCCTGCGCCAGGAAATCGCCGAGGTCCAGGAAAAGCTCAACGTGCAAAAGGCCGGCTGGCTCAACCAGAAGAACGCTATCGACCACGTGCAGGAGCTCAAAGGCCAGCTCGACGAGGCCAGAAGCGAAGAGGAGCGCGCGACGCGCAACGGTGATCTGGGCCGTGCGTCCGAGCTGCGCTATTCCGTGATTCCTGGTCTGCAGCAGCAGATTCAGGATTCCGAGGCCGCGCTCGAGGCGCAAAAGCAGCAAGACGGCGAGGGCCTCAACGAACAGGTGACCTCCGATGAGATCGCCGAGGTCGTGAGCGCCTGGACCGGCGTGCCCGTGTCCAAGATGATGCAGGGCGAGCTCGACAAGCTCAAGGGCCTGGAGGGCGAGCTGCATAAGCGCGTCATCGGCCAGGACGAGGCGGTCTCCGCCGTCGCCGCGGCCGTACGCCGCAGCCGTGCGGGCCTCTCCGATCCGGACAAACCCATCGGCAGCTTCTTCTTCCTGGGCCCCACCGGCGTAGGCAAGACCGAGCTCGCGAAGGCGCTTGCCGAGTGCCTGTTCGATGACGAGCGTGCGCTCGTGCGTATCGACATGTCCGAGTACATGGAGAAGTTCAGCGTCCAGCGTCTGATCGGTGCGCCCCCGGGATACGTGGGTTACGACGAGGGCGGCCAGCTCACCGAGGCCGTGCGCCGTCGTCCGTACTCCGTGATCTTGCTCGACGAGATGGAGAAGGCTCACCCGGATGTCTTCAACGTGCTGCTGCAGGTGCTTGACGACGGCCGTCTGACCGACGGTCAGGGTCGCCAGGTATCCTTCAAGAACACGATCATCATCATGACGTCTAACGTGGGCTCCAAGGCTATCGCCGAGCTTTCCGGCAAGGACGAGGAGGAGATGCGCCATCAGGTCGACGCGGCCATGGCTCAGACCTTCCGCCCCGAGTTCCTCAACCGTATCGACGATATCGTGGTGTTCCATCCGCTCGGCATGGCGCAGATCGAGAAGATCGTCGACATCCAGCTCGCCGACGTCCGTGCACGTCTGGCCAAGGAGCGCATGACGCTTGCCATCACCCCGGCGGCCAAGCAGATGCTCGCCGTGGGCGGCCTGGACCCGGTCTTTGGCGCCCGTCCGCTCAAGCGTCTGGTGCAGCGCGAGGTCGTGGATGCCATCGCCGCCGCTATCATCGACGGCACGGTGCGTGAGGGCGATCAGGTGACAGTCGATGTCGACAAGGACGGCGGCTTTACCGTCGTGTGCGATAACACGCCGGCGGCCACCTACGAGGTTCCCGACGCCGAGTAGATTTTGGGCCATGCCTTAAAATCTGCCTTTTGAGCCGAACGCCAAGGGCGGCGGATCCGATTGGGTCCGCCGCCCTTTTTCGTGCGACAATCGATGGTGTTGAACGGATGCGATGCAAGGAGCTATACAGATGAAAGACGAGATCAAGACAAGCGCGCCGGCGCCCAAGCCCGCGTCCAAACCCGCGCCCAAGCCCCACGACCCCTACATCCGCGCCGAGAACGAGGACGATGACGGTTACGATCCCTACAGCGACCGACGCCCCGAGCGCGAGCCAATGTTCGAAGCCGACCCGTGGCGCTGAGTGCCACCCAAAAGGCCGCCAATAAGTTGCGGTGAAATAGGGGCTGTTTTGCGGTTTGACCAGCAAAAACAATCCCTATTTCACCGCAACTGCGTTAGGGATTTTTCTACAGGGGGAGGGTAGTCAAAAAAGTCCCGTCCCAAATCGACTGTCCAGGGAGTCGCATTCGAGCTTGGTTGTCCTCTCAGCCACTCGGCATCCTTCGAGCAGTAATAGTGAAAAAACTTGCTTAAGTGTTAATCAAGTCAGATATAATCTTGCTCTCTAATTAATCAAGAATCACTATAATTTTGATTAGCTAGAGAGCAAGATTGGAGAATAATGGCATTCAACGACTTGATCGCCCAGAAAATAAAGGACTTTGAACAGCAGGGGGTTCCGCAGGTCTTTGAGCGAGACCTTGATCTAGGAAACCCACAGGAGCCAAAGCGCGACAACATCGTAAATGTGATTGTGGGGGCCCGCCGTTGTGGAAAGACGTATCGCCTGTATCAGGAGATGTGGCGGCTTCAGAACCGGGGCGTCGAGCTTGACCGGATGCTTTACTTCAATTTTGAGGATGAGCGCTTGCGCCCGTATGAGCCATCGCTGCTGGCGGACGTGCTCGACACGTTCTATGCGCTGTATCCTGTTGCTCGAACCGAGGGCGCTTACATTTTCTTTGACGAGATCCAGGAAATTCCCGAATGGGGTGCGTTTCTGCGGCGTGTAGTCGATACGGAGAAAGCGACCGTCTATGTGACGGGATCTTCTTCTAAGATGCTGTCCTCAGAACTTAAGAGCGAGTTCAGGGGTCGTTCTCTTGTGCGAGAGCTTTTTCCGTTGAGTTTTTCGGAATACGTTCGATATAAGACGGGGAGCGTTCTCGAGTCAGATGCGACCTTTTCCCCGAGCGATGCAGCGCTGCTTCGACATCATCTGATCGGGTATCTTGAACGAGGGGGATTCATCGCGACACTTGAGCAGACGCCTGCAGACGCGATTCAGCTGCTACAGGAATATGCTTCGCGAACGGTCGCCATGGACGTCGTTGAACGTTACGACGTCAAGAACCCTCGCCTGGCATCGCTGTTCTTGACGCGGTGTATGGCATCTTCGGGACGAGAGCTGTCAGTGAACAAAGTGTACAACGAGTTCAAGAGCAGACAGATACCCGTCAGTCGTAATTCGCTCAGCGACTTACTTGAGTATTATGAGGACGCCTACCTGTTATTTTCTGTGCCGGAGTTCACGCGTTCACTGGCAAATAACATGCGGTCTGCGTCTAAGGTCTACGCTGTCGACCCTGCGATGTTTGGAGCATTCTCTCCCGCATCGGCATTGGACCAGGGCCAGAGGCTCGAGACCGCAGTGTTCAATGCGCTAAGAAGAAGGACTCCCGCGGTGAGGACCGGCTCGGTCTGCCGCCTGCTAATCAAAGAGAAGAGCAAAAGCCATGAGGTGGACTTTGTGGCTGGGGATGCGCTTCTCATGCGGGCTTATAGCCTGATTCAGGTGAGTGCGGATATGGCAAGTGAGAAAACGCGCGAGCGCGAAATTGCCGCGCTTGATGCCTCGATGGCCCAGTTTGATCTTGGCGAGTCGGCAATCGTTACCATGGATGAACAGACCGATATTCCATGCGAGCACGGTGTGGTACACGTTATGCCCGCATGGAAGTGGCTCCTTGCCTAATCATCTATGGGCCTGTGGGGTCAGGACCTCCTGGCTCCTTCATCACGGTTGGGGAGCACCTTGCTGCGCCAGGCTAGTCCTGGGCTTTGATACTCGGCAGGAGAATCTGGCCGAGGTAGTCGGTCTCGAGTTTGGTCGCGGCGTCGGCTTTGCCGTCTTTACCGACCAGTACGTTCTTGATCTGGCTATAGGTGTAGCGGTTGCCGGTCGTAAGCTCGACAAGCTCAATGGCCGTGTCCATGGGGTAGGTTGACACGGGGTTCTGCGTCCGTCCGTTGATGGTCTGGGGCACCACGTACGGATAGACGGGGCCGCTGGCGTAGACGGTATAACCGTTGCCTAGATTGGCCGCACCCAAAACCGTATCGCCTTCATCGGGCGTAAAGCTCTCGCCCTCGCGCACCGCGACGAGCGTCACGAGCGGCGTATTGGTGTTGTCGCCCAGATAGATGCATAGCGTGCTTCCGTTTTGCCAAGTTGCGACCTTGCCGTACCACTCGACGGGAATATCGAGCTGGTAGAGGTCGGTTGCCTTGTGGCGAGCGTCAGCATCACGGGACGCCTGTGCCTTTTGCGCGCTCACGGCATTGACGGCGGCGTCGCGCCGCGCGGTTGCTGCCTGCTGGAGCACTTTGGCAGCCGCGGCGGAGCTCGCACCGCCCTCTTCGGCATACTTGGCGGCGGCATCGATCTGGTCGTCAGTCACTGTGTCGGCCGAAGGCACCTTGAGCTTAAAGGTGGCCTGGGCACTTAAATCCTGTCCATCGCTCTTAACGGTGACCTGCGTCTTGGTGGTCGGGACGGTATAGATGGTGCCGTCGGCCGCGATGGGGGAGGCAGCGATGGAGAGCGTGTAATCGCCGGGCAGCAGTTTGATGCCGCGGCCGTGCTCGTCAACATAGAGCGTTTCGCTCACGGAGGAGCCGTCAGAATCCTGACCGCTCACCTGTACGGGAATCTTGGAGCCAGTGGAACAGTCGAGGCCCGCGGCATGCGCGCCAATCTGCACCGACATCATCGTGTGGGCATTGGCGGCGACAGCGGCAGCCTGCTCTTGCTGATATCCGTTCCAGGCAGCATAGCCTGCACCGCCGGCGACGAGCGCGACGGCCACGACACCGGCGACCATCAGATTGCGGCGTTTGGGCGACATCTTGCGATGGCGGACCTCGGCCTCGCGTGCCGAGGGAACGGACGGCAGGGGAATATCGCCCATGGCGATGGTCTCGTCCACGGCAGGAGCGGAGCCCAGGCCGGGAAGCTCGCGGGTCAGCGAATCTTCGGCCGGCAAGCTGTCGAGCAAGATGGTTTCCTCGCTCGTGTCGGATTCGGGCTGGTCGTCGGCCTCGCATTCGGTGTCTTCGTGATCTGCCTCATCCTCGGCAGGCTCAACGTCGCCTGCATCCTGATCATCGGATTGCGCCTCGGTTTCCGGCTCATCCTGCACATCAACGCCCGAATCGTCAAACGCAATCTCATCGAGTGAAATCCGGTCTAAGCTCTCCAAGGCCTCAGCGCAAGCTTCTGCATCTTGGGCCGCATCCTCTTGGCCCATCGTCTCATCTTTCATATATCCCCCAAGCTCAATATCGGGACAACACTGTACCCAAAAATGGAGCCATATAAAGCGCGTGCGAAATATAAGATCCGATTTAACTCGAGCGCATCGTTCGGCCGCATCCTCGCGGCGGCAAAAGGCCCCCGGAACGCGAACGAATCACATTCCGGGGGCTCTACAATGCGTTGAGTTGCGCGGAGCCGGCTATGCTGCTTCGTGCTCAAGCGATGTCTGCGCCAGGCGCGTTACTCGGCGTGCGCGTAGTCAACCTTGGCGCGGCGAGCGGTAGCCTTCTCCCAATCGCTGGTGCCCTCAAAGACGTCCTGCTTGTAGGGATTGCGGCCGAGCTTCTTGGCACGGTAGGCGATGTAGATGATCGCGGCGACGTTGGCGACCAGTGCGGCGATCGAGACCGCGGTAGCGGCGCCGGGGTCGAGCGTGGAGTGGGTCACAAAGATGGACTCCTCCTGGAAGTACGGGAACACCTGGGCAAACATGCACCAAATGGCCAGCGTAAAGGCGCGGTTCTGGATCCAGCCGCCCTTGTTCCAGATAAAGGCGGCGACGGTGGGCGCCAGCAGCAGCGCAAAGCCGCAGAACCAGGAGTGGGTGGGCAGGCAGTTGTAGGTGTAGCAGAAGTTCCAGATATCGTAGGCGATGATGTAGACCCAGGTCATGTCGGGCCACAGCATGTCGGTTTGATCCTCGGAGGCGTAGACGCTCCACCAGCCGGTCATGCAGAAGATGTTGATGAGACCGGCGATGCCGTTGAACACGTTGTTCCAGCCGGCAAGCTGCGTGGCACCCTCGGAGGTGACCCAGGTGGACTGGCCCAGGACAAAGAAATGATAGGCGCTCTCGAAGTCGGACACGACGGCGATCATGATGTTGATGGCGACGATCACAAACGGCCATGCGCGGAACCAATGCGCCTTGCCAATCTTGCCCCACTGGTACTTAATGGCAATGAAGCCCCAGCAACCGGCCAGCGCCGCGTACACCTTGGCGTAGTGGAACCAGCTGTTCTGGTACACATGGGTGGGGTTGGTGAGCGCCCACTCGGCGCCCTGCGAAACGCCCACGGCGATGGCGACGCAGTAGATGGTCATGGCCAGCGGAGCCACGCCAAAGATGATTGCCGCGCCCAGCTTGGTGCGGCGGCCGACTTCGTTGAGCACGATCAGGCCAATAAAGACCATGGCCCAGCCGGCCCAGTGGATAAGGGTATCGCTACCCCAAACATCGAACAGCATGCTGCTCTCCTTTCACACGCCCGCGGCCCCTCTTCTGATCGCGGGCAGTTTGGCCAAATGTCGTCAGTTCTGGGGCTTGCGCTCCGGATACTTGGCGGTATAGCCCTCGATGTGGAGTGTCGAGGCGATGATTTCCTTGACCGTTTCGTCGGGCACATCGGGGTGCGTGCGGATATACATCAAAAGACCCATGATGAGGGTGTAGAACGTCTCGTAGACATGGTCGATGCGTAGCTCATGATGGGCGACAAAATCCACTACGGTGGTGTCGCAGATATACTGCGCCACGCGCTGGACCACGTTGTGCAAAAAGCCGCCGTAGAGCGCGCCGCTGCTCGAGGTAAGCGTGCTCGGCAGCTCGTGGCCGCTGGCGACCAGGCGCTTAAAGAGCGGGGCGACGGTGTCGAGCGCGCCCTCGATATCACCGACGGTGCGGTCGGCGTTCCACCGCTCGAGTTCGGAGATAAAGCCGTCGATCGCCTCGTCCATAACAGCGGTGACGGCGGCGTCCATGTCGGCGAAGTAATGGTAGAACAATGAACGCGTGCAGCCGGCTCGCTTGGTCACGGCCGATACCGATAGGTGGGACACGCCCAGCTCGGAGCTTACGGTGCGCACGGCATCGAGGATCTCGCGACGGCGTTCGTCGCCCGTCAGGCGCTTTGTCGCGCTATCGGATGCGGGGACGGCATCGACCACAGAGGTATCTGCTGTGTTGTTGCCCATGTTTTTGCCGCCTTTCATCCTCTTTTGCCTGACCGTTCGCCTAACAGTCTTGAATATTGTTGACGGTTCGTCAATACTATTTTTGACACAATGTCAACAATGGCGGGTGAACGGCATGGGGGCATGCCCGGCCTGCAAAAAAAGAGGGGCGCCGCGGTCCCGCCGGGCTGTGGCAAGAGAAGGGACAACCATGATTCTCAACGGACCGGGGATTAGCTACACCGAGCCCGACATCGGTTCGGAGTTCGTGCCGCCGCTGCCGGAGCATCCGCGTGAGGCCATCGTCAAGCTGTGCGAGCACTGCACCAACCGTCTGCTGCATCGCGATGAGCTGCTGGGCTACGAGTACTGGTCGTTTGCCGAGGCCGCAACCGACGAGCAGGCCGAAGTGCTCTGCAAGATGAAGATGCGCCGTCCCTATACGCTGCCCGAGATGGTCAAGCTCACCGGCATGCCCGAAGCCGATATCGAAAAGATGCTCGACGACATGAGCTACACGGGTCTGCTCGAGTACAACTGGGAAAACCCCGAGCGCGCCAAGCAGTGGGTGCTGCCCATGCTGGTGCCGGGTTCCGCCGAGTTCCTCAACATGCGCGTGAGCCAGCTCGAGGAGCATCCGGTCTATGCCAAGTTCTTTGAGCAGGCGTCCAAGGGACCGCTGTCCAAGGCCACGTCGATGGTGCCGCCCGGAGGCGCCGGTATCGGCATGCATGTCATTCCGGTCGAGAAGGCTATCGACGCCGCGAGCACCTCGGTGCCGATCGAGCATATCGAGCACTGGCTCGACAAATACGATGGCAAATATGCCGCTAGCACCTGCAGCTGCCGCGCGAGCCGTCGCGTGATGGGTGAGGGCTGCGCCGACGACCCCGCCGACTGGTGCATTGCCGTGGGCGATATGGCCGACTATGTGGTTGAGACCGACCGCGGCCATTACGTGACGCGCGACGAGGTCTACGACATCCTGCGCCAGGCCGAGGACAACGGCTTTGTGCACCAGATCACCAACATCGACGGCGAGAACAAGATCTTCGCCATCTGCAACTGCAACGTCAACGTGTGCTATGCCCTGCGCACCTCGCAGCTGTTCAACACGCCCAACCTGTCACGCTCGGCCTATGTCGCCAAGGTCGAGAAGGACAAGTGCGTGGCCTGCGGTCGCTGCGTTGAGGTGTGCCCGGCCGGTGCCGCCAAGCTGGGCCAAAAGCTCTGCAGCAAAAAGGCCGGCGGCCGCGTACCCGAGTATCCGCGCCAGGAGCTGCCCGATGCCACCAAGTGGGACCACACCAAGTGGTCGCCCAACTACCGCAACGATAACCGTATCGAGACGCACGAGTCCGGCACCGCGCCCTGCAAGACGGCCTGCCCCGCGCACGTTGCCGTCCAGGGCTACTTAAAGCTCGCGGCGCAGGGCCGCTATGACGAGGCGCTGGCGCTCATCAAGCGCGAGAACCCGCTGCCCGCTATCTGCGGCCGTGTGTGCAACCGCCGCTGTGAGGATGCCTGCACCCGCGGCCGTGTGGACGCCGCCGTGGCTATCGACGAGGTCAAGAAGTTCATCGCTCAGCGCGATCTGGATGCCGCGACCCGCTATGTCCCGCCCGTGGTGACGCCGACGCGCGCTGGCGGCTTTGATCAGAAGATCGCCATCATCGGTGCCGGTCCGGCCGGCCTGTCCTGCGCTTTCTACCTGGCCGAGAAGGGCTACAAACCTGTCGTGTTCGAGAAGAACGAGCGCCCGGGCGGCATGCTCACCTACGGCATTCCCAGCTTTAAGCTGCAGAAGGACGTCATTGAGGCCGAGGTCGAGGTCATTCGCCTGATGGGTGCCGAGTTCCGCTATGGCGTGGAAGTCGGTCGCGACGTGACGCTCGACGAGCTGCGCGCGCAGGGCTTTAAGGCCTTCTACGTTGCCATTGGCTGCCAGGGCGGCCGCCTTGCCGGCATTCCGGGCGAGGATGCCGAGGACGTGACCGTGGCCGTCGACTTCCTTCGCGAGGTTAACAGCGGCAAGATCGATACCCTGTCCGGCCGCACCATTGTGGTGGGCGGCGGCAACGTGGCCATCGACGTTGCCCGCAACGCCTGCCGTCTGGGCTCTGAGCATGTTGAGATGTTCTGCCTGGAGAGCGAGGCCCAGATGCCCGCCAGCGAGGAGGAGCGTCGCGAGGCCGTTGAGGACGGCGCTCACATCAGCTGCGGCTGGGGCCCCAAGGAGATTCACCTGGACGAGGCCGGTCGTGTGTGCGGTATCACCTTCAAGCGCTGCACGCGCGTCTACGATGACGAGGGCCGTTTTGCGCCCGAGTACGACGAGAACGACCTGCGCCGCGTCGATGCCGACCGCGTGGTCATGTCCATCGGCCAGTCCATCGTGTGGGGCGACCTGCTGGCTGGCTCCAAGGTGGAGCTTGGCCGTGGTCAGGGCGCCCTTGCCGATCCCCAGACCTACCAGACCGCCGAACCCGACATCTTTGTGGGCGGCGACGTCTATACCGGCCCCAGCTTTGCCATCGATGCCATCGCCGCCGGTCACGAGGCCGCCGTGTCCATCCATCGCTTTGTGCAGCCGGGCTCCACGCTCACCATCGGCCGCAACCAGCGCCGCTATACCGCGCTCGACCGCGACGACGTTGTTCTCGAGGGCTACGACAACGCGAGCCGCGAGGTTGCGCATGTGGACCGCGAGCGCGAGAAGGCTGCGCCGTTTAGCGAGTATGTTGAGACCTTTACCGAGGAACAGGTGCGCGCCGAGACCGCCCGCTGCCTGGGCTGCGGCGCCTCGATTGTCGATCCCAACAAGTGCATCGGCTGCGGCCTGTGCACCACCAAGTGCGCGTTCGACGCCATCCATCTAGATCGCGACCGCCCCGAGTGCTCCACGATGGTCAAATACGAGCAAAAGCTCCCGAGCCTGGGCAAGTATGCTTTAAAGCGTGCAATCAAAATCAAGTTCGGTCGTAAATAGGTAACCATGGCGGGTAAGGGGACGGCGCAGACTAGATTTCGCCGTCCCCTTGCTTTGAGTTTGCATCGCATCAACCGTTGTTGAAAGGTTTCTACCTTGCATGAATTGGGAATCGTTTATCACATTATTCGCGATGTTGAGAATGTGGCGCGCGCTCATGGCGTGCGTCGCGTTTCGAGCGTGACGTTGCTGTTGGGCGAGGTCTCGGGCGTCGTTCCCGACTTGCTGCTCGACGCTTGGCGCTGGGCAGCAGATAAAAAGCCTATCGCGCAGGGCGCGGAGCTTATCGTGGAGCCCGTCGAGGCCGTGACACATTGCGAGGCGTGCGGCTGCGACTACGCGACGGTCGAGCACGGCAAGACCTGTCCCCATTGCGGTAGCGGCGAGACCTATTTGCTGCAGGGCCAAGAGGTCATGATCAAACAGATCGAGACCCCCGACGAGGACCCGGCAGGCGCTGCTCCTGATGGCCTCTCCGACGCCCCCGATGCCGTCGACGCCGCCAACCCCCTCCACATCGCCTAGGATTCCCTATAAGTTGCGGTGAAATAGTTCCTAAATTCAGCCTTCTGGCTCTTAAACAAGAACTATTCCACCGCAACTATTTTGAGTGGTTTCATAGACCATAAGTCACGAAAATAGTCAAGCCATGTCTGTTTAAACAAAATAGCGGCAGTACAAGCGCATTCGCGCTTGCCTAAAATCGATATTAATGAACAGCCTGCTTGTATCTGTAAAATGCATGGCTTGATGAGCGACGCCTTGTCGTGTAATGAGTCAAAAAGCAGTAACGTAATCAACTTGTAACAAACCTAGACGTTTAAACAAATAATCCAACCTTTTGCGGATTTAGCTATAATTCCACAAACCAAACAGCTATACTCCTTTCATGTCGTGTAGGAAATACGTAGACAAAAAGGAGGTTATGTGATGGTAAGTATTGTTCTTGCTAGCCACGGGGACTTGGCAGCTGGAATCAAGCAGACGGGCTCGATGGTCTTTGGCGATCAGCCGTCTGTTGCCGTGGTCTCGCTCGAGCCGAGCATGGGCCCCGACGACTTCCGTGCCAAGGTCGAGGAAGCAGTCGCTTCCTTCGACGACCAGGAGCAGGTACTCTTCCTCGTTGATCTGTGGGGCGGCACGCCGTTCAACCAGATCAGCGGGCTCATCGAGGGCCACGATTCCTGGGCTATCGTCACCGGTGTCAACCTGCCTATGCTCATCGAGGCATATTCGCAGCGCTTTGACGCAAAGAACACTGCACATGCGATCGCAAAACATCTCGTGACTGAGGCTAAGGCTGGCGTGCGTGTCAAGCCCGAGTCTCTGGAGCCCGAGGAGAAGAAGCCGGCTGCGGCCGCCGCTGCTCCTGCAGGCGCCATCCCTCCGGGAACGGTCATCGGCGATGGGCACATCAAGATCGCCCACGTCCGTATCGACACCCGTCTGCTTCATGGTCAGGTGGCCACCACGTGGACCAAGCAGATCAACCCCAACCGCATCATCGTGGTTTCCGACGGCGTTGCTCACGACGAGCTCCGCAAGACCATGATCGAGCAGGCTGCCCCTCCGGGAGTCCATGCCAACGTCGTGCCCATCAAGAAGATGGCCGAGGTCGTCAAGGACACGCGCTTTGGTGACACCAAGGCCATGCTGCTCTTTGAGAACCCGCAGGATCTGCTCAAGGCCATCGAGGCCGGCGTCGACATCAAGGAAGTCAACATCGGTTCCATGGCTCACTCCAAGGGCAAGGTCGTCGTCACCAACGCCGTCGCTATGGGCGATGACGACGTCAAGACTCTCGAGGCCCTCAAGGCCAAGGGCGTCAAGTTCGAGGTCCGCAAGGTTCCTTCGGATTCCTCCGAGGATCTCGACGCCATGTTGAAGAAAGCTAAGGCCGAACTGGCCGCTCAAGCATAGTAAAGGAGGGTCCGATACATGTCTGCAATCACTATTCTGCTTGTTGCGATTGTCGCGTTGCTTGCCGGTATGGAAGGCATTCTGGATGAGTTCCAGTTCCATCAGCCGCTCGTGGCATGCACGCTTATCGGTCTCGTAACCGGTCACCTTCAGGAGGGCATCCTCCTGGGCGGTTCGCTCCAGATGATGGCCCTTGGCTGGGCTAACGTCGGCGCCGCTGTCGCGCCTGACGCCGCTCTGGCCTCGGTCGCTTCTTCGATCATCATGGTGCTCGCCCTCAACGGTGGCGCCACCGATTCGGCCAAGGCCGTTACCACCGCTATCGCCGTCGCCGTCCCGCTGTCGGTCGCTGGTCTGTTCCTGACCATGATCTGCCGTACCATTGCTACCGCTATCGCTCACGCCATGGACGGTTGCGCCGAGAAGGGCGACTTCTCCGGCATCGAGCGCTGGCAGTATGCTGCCATCCTCATGCAGGGCCTTCGTATCGCCATCCCGGCAGTGCTTCTGTGCGTCATCCCGGCCGAGGCCGTTACCAACGCGCTTAACGCTATGCCCGACTGGCTGTCCGGCGGCATGGCTGTCGGCGGCGGCATGGTCGCTTCCGTCGGTTACGCCATGGTCATCAACATGATGGCCACCAAGGAGACCTGGCCGTTCTTCGTCCTCGGCTTTGTCCTTGCTGCCATCCCTCAGCTCACGCTGATCGCCCTTGGTCTCATCGGCATCTCCCTTGCCCTCATTTACCTTGGCCTTAAGGATCTGGCCAAGCAGGGTGGCGGCATGGGCGGTGGCTCCGGCGACCCGCTCGGCGACATTCTGAACGATTACGAGTAGGAGGGGAGTGATACATATGGCAGAGAACAAGATTCAGCTCACCAAGGCTGACCGCAAGAAGGTTTGCTTCCGTCATCAGTTCCTTCAGGGCTCGTGGAACTACGAGCGTATGCAGAACGGCGGCTGGTGCTTCGCAATGATCCCTGCGATCAAGAAGCTCTACACCAGCAAGGATGACCAGATTGCCGCTCTTAAGCGCCACCTGGAGTTCTATAACACCCACCCCTATGTTTCCGCCCCCGTCATTGGCGTTACCCTCGCTCTCGAGGAGGAGCGCGCCAACGGTGCCCCGATTGACGACGTCGCCATTCAGGGCGTCAAGGTCGGTATGATGGGCCCGCTCGCCGGCGTCGGCGACCCCGTCTTCTGGTTCACCCTTCGCCCGATTCTGGGCGCTCTGGGCGCTTCCCTGGCCATGTCCGGCAGCATCGTCGGTCCGCTGCTGTTCTTCTTCGCGTGGAACATCATCCGTTACGCTTTCCTGTGGTACACGCAGGAGTTTGGCTACAAGGTCGGCTCCTCCATCGCCAAGGACCTCTCCGGTGGTCTGATGGGCAAGGTCACCGAGGGCGCTTCCATCCTGGGTATGTTCATCATCGGCGCCCTGGTCGAGCGCTGGGTGTCCATTTCCTTCACCCCGATCGTCTCCACGGTCAAGCAGTCTGCTGGCGCCTTTATCGACTGGGCTAGCCTGCCCTCCGGTTCCGAGGGTATCAAGGAAGCGCTGACGATGTACAACTCCGTCGGTGCTACCGCCCTTGATCAGATGAAGGTCACCACGCTTCAGGCCAACCTCGATCAGCTCATCCCCGGCCTTGCCGCCGTGTGCCTGACCCTGCTGGTCTGCAAGCTCCTCAAGAAGAAGGTCAGCCCGATCGTCATCATCCTGGCTCTCTTCGCCGTCGGCATCATCGGTCGCTTCTGCGGCTTCATGTAAGCACGCTTCGGCTTAAGACCGAGAGTTGCTAGGTAAGGGCTTTTGAGCCATTGAAACGGACCGCACCCGGTGGGTACACTGGATGCGGTCCGATTGTTTTTATTGGAGGGCGAGGCGCGTATGGCGCAATCTCAGAACAGCACGGTCGATCTGGCAACGCCGGCAACCTGCCTGATGGGGCTTACCAGCCACGGTAACGTGATGGTGGGCAATAAGGCGTTTGAGTATTACAACGAGCGCAATCCCGAGGATTATATTCAAATCCCGTGGGACGAGGTCGACTATATTGCCGCCGAGGTTTTACGCGGCACCAAGAAGATTACGCGTTTTGCCATCTTCACCAAGGACAACGGTCACTTTACGTTTTCGACGCGCGACGACAAAGAGACGCTTCGCGCGGTCCGCAAGTACGTCGACGAGGATAAGCTCGTGCGTTCGCCCGACTTTATCGATGTGACGGCCAAGGGCGCCAAGAGCATCCCCTCCGTTATCAAAAACCTTTTCCACAAAGGCAACTAGCTCCTCATAAGTTGCGGTGAAATAGTTCCTAAATACGGCTTTAGATGCTTCAGACAGGAACTATTCCACCGCAACTTCGAAGTCTAGTCATGCGACGTATTGCGATGCAGTAAATCTGCTACACTAGTACAACATGCCTCCGTAGCTCAGGGGATAGAGCACCGCTCTCCTAAAGCGGGTGTCGACGGTTCGAATCCGCCCGGGGGCACCAGAGGAATATCGAGCCCGGTACCGTTACGGTGCCGGGCTCTTTTGGTTTAAGGCATGCCGTAGTATTTGCTGCTTCAGATAAAGAAAGCGCCCGCTTGCTGGGGAAGCAAGCGGGCGCCTGTGAGCGAATATGTTTGCGGCGAGAGCCGTAATGAGCGGTGAGGTGGCGACTAGTTGGTCGTACCGGAATCGTCGCCCGTGCCCGTGCCCGTGCCCGTGCCCGAGCCCGAACCAGAAAGTGCGACCGTCAGCGTGATCGTGCTGTCGGTGGACTGCTTGCCGGTGGGGGAGACGCCTGTAACGGTGGCGTCCTCGTTACCGCTTACGGGATTGCCGTTCTGGTCACAGAAGCCGATGTTATAGAAACCGGCGTTGTTGAGCGCGGTAACGGCGGCGGAGATGCTCTTGCCGTACAGGTTGCCCGGGACGGTGGCCTTGCCGGACTTCTTGGCAATGACGACGGTAATCGTGGCGCCGGGCTTCTGCTTGCCGCTGGGGTTCCAGCTGATCACGGTGCCCTCGGTAACCGAGTCGTTCTCCTGGTAGCTCACGTCGACGCCAAAGCCTGCCATATCGAGGGCGTTGCGCGCCTGGGCCTCGGTCATGTCGGTCAGGTCGGGGACGGACGTGGTATCCGGGCCGCTCGAGACCTTGTACGAGATGGTCGTGCCCTTCGCGACTTCCTTACCGGCTTCGGTGCCCTGCTCAAAGACCTGGCCCTCATCAGCCTCGTTGGCCTCCTCGGAGGCGTTGCCCTTCAGGCCAACGCTTGCCAGTGCGGCTTCTGCTTGGTCCTTGGTCAGGCCGACAAGTTTGGGAACCTCAACCTTTTCGGAGGGCTTGGGGCCCTTGGAGATTACCAGGTTCACCTTGGTGCCCTTGGTCTTCTTGGTGTTGCCGTTGGGCGTCTGCTCGGCGACCTTGCCCTCGTCGACATCGTCGTTGTAGCTTTGGTCGATGGTGCCGACCTCGAGGCCGGCTTCCTTGATCAGCTCGACGGCGGTCTGCTGGTCCTTGCCCAGCACGTCGGGCACGGTGACCTGCTCGCCGCCAAAGAGTCCTGTGGCAAAGGCCACCACGATGCCGATGACGGCAACCGCTGCCACCACGGCGGCGATGATCTTGTTCTTGTTGGATTTGGGCTCCTCGACCTCGTAGGAGCCGGTGGAGCCCGAAACCGAGCTACGGGCGGTATTCTGGCCGCTCACGCCCGAGACGGGACGCACCATGGCGCGCGTCTGATCGGAAAGCTCGCGAGTCTTGGTGGCGCCCAGCTCACCGGGGGCACCGATGATGCGCGTGGGCTCCGAGACGTTGACGGCACGGCCCGACAGGTAGCTGTTGAGCACCTGACGCAGCTCGTCGGCGGTCTGGAAGCGGTTTGCCGGATCCTTCTCCATGCACTTGAGGATGATGCGCTCAAGGTCGGCGTCGACACCGGAGTTGATCTGGCTCGGCGGAATAGGCAGCTCGTTGACCTGCTTGAGTGCGACTGAGATAGCGTCGTCACCGTCAAAGGGAACGCGGCCGGTGGCGCACTCGTACATCACGACGCCCAGCGAGTAGATATCCGAGGTGGGGCCGAGGTCCTGACCACGGGTTTGCTCGGGGCTGACGTAGTGGGCGGTTCCCAGCACGTTGTTGTCTTGCGTGAGGTGGCTGTTCTTGGCGCGCGCGATGCCAAAGTCCATCACCTTGATGTTGCCGTCGGGCAGCACCATGATGTTCTGCGGCTTAATGTCGCGGTGGATGATCTCGTGCTTGTGGGCGACCGAAAGCGCGGAGCTGATCTGCGAGCCGATCTGGGCGACCTTCTTGGGGTCGAGGGCGCCGTGGCTCTTGATGCCGCTCTTAAGGTCGGTGCCGCGCAAGTACTCCATGACGATGTAATAGGTGTCGCCGTCCTTGCCCCAATCGTAGACGCCCACGATATAGGGGGAGGAGAGACCGGCTGCTGCCTGGGCCTCCTGCTTAAAGCGTGCGGCGAAGGTTGCGTCGCCAGCATACTGCGGCAGCATAATCTTGACGGCTACCGTGCGGTCGAGGACCTGGTCCTGTGCACGGTAGACGGTCGCCATGCCGCCTGTTCCCACCTTATCCTTGAGGAGGTATCTTCCCCCGAGGACCCTCTGTTCCATTCCTGCTCCTAACATAACTATTCGCTCAACGATGTGTGTAGTACCTACGATGTGGCCGCTGGGGCCGTGTGGCGCTTTGACGCTAACTCTTCGGCCGCGGCGCGCCTCGGGTGTCCGATTCGATCATGGGCATCACGCTCCCTGTGCGGCAAGCGCCGCGGTCAGGACGATACCGGCGATCTTGGCAGCCTTGACGTCATGCTTGTCGAAATCCTCCAAGGCCACCGAGATGGCGACCGTGGGTGAATCGTAAGGTGCAAAGCCAACGAACATCGAGTTGACGTTGGTGCCGCCAGTCTCGGCCGAGCCGGTCTTGCCGGCGACCTTGACGCCGGGGATTTGGGCATCGGTGCCGGTGCCGGACTGGACGACGGCAAGCATGGCCTGCTTGACCTGGTCGGCCGTGGCGGAGCTGACGGCCTGCCCCAGCGAGCGGGACTGCGTGGTCTTGACCACGGTTCCGTCCGGGGCAAGTACCTGGGCTACAAAGTACGGGTCCATGACCACGCCACTGTTAGCGATGGCGGCGGCAATCACGGCGTTTTGCATGACGGTGGTCTGCGGGCCGGGCGTATGGTCCATGCCGACAGGCTGGCCGGCGCCGGCCCAGGCGGTCTCCCATTCGGTCATGAGCGACGGGTCGGCCATGATGGAGGCCGCGGAGGTCAGGTCCTGGCCGAGCTTTTGGCCGTAGCCGAAGGCGTTGGCAAACTGCACGAGCGTGTTTGCGCCAACTTCGTTTGCCACCTGGCCAAAGACGACGTTGGAGGACACGGCAAAGGCCTGCTGCAGGCTGATGGTACCGTAGCTCTCGTTGGCATAGTTGGTGACCGGTGCGTTGCCGATGTCCATGGAGCCGGGCGCCTGGTAGGTGCTGGTCAGGCTGGCGGTACCGGTCTCGAGTGCCGCGGAAAGCGTAACGACCTTAAACGTGGAGCCCGGCGTGTACAGCGCGTCCATGGCGCGATTGTACATGGAGCCGTCCTCGCCGCCGCCCGTCTGCAGCAGGGCATCGATGTTGGTGTTGTCGTAGGTGGGCGAGCTGGCACATGCGAGCACCGCGCCGGTACGCGGGTCGATGACCACTACAGCGCCCTTAAAGCCCTTGAGCGCCTGCTCAGCAGCCGTCTGGATGCGCGAGTCGATGGTGAGCTTGGCGGTGTTGCCCGGCTGGGTCTGGCCCGCGAGCGACGCGATGGCGTTGTTCCAGCTGGAGTAGTCCTTAGAACCGGTGAGTGTGTCGTTCATGACGCTCTCGATGGCGGTGGTGCCATACTGCTGGCTCACGTAGCCAACCACGTGCGCTGCCAGGTTACCGTTGGGGTAGGAGCGTACGTAGGTGCCGTCCTCCTGCTGCAGCGACTCGGCCAGCGTCACGCCGTCGGACGTGATGATGGAGCCGCGCTGGATGTACTTGGAGCGGGCGATGGTGTGGTTGTTGGTCGGCATGTCCTGATAGTCCTTGGCCTTAATGACCTGGACATAGGTGAGGTTGCCGATAAGGATGGCGAACAGCGCCGTAAAGGCGAGCACCGCACGGGTTAGACGGTTGGCGAGCGCAACGCGGCCGAGCACACCGGATTCAGGCGTGTCGAGCAGGCGACGGCGCATGCGCGAGCCGACGGAATGGCTGCCGCTGCCGTAGGAAGACGAAGTGGCAAAGCGCGTGCCCGTCGGGGCGGCGGCAGATGCGACCTGATCATCGGTGATGGCGGCCATGGTGCCGGTGCCGGTAAGCTCGGCCTCGCGTCCGGTCGCCTCGTCACCGGCGCGCAGCAGGAGCGCGACGATGATAAAGCTCGCCAGCAGAGAGGAGCCGCCCTGGCTCATAAAGGGCAGGGTGACGCCGGTCAGCGGGATCAGGCGGGTTACGCCGCCAACGATCAAGAAGGCCTGGAAGCTGATGGCGGCCGTAAGGCCTGTGGCACTAAAGGCGGCGAGGTCGGATTTAGCGCGGGCGGCCGTGGTGAGGCCACGCACGGCAAAGAGCATAAACAGGATGAGCACGGCGCCGCCGCCCAAAAGGCCCATCTCCTCGCCGATAGCCGAGAAGATAAAGTCGGACTCGACGACAGGGATGTTGTTGGCCATGCCGTTGCCGATGCCAACACCGACCAGACCGCCATCGGCAAGCGAGAAGAGCGACTGGACGATCTGGTAGCCCTGGCCCTGGGCGTCCTTAAACGGATCGACCCAAACCTGGAAACGCACCTGAACGTGCGACAGGAACTTGTAGGCGCCCACGGCTCCAACGGCTAAGAGCGCAAGGCCGATAACGACATACGAAAAGCGCCCCGTGGCAACGTAGAGCATCAGCAAGAAGATGGTGTAGAACAGCACAGCCGAACCCAGGTCGCGTTCGAAGACGACGACGAGCAGGCACACACCCCACACGGCAAACAGCGGCAGCAGCAGTCGCAGGCGAGGGATCTTAAAGCCCAGAATCTTGCGGTTGGAGATGGAGAGCAGCTCGCGGTTCTCGGCCAGGTAGCCGGCCAGGAACAGGACGATAAAGACCTTGGCGAACTCGCCGGGCTGGATGGTAAAGCCCGCGATGCGAATCCACAGCTTGGAGCCCGAGATCGTGGTGCCGATAAAGATAGGCAGCATCAGCAGAATGATGCCGATGATGCCAAAGGTGTACTTGTAGCGCATGACCACGTCGAGGTTTTTGACTAGTGCAAGCGTTCCCACCATGAGCGCCACCGAGACAAACAGGATGATGAGCTGTGAGATGGCGAGAGCGGGGGCGAGACGCGTCACGAACGTGATGCCGATGCCCGAAAGTATAAATACGATGGGTAGGATGGCGGGGTCGGCACCGGGCGCCAAGATGCGCACGGCAATGTGGGCCGCGGCAAAGGCGGCAAAGAGGCCGATCGGTACGGCGAGCGTCTCAAAGGAGATGGCAGCGCCCGCGGTGAGGACGTACATCGCATACAGCAGGATGACGGGGAACGCCGAGGCGATGAGCAAGAGCAGCTCGGTGTTGCGGCGACTCATAAGCGGCACTCCCTTTCTAATTCTTATCGGAGGCTTCGGCCTCGGCGGACTGTTCGGCGGTTTTCTCGGAATCTGATTCGGAGGTCGATCCCTGATTGGTGTTGTCGCGAATCGTTTGCGCGTCGATCACCTGGCGGGTCTGCTCCTCGTCGATCTGGTGACGGTACTTGGATATCGTGTCCTGCGCATCGTCGACACTTGTTTGCGGAATGCCCGCCTTGAGGCGGTTTTGCGTGTCTTCGGGCAGGTCGGACAGCTTGATGCTGGTTTCGCTTTCGAGCCAGTGGAGCTTGAGTCCGAGTGGCTTGCCGGGCAGGCCGCGCCAGACGGCGACATTGCCCTGGTAGGTACCCAGGTAGTACGAGCCGGTGACACCCGTGTAGGCCCAGATGCCAGCTGCCAGCACAAAGACGAGGGCCAGGATGGCGGCGATAGTAACGTTGCGGCGACGCACGCGTTGCGCCTCGCGCATGACGCCATCGTCAACCAGGTCAACGACTACTACGGTCACGTTGTCGTGGCCGCCGGCGGCAAGCGCCGCGTCCACTAGGTTGTCGACGCAGATTTGCGCGGTTGAGGATTGCGTGGCGATGTTCTCGATATCGCTATCGGGAATCATGCTCGAAAGGCCGTCAGAGCACAGGATCAGGCGGTCGCCTTCCTCGATATGCAGAGTGAAGTGGTCGGCATACATGGCGGGGTCCGAGCCCAGCGCACGGGTGATGACCGAACGGTTGGGGTGGACGCGAGCCTCGTCTGCCGTGATCTCGCCGGCGTCCACGAGCTCCTCCACGTAGGAGTGGTCGCGGGTCACGCGGATGAGCGTGCCCTCGTGGAGCAGATAGGCGCGAGAGTCGCCCACGTGGGCGATGGCGAGCGTGTCGTTTTCGATATAGGCGCAAGTGGCTGTGCAGCCCATGCCGGGCTTGCCCAGGCCGTTCAAGGCGGCCTCGATTACGGCGGCGTTAGCGGCCTCGACGGCTGCGGCCAAGCGTGCTGCGTCGGCGGACTGCGGGGCCGTTTTGGCAATAGTCTCGACGGCGATAGAAGAGGCTACCTCGCCGGCGGCGTGACCGCCCATGCCGTCGCATACGCAAAAGAGCGGCGACTGCACCAGGTAGGAATCCTCATTGTGCGGGCGCACGCAGCCAACGTCGGAGCGGGCGCCCCACATGAGTTGCGTGGTGGTGCCGGCATCATAGGTCGAGTCGGTCTCGATGCGCTCCTCGGTCAGGGGCTCAAAGCTCATGGTCGAGCCGGGGTCTTTGAGCTTGGCCTCAACGGCGGCAACGTCGATCTCGGCTGTGTCACCGGGAGAGACGGTGTCGGTCTCGGCGTTTGATTCGGAATCGCCGGTGTCCGGGGAGTCGGGCTCCTCGGACATGCGGGCGGTCGACTCGTCGTCTTGCGGGCTGACGTCTATAGGCTCGAGCGCCGGCGTAGACGCGGGCGCAACCTCGGATGCCGGGGCTATGGGAAACGCCGGCGCGGCGGGCTCGGGTGCCGCAAACACCGCAGCGCTCTCGTTGATTGCCGCGGCGACGGGCTCTGCAAAGTGAGCCGGCGCCGGGGTTGCTTCGGGCGCTGTGGGCTGTTCCGCAGCATGTGCGCCGATGGGCGCCGCTACGGCATCCTCTTCGTCCTCGTTATCGGCGAGATCCGAAATATCATGCGTTACATGCGAAAGAGGCAGGGAGAACACGGTGTCCTCGGGCTCCACGGGTGCGGAGCCCGCCGGAGCGGCGTGGGCCGGCGCAGCTGTGGCGGTGGCCGGTGCCTCGGTCATAGTTGCGGACTTGTTCTCCTCGTCGATCATCGACGGTTCACCTTCATGACCACGTCGCCAATCTGGACTTCGTCGCCCTCACGCAGCGTCGCGGGCTCCACGAGCTGGCGGCCGTTGACGAGCGTGCCGTTAAGCGAGTTGAGGTCCTCGATGATGAGCGCCGGGCCCTGCAGCGAAAAGCGCGCATGCGAGGCCGAGACGAACGGTTCGTTGATGCAGATGTCCGAAGACGGCGAGCGACCGACGATGACGGGGCCGAGCATGTCTACGTGGATGCCGCGGATACCGCGCGGACCCTTGTCCACATCAATCGTCCAGATAGCCGAGTCGCGGCGCTGTCCACGCACAAGTCCCACGCCGGTCTTCATGACGGCGAACAAGAAGATATAGAGCAGGGCGACCAGGACGATGCGGCCTGCAAAAAGGACGATATCGATGTTCATAAGCGACTATCCCCTAAATTCAAAGGTGCTCAGGCCAAACGTCAGCAGATCGCCGTTGCGCAGCGGGCAGCGCGTAATGCGGCGGTTGTTGACGAGCGTGCCGTTGGTGGAATTGAGGTCCTCGATCGACCAATCCGAGCCCGTAAAGGTGAGCTGGGCGTGGCGGCGCGACACGTTGGGGTCGCGCAGGGCAATGTCGGAAACTGAGCGCTCGCGACCGATGGTCACCTGTGCGGAGGTGATGCTATGGCTCTCGCCGCTCACGACGTCGACGAGCTGGGCGAGCGGGCGCTGCGGGGCGCGAGTGCTCGCCATGTTGGAGGCGATGCCGGCTGCGGCGCCTAGGCCCACGGCGGCACCGGTCGCGGCGGCTCCGCCCATGCCGGCAAGCGCGTCGCGCGAGACGGTCTGAGGCACCGGGATGGGTGCGGCGGCGGGGTCGGGGACGCTAGGCGCGAAGGGGTCTGCCACGGCAAGCGGGTCGGGAGCGGCGGCGCGAGGCGTCGGCTGCTGCTGGGGCATGGCGGCGGGGCGCTGCTGCTGCGGGGCAGCAAACTGCTGCTGGCCGGCGCGCGGGGCGCTGGCGGCACGGCTTGCCGCGGAGTTGTTCTGGCCCAGGCCGTTTTGATAGGCGCGCTCTTCTTCGTACAGGCGGCCGAGCGTGGGGGCATCGACGTTCTCGGCAAAGACCGAGAACTTGCCGGCGCGCAGCTGCGGATCGATCATAAAGCGCACGAGGGGCTCGCCGACAAAGACATAGCGGCGCTTTTCGGCCTGCGCCTTCACAAACTCGCGGACCTCGCGCGAAAGCTCGGGGTAGAACGGGGCGAGCATGGGATCGTCGTCGGCGGCGATCAGGATGGTATAGAGTGCCGGCGCCGTGTTGACGCCGTTGATCACCAGAGTCTGATCCTCCATGTCGCGAGCGGCCTGCTTGGCAAGCTTCTTAAAGGAGAACGGGGCACGGGTGGCACCGAAGATGCCGGCCACGTGGTCCTCGAAGATGTTCAGGAAGTTCACGAAAGATCACTCTCCGTATAGGTTCTTTGGTATCCGAGCAAATATAGGCATATCCCAACGATTATAGAGGATAGGGTTCCCGCAACCGCCGCCTTGGCGACGACCGCGGCTGCAAGGCTGGCAATTTCCATATGGTGTGCAAGACAGGACACCGCTGCACAGCCGATGCCGGTGACAGCGATGGCGGCGATTGCGGCAAGGTTTGAGCTCTGGCCGGCACGCTTGGCATGGACATTGAGCAGCGCGGATGACGCTGCGGCAGTTGCCGCGACCAGCACAAAGGCGACCCAAAGGAGCGGGTCTCCCAGCGCTGCGGCAACGTTACCGAGCCCCAGCACGCCTCCGGCTGAAA
Source organism: uncultured Collinsella sp. (assembly GCA_900541825.1). Lineage (GTDB taxonomy): Bacteria > Actinomycetota > Coriobacteriia > Coriobacteriales > Coriobacteriaceae > Collinsella. The sequence goes on from UQLJ01000014.1 coordinate 29,373, forward strand.
GCGCGACCGTGGCCAGACGGGCAAAAAGCGCGCCCATGCCCGTTGCCGCGGCGGCGCTTGCCGGGCCGAGCCAAAATGACGCGACGCCGGCGGTGACCCCAGCTGCCAGGAAGGTATTGCCGGTCAGACAGCCAAGCGCGAGTGCACAGGTGAGCGCGGCGCTCGTGGCAGCCTCGGTGCGACCCCAGGCGATCCACCAACCGGACATGGCGGCGGCAAAGATCACCGCGACGGGCAGCATCGACAGGATGCCCTGCGCCTGCATGGTGGCGTTGGCCATGAGCACCAAAAAGCCCACAGCCGAGATGGCCGAGCCGATCTGGGGGGCCAGGCCAGCCGCCGCTCCGATCGCGATGGCCGCAATGACCAGGCCGGGAAGCGCCGCGACCCCGGCCGTTTGCATCAGCAAAAAGCTAAAGGTGCCGCACGTTAGCGCCGAGATAGTGCGCATGGTGTAGTCGCGCGCATGGCTCCAGCGCGTGCCCGCCCAGCCGAGTGCGGGGTCGACCTCGATGGCGTCGTCCTCGTAGTGCGACGGCTCGATATCGTCGAGCTCCTGCTCGTCATCCGAAAGTTCGCCAACCATTTGCTCCAGGCTGCGACGGCCTTCGCGCACGCTGCCCAGACCGGCAAGGAGCTGGTCGCAAAATGCCTCGATGCTGTTGGGGCGGTCCTGCGGCATGGGGGAGAGCGCGCTCATGAGCGCGGCCTCGGCTCCCGGGGGAAAGTGTGGTATCAGCTCGCTGGGATAGGTGGCGCCGCCGATGATGCGGCCGAGCGAGTCGGCGGGCGTGGCCGCCATAAAGGGAGCGCTGCCGCACAGGCCCTCGTAGATCACACAGGCGAGGGCAAAGACATCGGCGCGCTCGTCGACCGTGCCGGTCTCGATATCGAGCTGCTCGGGCGGCATGTAGCCGATGGTGCCGCCGCGCGAGCCGCCAAAGCCACCGGCGGACGACAGTCGCGCCATGCCAAAGTCGGTGAGCTTTACATTGCCCGAGTGGTCGATGAGCACGTTGGCGGGCTTAATGTCCAGGTGGAGTACGCCATTGCTATGGGCGAAGGTGAGCGCCTGGCCCAGGGCATCGGCAATGGCCGCGGCCTCGTCAAAGGTAAGTGAGTGGCCGTCCACGCGGTGCAAAAACTCGGCCAGCGACATGCCATCGACATATTCCATAACCAGGTAGGCATAGGCTGTGTCGTGCGTAAAGTCGATGACCTGCACGATATTGGGATGTTGAAGCATGGCGGCGGTGTGCGCCTCGCGCAGGACATCCATGATGTCGCTGGCGGGCATGCCGGCACCGTTGATAAGGGGGATGCGCTTAATGGCGACGCGGCGGCGCAGGTGCGTGTCGCGGCAGATCTCGATGGAGCCAAAACCGCCGGTCGCAAGTGTCTCGAGCGGCTGGTACCGCTTGAGCAGCTCGCGAGAGCTGGTGCCCTCCAAGGGAACGTCCGGCGAGAACCGGGCGGTATGTTGCGAGAAAAGCGGCATGGCCAACCCTCGTGCGTTTAAAGTTCGTTTGCGAGTGGCGGGCGCGGAGCCGAGCCGTTCGCGGTGGCATAGATGCTGCTAGTGTAGCACGCTCGGGTGCATGGGGAGGATAGCGGGATGCGAGGCTGCCTGCCTGGCTTGGCCTTAGCGCTTCCTCTTGTTCTTCTTCTGCTTGCGCTGCTTGCCCTTGGTCTCCTGGGGCTTGTCGCCCTGCTTGGCCTCGGCGGCGGCCTTTTCAGCCTTCATCTTCTTGCGCTTGGTCTCGATGCGGAGTTTTTTGTTGATGCGGGCCTTGAGGAAGGGGCCGAACTGCTCGGCATCGCCACGGACGAAGGTGTCCTTGGGGATCGTCACGCCCTGGTCGGCGAACATGGCCACAAAGATGCGCTCACCGTCGAGTACGTGGTCGAGCTTCTCAAACGGGAAAAACTGCGACTTGCCGCTCTTGCCCCAAACCATCAGGCCGTCCTCGTTGGCGGTGACGCGGCGATAGCGGCCACCCATGGACTCGTCGGCCTCGACGGAATCGATAAAGTCGCGGGCGAGGGTGTGGTGCAGGTTTTTGCTCCACCAGGCCAAAAAGGCGCCGAACACGATCAACACGACGCCAAACTTGATCCAGTTGCCGCCGGCCACCAGCATGCCGATGCCGATGAGCGCGGCAATTGCCGCGGCGACATACAGCGAGCCGCGACGCCTGGGCGAGGCGATCAGGCGGGCGAAGTCGGTGACCAGGTCGTTTTCGTACTGGTACTCGTTGAGGTACAGGATGCCGTCATCGGCTGCGGCCTGCTCCTCGAGCGCGACCTCGACCTGGTCGGCTGCTTCGGAGGGAACGAGGTTGCTCTCTGCGTCTGCCATGCTCTTTGGACTCCTATCGCGGCGGGCTCGCCGTACGGGTTATTATGAATGCAGTATGCCGTGCGACCGCATGGCCGTCGCGGCAACAAGACTCAGTATACCCGGGGGAGCACCCATGGAATCGTTGTACCGAAAGTATCGCCCGCTCACCTTCGACTCCGTGGTGGGCCAGCAGCATATCGTCTCGACGCTCGAGCACGCCATCACCGAGGGACGCCTGTCCCACGCGTACCTGTTCTGCGGACCGCGCGGCACGGGCAAGACCACCATGGCGCGCATTCTGGCCAAGGCGCTGCTGTGCCGTAATGCCGAGGCAGCGCGCGCCGAGGGTGCAAGCGGCTGCATGCCCGACGGTACTTGCGAGGAGTGCGAGCTCATTGCCGAGGGCAACCACCCGGATGTCTACGAGCTCGATGCCGCAAGCCGCACGGGCGTGGACAATGTGCGCGAGGAGATCATCAACTCCGTCAACTTTGCCCCGGTGCGCGGCAAGTACAAGATCTATATCATCGACGAGGTCCACATGCTCACGACGGCGGCGTTCAACGCGCTGCTCAAGACGCTTGAAGAGCCGCCGGCACACGTGATCTTTGTGCTGTGCACCACCGACCCGCAAAAGATTCTGGAGACCATCCTCTCACGCTGCCAGCGTTTCGATTTCCATCGCATCGGCAACGAGGATATCGAGCATCGCCTGGCATACGTGTGCGAGCAGGAGGGCTTCGATTACGACGACGAGGCGCTGGCTATCGTGGCGCGCCATGCCAAGGGCGGCATGCGCGACGCGTTGTCCACGCTGGAGCAGCTGAGCGTCTTTGGCAACGGTTCTGTGCATGCGGACGACGCCCGCTCGCTTTTAGGCGAGGTTTCGGACCAGATTCTGGGCGAGTTTTCCCGCGCCATTGCCGATCGCGATGTTGCCGAGCTGTATGGGCTTATTCGCGCGCAGGTCGAGGAAGGTAACGATCTGCTGGAGCTGACGCGCGACCTGGTGGCGCACGTGCGCGACGTGTATGTTGCCTGCGTTACCGGTGCCCGTGCCGAGTTGTTTGAGGGCGGCTCCGAGCAGGCCGAGGCGCTTGCTGCCGAGGCCGCTGCCTTTGGCGAGCATCCTGCCGACCGCCTGGCTCGTGTGCTGACAGTGCTCGACGATGCCGCACTGGAGATGAGGGGCGCGAGCGACGTGCGCCTGGTGCTCGAGATTGCCTGCACGCGTCTGGCGCGTCCCGAGGCTGATTTAACGATTGAGGCATTGGCCGAGCGCGTGGCACGCCTGGAGGCCATGGTTGCCAACGCCGCCGTGCCGGCGAGCGTGGCTGCTGCTCAGGCCGCCGCGCCTGCAGCATCCGTACCCGCTGCTGCCCAACAGCCGACGCTCATTTCGGGCGCCCGCGCTGCCGCCCCGGCGGCATCCGCTGCCCCCGCTGCTACGTCCGCGCGCCAGGGCGGTATGCCTTGGGACCGTGGTGCTGCTGTTTCGGCTGCCCAGCCTTCGCCCCGTTCTGCGTCCGTGTCAGCTTCCAAGCCTGCAGCGCCTGCACCTCAGCCTGCGCCTGCACCTCAGCCTGCGCCGGCTCCGACGCCTCAGCCCGTTGCGGCCCCCGCGCCTGCCATAGCTCCGGCACCTAAGCCCCAGTCCAACAATGCCGCCCAGGTTGCCGTCGCCGGTGCTGCCGAGACGCCCGCGGTCGAGGATGCCGGAGAGCTGCAGCGCAAATGGGCCGAGGTTGTCGAGCGTGTCAAGGCACGTCAGGCTTCCTACGCAGGGCTTTTGCTCAACGCCCGCGCCACGGCCGACGACGGCTCCAAGCTCACCGTCTCGTTCCCCGCGGGCTCGGCCTTTGCCATCAAGATGCTCGGTCGCGCCGATACGCAATCGGTGGTCCTGCCGACGGTCTGCGCAGTCTTCGGTCGTCGTACCGTCGACTATGTCTTGGATGGGGGTGGCACGCCGGCTCCTCAACATGAGGAGCATTCTCCATCTGCACGGGCTGCGGCATCTGCGGACCCGCAACCCGTGTCCTCGGCGGCCCCTGCATCCTCGAGCGCCAGCGCGCCGCAGCGGCAAGCGACACCGGTAGCGGCGTCGACCCCGTCGGCGCCTAAGCCCGCGGCGCCCAAACCGGCTGCTCCGACACCCGTGTCCAAGCCCGCCTCGCCCGCGCCCAAGTCGTCTGACCTAGGCAAAGCCCCCTGGCTACGCTCCGACAACCCCGCCGGCGCTCCTGCCACGGGTAAGCTCCCGACCGAGCCCGCACCCCGTGCGCCCGAGCGCTCGGCTGCCCCCAAGGCTCAGTCTGTCGCGCAGTCCGCGCCGTGGGAATCCGAGCAGGTGCCCTACGACGACGCCATGGTCGGCGGCTTTGCCGGCGATGCGAGCGGGGACGATCTTCCTCCGTTCGACGTGCCGGGTGCGGCGTCCGCGCCCAAGTCCGCTGCAGCTGCCCCCAAAGAGGGGGACGCCCCCGCTGCCCCTTGGGAGTCCAACCCCGGCGCCGGCAGCCCCTTCGGCCATCAGGGCGCAGCCCCGAGCATCCCGCAGACCGAGGACGAGGCCAAGGCCCTCATCCGCAGCGTCTTTGGCCAGGCCACCATCTTCAAGCCGGTGGAGTAGCTGTGCAGGCGGGTATACTGCTCAAGAAGAGGACCCCTTGTCCGGGCGCATCTGTATTTCGGACATGTGTAGTGTGGTGCCGCGTATGTCGCATTTGAGCAGACAGGTGCGTGACGGTCGGCCTAGGATGCTGAGGTCGATACGATACGTCGCATGGCTGTTCGTGTACTCGACTTGCTCGGCGTTAATGGTTGCTCCGATTGCCAAATAAACGCCTAGCTCGGCATCGACAATCTTGGAATCTTTTATCTTGACCTTGAGCTCTTGATAGAGGGACGGGCTGTTGTAGTAAATGGTTCGGGTTCCGTCGGTGCACTCATCGGTCGTCTCCCATTTGACGACGGGCTGGTCCGAGCTGGCTATCAGCAGTTCTGCTCCAAAAGCTATGGCATGGGTGATGACAACCAGCAATGCCCAGCCGACAAAGAGATAGAGAACCACATATGCAACGGGGTGTTTTGAGCGGATGTTTTGGAGCGCGTTGGGGGCATTCATGGGGCACCTCCAAATTACTATCTATGGCAATCAAATTATACCCTGCCGCCATGTGCGCCGCCTCGAGCAGCGGTTCGGCATTTAGCTATTTAGTGGCGCACATGAAATGCCGGATTCGGCTCTACTAGATTGAGTGTGCGATATTATGCAACCTTGCATAATTCGACCTTGCATAATCTTTGAGTGCGGTTTGTATTGGAGGACATGTATATCGACTGAGGTAACACGTCCGCCCCGCTCTCTCGCCGCGCGCCGTGGTACGATTTTTGAGTTTGAAAGTCCCGCCGTGCTCCGGCTGCCCTTGCAGCTCGGCGTGCGGCCGCACGTAAAGGAGCCATCATGGCCGGTATGAACATGCAGCAGATGATGAAGCAGGCTCGCAAGATGCAGGAGCAGCTTGCCGCCGCGCAGGAGAACCTCAAGTCCCAGACCGTTGACGCCTCTGCCGGCGGCGGCATGGTCAAGGTGACCGTTAACGGCGAGATGGAGCTCGTCAACCTCACCATCGATCCCGATGCGCTCGATCCCGAGGACGTCGATATGCTGCAGGATATGATCATGGCTGCCGTCAACGAGGCCGTCCGCGGCGTCAACGAGCTCGCCAACAAGCAGATGGGCGCCATCACCGGCGGCCTCAACATCCCGGGCATGCCGTTCTAAGACACACATATAAATGAGTGCAAATCACAGTCTGCAAAAACTGCTCGATGAACTGGGCCGTCTGCCGGGCATTGGTCCCAAGTCGGCCCAGCGCATCGCCTATTACCTGCTCGAGGCCGATGCCGAGGAGGCCCGCCGCCTGGCCGAGGCCATCCTGGAGGTCAAGCAGGAGGTCCACTTTTGCAGCCGCTGCTTTAACTACGCCACGGCCGACGAGTGCTCCATCTGCCAGGACCCGATGCGCGATACCACTCGCATTTGCGTTGTGGGCGAGCCGCGCGACGTCCAGGCGATCGAGCGCACGGGCAGCTACCACGGTCTCTACCACGTATTGGGCGGCGTGATCAGTCCCATGGACAAGATTGGTCCCGAGCAGTTGCACATCCGCGAGCTGCTGGCGCGTCTGGGCCACGAGGATATCCATGAGGTCATCATTGCCACCAACCCCAATATTGAGGGCGAGACCACGGCGAGCTATCTGGCCCGTACCATCAAGCCGTTGGGCGTCGAGGTGTCGCGTCTGGCAAGCGGCCTTCCCGTGGGCGGCGACCTGGAGTATGCCGACGAGCTTACGCTTGGCCGCGCCATCGAGGCCCGTCGCGCGATTTAGGTGGCGAGCCTGCTCCTGCCGTATGTTTTCCTCGCGACGCACGGGGTAGTCATAATTTCCCTGTGCGACTGTAAGTTTGTTGTGCAACAAAGATGCTTTGTATCCGCTTATCGCATGGATGCTTCCACTCGCATCCTTAATTTGCTCATTCGTTGCGCAACCTTTTGGGTTCGCTGATACACTCAAATATGGATTCGAATGAATGCGCCGCTCCCGAGCGGCGTGTTTTTGTTGGAGGAGAACGCATGCGGCCCGGTGGCACTCAGACAAAGCGCGGCGCCGCGGTGCGCATGCGATGCCGACTGGGCTTGGCTCCGCGGGCGTACGCACTGCTATCGTGCTCGTTGGTGCTGGTCATAGCTGGCGTTTCTGCCTATGGCATGACCGTGCCGTCCATGATACAGGCGCATGCCGCACGCGAACCGCGCGTGGGGCATGAGGTCAAAAGCGATCTGGGCACCACGACTGGATATGCTTGGGCAAGTGTGGTCGGGCATATTGTGTTTGGCACCGACGATGCGGACGGCGCCGAGGCCCCGGACAACGAAGTCACGCTTGCCAATGGCAAAACCATCGTGCTCACCAACACCAAGATCATCGATCGATTGTCCAACAATAGCGTGGCGGCAACGGTGAATAAGGTCGAGCAGCAAAAGGAGCAGGACGCCCAGCAGTCCGGAAAGCCCGGTAGCTCGGATACTTCTGGCTCCGGCTCGGATTCATCGAGTTCGGGCGGCGGCTCTGGGTCGGGTTCCTCTACCGGAGGGCCTGGAAACGGCGGCTCGACGGGCGGCAACACTGACAACGATGCAAACTCCGGCGGCCTTTCCGCTGCTGAGGAAGAGAGTATTCACAGTTGGCTTGTGACCAAGTACAACATGCTCGACGGCTATGTTTCTCGTGCCAATGACGTGGTCTCGACCTATAACTCTACGGGAGATCCCAGGCCGTGCGACAGCCTGGTCGGGGAGATGTTTGTCATTCGAGCCGAGTTCGGTCGTCAGACATTCTCGCCCCGGTCAAGGTGGTATCAGCAGTATGCCAATCTGTGGGGCTGTTACACCAACCTATGTCAATGGGTCGGCCATTACGGCGATGATGACGTCGCGCTCGGTAACTTCAACAATAACGTGGCGGCGCTTGCCCTATGATGACCGATCTTGCATCCACCACACCACAATCGCTCGGTCGCGATCCCATGGTCGGCCTGCGCCTGGCGCGTGTCGACGGGTTTGAGCCGGCCATTGCGCTCGGTCAGGACGAACTGCCTGCCTATCTGCGTCGTTTTACGATACTGTTTGCCGACGATGCCACCATGCGCCGTGGCGGTATCGGCCGCGTGACGCGTGCTGTCAACGCCCAAGGCGAGGACGTAGCACTCAAACAGCTCATCTTGCCGACGCGCGATGAGTTTGACGACGATGCCGCTCACGAGGCGCTGGTCGCCAAGTTCAAGGCGGCGTTTCGCGAGGAATACGAATGCCATCGCGCCCTTTCGGGCCTTAAGGGCTTTCCCCGCCTCTATGGCTGGGGCGAGGTCGACGGTGTGCCTGCAATTGTCATGGAATGGGTCGAGGGCGAGACGCTTGCCCGCTTGCGTTCGCGACTTGCCGTGGACGATGCCGGACGCCTGTCGCCGCTTGTGGCGGCGCGCTTGGGGCGCGACCTGTTCGACCTGCTCTGCCGCATGAGCCTGGTGGGGGAGGGCTTTGTCCATCGCGATATCTCGCCCGCTAATATTATGGTGCGTACGGCGCGTTTACCGCTTGACCGGCAGCTTGCCGAGGGCACCTTTGACCTGTGCCTGATCGACTTTGGCTCGTCGCTGGCGCTCGAGCCTGCGTCGGCCGTGGCCGGTACCGGCGGCAAGGCATCCTTTACCGAGCGCTATGCCACGCTGCGTCGCGCGACGGTGGCCTACGCTCCGCCCGAGATGCTCACCGACGATATTCCCGACCTGCGCGCTTTGCGTATGTCGCCGGCGATCGACGTATACGCCGCGGCAAGCACGGTTTACGAGCTCATTGCCGGCGTCGCGCCATACGAAGCTGCGCCGAGCACTTCGGGCACCTCGGGTTCGCGCAAAAAGACGCGCGACATCGCCAGCCCCTACCGTCTCAAGATGGACACGCTGCCCGACTATCCCATTGGTGCCCATGCGCCCGGTTGCGATTTGACTCAGCTGCTTCGTCGTGAGCCCGATGTGGCGCTCGCCGCGGCTGAGCAGGCCCAGCAGTTGGGGCTTGAGCCGGATTCCGAGGAGCTACGCGATGCGCTGGCGTTTATCGATGCCCAGCTGTTCGACGTGGTGATGGCCTGTCTGTCCAGCCATCAAAAAGATCGTCCCGAGCCGGCGGCGGTCGAGGCGGCGCTCTCGGCGTTTTGTGACCACTATGCACAAAATGTCGGTCGTTCGCTCCGCGGCGAGCCGCTCACGCCGTGCCCCATGGATGCGTCCGGCCGCGCGGTTCGTCGCGCGCTGATGGTCGGCGCGGCGGTCGTCTGTGGCGTGGTTTGGGCTGTGGTCGTGGTTTCGGCCGCGCTGCTGGCGTCGGGCGCTCGCGTGACGGCGACTTTGGGATCGCTCGTGTGGTCTGGGTCGCTACCGGGTATTATTGCCGCACTGGCGTTGGCGCTGCCAGGCATAGCCGGCGTTGCCGCGGGGGCACTTGCGCGCGATCGGCGCTCGGGCTTCCTGCAGGGTGTGCTTGCGCTTTCTGCCTGCGAGGTTCCGGTGCTGGTTGTGGCTGCATGTAGCGTATTTTCCCAACGCGCCGTGATGGGCGGCCTTGTTGCCGCTCTGGTTGCAACCTATACGCTTACGTGGTTTTTGCTTGCGATGGGCTTTGCCTTTGAACTTCCCGTTTCGGCACCGCGACGCACAAAAGCCCAGATGGCGACTCCGCTTGCCGGTGGAGCCGCAGCTGCCCGTACTTTTGGCGGACCTGTCGAAGTATCGTCCGATTCTATTTCTACGACCAAGGAGGCCTAGGTCATGGCATCTCAAGTTGAGCTCACCCCATGCGGGGCCATGTTTGACATCTTTAAGCGCGCGGCGCATCTGAGCCATATCGAGCTGTGCGGCTTGGTGCTTTCGTCCCGTCCGCTCGCCGACGGCCGCAGCCCGCAGAGCCGAGCCGCCGATCGCTCTTGGGTTTCCCGCTTTATCGTTCGCGCGCCGGTCGGCACGCTTCAGCAGCGCTACTTTGCCGAATACGGTACCTCGGCTGCGCGTATTATGTCGCAACTGGCCCTGCGCCGTCGCAATCCCATGGACGCCGCGGCCGTGACCAATATGGTGTGCGGCCCCGCTGGCGAGCCCATGGTGCGGGCACTCGAGGAATGCCACCAGGACACGAATCCCTATTGCAACGCGCTCGATCGCCTGTCCCAGGCGGCGGAACTCATGCCCGCCGAGCGCGCCGAGGCCGTGCTGGTGCTGTTTGTCGCCGTCGGTTGTTCGGCGGATGTGCGGTCCTCGGTGAACTATGCCATCGACTACGCGCACGCGACCTGTGGCGGAGGCACATCCACGCCGCGTTCGCTTGGCATGTCGCTGACTGCAGGCGAACGCGAACCCGCCCCGGCGCACCCCTTGGGCTTGCTGCGCGTGCAAAACAGTTTTGTCGTGAGCGCCCCGCGCTGGATTCAGCCGAGTGAGCAGGGTGTTGAGATTGGCGCGCTGGCCACTGGTGAGGGCGATATTACCGACGTCGGCGACGATGTCTCGGCCCGCCATGCCCATATCTGGTGCGATGCTCAAAATATCTGGCACGTCGAGGACTTGTCGTCCACCAACGGAACCGTGGTGGTAAACGGAGCCACGCGCGTCTGCATTCAGGTCGAGCCCGGCCGTTCCGCCCAACTCAATCCCGGCGACGAGCTCAAGCTCGGCGAATCCACTACCTATGCCATCCTCTTCGGTGCCCTCTAGCCGGCAGTTAGGGACGTTCCTTTTCTGCCGGCACTTGGGGACACTCCTCGGCGCGCCAGAGCCGGTCGCCTGGGGATGGAGAGGCCATTTTGGCCCTTGGCAGTCACCCAAGGTAAACCTTTACCGCCCGCCTATATTTGCCGAAATTACACTTGACGGCGGGGTACAATAAACCCGCATGCGGATTTTCGTTGCGGGCGCTTCCCATCGCCGGGGCGTGCCCGGGAGCATCCGGCATGCGGCCTTTGCGGCGCTCGGTCATGTGCAAGACGGGTAGCTGGGCCTGTGGAGCGCGTGCAGCCCTCCTCGCCTTGGCATGCCTTCTCTCCACGCCATGTACCTGCTGCTGAGTCCGCCTGCCAGATGATTGGAAGCAACAACGAAAATCCCATCACGCCAATATCCCGGCGATCGCCGGGGCCTGTATACCTATATGAGAGGAGAGGGGTATATGGCGCGTAAGTTTAAGTCTATGGACGGCAACGAGGCGGCCGCATATGTTTCGTATGCGTACACCGAGGTAGCGGGAATTTATCCCATTACGCCGTCCAGCCCGATGGCCGACCATGTCGACCAGTGGGCGGCCCAGGGTCGCAAGAACATCTTCGGCACCCCGGTCAAGGTCGTCGAGATGGAGTCCGAGGCAGGTGCAGCCGGTACCGTTCACGGTTCGCTGGGTGCCGGTGCTCTGACCACCACCTACACGGCTTCTCAGGGTCTGCTCCTGATGATCCCGAACATGTACAAGATCGCAGGCGAGCAGCTCCCGGGCGTTTTCCACGTCTCCGCGCGTTGCGTCGCTTCGCACGCCCTGAACATCTTTGGCGATCACTCCGACGTCATGGCCTGTCGCCAGACCGGTTTCGCCATGCTCGCCGAGGGCAACGTCCAGGAGGTCATGGACCTCTCGCCGGTGGCTCACCTTGCCGCCATCGAGGGTAAGACCCCGTTCCTTAACTTCTTCGACGGTTTCCGCACCAGCCACGAGATCCAGAAGGTCGCCATGTGGGACTACAAGGATCTGGCCGAGATGTGCGACATGGACGCTGTCCAGGCTTTCCGCGATCACGCGCTCAACCCTGAGCACCCGCATACCCGCGGTAGCCACGAGAACGGCGACATCTTCTTCCAGAACCGCGAGGCCTGCAACAAGGTCTACGACGAGCTTCCCGCCGTCGTCGAGGGCTACATGAAGAAGATCAACGAGAAGCTCGGCACCGATTACGGCCTGTTCAACTACTACGGCGCTCCCGATGCTGATCGCGTCGTCGTGTGCATGGGCTCCTTCTGCGACGTGCTCGAGGAAGTCATCGACTACCTCAACGCTCACGGCGAGAAGGTCGGCCTGGTCAAGGTTCGCCTGTTCCGTCCGTTCTCCATCAAGCACTTTGTCGACGTTCTCCCTGAGACCGTCAAAAAGATCGCCGTCATGGACCGCACCAAGGAGCCGGGTTCCATCGGCGAGCCGCTCTACCAGGACGTCGTCTCCGCTCTCTACGAGGCCGGCAAGACGGGCATCAAGGTCGTCGGCGGCCGTTATGGCCTGGGCAGCAAGGACACGCCTCCCGCGTCCGCGTTCGCTGTTTTCGAGGAGCTTAAGAAGGACGAGCCCAAGCGCGAGTTCACCATCGGCATTGTCGATGACGTGACCAACCTGAGCCTGCCCGAGGTCGAGGATGCGCCCAACACCGCAGCCCCCGGCACCATCGAGTGCAAGTTCTGGGGTCTGGGTGGCGACGGTACCGTCGGCGCCAACAAGAACTCGATCAAGATCATCGGCGACCACACCGACAAGTACGTCCAGGCCTATTTCCAGTACGACTCCAAGAAGACCGGCGGCGTCACCGTCTCGCACCTGCGCTTTGGTGATTCCCCGATCCGTTCGCCGTACTACGTGACCAAGGCCGACTTTGTCGCCTGCCATAACCCCAGCTACATCGTTAAGGGCTTCAAGATGGTCCGCGACGTCAAGCCGGGCGGCACCTTCCTGGTCAACTGCCAGTGGAGCGACGAGGAGTTCGCCGAGCACATGCCCGCCGTGGCCAAGCGCTACATCGCGAACAACAACGTCAACGTCTACCTGATCGACGCTATCGACCTGGCGGCCAAGGTCGGCATGGGCAAGCGCACCAACACGGTGCTCCAGTCCGCCTTCTTCGCGCTGGCCAAGGTCCTGCCCGCCGAGGACGCCCTGCAGTACATGAAGGACGCGGCTACCAAGTCCTACATGAAGAAGGGCCAGGCCATCGTCGACGCCAACCACAAGGCCATCGATGCCGGCGCTACCGCTTTCCGTAAGTTCGAGGTTCCGGCCGACTGGGCTACCGCCGAGGATGCCGCTCCCGTCGAGCTCTCCGAGGAGACCAAGTCCGCTATCGCCCAGCAGGTCAAGAACCTGCTCGAGCCCATCGATCGCATGGACGGCGACAGCCTGCCTGTTTCCGCCTTCGTCGATTGCGCTGACGGCCAGTTTGAGCTGGGCGCCTCCGCATACGAGAAGCGCGGCGTCGCCGTGGTCGTTCCCCACTGGGACGAGACCAAGTGCATCCAGTGCAACCAGTGCGCCTATGTGTGCCCGCATGCCACCATCCGTCCGTTCGCGATGACCGAGGACGAGGCTGCCGCCGCGCCCGAGGCTACCCGCACGCTCGACGCCATGGGCCCCAAGGCCAAGGGCATGAAGTTCACCATGGCCGTGTCCCCGCTCGACTGCATGGGCTGCACCAACTGCGTCAAGGTCTGCCCCAAGGGTGCTCTCGAGATGGTTCCCACCGAGCAGGAGATGGACCAGCAGCCCGTTTGGGACTATATGGTCGAGAACGTCTCCGAGAAGAAGGAGCTCATCGCGGCCAACGTCAAGGGCAGCCAGTTTAAGCAGCCCTACCTGGAGTTCTCCGGCTCCTGCGCCGGCTGCGCCGAGACCGCCTATGCACGTCTGGTGACCCAGGTCGCCGGCGACCGCATGTTCATCTCCAACGCCACCGGCTGCTCCTCCATTTGGGGCAACCCCGCTGCCACCGCTCCTTACTGCAAGGACAAGGACGGTCACGGCCCGGCGTGGAACAACTCCCTGTTCGAGGACAATGCCGAGCACGGTCTGGGCATGGCCGTCGGTTACGAGGCCGTCCAGAAGAAGCTGATCGCCGCTACCCAGGACATCATCGCTGCCGATGGTCCGTCCGATGAGCTCAAGGCCGCCGGCCAGGCTTGGATCGACTCCGTCAACGACGCCGAGGCCTCCAAGACCGCTGCTGCTGCCTACGTTGCCGAGCTCGAGAAGTGCGGCTGCGACGCTTCCAAGGCGATCCTCGCCGACAAGGCTTACCTCACCAAGAAGTCCTTCTGGATCTTCGGCGGCGACGGCTGGGCCTACGACATCGGCTTCGGTGGCCTGGACCACGTCCTGGCTTCCGGCCACAACGTCAACGTCTTCGTCTTCGACACCGAGGTCTACTCCAACACCGGCGGTCAGGCCTCCAAGGCCTCGAACCTGGGCCAGGTCGCTCAGTTCGCCGCTGCCGGTAAGGTGACCAAGAAGAAGTCCCTGGCCGAGATCGCCATGAGCTACGGCTACGTCTACGTGGCGCAGGTCGCCATGGGCGCCAACCCGGCTCAGACCCTCAAGGCCATCCACGAGGCCGAGGCCTACGACGGCCCGTCCCTCATCATCGGCTACAGCCCCTGCGAGATGCACTCCATCAAGAAGGGTGGCATGCAGAACTGCCAGGCCGAGATGAAGAAGGCTGTCGAGTGCGGTTACTGGAACCTCTTCCGCTTCAACCCCGAGGCTGCTGCCGGCAAGAAGTTCTCGCTCGATTCCAAGGAGCCCGCGGGCGGTTATCAGGAGTTCCTGATGAACGAGGCCCGTTACGCTTCGCTGACGCGTTCCTTCCCCGAGCGCGCCGAGGAGCTCTTCAAGGAGAACGAGCAGGCCGCCATGGACCGCTACGCTCACCTGCTGAAGCTCAAGACGGTGTACAACGAGGCCTAGGTCTCCCACCGCAGGATCTGAGGGCTGACCTTCGCGGACGTCCTCGGACATGAAAGAACCCCCGCTGCGCACTACGTGCGGCGGGGGTTCTTTCGTCCTGCGGAGTGTCCGCGAAGGTTAGCCCTCAGATCCTGCTACGACTACGTCCTCGGATTGTGGGGCTGCATGAGGGACGTGGTTGTGGGGGCCTTTTGTCCCCGTCGCTGTTTCGCGGCGCGGCCGCGAAACCACGCGTTACTTTGGTTATGGAGGGGGCTTGGTTGTTGGTTCAGATGATCTAGAGAGATATGGGTGCAAATGAGAAATCGTTGTTGGGGTCGTCCTTTTCCATAAACTCATCGAGGCAGAATGTCATATAGATTGGAACGTACAGGATCTTGCCCTCTTCGCTAAGGTTTTCGTGGCTCAGCACAACGGCCTCGGGAATCTTGTACTCGCCCACACTCATCAGGCGATCGAGGGCCGCATGTGCTCGAACTTTCTTGCCCGATTTGACTTCGATTGGGACAACATGTCCTCGGGCGCCTTCGATTACAAAGTCGACTTCACCGACCTCACGTGTTTGGTAGTACCACGTATCTGCTCCGAGGGCAACAAGCTCCTGCGCGACCACGTTTTCATAGAGACCGCCGAGGTTGGGGGTTTTCATATCTAGATATACAGCGCGTGCCGTGCTACCGGGATATCGCGATGCGAGCATTCCTGTATCGGACTCGTATAGTTTGAAGGCGGCTGCCTTCTCTGTCCTCTTAAGAGGACTCCGGGCCTCCGTCACCTGGGGGACCATCAATCCAACGCCTGCGTTCACCAGCCATAGGAAATCCTGCTCGTATTTTTGAAGACGAGCTCCCTCGCCTAGAGACGAGACGATAAAGCGATGGGACTCCGCCTCAAGCTGAACGGGAATTTGCTCGAAAATGGAGCGAACGTTAAACGCTCGAGTCGATGCATATTTAGAGATATCGCTTTTGTACTGATCGACTAGCTGAATTTGAAGCTCACGCGTTCTCACGAGCGAATAGCCCGAATCGATATAGTTCTGAACGACCTCTGGCATGCCGCCGCAAACGATATAGGCTCTAAAGTTTTTGAGCATCGCCTCATGAATATAGTTTTCGACGGGACGTCTCTCGACAAGGCAGCTGCGAATGTCTGCAAGCACATTCTCGCTGATGCTGTTTGCCCAACAGAACTCTTCAAAATCCATCGGTCGCATAACAATGTGCTCGACATACCCCACCGGAAAAGAAGAGATCCCCTTAAACTCAGTCCCAAGCATAGACCCCGAGAAGACATAGCTAAAGCGTCCGTCCTCGACCAGCGCCTTCATAAGTGTAACGATCTGCGGATACTCCTGAATCTCATCGACGAAGATAAGCGTGTCTCCTTCAACAAGCGGTGCATCCGCAAGAAGGGCCACACGGTTGATGAAGTCAATGGAGTTCTTAGCGCCAACAAGTACGTCTCTTGCCTCGGCATCGAGTAGCAGATTGACCTCATAATACGAAGCGTAGTTGCTCTTTCCAAACGCGCGAATTGCATAGCTCTTGCCAATCTGACGCGCGCCAGTAACAAGCAACGCTTTATTGGATTTGTTCTTCCAGCTCAAAAGCCTGTCAGTGACCTTACGGCGTAGCATTAAAACCCCTCAATGACAAAAATTGGCAAATAGATTTGACCCTAATCATACAAAAATTGGCAGATAGATTTGACCCAAATCATACAAAAATTGGCAAATAGCAAAGCTCGCTTAGGCCTCAAAGCCAGCGAGCCAGCACGGTACTTTGCGAAAAGGCTGGCGGCGCCGTTGTTGAGGGTGGCCAGGTTGGCAGTGGCGCCGTTAGCGTTCTCGGCTGCTTGGGCGCGCAGGAGCGAAAGGGCGTCGGCAGCGTTCATGCAGAAGCCGACGGTAAAGTTCCATACTGCGAACTCGCAGTCGCTTGCCGCGGGGTGAAGCGCGATCGGCTATCCCTTATGTTGGATGAAAAGCCCCATGTTTTTGCAGGGATGCATACTCGTCAAATTAATGTATAGAATCGCGTATAGTGCGAGTAAGATATTGCGCTGTCCGTTTTGTGTTTAGCAGAGATGTAGTTTGCATAATCCGACATAATCCTCGCTTCATTTAAATAAAGTCGCACGTAAATTACGTAGATATGTCTGAGCTGGAGTTCTGTACGCTGAGCGGACAAAAACGACCGTTCACCGTTCCGCTATTTTCAAAATGAATAAAATGAGCGATAAAGAGAATATAAACCTTAATAAACTCGCGTATCGCACGGACGCGGGTTATTAATGGGTTGTAGGCCTTTTACAGAAAGGATTCCAGCAATGTCTAAGCCTCTTGGCAAGCCCGATCGTATTGTCGTCGCCCTTGGCGGCAACGCCCTCGGCAACAACCCCGTCGAGCAGATCGAGGCCGTGAGCAACACCGCCCACGCTCTCCTCGGTCTCATCGAGCAGGGCAATGAGATCATCATCACCCACGGCAACGGCCCGCAGGTCGGCATGATCCAGAACGCCTTCGCCGCTGCCCACGATGCCATCGGTACCCCCGAGATGCCGCTGCCCGAGTGCGGCGCCATGTCCCAGGGCTACATTGGTTATCACCTGCAGCAGGGCATCGGCCGCGAGATGCACAAGCGCTATAAGCGTTGGCACGCCGCCACCGTCGTCACCCAGATCGAGTGCGATCCCGACGATCCCGCGTTCAAGAACCCGACCAAGCCGATCGGCCCCTTCTACACCGAGGAGCAGGCCAAGGAGTTCATGGCCGAGGATCCCTCCAAGGTCTTCGTCGAGGATTCCGGCCGCGGCTGGCGTCGCGTCGTCGCCTCCCCCGATCCCAAGAAGATCGTCGAGGCTGACTCCATCCTTAACCTGCTCGACAACGAGTTCATCGTCATCGCCTGCGGTGGCGGCGGCATCCCCGTCGTCCGCGACTACGAGAACAAGGGCTGCTACAAGGGCGTTCCCGCCGTCATCGACAAGGACCTGGGCGGCGAGCTGCTGGCCGAGGACTGCGACGCCGACGTTCTGTTCCTGCTGACCGCCGTTGAGCATGTCGCCATCAACTTTGGCAAGCCCAACCAGGAGGAGCTCGAGGACCTCACCGCCGACGAGGCCGAGCGCCTGGCCGACGAGGGCCAGTTCGGCAAGGGTTCCATGGAGCCCAAGGTCCGCGCTGCCATCAAGTTCGCCCGTTCCCGCAAGGGCCGCACCTGCATCATCGGCGCTCTGGACAAGGCCGCCGAGACCATGGCTGGCCTCTCCGGTACCCGCATCCACGAGTAGTCTCTACTCTGTTGCCTCTCTCGTGGGCGCCAGGCAAAGCGCCCACAAACTAGCCTCTCTTCATGAGCCCCGCAGTCCGCTCCGACTGCGGGGCTTTTGCTATTCACCTGGTCATTGGGGACGTTCTTAAACGACTAGTCAAACAAGAGCGTCCCCAATGACCACCCATTTAAGTCTGTCCCCAATGACTAGTAGTAGGCCCACATGGCTTCGACTTCGTTGAGGACCTCTACGACGCCCCAGCGGCGGGCGCTGCGGCTGGCCGAGTTGGGGTCGTAGACGCCAATCTGGTTGGCATCGTCGATGCCGTAGAGCACGATGTAGTGGCCTACGTTGGTAAACGTACCGGGGCGCACTGCGGCGATGACAGGCGCACCCGAGCGAAGTGCTTGGGTAATCGATTCGCGATCGTTATAGAGCTGTGTTCCGTTGAGCCCCAGCTGCCACGCACCGCCTGTCATAAACGACCACTCGGTGGCACCGGTGGGGGCGTAGTTGCCGGCTTCGGCCAGTGCACATATATCGACCGGCGTTTTATCGGTATGGCCGGTCTTAAAGATATAGACCATGGTGAGGCAGGTAGGACCGCAAGCGTTTTCGCGAATAGTGCCACCGGCATAGGGCAGTTCCGACCATGCGGGGTCAATTTGGTAGATGTGGGGCATGGTGCCGGCTTGCCATTGCGAGCGTGGGGTCGAGAACGCAAAGGAGTAACCGGGCGCGACGGGAGCTTTAAGCAGCTTGTCTTCGGCAGTGGGCTCAAGACCGGCTGATCCGTGGGAGATACAGGATCCCAAAAACACAAAGACGAGGCAGGCGGCGATGGAGCAAAGCGTAAGGCGTAGGCGGCGGGCCGGAAGCGCGTGACTTGTGGCGTGCGACGCAGGGTGAGGGGCGGAATTGCCGCGATCGCGTTGAGGTCGCGAAAAGGAGCGCTTGACGTAGTAGTCGGTCTTACGGCGATCGTAGCGGCGTGGCTGCGATGTGTCGGTCTGGCGTTGGCGTGTGCTCGTACTCACGCGGTCTGACTGCTGCGCGGTACGGCTTTGTTGCCGCGAAGAAGCCCCGAGCTGCTCTTGGGGGCGCTGCGGGTTGTCGTTGTCGGAGGTGATTCTGGGCGTTGGCGTGGCGCGGCCGGCAAGGCGCACGCTTTGTGGCCGTTGGTCGCCGTCATTGTATCCGTATGCCATTCGAATCACCTTGCCTCATGTGTAACTTGTCTATCCTACATAAAAAGATGCACGGCACATGGGTATGTGCGCCAAAAGCCTGACAAATGGTATGAACGTTGCCGCGCCGCGCGCCAAGCGTCATGGCAACAGGTATTCAAAAGCAGACAAGATGAAAGCGTCCAAGACGAATGACGTCTCCCGCCGTTCGTCCCAAAAACGGTGCCGCTCGTTTTGCAGTTCTGCCTTCGGTCGAGCTGCGAGCGGCGCTGCTGCGCCAAGGCCGTATCTTAAAGCCATGGAATAAAAGCGCGCGGCAAAACGGACCGCGCAAGGGGTGACGCCAAGGGCGTCAAATAGGAAAGGAGGGGAACAATGGCGGACAAGAACGCAGAAGTTGCAGTCGAGGATAACGGCGGCATGAAGAAAACGCTCTCGCTCTGGAACTTCTTCACCATCGGCTTCGGTGCCATCATCGGTACCGGTTGGGTTCTGCAGGTCGGCGACTGGATGGTCGTGGGCGGCGGTCCCGTTCCCGCTATGATCGCATTCCTCTTGGGTGCAATCTTCCTCGTGCCCGTCGGAGCTGTTTTCGGTGAGCTCACGGCTGCTATCCCCATCTCGGGCGGCATCGTCGAGTATGTCGATCGTAGCTTTGGCCGTACGCTGAGCTACATCACCGGATGGCTTTTGGCCCTGGGCAACGGCATCCTGTGCCCGTGGGAGGCCATCGCCATCTCGACCCTCGTGTCCGAGATGTTCGGCAGCCTGCCCGGCCTTGAGTGGCTGCGCGCCGTCAAGCTCTACACCATCCTGGGGGCCGACGTTTACCTGTTCCCGACGCTGATCGCGCTCGGCTTTGCAGTCTACGTCATCTTCCTCAACTTCCGCGGTGCCAGCTCGGCCGCCAAGCTCCAGGCCTTCCTGACCAAGGCCCTGCTCTGCGGCATGCTGCTCGCCATGGGCGTCTCGCTGTTCACCGGCTCGCCGGACAATGCCATGCCCGTGTTCTCCCAGGTCACCGGCGCTGGCGGCGGCAAGGCCGCTACCGAGAGCTCCAGCCTGTTCGCCGGCATCGTGTCGGTCCTGGTTCTGACCCCGTTCTTCTACGCTGGCTTCGACACCATTCCTCAGCAGGCTGAGGAAGCAGCCGAGGGCCTCAACTGGAACAAGTTCGGCAAGATCATCTCCCTGGCACTGCTGGCCGCCGGCGGCTTCTACATGGTCTGCATCTACTCGTTCGGCACCATCCTCGACTGGCATGAGTTCGTTAAGAGCCCGGTTCCCGCGCTTGCCTGCCTCAAGGGCATCAACATGCTTCTGTACCTGGCCATGCTCGTCATCGCTACGCTTGGACCCATGGGCCCGATGAACTCCTTCTACGGCGCCACGAGCCGCATCATGCTCGCCATGGGCCGCAAGGGCCAGCTGCCCGAGCAGTTCGCCGAGGTCGACCCCAAGTCCGGCGCTCCCAAGCTTGCCTGCGTCGTCTTGGGCGTCATCACCGTCGTCGGTCCGTTCCTGGGCAAGAACATGCTCATCCCTCTGACCAACGTGTCGGCTCTCGCCTTCATCTTCTCCTGCGGTATGGTCGCCCTCGCTTGCCTGCGCATGCGCTTCACCGAGCCCGACCTGCCTCGTCCCTACGAGGTGCCCGGCGGCAAGTTTGGCATCGGCCTCGCTATCGCTGCCTGCGCCATCATCATCGGCCTGCTCGTGATTCCGTTCTCTCCCGCCTCCCTCAACATGGTGGAGTGGAGCATCGTGATCGGCTGGCTGGCCGTCGGCCTGGCTCTCATGGCCTTCACCAATTCCCGCAAAAAGTAACGCCGAGCCGGGGCGGATCGGGTGCGCGGGACCCTCTCTTCCGCGCGCCGAACCCGGCGCCACTTGGGTAGCTTTGTGAGGCCTTAACCCAACACGGCCTCGCCCACTATATGGATCCATAAGGAGGAACCATGTCCACTAAGTATGCAATCGTTGGCGGCAAGCTCATCGACGGTACCGGTGCCGAGCCGGTCGAGAACTCCCTCGTTCTCGTCGACGACAACGGCAAGATCGAGTACGCCGGTGCTATGCAGGACCTTCCCGAGGGCGTTGAGGTTATCGACGCCGCCGGCAAGACCGTCCTTCCCGGCCTGATCGACACCCACCTGCACTTCTCGGGCAACCTGACCGACGACGATACCGATTGGGTCATGCAGCCGCTCCTCGAGAAGCAGGCCGTCGCCGTCAAGCAGGCCTACGACTGCCTCACCCACGGCCTCACCACCGTCTGCGAGATCGGTCGCTTTGGTATCCAGATCCGTGACTGCATCGACAAGGGCGTCTTCAAGGGCCCGCGCGTTCTGGCCACCGGCCTTGGCTTCTGCCGCGTTGCCGGCCACGGCGACTCCCACCACTGCAGCCAGGAGCTCAACAAGGAATCGCACCCCTGGGGCGATCAGGTCGACGGTCCTTGGGATCTGCGCAAGGCCGTCCGTCGTCGCCTGCGCGAGAACCCCGATGCCATCAAGATCTGGGCTACCGGTGGCGGCATCTGGCGCTGGGACTCCGGCCGCGACCAGCACTACTGCTCCGAGGAGATTCAGGCCGTGGTCGAAGAGGCCAAGATGGTCGGCATCCCCGTGTGGAGCCACTGCTACAACAACCACGCCGCTGCCTACGATTCCGTTCGCTTTGGCTGCGAGCAGCTGATTCACGGCTTCGATATCGATGAGCGTACCATGGACCTCATGGCCGAGCAGGGCACCTTCTTCACCCCGACGATCGCCTTCCTGCCCACCTGGTACGCCACCTATCCGCCCGTCTACGTCCCCGAGCTGCACGACAAGTACGAGGGCACCCTGGTCGAGAAGGAGCTGCAGCGCAACTACGACTGCCTGCGCGAGGCCAAGAAGCGCGGCGTCGTCATGACGATCGGCTCCGACTCCTTCTCCTTCGTCACCCCGTACGGCACCTGCTCCATCGAGGAGATGTACGAGTTCGTCGACAAGATCGGCTTCACCCCGGTCGAGACCATCACCTGCGCCACTCTCAACGGTGCCAAGATGTGCCACATCGAGGACGAGACCGGTTCCATCGAGGCCGGCAAGTGCGCCGACCTGCTGGTCGTCAACGGTGACGTCGCCGCCGACATCCACGTGCTCAACACCGACAACATGGACGTCATCATGAAGGACGGCTGGATTGTCGAGGCCGGCACCTTCGGCGAGGCAAACAAGTACAGCGCTTAAGCTACCGTTCATCGATGGCTTGATGTAAAACACAGTATTTGATTGCATAATGCAATGGAGAGGGTCGCTTGCGGCCCTCTTTATTGCTATGGGGTGCGTCAGTAAGAAGGAGATGACGGTGGATCTCAATAGGCTGATTCTGGGCAAGAGCTACAACTCTACCAAGGTCTTTCGTACCGCTCAGCATGTGGTTCAAGCCATCTTGCTCGGTATTGTCGTTCCGCTGCTTATCCTGCTGCTCATCTGGGATCTAACCGATAATCCCAATCCCGTTCCGGCCGTTGTTGTCATTGCCGGCTTGGTCATGCTGTGCTTCTTCTTCTCGTACGTCTTTGTCGTTCCCGACGACCTCACATCGAGCGCAACCGACCGCACGCTCGCCATCGCTTCAAAAATATTCGCCTACACGTCGCGCGGCCTTACGCCCGAAGCTGCCCTGGGCGCCTCTAAGATCATCCTGTCCGAAACTATCGCCTCTGCCATCTGCTTTACCGACGGCAAGCAGGTGTTGGCAAGCTGGGGCGAGGACTCGGCAAAATGCCCCGCGGGCACCCCGGTAGTACTGCGGACTACGCTCAACGTGATCAACAGCGGTGAGCAAAGCGTGTTCTCGCGCGATGCCTCGACCGAGACGGGTGGCTACTTTCCGCGCCTGCGCGCCGGTATTGTCGCACCGCTTACCGTGCGCGGGCATTGCGTGGGCACGCTCGAGCTGTATTATCCCCGTCTGAGCAG
Organism: uncultured Collinsella sp.; assembly: GCA_900541825.1. Taxonomy (GTDB): domain Bacteria; phylum Actinomycetota; class Coriobacteriia; order Coriobacteriales; family Coriobacteriaceae; genus Collinsella. The sequence goes on from UQLJ01000014.1 coordinate 52,470, forward strand.
CATCGATATGCGCCAGACGGCGCTTGCCTCGGGCTTTGCCGACCTCATTTCCACGCAGCTTGCGAGCTTTGAGCTCGAGCGCCAGGACGAGCTTACGGCCCGCGTGGAGCTGCGCGCCTTGCAATCGCAGGTCGATCCTCATTTTCTGTTTAACACCATCAGCACCATCGTGTCACTCGTACGTACCGAGCCGGACAAGGCCAGGTCGCTGCTGATCGACTTTTCCAATTACTACCGTCAGACGCTTTCTGATTCCGATACCCTCACAACGCTCGAGCACGAGGTGGAACAGGGCACTCGCTATATCAATCTTATGCAGGCTCGTTATGGCGACGGCCGTCTGCGCGTCTCGGTCGATATCGACTTTGAGGTGCGCGATTGTATGGTGCCGCCGTTTATCTTGCAGCCGTTGCTCGAAAACTGCATCAAACACGCGCAGCGCGAGACCGAGCCGCTTTCTATTCATGTTAGGGCTTTCGAGACCGATGACGGTTTGGAGATCATCGTCGAGGACGATGGCATCGGTATGAGCGAAGAGGTCTGCGCGCATCTGTTTGAGCAGCATCGCTTGGAGGAGCCCGAGAGCATTACCGCCGACGGCTCCGTCAAGCGAGGTTGCGGCCTGGCGCTCTTCAACGTGCTTCAGCGCATCCATTTCTTTTACGGAGAAGATTCCGGCATGCGCGTGAAGTCCCAGGAGGGCGTGGGAACGCAGGTCATCGTCGAGCTGAACGGCGAGCCGCATGAGCCGGCGCCGTTGACGGCGTAGCACGCGGTTGGATTGAGAGAAAAAGAGGGGAAGCACATATGTCCGAAGGCTGGAACATCTTGGTGGTTGATGACGAGCCTCCCATTAGGGCTGAGCTACGCTATCTGTTGGAAAAGGATACGCGTGTGGGCCAGATTGCCGAGGCGGGCAATGTCACCGAAGCCGTGGAGTCGATTCTGTCGAACAAGCCCGACGTGCTGTTTTTAGACATTACCATGCCCGGTCGCTCGGGAATTGAGCTTGCCGAGACGCTGCAGAACCTAAAGACGCCGCCGGTGGTTGTGTTTGTGACGGCGTTTGCCGAATTTGCCGCCGATGCGTATAACCTCGATGCGGTCGACTATGTCGTCAAGCCGGTCGAGGACGCACGCCTGTCAAAGGCACTCGACAAGATCGAGGCAGCCTTGGGTGCCCGTCGTGTTATCCATGCTCCGCGCCAGCCTTTGCGTCTGACGGTGGACCGCGGGGGCAAAAAGGTGTTCATTCCCGCCGCAGACGTCTGCTACTTTGAGGCGCGCGCCGATTTTTGCAACGCCATCTGCGCCGAGGGAACGTACCTGATCAATGAGTCGATTTCCTCGCTCGAGCGGCGCTTGGGCTCCGAGGGCTTTATTCGCGTTCATCGCAGCTATCTGGTCAATTTGGAAGACGTGCACAATGTTGAGATTGGCTCCACGGGGTTGATGGAGCTCAGGCTCGACCGCGTGAGCTCGACGGTGCCGGTGTCCCGTCGTCGTGCCGCCGAGGTCAAGTCGCACCTGGGGCTTGCGTAAGAGGCTTGCGTGCCGTCGTTTACCATCGCAGGTTTGGCATGGGCGCGCGGTGGGCATAATGGGTGGCATCGAATGAAATCGAAAGGATCATTATGCCCGCGCTTATCACCCATCATCTGTTTGGCGAGGAAAGCATCGACCGTCTTCCGCAGGGCGTCATCACGTCCGATGAAGAGCGCATTGCCTTTATCTTGGGCAACCAAGGCCCCGACCCGTTCTTCTTTCACATTCTGACACCGCGTGTTTCCGACTGCACGCTGCTGGCGCAGGTCATGCATCGGTCGCGCATGTCTCGTCAGTTCGCGTGCCTGCGCGACGGCGTGTCGCATCTGCTGCCGCGCGACGCCAGCTTGGGTCGCGCCTTTGCGTTGGGCCTGCTGTCTCATTACGTGCTCGACCGCAACGCCCACCCCTTTGTCTATGAGCAGCAGTTTGGCATCGTGGAATCCGACTCAGAGCTTGAGGATTCGAGCAGTCAGGTCCATGCCGTGATCGAGAGCGACCTGGATGTACTGATGCTGCAGCTTAAACGCGCCGGCGCTACGGTCGACGATTACCCGCCGGCGGGCGAGATCGTCACCACCGATCGCATCAATCGCGTGGCCGGCGTGCTGATGAGCTATGTTGCCGGACGCGTGTACGGCATTGACATTCCGGCGGGGGAGTACGGTGCTGCCGTTGCCAATATGCAGCGACTTTACCGCGCGATTGAGCCGGCCGGCTCCGTAAAGACGCGCGCGATCTCGCTGGTTGAGGGCTTGGTGCACGACTACTCGCTGCTCGACGGCCTTGCCCATCGCGTGACGACGGAGCTGCCCGAGCGCACCGGTAACCTGGGCCATCTGACATGGAAGAATCCCTTTACCGACGAGGTCTCGAACGAGAGTTTCCCCGAGGTCTTTGATCGCGCGCTGGTCGATTACGAGTGCACGGTCGCACGTTTTATCGAGACCGGTGACATGGATGCCGTGACCGGCCACATCAACTACAGCGGTCGCGTGCTCGAAGCCGATGAGGAGTTCGACCGCGAGGAATAGGGCTCGTGCGTGCCCCTTTGCCGAATCCTTACCGGCGGTTCTGGACAATTGGGGTACGATGAACTAACTGCATATCGGGCGAATACGAAGGGTCCCTGTCCATGAAATACACCAAGCTCGAGCGTAACTGGGTTATGTATGATGTGGGCAATTCGGCCCTCGTGCTGCTCAATACCTCGGTGGTGCCCATTTACTTTAACGCCATCAATACCGGCGCTTCTTCGGCCGACCTGGTGGTCGCCTGGGGCAATGCGCAGACGATCGCCTCGCTGGTCATCGCCATGCTCATGCCCATTCTGGGCGCGCTTGCCGACTACGCCGGCAACAAGATCAAGTTCTTCTTGGGCTTCTTTCTCACGGGCCTGGTGCTTTGCTTGGCGCAGGCTATCCCAATGTCCGCCATGGCATTTTTGACCGTGTACGTGCTGTGCACCATCGGCCTTAACTCTTCTATGACGTTCTACGACGCCATGCTGCCCGACATTACCACCGACGAGCGCATGGACGCCGTGTCCAGCTCGGGCTATGCCTGGGGCTACATCGGTTCCACCGTGCCGTTCGTCATCTGCCTGGCACTCATCATGGGTGGCCCCGCTCTTGGCGTCCCTACCATGCTGGCAACGCGTCTGTCGTTTATCATCACTGGTGCCTGGTGGCTCATCTTTACCCTGCCGCTCATTCGCACCTATAAGCAAAAGTACGGTCGCGAGCGCGGTCCCGAGGACACTATCGGCCATATCGTGGGCGGTGTGTTCTCCGAGGTCGGACACACCATGCGCGAGATCGCCCACAACAAGACCGTGCTGGTCTACATGATTGCGTTCTTCTTCTATATCGACGGTGTGCACACGGTCATTTCCATGGCTACCAGCTACGGCTCGGCTTTGGGCATCGATTCGACCCAGTTGGTCCTGGCGCTGCTCGTTACGCAGTTCGTGGCCTTTCCGTCCGCCATCATCTACGGCAAGCTCGCCGGACGCGTGGGCACGCTCAACATGATCTTGGTGGCAGTCGCCGCCTACATGGGCATTGTGCTGTTCGCCGCGTTCTTCCTAAAGACCGCCTTTGAGTTTTGGGTGCTTGCCATTATGGTCGGCCTGTTCCAGGGCGGCGTGCAGGCGCTCAGCCGTAGCTACTTTGGCCGCATTATCCCCAAGGAAAAGTCCAACGAGTACTACGGCTTCTTTGACATCTTCGGTCGCTATGCAAGCGTTATGGGCACCTTCCTGGTGTCGGTCGTCACCTCGCTGACCGGCAACCCGTCGCTGGGCGTCCTTTCCATTGGCGTGCTGCTGATCGTTGGCTTTATGCTGCTGGTCCGCCTGTCCCGCATGACTCGGGCGGCAGAGCACGCCGCATAGGAGCGAGCGGCTATTGTGCCTGTCCACGGTACTCTTTTGGGGTTATCCGCAATAAACATTGCGACTTGCGAGCAATGATTTGCCCAAGTGGGTATGATGGAATCAGCTAGGTCGCGGGGCGTCGCCTGTGTTTGGCGGCGTCCCGTTTTTGTGTTGCAGGGAGGGTAAGGCATGAACGCCACAGTCGTGATTCCAACGTATTGGGCGGGCGATGACGCTTGCGCAAACGCCCCTGGCACCTATGACCATTCGACGCGACTCAACGCCGACAATCCCGAACTCGACCGCTGTCTGGCCTCGCTTGAGCAGGTACGTGACATCCCGCGCATCATCCTTTTGGTGGTCTGTCCCGTTTCTGCCACAGCCGATGTGTCGCTGCGCGTGCACGAGATTGTCGACGCGCATCCCACGCTCAAGGTCACCGTTGTCACCAACACCCAGGCCTCGCGCATTGCAGACCGGGTTGCTCAGATCGCGCCCAAGGGTTCGGGCGAGTGCGTGAGCCTGCGAGGCTACGGTGCCATACGCAACATGGGGCTAGCCTGTGCCGCTGTGCTGGGGCATGACGCGGTTATCTTTTTGGATGACGATGAGACTGTCATCGACGCCGACTTTATGAAGCGCGCGACCTATGCGTTGGGGCAGCAGACGCGTCAGGGCTTGCCGATCTTGGTCAAGAGCGGCTATTTCTACGATCGCGACGGCTCGCCGCTGGCTCCCACGGACAAGGCGGGCATCTGCCATCGTTGGTGGACCAAGCGCATCGAGTTCAACCGTTGGATGAAAAAGGCGCTCTCGGGCACCCGCATCTCGCGCTCCAACTACGTGTGCGGCGGCCTGATGGCCCTGCACGCCCGCGCCTTTACGCGTGTAGCCTTTGACCCGTTTATCACCCGCGGCGAGGACTTGGATTACCTCTTTAACATGCGCATGTTTGGCTACGACGTGTGGTTCGATAACGAGTGGACCGTGCGCCATCTGCCTCCGGAGTCCGAAAAGCGCTCACCGCGCTTTATGCAGGATGTATACCGTTGGTACTACGAACGGGCCAAGTTGACATTCGCCGCGCATCAAAAGGAGCTCATTCCCGTTACGGCGGCATCGCTCATGCCCTACCCGGGCCCGTGGATTTCGCGCGAGCTCGACGACCGCGTGCGCAAGACCGCTATGGTCCGCAGCGTGTTTACCCGCGAGCATGAGGGCTACCTGCGCATTTGGCGCCATGGTATCGGCGAGGCAAAGGCCTATGCGCGCCAAAACGCTGCAAGCTACCTGCGTTTCCAGAGCTTTTGGCCCAAGATCATGGACGGGCTTTGGCGTGACGCACAACTGATCAGTATCCTGGAGGGGGCCGAATGATCGACCGCCGCGCCCAGCGCGATAGTTCATTATCAATCTTTCGCATCATTGCCGTTACCTGCGCCATTTGCGTGCTGGTGTACTTTATTTTTGCCTTGGTGACCGGTATCGAGCCGATCGCCACGGTGATTGCCTGCGCGCTGCTGTGCATCTTTCTGTGCATCTTTATCTTTTTGACGCTCAATCCCGATTCGGTGCGCTCCCAGTACACCGAGGAGACGCTCTCGGTGGCCTCGGCCATGCTCGAGGACATTAAGGGCGGCCTGACGCAGGAGTCGGCGCGTTTGGTGTGCCGGCGCATTTTGCCCGAGACGCGCGCCATGACCGTTGCCATCACCGATGAGAGTAACGTGCTTGCCTGCGCGGGCGAGTTTGAGGAGAAACTACTGCCCGATACTCCCATCCACACGCTTGCCACACGCTACGTTATTGAACATGGCATCGTGCAGTCGTTCAACCGTATGGTGGATGTCGTGGGCTCGGACGGCTCGCACAACCAAGTCCCCGCCGGCATTATCGCCCCCATCAAGGTGGGCGATCGTACCGTCGGCACGCTCAAGTTCTACTACAAGACCCCGCGTGCCGTCGACCGTACCCAGTACGCGCTTGCCTCGGGCTTTGCCGAGATTTTGTCCACGCAGCTCGCCATCCACGAGCTCGAGGTGCAAAAGGAGCTCACGGCGCGCGCCGAGGTGCGTGCGCTGCAGGCGCAGATTAACCCGCACTTCCTGTTCAACACGCTGAACACCATTGCATCGTTTACGCGCACCGACCCGCTGCGGGCCCGCGAACTGCTTCGTGAGTTCTCATCGTTTTATCGTGCCACGCTCGACAACTCGGGATCGCTTATTCCGGTCTCGCGCGAGGTCGCACAGACCAAGCGCTACCTTACCTTTGAGAAGGCCCGCTTTGGCGAGGACCGCGTGCTTGCGACGTTCGATGTGTCCGAGGACGTGGAAGATACGCTGGTGCCGGCGTTCGTGATCCAGCCGATTGTCGAGAACGCCGTACGTCATGGTATGGGCGATGACGACGCCCTGAGGATCGACGTGACCGTTCACCAAGACGGCGAGGATGCAATCTTGATTGCCGTGGCCGATAATGGCGTGGGCATGGATGAGGGTACCGCCGCCAGACTGTTTGACGAGCGTTCTGCCCGTCCCGACGCCAGCTCTCCCCAGGGTGGCGGCGCCGGTGTGGCCATGCACAATATTTCGGAGCGCATCCATCGCTTTTATGGGCCGCACTCCTATACGCGTGTCGAATCGGCGCCGGGCAAGGGCACCAAAGTGCTCCTTCATCTTGATTTGTCAGAGAGCATCTTTGACATTCAAGAGTAAAATAAAAGGCTACGGGCTCAACGTCATGCGACGGATGCCCGGCGTAGTTAGTTGACGAAAGGTTTTATCCCTATGCTGCGTGCGATGATTGTGGATGATGAGGCGCCGGCTCGCTCGGAGCTTCGCTTCCTGCTCGAGCAAACGGGCAAGATCGGCACGATCACGGAGGCGTCGAGCGTCCGCTCCGCCATCGAGATGCTTATGGAAAGTCGCGTGGATGTCGTGTTTCTCGATATCTCGATGCCCGGTGCCTCGGGCCTGCAACTTGCCGAGGCGCTGCATAAGCTCAAAAATCCGCCGGCGATCGTGTTTGTGACTGCGTATAGTGACCATGCGGTCGAGGCATTCGACGTGGATGCCGTCGATTATCTGATGAAGCCGGTCGAGGAAGCTCGCTTGGATCGCGCGATCGAGAAGGTCATGCAACGCACCAAGCCGGTTACGGACAGCAAGGTGACCATCGAGCGTATCCCGGTGGAAAAGGGCGGCCGCAAGGTGCTCATTCCCGTGGACGACATTCGCTTTATCATGGCCAAGGACGATTACTCCTGCATCTATACCGTCGATGATCGCTTTTTGTCGACGACCTCGCTGGCGCAGTTTGAGGCCAAGCTCTGCGACTTTGGCTTCTTCCGTGTTCACCGCCGCTATATCGTCAACTTGGCGTGCGTCACGGATGTGGAGACGGTGCCCTCGGGCGCCATCCAGCTGGGCATTACGGGCGTCGACGAACGCGTGCCGGTTTCGCGCCGCCGCGTCGTGCCGCTTAAGAAGGCCCTGAGTCTCTAGCACACTGGCCCCGCAGCCCTGTAGACCTATCGTCTGCGGAGCCGTGGGGCCTTTTTGTATGTATCTGCCGAATCGTTTTTTGCGGAAGGGATCCCATGAACAGTGCAAGCGCCAAGCGTATCGACATCATCTCGGACACCCACGGCTATTTATCGCCTGCGCTCCTGGATGAGCTTGAGGGCGCAGACCTGATCATCCACGCCGGCGACCTCACGTCAGAGATAGACTACGAGCACCTATGCACCATCGCCCCCGTGCGGGCCGTACTGGGCAACAACGATTACTACCGCGACTACGGTCCCGATGTAGACCGTCTTGCGCTCTTTACCTACGAAGGCCTCAAATTCGCCGTAGCCCACTACCGCGAAGACCTTCCGGTGGGATCCGTAGACGTAGCCATCAATGGTCACACCCACGTAACCAAAGAAGCCCAAGTGGGCCGTTGTTTAGTCCTCAACCCGGGCAGCGCTAGCTACCCCAGAGGCACCCGAGGCCCCACCATGGCCAGAATGCTAGTAAAAGACGGCAAGATACTGAGCACTAAGTTTATTGACTTGGACTAACCGCAACAAAAACGGGGGATGCAGATGCGTCCCTCGTTTTTCTTTAAGCCAAAGGCAGAGCTTCAACAAAAACAATCAGACCAACCCCGCCGAGGAGCACGCGGGCTAGCCGCGCAGCGGCGCACGCCCGCAAAACTGGTTGAATAATGTGACGGCAGGGAGGGTCTCCGGGGCTGAGGGCGGGGGTTAAGTTTGTCGCGAGTTCCGCACGCAAAGGAAAGCACTTAATGTGCTTTCCGTCTTGCGCAGG
>UQLJ01000015.1:0-59188 GCA_900541825.1 uncultured Collinsella sp.
CGGCATAGACCTTCTGGTCATGCCGTCCTCTTTGAATGACAAGTTGTCGCTCTGGTGGGCGCGCAGCGTCAACTAGTTACGCGGTTCGTAGAACCGCGTAACCCCTAAAAGCGGTTACCGCGGAAGCCGCCGCCATTGCGGCCGCCACGATCGCCACCGCGACCGCCGCGGTCGTTACCACGGTTGCCGCCAAAGCCGCCACGGTTGCCGCCGCGGTCGCCATAGCCACCACGGTTGCCGCCAAAGCCGCCGCGACCACCGCGGTCGCCGCCACGGTCACCAAAGCCGCCACGGCCACCGCGATCGCCGCCGCGACCGCCACGGTCGCCGCCGCGGCCACCGCGATCGCCAAAGCCGCCGCGACCGCCACGGTCGCCGCCACGGCCACCGCGATCGTCACGACCGCCGCGAGGACCGCGATCCTCGTCCAGGCCCATGGCGACGAGCGGAGCGATAACCTTATCGAGAGCGGCCATCAGCTCGGTGGCCTCCTCGTAAGAAAGCTCGGGCAGGAGCTTCTCCTTCTTGTTGGCAAGCTCGACCAGACCCTCAGCGGCATCCTCGGCAGCGAAGACGACGATCTTGCGCATATCGCCCTCGACGTCGTCGATGCGGCCGACCAGATCGGCAGCCTCGGCCTCGGCCATCAGGCCATCGAGCTCACGGAGGCGCATGCCCAGCAGGTCGGACATTTCCTTCTGCTCCATCTTGGGCTTGAGGTCAAGAAGCTTGATGGCGCGCTCGATGTTCGCCATGCGCTCGGCCTTGGCCTCCTCCTCCTTGGAAATAGCAAAGCGACGGCTACGCAGCAGGCGGGCGGCCTTCTGCATCTTGTCCATCAGCTCTTCGTCATCGTAATCAACGGCGGCCTCGACAACCTCGGCCTCCTCCTCGGCGGAAACCTCGTCAGCAGCCTCAACCTCGGCAGCTTCGGTCTCCACGGTCTCGACTGCCTCAACCTCGGCAGCCATGGTCTCGTTCTCGGTCTCGTTCATGATCTCTTCGTTCTCGGACATGAGACTCCTTCTTGGCCCTCTCGGGCATCATCGCCCCATTCGCGGGGCCCGTCGCGCACTCTTTGCGCTTTAAACATTCATGCCTCTCGGCAAAACGTCCATTAGTTTATGGTGTTGCCATCCAATCTAGCTGCAGAATCTATGTGCACACATTAATGCGACATGTGCGACTCGCGACGAGCGTACACCAGCGACGCCACGAACCCGACCACGGCAATCACGGCCGCCACACGCACGGCAGCTGCAAATCCAATCGCCTGGGCAACGTCGGTCGCAGCGCCAGCCGCGCCGGCAGTCGCTGCAGAACTCGAGAGCAGGCCGATAAACAGGGACGGGCCAAACGATGCGGCAATCATGTTCCACGTGTTAAGCAATGCCGTTCCGTGAGGATGTTCAGCGGCAGGCAGCGTCTCCAATCCGGCCGTTTGCGAGGGGTTCAGCACCAAACCGACTCCGGCATACACCACAACGGTCAGCGCCACAACGACGCCGATGTTCATGCTTGCCGCCGTCATCGAGATTGCAGTCTGCCCCACGGCAATCAGGGCAAAGCCGACCGGCAGCAGCGGCCATGCGCCACGGGCGTCCATCACGCGTCCGCCCACAATCGAGGTCACGGCGTTACAGGCAATCGCCGGCAAAATGAGCAAGCCCGCAACAAGTGCGGTCATGCCGTATGCGCCCTCAAAATAGAGCGGCAACAAAACGCTCATCGAGAACGTCGTCATCATCGACACCACCACAAGCAGGCACGCAGGCCAAAAACGAACGCTCGCCATGGGACGCACGTTAAGCACCGGATGCTCGAGTTTGAGCTGGCGGGCCGCAAACAGGCCGAGCAGCACAATAGCGGCGATAAGCGTCACGATGCCGGCAATCAGATTGGTCGAGAACTCGCCTACGGAATACACAAATGCCGTAATGCCGGCGGCGAGCAAAACAACCGACAGAATATCAAGCGTGGTGTTCGAGCGCTCTCCGACATTCTGAACAAGCTTTACGCCCGCCGCAGCGACCACAATGCCGGCCACCAGCGGCACTACGAACACCGCCCTCCAGCCAAACAACGTGCACATAAGACCGCTGATCACAGGTCCAAACGCCGGCCCTAGCGTAATGCAGGCACCACCCAGGCTCAGATACAGACCGAGCTTCTCGCGCGGGGCGCAAGACAGCACCACGTTCATCATGAGCGGGAACAAGATGCCCGATCCCGCAGCCTGCAAAATACGACTTGGTAGCAAAACGCTAAACGACGGAGCGATCAGACACAGGACTTCGCCGGCGACCATACATCCGCATGCGAAAAACAACAGCTTGCGCGTCGAGAAACGGCCGGACAGGAAGGCCATGATGGCCGTAAAGATCGACGTCACGATCATGTAGCCCGAAACGAGCCACTGCGCCGTGGTGGCACTCACCGAAAAGGCTGCCATAATGTCGTGCAACGCCACGTTAATGATGTTCTCGTTAAACGCGGCAACAAAGGCTGCAATATACATAACGACGAGAAGTGCCGCAGTGGCCGATGGCGTTACTTGAACTTGTTGCTGAGATTTGCTCCCCATGCATTTCCTTCCTCTTGGAACGACAGTCGCATCGCCCCAGAGGAACAGTCCAGGGCGAAAAATGAGCCCTAGACTTACGCCAGACGCCGTACACGACGAATCTGGCAACATGGTCCAACGTCAAAAGATTGTAACGCGGACGCGCAGCTTTCCTTCCGCGCTATTATTAAAAGTCCACGAAAGCATAAGACATGAGGAGCCCGCCATGATTAAGCCCATCATGAAATCCGAGTTCTTTTTGCGCCTGCCTTCCGAAGACGCGGGACCCGACGATGCCGCGACCGGGCAGGACCTCCTGGATACACTCCACGAGCATGAGCACGAGTGCGTGGGCCTCGCCGCCAACATGATTGGCGTGCGCAAACGCATCATCTGCGTAAAGGACGGCAACAGGACACTCCTGATGTACAACCCTCAAATTCTTGAGCAGGTCAATGCCTATCAGACGAGCGAAGGATGTCTCTCGCTGATCGGCGAGCGTCCCTGTACCCGCTATCGCCGCATTAAGGTGGAGTATTTGGACGAGAACTTCGTCCACCGCATCAAAAACTTCTCGGGCTACACCGCCGAGATCATCCAGCACGAAATCGACCACTGCAATGGCGTCGTGGTTTAGGCCACCTGCCAAAATGAGGGTACCGGAGGCCTCCCTATGGATATCAGCCGCTTTGGCGAATTCGCCATCTTAGCGCAGTCACGCACGTTTCTTGATGCGGCGGAACTGCTTTTCATGTCGCAATCAACCCTCTCCAAGCACATCATGGCAATGGAGCACGAACTCGGCTGTAAGCTCATCGATCGAAGCCAGCGCCACGTAACACTCACCGCGCAAGGTGAAGCGCTCCTCCCCTATGCGCAAAAAATTGCGACGCTTCAGCACCGCTATCTTGCCGCCATTCAAATAGGCGCAGGTGAGCCGCTCGAGCACCTCACCGTAGGTTCTATCCCCATTATGGCCCCTTATGGGATCACGGACGCCGTCATCGATTTTCAGCAGGCGAACCCCTCATATTCTGTCGAGCTCATCGAAGGCGAGGGCGACACACTCAAGCGTATGCTCCTGCACGAGGACATTGACCTGGCCTTCATCCGTGACAGCGGCGCCATCGAGCCGGAGTTCAAAAAGATTCCCTTTACGACCGACCGGCTCGTGGCCGTCCTTCCGCTCGACCATCCGCTCGCCGAACGTGACACCGTCGAGATAGACGACCTTATCGACGAGAATTTCCTCATGCTTCCCCAAGGCTCGTTCGTAAGCGAGCTCGTCCTTTCCCTTTGTCGAGAAGCTGGATTTGGCCCACGTGTTACGTTCACCGGCAAACGAGCCGAGAACATCATCTCTCTTGTCGCACGCGGCGCCGGTGTCTCATTCCTCATGCGCAAGCCGGCGGAATCGCTTGCCAGCGGAAAGGTAGCCCTGGTGCCGCTTGAGCCCGCGACGACCTCCGAGGTCAGGCTCTACCTCAAGCGGAACGCCGCGCACTCGCAGGCGGTCGTCTCGTTCATCGGCTTCCTCCCCTACCGTCAGCTCCTGCAGGGCGACCGTGCGTCTTCCATCCCGGCGCGACCGTCATAATCCCGCTGCCCCACAACGGCAGACTTGTGTCCGCAAACACGCTGGCAGCGGCACGAAACACAAATATGCCTCGGGCGGCACGTCGCCGTCCGAGGCATATTTAATCAAAGTGCGCAAAAAGACTAGTCCACCGAGATGTTGAGTGCCTTACCGCCCTTGTCCTTCCTGGTACCGATCACCATAGCGGCGACAAGAGCCAGAACGAAAGCGACCACACCGGAGATGACAAGGCCGATAAAGCCCGTGTCGATGCCGGCAGGGTTAATAAAGCTCGGGAAACCGAGCGGGCCGGAGGCACCGAAGGCATAGAGTTTGGCACCCAAGAGACCGGCAATGGCGCCGCCTACACCAGCGGAAATAAAGGTTGCCCACATAAGACGCTTACGCGGCAGCAAGATGGCGTAAAGCGCAGGCTCGTTGACACCGAAAATCGAAGAGACAAGGGCGGGAATGTTGACGGCAGCATTTTCCTCGGAGTCCTTGGTTCGGATGACCATGCCAAGCGCAGCACCGGCGATGGCACAACCGCCTGCATACACGAGCGGGTTAATGAGGTCATAGCCGTAGGTTGCGACATCGAGAAACCACAGCGGTATGATACCCCAGTGCAGGCCGAACATGACGAGCAGGCTCCAGAACGTGCCGATGACGAAGCCGGCGATGGCGGGCTGGAAGTTGATGAGCATCAAGATGATCTGGGCAACGATATTGGAGAGGACCGTCATGACCGGACCGACCACAAGCAGGCCAAGGATGCCGCAAATGAGGAGCGTCAGGATGTTGGAGAAGAACGAACTCACAAGCGCGGGCAACGCGTTAGAAAGGGCCTTGTGCACCTTGGAGGCAATCCAGACGATAAAGATCGCAGGCAGAATCGTCGATGAGTAATTCTGCATGATTAGCGGGATGCCAAAAATATCACCGTAGACATTGGACTCGAAGACCGTACCGGCGCCGAGCGTGTAGAGCGGATCTCCACCCATAAGGGCAACGAGCGTCGGGTAGACGAGGATACCGCCGAGCGCCATTCCCATAACGGGCTTAAGTCCGAACTTCTTGGCCGACGTCCAGCCAATGATTAGCGGAAAGTAATAGAAGACCGAATCTCCGATTGCCGAGAGCGTCACATACGTATTGCTGTCCTTGGCAAGCCAACCGGCAACCGTGCAGAGCGCGAGCATCGACTTGATAAAGCCACCGGCCATAAGCACGCCAAAAACCGGTTGCAGAATCTCGGAGATGATGGCCAGCAGACGCGAGAATGGATCGCCCTTTTTGACGTCGTCGCCTTCATCGATATCGAGTGCGGGTTTGGAGTCGAACCCGCCAATCTGAACAAGGTCGTTGTAGACGGCCTCGACAGTGGCACCAATCACGACCTGATACTGTCCGCCGGCCTGGATGACGTCAACGACGCCCTTCGTCGCCTTAAGCTCATTAGTCTGGGCGAGCGATTCATCCTTGAGGTGGAAGCGGAGACGCGTAATGCAGTGGCTCACGTCTAACACATTGTCTCGACCACCGACCTTTGTGATGATTTCATCGCAAAGCTTCTGGTATTTCATGGAATTCTCCTTTTTCTGAGCGGGGTATAGCATCGATTTCATGCCTCCGTAGTCGACGTGGGAGGGCAAGGAACCCGCTTCCCCCTTTGAAATCCGCGGACGCACGTACGCCCGGGATGGGAAACGGCAGAGAAGATGGAAGATGCCGATCACATGGCAGCGAGCCTCATTGGCCCATGTCACGCAATCAGGTCTACAGACGCGAATCTGCTGCGCCGAGAAGTCTCGTCGTCTGGCAGAACTTGTCACACAGACGTTCCGGTTCGCCCTGGGGAATCTGAGTACGCTCGGTCTCAAAGGAGAGGCCGTACTCGCGTGCCGGAAGGAAATACTCGAAATAGCCGTTGGTGTAACCGCAAACTATTCCCTCGACCGGGCATTCGCGCTTCATGCGAATACCCAAGTCGCTGCCGAGCTCACTCGGGAACACAAAGAGATGCAGGCCGCCCAGACTGATGACGGCACACTTAAGCGTGAGCGAAAAGTCGTCATGGGCAACGGTGTGATAGAACGTCTGAGGCTCGATGCGGTCAAGAACGACCTCGCGATCGAGCTTGATCTGGGAAATCGCCTCGGCAAGACCGGTCGAAACGCGCTCGACCTCGGGAATGCCGCGTCCCTGGCGAAAATTGCGGTCGCTACAGTCGCCAGCAGCACCGACGACCATGGCCGGATAGTAACCAAGACTCTGAGCGAGCTTTTTGCCGGTAAGACCGGCGAGTTCGCTCGTGAGCTCCGTGCAGTCGGGTCCGACACAGGCAGAATGCACCGCCCAGTTCACAAAGCCCGCAAATGGCTTGCCTTCGGTATCGAAGAACGATACGACAATGACCTCATTGTCGGCGAGTTCACCTGGGATGATGCGGTTGTCGTAGAAACCGGTGATGACTTTTTTGCCCATGCGGCAGGTCGCAGGTCGCGCGTTGGCGCGGCACTCTTCGAAGCATTGACAGATGGTATCGAGGAACCAGCGATAGTAGTCCTCGTTGAATTTTCCCGTCCACCAGCTGCGATGGTAGGCGACGATCGAAGTGTGGTCGTGCGTCGCGGAGAGCAGAACGCAGTCACGGTCGATTCCGTAGCGCTCGGCGAGCATCGTCTTAACCTCCTCGGCCATGCCCTCCTCAAACTCGAGAACATCGGCGTTGAAGAGAAAAACTTCGCGGTCGTCCTGTTGGAAAAGAATCGCGTTGGCGAAGACGTCGTCATGGACGCCTGTCGCAGGCTCCAGACGGTTGGGGAGGTTGCGGTATCCGATTAGATAGATGTCGCCTTGCGGGGTAATCTTGCGGCGTGCATGTCCGATATTCATGCAAGTTCTCCTTTTTGTCATGCCGCGTTTAAAGCGGCAAGGATGGTTTGAAGGAGGCGCTCATGGGAACCGGCGGCGAAGCCGGAGTTCATGGCCTCATAGGTGATTTTCTCGTACGCATCGGGGGCCGGCAGATACTTTTGCCCTCCGTTGACAAGCGTGGCAAAGAGCACGGGGCAGAATCGGGCGGCGCGCACGGCGGCGCCAAACGAGCTCGAAACCTCGGGCTGGATACCAACGAACTCGACATTTCCCAGCCGAAGTAAATAGACCCTCGTACGCTGTTCGCCTGCCGCATGAAACCCATAAGTTCGATGCGGGGCCAATGAGCGGAAGTCGGCGCGCGTCTGGGCGGGCAAAAGGACGTCGACCGTGCGAGCGTCGACGCCGATGGCATCGTCCTCACGTGCCGCACGGACGGCCTCAATCAACGCATCGCTCATAGCGCGACCCTGTCGATGCAGCATGCGATATCCACTCTCGTGAGCATCTAACGTTTGCTTCGCCCCGGTCGAATCGAACGCAACGGTTACGGCGCGCTCCGCCGGACTCTGATCCCCCGCGGCACCGGGTAGCAGCAACACGACTCCGCCCAATTCGCGCTCGAGAGCCATGGCGGCAAAGCCAAAGAGGTCCCCGCTCACCAAGCGCTTCCCCTGAGAATCGTGCGATCCGTCGAGCACGGAAGACTGGACATCAGCCGTCGCAAGCATGGCAACGAGCCCGCCCTCGGCATCCCTCGCGACAAGTATGGGCATCGCGTGGTCGGCAAACCCCTTGGGGTCTACTCCCAGCCACCAGCCGGCCGGCGTCTCAATGTCGCGGTTAACGTTCACAGGACAGTAGCCCTCCGCCGAGGCGAGCGTGACAGAGCGAATGCCCGCAACCGCCTGCTCAACGGCCGCGCGTGTCGCGGCGATGAGCGCGGCACGATAGCGCTCATTTCGATCGCGGGCATCGGTGTCGGCCAGATGCCCAGGGGTGCGCACGTGAGGCGCAGAAAACGTGTGGGTCGGGACCACCCAAGAAAAGGCGCCGTCGCAATTGGAGACATCCTTGACAACCTCACGCAGATCGACGAGTAGGGCCGGAGCGATCGAGGTAACCTCAAGTGAAAGGATGCAAGCGCGCCGCCCCATCCCTTCGACCACGAAGGCACGGGCAAAGATTTCATGACGGAGTGCGTCGAAACCGTCGAACGGCAATACGTCCTCTAAGTTAATGGCCACCCGGGCGGCTCCGGCCTTCATCTCTCCCTTATCCATGGCGAACGCCCTCCTTTATCTGTCGCTCACTCGATGCCGTACAAGCGCTGTGCCGTGCCGCCAAGCATAAGGTCCTTGTCCGTATCACTTAAATCTGTGGCGCGGACGCAGGCGACACCCTCTGTTAGCCACTCGCGTTTAACGGGATAACTCGTACCAAAGACAATATGGTCTGCACCAAGGACCTCAACCGCACAGGCAAGAAGCGTCTCGCCCCAGGGCTGAGCATGGGACATGTCGAAATAAACGTTGTTCTCAAGACGCTTGGAGACCGTCTCGGTATCGGTCTGGAAGCGACCCGAGGCATCTGGACGCTTGGGACCGTGCGGCAGCAGCATCTCCTTAAACGCAAAATAAGCGCCACCGAGCATGGAGTGGACCATCTTGATATTGGGGTAGCGCTCAAAGAAATCGCCAAAGATCTCTCGGCCGATCGCCGTAGTTTGGTCGACGCAGCGGCCATAAGAGCGGCGAAGGTTGTCGTACGCGAGAAGCGACTCGTTCTCGACCGGCACGGGAACATGGTGCACGTAAACGGTGACATGGCGTTCGTTCAGGTGCTCGAAAAAACTCGAGAAGACCTGGTCGTCGAGATAGCGCTTGCCGTAGTGAGCGCAGAGCTGCACACCCGCAAAACCATCGTCGAGTCTGCGGTCGAGCTCCTCCAAATTTGCTTTGGTGCCAAAGGGCGGCACAGCGACAAGCGGAATCAGACGGCCACTTGACGCCTTCGCGTCAGCAGCCATACCGTCGTTGAAACGCCGGCACATCTCGAGCGACATCCACTCGTGACAGCCGGGGAGCTTGAGGATCGCCTTGTCGACCCCCGCCTCATCCATATCGGCCAAGCGCTTCTCGAGGGTGTAGTCGCCCTCAATGTAGTTAAGACCCGGAGAACCGGCGGGCATCTCGATCACGATCTGTCGTTTGCCGGCGGAATTCATGGTCAGATAGCCTTCGGTGTCATAGGCGCGGGGTACCTCGGCCAAAAACTGTTCGCAGAGCGTCTCGTCATGAAAGATGCGCTCGTCGAACCAGTAGGAATTTGCATCGATAATCATTGGTTGGAACCGCCTTTCATCTTGTTGAAAACATTCTAGAAAAGCAGGTACCCGGACATCAATTCCAGCTTAAGCCCACTGTATTCCATTTTGGAATAGAACTTACCGCTCACACGCGAACCTCGCCCGCTCAACGAGACAAGCGCTAACAGCACGGGCTTAGACAGAAAACGGTCGGCCCGCATCCGTTGCGGGCCGACCGTTTCATTACAGGCTACCTTTGCCGTTACGCCTGGCGGTAATGGTCAAAGAAGTCGGCGAGGTCTTCGAGCGACTCTTTAAGCACTTCCATGCGCGGCAGGTACACGATACGGAAGTGGTCGGGCTCAGCCCAGTTGAAGCCGCCGCCGCGCGTGATCAGGATCTTCTTCTCGTGCAGCAGGTCAAGGGCGAATTGCTCGTCATCGGTGATGTTGAACTTTTTAACATCCATCTTGGGGAAGATGTAGAACGCCGCACGCGGCTTGACCACCGAGATGCCGTCGATCTTGTTGAGCGCCTCATACACAAAGTTGCGCTGCTCGTAGACACGGCCGCCGGGACGGATGTAGTCGTTGACCGACTGATGGCCACCGAGTGCCGTCTGAACGATCGACTGAGCCGGCACGTTGGAGCACAGGCGCATGTTCGAGAGCATGTTGACGCCCATGATGAAGTCGCTCATGCAGCGCTGGTTGCCCGAAAGCACCATCCAGCCAATACGATAGCCCGCGATCATGTGCGACTTGGAAAGGCCGCTAAAGGTGACGCAGGGCAGGTCGGGGGCGAGCGAGGCAATCGAGACGTGCTCGTAGCCGTCCATGCACAGGCGGTCGTAGATCTCATCGGCAAAGATCATCAGCTGATGCCTACGTGCAACCTCGACGATGCCCTCGAGCACCTCGCGCGGATAGACGGAACCCGTGGGGTTGTTGGGGTTGATGATGACGAGAGCTTTGGTCGCGCTCGTAATCTTGGACTCCATATCCTCCAAGTCGGGATACCAATCCGCTTGCTCATCACACAGATAATGTACGGGATGACCGCCGGCAAGGGTCGCGCACGCCGTCCACAGCGGGTAGTCGGGGCTGGGGATCAGAATCTCGTCGCCATTGTCGAGCAGCGCGTTCATCGAAAGCTGAATGAGTTCGGACACGCCGTTGCCCGTGTAGATGTGCTCCATCTGAACATTGGGCAGGCCCTTGATCTGCGAGTACTGCATAATCGCCTTGCGCGCAGAGAACAGGCCGCGCGAGTTGGAATAGCCTTCGCAGTCGGGCAGCTGCTGGCGCATATCCTTAATGACCTCATCGGGCGTGCGGAAACCAAAGGGCGCGGGGTTGCCGATGTTGAGCTTGAGAATACGCTCGCCTTCGTCCTCCATACGGGCTGCCTCGTCGACGACGGGACCGCGCACGTCATACAGGACATTCTCGAGTTTGGTGGATTTAGAAAAAGTACGCATGGTGGTGCTCCTTGGAATTTGAGCTGAGGGATGGGGTTCGGGCTTGGAATCGTTGAGAGGCGATGATGTCTCGCCTTGATCGGCGTCACCGGCAAGCAGCCAGGTAACATCGACCTCCAAAATGCGGGCGAGCAGCTCTGCCACATCGCGCCGCGGAATCGTCTTGCCACTCACATATTGGCTCATCTGACTCTTGCCGAGTTTTTTGCCGAGCATCTCCGATGCGCGGATTACGTCCGACTGGCGAACGTCGCGATCGGACATGGTCTGTCGCAGGCGATCGCTAAACGTCTCTTGGGCCACTAGAACCTCCTTGCTGGCAAAGTTCAATTTACAGAACACGAATTGAACCTGAGTTCAATTTAGGCAGCAGTATAGCGCGGCGCATCATCCGGAAGTTCAATTTCACAAGAAAATGTACCGAGCCCTGAGAATTGTCCCAAAGTGGACAACAGGTACGCGCTTTTAGAGGTATTCAAGGAAATGAGCCGCCGCAAGCGAAACGTCAGCTGTGCGGTATATGGCGTTGATCTGCCGATGAGGATGTCCCTCGAGCGGGCGCACGGCAACATCGAACTGGCACCGGCGCAAGATGAGCGCCGGAAGAATGCTCACGCCCAGGCCGTCCTCGACCATGGCCATAATCGCATAGTCATCCCAGGTTGACAGCTTAGAGCGCACCGCCAGGCCCGCGCGGCGAAACAGCGGGGTAATTTCGTCGTCGCTACCGCGTTCCAGCAGAATAAACTGCTCGTTGGCCAAATCGGCAAGGGAAACGGCCTCCGCGGTGGCAAGCGAGGAGTCCGCTGGCACCACGGCCATCAGCTCGTCTTGCACCAACGGCCGCGACGCCATGCCGGCGCCGCGTGGCTCACGCGGGATAAAGCCCAGATCGCAGCGGCCCTCTGACACCCATTGTTCAATCTCTGAGTAATCGCCCATCAGCAACTCGTAATCGACGTCCGGATGATCGGCGCGAAAGCGCGCAATCACCGGCGGCAGCACGTGGGTCGCCACACTCGAAAACGTACCGATGCAGATTTTGCCGCGCATGAGCCCACGCATCTCATCCACCCGTCGCTGCAAGCGAACGAATTCCTCGCATAACGCCTCAACCGCAGGCATAACTTGCCGTCCATCGGCAGAAAGTACTACGCCCTCGCGACTGCGGTCGAGCACCTTAAAGCCCCAGTCGGCCTCGAGATCGGCCACCATACGGCTCACGCCCGATTGCGAATAGCTCAGGCGCTCGGCGGCGCGCGTAAAACTGCCGGCGCGCACGGTCTCGAGCAGCACCTGCATCTTTTGAATATTCGTTTCCACGTCACGCCTCCACCTTTGCATAAGTTTTTGTCATGTTATCTATGCATTATATTCGCTTTTCTTCTAAAGCCAGTTCACCCATAGTGAAGATGCTCGGATATAGAGGGGATGTCAGCGCATGAACAACGGACTGTTTACGTACTTAGCAGCATTGCTATTGTTTGGTTCCAACGGCATCATCGCCGCTGCTATCGCGCTGCCGAGCTCGGATATCGTGCTACTACGCACGTTTTTGGGTGCATTCTCGCTTGTCACCATCCTCGCCATCACCCAACGCCATAAGTTGCAGGCGCCATCTCGCCCCCGCGAAGCCGCAGCCCTCCTCCTCTCGGGAGCCGCGCTGGGTGCCGGCTGGATTTTTCTGTTCCGCGCCTACCAGACGATCGGCGTCGGCGTATCCTCGCTGCTGTACTACTGCGGCCCCATCATTGTCATGGCACTCTCCCCGCTCATCTTTGGCGAAAAGCTGACCGGCGGCAAAATCGCCGGCTTTATCGCCGTTGCGTGCGGTGCTTTTCTCATTGCAGCGCAAGGTCTAGGCGGCAACATGCCCATTGCGGGTATCGTCTGCGGCATCGCCTCGGCATTTTGCTATGCACTGATGGTCATCGCTAGCAAGGGTGCGCCACACATCGAAGGCCTCGAGAACTCCACGCTCCAGGTGAGTGCCGCCTTTGTGACCGCGCTGGTCCTCACGCTCATCACGCAGGGTGCTCCCTCATTCCTGTCCGCCGGCGTCGCCGCAGGCATCGATTGGCGCGCCGTCGTCATGCTCGGCGTCGTCAACACCGGCATTGGTTGCCTGCTCTACTTTAGCGCCGTCGCCAAACTGCCTGTGCAGACCGTCGCCGTCGTCGGCTACCTCGAGCCGCTTTCGGCCGTCGTGTTCTCCGCCGTTCTTTTGTGCGAAGCCATAACACCGGTCCGCCTGATGGGCGCCGCGCTTATCATCGGCGGCGCGATTTTTTGCGAACTCGCCGGCAAACGCGCAAACGCCAAGGCTGGCATCGCCCAGACAGTACGTGCTTAAAAGCCCCTGCTTTGAAATGCTACCTGCGTAGATAAATAATCCCCAGCTGAGGATTATTGTCTAAAATAACCCGATGTGCCAAACTGCTCTTATATGTATAAAGATGGCATAAAGGTCTACTGCTCTTGGCAGAGACCGGATGTCTAAGGGAGTCCACGTGGCACACAACAAGCTGGAGGCAAGCCTCCAAGACCAGCATAGTCAGGGCGGGCATGGCGCCATCCCCCTCTCCGCTGGCATGTTGCTCGTAACGCTCGGCGTCGTCTATGGTGACATCGGCACGAGCCCCATGTACACCATGAAATCAATCGTCGCCAACAACGGCGGCATCGGTACCGTCAGCGAGGACATGATCCTGGGCGCGCTTTCGCTCGTCATCTGGACCATGACGCTCGTGACCACGGTCAAGTACGTGGTAATCGCCATGAAGGCCGACAACCACAACGAAGGCGGCATCTTCGCCCTGTTCAGCCTCGTACGCAAGGTGGCACCATGGCTGATTCTGCCCGCCATGATCGGCGGTGCGGCACTGCTTGCCGACGGCATCCTCACCCCCGCCGTCACGGTCACCACAGCCATCGAGGGTCTGCGCACCATCGAATGGGGCCATGCGCTTTTGGGTGACGGCCAGACCAACGTCATCATTATTACCATCATCATTATCTGCGGCCTATTTGCCATGCAGCGCGCCGGTACCTCGTCGATCGGTAAGCTCTTCGGCCCGCTCATGACGCTGTGGTTCCTGTTCCTGGCGGGCGCCGGCCTGTTCAACATGCTCGGCAACCTGTCCATCTTGCGCGCGCTCAACCCCATCCGCGGCATTATGTTCCTGTTCTCGCCCATCAACCATTCGGGCATTATGGTGCTCGGCTTTGTCTTCCTGTCGACAACCGGTGCCGAGGCACTCTACTCGGACATGGGCCACGTGGGCAAGGCAAACATCTATGCATCCTGGCCATTTGTTAAGGCGGCCCTTATCCTCAACTATCTGGGTCAGGGAGCTTGGCTACTCGCCAATAACTCCAACCCCCAGATGCTCGCGATGGATATCGTTAACCCGTTCTATATGATGCTTCCCGAGCCCCTGCGCCCCTTTGCCATTGTGCTTTCGGCCGTGGCGGCCATCATCGCCTCGCAGGCGCTCATCACCGGCTCGTTCTCGCTGGTATCCGAGGCAACGCGCCTCAACCTTATGCCGCACCTGCGCATCCACTACCCCAGCGACACCAAGGGTCAGCTCTATATTCCGCTCGTCAACAACATCATGTGGGTCGGCTGCATCTTCATCGTGCTGCTGTTCCAGAACTCCGAGCGCATGGAAAGCGCCTATGGCCTCGCCATCACCGTGACCATGCTCATGACCACCACGCTGCTGACGAGCTATATCGCCGGCATCCTCAAGCACAAGCTGGGCGCCTGCATCTTTGCCCTGCTCTTTGGTGCCATTGAGCTGTGCTTCTTCGCTTCGTGCCTCACCATGTTCTTTGACGGCGGCTACGTCATGATCTTCCTGGCCGCACTGCTGTTCGGCCTTATGTATGTGTGGCGTCGCGGCACCGCCATCGAGCGCACGCAGACGATTCTGCTGCCCGTCTCCAAGTACATCGACCAGCTCAACCGCCTGCGCAATGACGAGACCTACCCCGTGCTCGCCGACAATCTGGTGTTCCTCACCAACAGCCCCGACCCGCTCACGCTCGACCGCGACGTGCTCTATTCCATCTTGGACAAGCATCCCAAGCGCGCCAAGGCATATTGGTTCATCAACGTGCACGTTACCGACGAGCCCTATACGCACGAGTATTCCGTTGAGACCTTTGGCACAGACTTCCTGTTCCGCGTGCGCTTGGACCTGGGCTTTAAGGTCAATCAGCGCATCAACGCCTACCTGCGCCAGATCGTTGGCGACCTGATGGCCTCGGGTGAGTTGCCGCCGCAGCACCACACCTACTCCATCTACGAGACGCGCGGCAACGTGGGCGACTTCCGTTTTTGCATGCTGCGCAAGATGCTTGCCCCCGAAACGGACATCAACCGCAATGACCACCGCGTGATGGCCATCAAGTACGCCGTCCGCCGCGCTTGCGGAAGCCCGGCGCGCTGGTACGGTCTCGAGAACTCTGCCATCATCATCGAGTACGTGCCGCTGTTTGCCCGCATGCGCCCGGCCGTTAAGCTCGTGCGCACCCAGGTGCCGCTCGAGGTTCAGATTGAAGAGGCCGAGGAAATGGAAGTCGACATCTTCTCGGACGACTTGGTCAACGGCAACGAGGCCGGTAGGGACATGAACGTCGATCCCACCGAGCTGCTCGAGAGCGTCGCCGATACGCCCGAACAGCAACTGCTCGACGGCCTCGAAAGTGAACAACTCAACGACGCCAACTTCTAGCGACGTCACAAATCAACGAAAGCGGCCCTGCACCTCACGGGAGACGCAGGGCCGCTTTGCATTGCGGTAAAGCTAACGGCTACGAACGACGCGGCTCGGGAACCACGAGTCTATCGGGGCTCGCGCCCTCGGCATCCATCAGGCTCACGTAGCGAATCGACGGATCCCCATACATCGCGTAGTAATAATTGCCCGTGCGCGCGCTAAAGCATCCGGTGTAGATAGTCTTCTCGAACTTGCCATCGCCCATCCTGGACGCTCCCTCGATCATCACCACGCCCTCGAGCGAGCGGAACATGCGAACGACGTTTTCGGTCTCGCTCTCCTTTTGCGGGTAATTGGCATTGAGGTACGCCGCCTTTACAAAACGGCTCGGCGAATAGCAATCGCCCGGAATGCCGCGCATGCCGGCACCGGCTCCATAGGGCTTGAGCTCGGCGCCACGCCATGTCGCCGTCTGCGGAAAATCGCTTGTGGCGGTGATATAGGTGCGCAGGTTTTCCATGTGCCACGGGAAGGTCGGCTGGTTGGCAAGGGTGTCGACCGGATCGTCGTATACATGCAGGCCGTCAACCATCATCTCGACCACGATGCTGCGCTGGCTGTCGCCGATAATCCAATGGAGCAGCGACACGCCCAGCCCCTCTCCGGCAGATTTGGCGACAATCACCGTGTCGCGCAGCGCGGCCTCGACCTCATCGACCGTCGAGAACGTCGCTGCCACCCACAGGGGGAACTCATAGGCCGCGATATTGGTCTTGCCGTCGACAGGGTCCTCGGCATACTCGGCATAACCCGGGAAATTGAGACCCGCCACGGCGAGGCCCGCATCGTTGCCGCAATCGAAGAACATAGGGTAGTTCTTGTAATCGATGCACATACCGATCACCGCGTGCGCCGCTGTCGCGTCGTCGATAAACGAATACGGAATGTGAAACCCGCGCGGCATCACGCGAACCTGTTGGCCGTAGTCAAAGCTCCAGTCGAGATTGCGGCCCAGATACATGTGGCCAGAATTATCAGTAAATCGAATACTCGTACACATAGCGCCTCCTAGCTTTACGTTCTTGCTAATTTCATTGTCTCCAAACAAAAAGGCGCTAAACACAAAAGCCCGGACATGACAACAATGTCACGCCCAGACTATTCAAGCAGGATAAACTCAACCAAGTTAACCCCGCAGGTCGTCTAAGGGGTCAAAGTGCCGCAGATTGCCACGAAAGAGGAGCGAAGCGTACTTAAGGTACGCGAGCGACGATTGAGCGGCAAGGTGCGGTGCTTTGGTCCCCTTAGACCAACTTTCCAAGACAGTGATCGATCATATGCTGGATCATCTGTGCCTCAAAGCCCGCGTAGTCGCGGCGGCACTCCTTCATCTTGCCGTCGACAATCTGGTCAAAGGCAACCTTGCACTTGATATAGCGCGTGGACTTGGTGACCTCCTCGTGCGTCAGGCAGCTCTCCTCCATCTTGCTGGCGCCCAGGCCAAACACCAGACGGGGGTTGTAGAGCACGTGGGGCTCGCCGGCATCGTCCAGGTAGACGCAAACCTTCTTGGTAACGCCAATCTGGTTAGCGGCAAGGCAGCCGGCATCGTCGAGCGACTTGATGGTATCGATCAGGTCCTGAGCAACCGACTCGTCCTCGACGGTCGCAACCTCGCAACGCTGGGACAGGATAGCCTCGTCGTGGCAAAGCTCTTTAATCATACGTTCCTCCATAGGGGTCGTTGTAACCGCTTAAGTATACGGTACCCACACATTTTCATGCGAAAAATACCGTCCGTCTGCTACAAAGCGCCGAACATCAACATGCGAGGAACAACAGCGTCGTAAAGGGGCTATAGTGGGTGAGTTCGTGTCAATCGGCCTAAACTCGGGGCCGAACAAGGAAAGGGTATGCATGGACGAACTATTTCACGTCAGCGAGCGCAAGTCCACAATCGGGACCGAACTCCGCGCTGGACTGACAACATTCCTGGCGATGGCCTACATCATCGCCGTCAACCCCGCGGTGCTCTCGGGCGCTGGCATCGATGCGGGAGCGCTCGCCTGCGCCACCTGCCTGGGCGCCGGCATCATGACCATCTGCATGGGCATCTTCGCCAACCGCCCGCTCGCCTGCGCGTCGGGCTTAGGCGTCAACGCGATGATCGCCGGAATCACCACCACCGTCTGCGGCGGTGACTGGCACGTGGCCATGAGCGTCATCTTCCTTGAGGGCGTCGTCATCTTGCTGCTCGTGCTTTGTGGCCTGCGCGAGGCCATCATGGACGCCATCCCGGTTGTCCTGCGTCACGCCATCTCGGTGGGTCTGGGCCTGTTCATCGCCATGATTGGCCTGTGCGATGCCGGCATTATCACCGCTGGCGCCGGTACACTCGTCGGTCTGGGCGACATCACCTCCCCCACCTTCATCGTCGGCATCATCTCCATCCTGGTGACAGTCGCCCTCGCCTGCCGCAACGTCCCCGGCTCGCTGCTCATCGGCATCGTCGTCGCCGTCATCGCCGGTATCCCCCTAGGTGTGACCCAGGCTCCGACCGGTATCATCGCCCCGCTCGACTTCTCGAGCATCGGTGGCCCCATCGCCGACGCCGGCGGCGTGCCCGCCATCGTCAAGGTCCTTACCGACCCCGCGCTCCTCGTCATCTCGTTCTCGCTGCTCATGAGTGACTTCTTCGACACCATGGGCACCGCGATGGCCGTGGCCAAGCAGGGCGAGTTCCTCACCGACGACGGCAACGTCGAGAATATCAAGGAGATCCTGATCGTCGACTCCGCCGCCGCTGCTGTGGGCGGTTTCATGGGTGTCTCCTCCATCACCACCTTCGTCGAGTCCACTTCCGGCGCCGCCGACGGTGGCCGCACGGGCCTCACCTCCGTCACCACCGGCGTGCTGTTCATTCTCGCCGCGTTCTTCTCCCCCATCGTCACCATCGTTTCCAGCGCCGCCACCTGCGGTGCTCTGGTCTACGTCGGCTACCTCATGATGAGCGAGGCCTCCGAGATCGACTGGTCCGACGTGTCGCAGGGTTTCCCGGCGTTCATGATTGTCGCCGGCGTGCCCTTCACCTACTCCATCTCTGCCGGCATCGGCCTGGGCTTTATCGCCTACGTGATCGTCGCGCTCTTTAAGGGCGAGGCCTCCAAGATCAAGCCGCTCATGTGGATCGCAGCCCTTGCCTTCCTTGTCTACTTCTTCGTGGCGTAACGGCATAGTCTGCTAAAGCAAAACAACAAGGCGCGGAATCGCATCGAGCGGCTCCGCGCCTTTCTTTTAGCGTCTGCCCCCGTGTCAGCGTGCGACAATTAAGGCTGTCAATATCACAACACCGAGAGAAGCCTGCCTTGGAAGCGCATCATAAGCAGATAACCGTTTATTCAGAGTGTGCGGAAGGCGCGCCCGTCATCTACCTCCCCGTGGTTATGGGCGACGGTAGTGAAGTCTACGAGCGCTGCCGAGAGCTCGACTGCCCGCCGTTCACCCTTGTCGCCATTGGAGGGCTCGATTGGAATCGCGAGCTGAGCCCCTGGGAATGCGAGGGAACTATACGAGATGCCGAGCCCTTTGGTGGACAGGCTGCTGGTTTTCTTGACGAGTTGTTGAAGCAGATAATCCCCCAGGCCGAATCATCGCTCCCGCAACCGCCCGCCTGGCGCGGCGTTGCCGGCTACTCGTTGGCGGGTCTTTTTGCACTGTGGGCACTTTGGCAAACAGATGTCTTTGAGCGCGCGGCGAGTGCATCGGGGTCGCTGTGGTTCCCCGGCTTTATCGACTACGCACGCGAGCGCACGATGACGGCTACGCCCGACGCCGCCTATCTGTCGCTCGGTAAAAAGGAAACCAAGACGCCCAACCGCATGATGCGGCACGTACTCGACGATACGCGTGCGATGGAAGAGCTGTTTATCGAGCGCGACATCCCAACAACGCTGGAGCTCAACCCCGGCAATCATTTTGCCCAAACTGACCTGCGCATGGCGCGCGGCATCCACTGGATACTGACGCATTAAAAATGGCGTCCACGCGTACGCACGGGCGCCATTTTTTGATTTAGCTGAACACAACTACTATTCGACAGTCTCCTCGAGTTCAGATACGGCGGGCGTCGAGGATTGGGACATGGAAGTCCTTTCATGATGGAAGGGCGTTCAGACATATCGGATAACCTGTCCGAACGATACGATCCGAACCATTGTACGTGATACGTCATGTCTCGCGCGCGCCGTCACCTGCAAGCGGTAGCGTTACTTCCAAACGCGCTCGGCAATGCGCTTGACCAGCGCGATCTTTGCCCACTGTTCGTCCTCGGTCAGCTTGTTGCCAATCTCGCAGCTGGCAAAGCCGCACTGGGGCGACAGGTACAGGTTCTCGAGCGGCACATACTTTGCGGCCTCGTGGATACGTTCGACGATAACGTCCTCGTCCTCAAGCTCAGCCGCCTTGGTGGTCACCAGGCCCAGCACGACCTTCTTGCCGGGAGCAACGTACTTGAGCGGCTCAAAGCCACCGGCGCGTGGCGTATCGAACTCAAGGTAGAACGCGTCGACGTTCTCATGTGCGAACAGGTACGGCGCAATGGGATCGTAACCACCCTCGAAGGCATACGTGGAGTGATAGTTGCCGCGGCACACGTGCGTGTTGATAACCAGATCGTCGGGTTTGCCCGCGATGGCGGCATTGTTGAGCGCCACGCCCAGCTCGCTTACCTTTTGCAGGTCAACCGGACTCATGCCGGTCTTGGACACAAAGTCGATATCGCAATAGATGCCCCAGGTGCAGTCATCAAATTGGATGTTGCGGCAGCCTGCTGCGTACAGGTCGGCGATCACCGTGCGATAAGCGGCCGCAATGGCGTCGGCAAGTTCCTCATCGGTCTTATAGACAGCGCGCAGGCTCTCCTGCTGGCCGTCGCAGCGATCGAGCGTGACCTCAGAGAACGTCTGGATCGGCGCCGGAATGGTCTGGCGTGCGACCTGGCCCTCCCCCTCAAGCGCCTTGACGAACTTAAAATGCTCGACGAACGGGTGGTTCTCGCCGCTAATGGGACCAGTAACCACGGCGGTGTCGGCCGTCGTCTCCTCATCATGGAACATATAACCCGTGCGTGAGGTGCGGCGCTCAATGCCGTTAAGGCCCCACATAAAATCGAGGTGCCAGTAGCTGCGGCGGAACTCGCCATCGGTGATCACCTGCAGGCCGGCGGCCTTCTGCTTGGCCACCAAATCGCGAATGGCATCGTCCTCGACGGCCTTAAGACCGGAAGCGTCGAGTTTACCCGCGACATAGGCGGCACGGGCGTCCTTTACAGCCTGCGGACGAAGAAAGCTGCCGACGATATCGGCGCGAAACGGCGCGTTCGGTTGAATCGAAGTGCTCATAGATATCTCCCTTTGCATTGGTTGCTTTACTGGGACAGAGTATGAGCGCTCATATGGCCATCGTAAAATATACGTTTATAACAGTTTGATATAGATGCTTCCTATATCAGTCTGGACTGCCATAAAGAGACTTGAACCGTGCGGAGCACAGCGCCCTAGATATGCTGACGAATCGCGTCGATATAGGCCCGGCCGTAGCGCGTGAGCGTCGTGTTCTTGCGCGTGATGATGCCAATCTCCATGTACTCGTCCACGTCGAGCGGAATCGAGATAATGCCGGGGCCGTTGAGCTCGTGGCTGATCACGCCCGAACATACCGTGTAGCCGTTGAGGCCCATGGCCAAATTGAACAACGTCGCACGGTCGCGCACGCGGATATTTTTGCGACGCTCGAACGTCGAGGTCAGCTCCTCGGAATAGTAAAACGAGTTGTAGCTGCCCTGCTCGTAGGACAGGAACGGGTAGTCTTCCAGATCCTCGAGCGTCACGCTGGAGCGGTCCGCCAGCGGATGGTCGGCGCAGACGAAGACATGCGGCGTGGCGCAGAAGAGTCCTTCGAACACGAGCTCGTTGGCCGCCAGCATGCGCTCGATGACCTCGCGATTGTGTTCCGACAGATACAGGATGCCGAGCTCGCTTTTCATGTGCGCGACGTCCTCGATAATCTCGTGAGTCTGCTCCTCGCGCAGGGTAAAGTCGTAACGCGCGGCATCGAACTCGCGAATCACGTCAACAAACGCGTTAACGGCAAAGGAATAATGCTGGCAGCTCACACTAAAGTGCGGCACCTGCTCGGATGAGCCCTTGTACTTGCCCTCGAGCAGGTCAGCCTGGTCGAGTACCTGGCGCGCATAGCCCAAGAAGGTCTCACCTTCCTCGGACACAACGACGCCCTTGTTAGTGCGCTCAAAGATGTGCACGCCCATCTCGTTTTCGAGATCGCGAATCGATGCGGTAATCGAAGGCTGCGACACAAAGAGACGGCGCGAGGCCTCGGTGATGCTGCCGCATTCGGCAACTTTGACGACATATCTGAGCTGCTGGAGCTTCATGATGGCCTCCCTAGACGTCCGCGATACCCGAACCCACCGCATCCATCTGACGCATAAACGGCGGCATCTCCCCCGTCGCGGCGCAGGCGGCAATCTGATGCAGAGCCCCGGCAACCGCATCGTCTGCCGCAGCGCCGATATGCCAGCGCGCGGCAGCAGTGACGGCCTCGTTGGCATTGGCGACTGCAACGGAGTTGGGAACGGCACCGATCATGGGCAGATCGTTATCGGAATCGCCAAATACGGCCACCTCATCGGGCGTCAGGCCCAAAGCGCGCGCCAGCTCCAGCGCAGCGCAGCCCTTGTCCCAACCGGCCGGGAGAATATCGAATAGGCGCACGCGGTTGTTGGGAAATACAAGCGAGAGTTCCGGCACCTCGGCAGCAATGCGCTCGCGCAGCTCAGCAAGCTCTTCGCGCGAGCGGGCGCTCCAGATATTCGCCTTGTATACCGGGGCATCATCGACAACAGGACGGCACGGGGCCTCTTCGCCTTTGAGCCACGCGTTGCCGCCCGACCCCATGGCGCGACGCACGCGCTCGGGATCGCTCGTCACACAATAGGCATCGTTGCCCCAAAAGTCATCACCCAGGCTGTAGACTTTTAGAAATGTATCGTCGGTTTCTTGCTCCAGATAGTCAGCCAAACGTATCAGAGCATCGTTGTCGATTGCGCGCGAAGCGACTACTTCGCCGTCGACAAACATCACCTGGCCGTTACAGAACGCACCGGTCGAAAAGCACTCGGAACGATTTTTGAACATCCAGCCCATCGCGGACGGCTGACGACCCGAAACCGGACCAAAGTGCAGACCCGCCGCCTGCATGGCATGAATACCCTCAATGGCGTAGTCGCTGACACCGTCATGTCCAGCCGGAATCAGTGTATCGTCCATATCGGTCAGCACAAGTTTAATCATAAGGCCCCCATTCGTATCGGTCCTACCTATTGTAACGACCTGCCAAAATAAACCTGTCCCTTTTTGGCAGGTGCGCTAGTATAGGGAACAACAGATTCGATGCGGGAGTGCCGGCGGTGCAAACCACAAGGCTGAGAGGGCATGGGGCCCAATCCTTTGAACCTGTCAGTTAATGCTGGCGTAGGGAGCATGCCGCCTTTACAGGGGCGCTGTCTATGCACAGCGCCCCTTTTCTATGCCAAGGAGGCATGTGCAGTGATTGATTCGGAACAGCTTAAGCAACATATGGTCAAGGCCGTAGAGGAAATTCGCGCCACCAATCCGATGGCCGGCTCCATCACCAACACGGTGACGATCGACTTTGTCGCCAACGCACAGCTCGCCGTGGGCGGATCGGCCGCCATGGTCTATCTGCCCGACGAGGGCGAAGCGCTCGTTGCCGGCGGCGGCGCCATCTATCTCAACATGGGCACGCTCTTCCCTATCTACGAGCAGACGATTCCCCGCGCGGCGAAGGCGGCACACGACGCCGGCAAGCCCTGGGTGCTCGATCCGGTGGGCCTGGGTATCGGCAGCCTGCGCACCCAGCTGGTAAACGAGCTCAAGCAGTACAAGCCCGCCATCGTACGCGGCAACGCCTCCGAGATTATCGCGCTCGCCGGCCTGTGGGGTCTTGAGGGCGAGGCGGCCGATCTGAGCCGCGTGCGCGGTGTCGATACCACCGACACGGTCGACGCCGCCCGTGGTGCCGCCGTGGCGCTCGCCCGCTACACCGGCGGCGCCGTAGTGGTCTCGGGCGAAGTCGACCTGATTACCGACGGCACGACCGTGGCCAAGTCCCACGGCGGCAGCCCGCTCATGTCCAAGATCACCGGTTGCGGTTGCTCGCAAGGCGGCGTACTGGCCGTGTACGCCTGTGCTGCCGATCCGTTTACGGCGGCAGTCTGCGGTACCGCCGTCTACAACGTCGCTGGCACGCGTGCTGCCGCCGTCGCCGATGCCCCGGCGAGCTTTAAGGTCGCCTTTATCGACGAGCTCTACCGCGCGAGCGCCCAGGACATCGCCAACAACCAGCTCAAACTCGAGGAGGCGTAAGCCATGTCCGAGCCCGCAACCAATGCCGGAATGAACACGCTCATCGCCGTGGCCATCGCCCCGTGCGGCACCGGCGACGAGCTGTCCGCCGAGGTCGCCGAGGTCGTGCGCGTCATACGCGAGAGCGGCCTTCCCAACCGCACCACCTCGATGTTCACCGAGATCGAGGGCGACTGGGACGAGGTCATGCAGGTCGTGCGCGACGCAACCTTTGTGTTGGCGAGCAAGGGCATCCGCACCGAAGTCGTGCTCAAAGCCGATATCCGGCCCGGATTTACCGACACCATGACCGGCAAGCTCGAGCGCATGGAAGCACAGATCAAGAAGCAGGAGGAAGCACGATGAGCATCCGCGACAACCTTGATATCTCGGCCTATCTGGTACTCGGCCCCGAAAACACGCTCGGGCGCCCCGCGGGCGATGTGGTGGCCCAGGCGCTCGACGCCGGCTTTACCTGCATCCAGGTGCGCTCCAAGGTGGCAAGCGCCCGCGAGATCATTGCGCTGACCGGCGACGCCGCGCAGGCAATCGCTCAGGCCGGCAAGACCGGTCAGGTCGCCTTGCTGATCGACGACCGTCTGGACTGTGTGCTTGCCGCACGCGAGCAGGGTATTGCCGTCGACGGCGTGCACGTGGGCCAAAGCGATATTCCCGTCGAGGTCTGTCGCAAGTTGCTGGGTCCCGACGCCATCGTGGGCCTTTCGGCCCGTTGCGAGGAGATGCTCGAGTACGTCAAGACCGCCGACATGAGCCTAGTCGACTACCTGGGCATCGGCCCACTCCACGAGACCGAGACCAAGCGCGACTGCGGACGCGCGGCCGACGGCTCTATCATCACCAAGAGCTTTGAGGACCTGGCCGCACTTCACGCGGCAAGCCCCGTGCCCATCGTGGTGGGCGGCGGCGTCAAGACGGCCGACCTGCCGCAGCTTAAGGCCACCGGCGTCGACGGCTTCTTTGTGGTGAGTGCCGTCTGCAGCGCCGACGACCCCTACGCCGCGGCCAAGGAGCTCGTAGACACCTGGCAGCAGGCATAGGCATAGGCCGAGCAACTGATTCGCAGCCTCATATCTTCAGCAATGGAAAGCGCATCCCAGTTTGGATCTCCATTCCGGGATGCGCTTTCCGCCGAGATGGCGGCAGCAGCCTCTACCCTGCCAGATATGCCTCCAGTGCCGGCAAAGTCGCCTCCGCATCGCGGCGACCAATCTGGTAGATGCGCTCAAGTTCATCGGGCTCGCGACACAGCGACGGCACCTTCACCGATTCGCTCGGACGCACCACAAAGATTTCGCCGGCGGCCTCGCGACGTGCCAGGTCATCGAGCGTGGCATTGTAGACCTCATGCCGATGCTCGAGCGCTGCGACAAACTCCGGATAGTGACGGAACACGCGACGCAGCATGGGCATCACGCTGTTGGGCTGCTTTACAAAGCCCGCCGGCTGCGTGAGTACCACGATATTACGGTCATACCCCTGCGCAAACAGCCATGCGCTGGGAATAGAATCAGCCACGCCGCCATCCAGGTACTTACGGCCCTCAATGGCGACAGGGCGCGTCGCCACGGGAATCGCCGATGACGCCCGGATCCACTCGATATCGTGCTCATCGCCATAGGGCAGGTCGTGGTAGACGGCCTTGCCCGTCTCGATATCGGTACACACGCACGTAAACCGCATGGGGCAGGCGCGATATGTCTCCAAATCGATGGGATCGCGCTCGATGGGCACCTCGTGATAGGCAAAATCGGCATTGAACATATCGCCGGTCCGCAGCCAGCTTGCTACACCCGCATAGCGCTTATCGGCACAATAGGCCTTGTTATAGCGAATGGCGCGGCCGATCTGGCGCGATTTAAAGTTGTAGCCAAACGCCGCGCCCGCCGAGACACCCACCATATGGTCGCAAGTTAAGCCGTGCTCCATCCAAACGTCGAGCACGCCCGCCGTATACATACCGCGGTAGCCGCCTCCCTCGAGTGCCAGCCCCACCGTGCGCGTCGTATTTGACTGTGCCATGCGACCATCTCCGTCCCCACAAATTCAAACGGGACAAGTATACCCGTCAACATATATCGTCCCAGTCGCATTTTTATCGAACATCGCATCGTCGCGCTGCCGCCTGTCGAACAATAGCCGCCCACAGCATGTGTACCCATATATAATTGTGCACTATTGTTTACACTACTCAGCTGTTATCAACAGCGAACATTAGCCGGCAAATTAACTCAACAACGCGGCAGGGCGGGGGCCTGGATACATGCAAAGCGCTGAGCAACGACGCGTGTACACAACGAGCTCGCCCGACGCAATCCGCCCCGACCTCAGAAAGCCACTTAGAACATGGAAACTGTCAGCAATTACACCGAAACGCTCGAAAAGACCGTCCGCGACCTTCTCGAACGTCAAGACGATCTGATCAGGACCGCCTTTACCGACCAGCTTACCGGGCTTGGTAACCGCAGCGGCTTTGCCCGCTCCCTCGAAGAACTCTGGGAGCAGGACGCCCCCGTTACCATGGCGTTCATCGATATCGACAATCTCAAGCACTGCAACGACGTCTTTGGCCATGACGAGGGCAACCGCTATATCTTGCAGGTAAGTCTCTATCTTAATCTGTATATGAAGGTGGGCGAAGCGGCGTTTCGCATAGGCGGCGACGAGTTTGCCATCCTATCTACGATTGCAACCGAGGACGACCTCGCCGAACGTCTGAAACACTGCCGAACGGTTCTGCTCAAAAACAACGATTCCGAGATGCCCCACTCGTTTAGCTACGGAGTGTCACATGCCGACCCCGCCCTGGGCGAAGCTTCCAATCGCATGACGCTCGATGCCGACCATCGCATGTACGACTACAAGCTACGTCATGCCATGCACCTCGATCGACGCAATATCACGCAAGTTCACGCCGACGACTTCGAAATAAGCGATCGAATTTTTGACGCCTTTTCGATGCTCAATGAGGGCCGATATTTCTTTATCGAGAACTTGGACAAACATCGCACCCTTTGGTCACAAGGTGCCTTGCGCGATCTTGGCCTTCCCTCGGAGCACATAGACAACTGTCGCGATTACTGGAAAACGCGCGTCCATCCCGATGATCTTGAGGCTTTTACCGACGGCATCGACCAAGTCTATAACGGCGCTAAACACCGTCGCGTCATGCAGTACCGCGTACGAAATGCCGCCGGCGACTACGTCCTCTGCCGTGCTCGCGGGTTTCGTATCGACGGCGACGGAAATGTCCCCTCGCTCTATGTCGGCGAGCTCGTCAACCACTCGCTTGCCGAAACCGTCGACGCCGCCACAGGGCTTGGAACGCAACGCATGCTAGCCAACGCCATCGATGCCTGCCGTCGCGACCGTTGCGAGACGGGACTTATAGCGGTGCGCATTCGTGGCACGGCGAATCTCAACGAGCTCTACGGGGCCGAGGCCGTCGACAACATGCTTGCCGAATACGCAGGCCGCATGCTATCGATCACCCGCGGCAGGAGCAGGGTCTACCGTTCACGAAGCGTCCAGTTCGTCGTGCTCAGCAACGATTTGGACCACGAGACATTCGAGCAACTGACCCGCCACCTTAAAGAGGCCGTTTTCGCTCCTGTGCAAATCGCGGGCGACACCATTACTCCCGTCTGCCTTGTCGTCCCGGCCTTTTACGAACACTTAACCCATCAAGCGACCGCCGTTTTAGGCGAACTCGAGCGTCGCCTTCGCACGGCCGGCGGGCTTGTTCCCAACGATAGCCTCCCCATACCCGAGGCGGAGCGCAAAAGCGCCATCGCCGAACGTATCGACTCACTCACGGGCCTCTATCGACCCAGCGAGTTTATGCGGCGCGCCAACGCATTTCTCGAGACAAGGCGCGACGGCGCCTGGTGCATCGCCACGGTCGACATGGGCCACATGCGCCTGTTTAATGAATGGCACGGCCAGGCCGAAGGTGACCGCGTACTCGCCGATGTGGGCACGGTCCTCAAGGATATCGAGAACGCCGACATGGGCGTCGCAGGGTGCTGGGGCCAAGATGACTTTTGCGTACTCATCCCCTTTAAGCACATCACCGTCCATCAAATCTACAACCGCATTCGCGAGGCCGTAGCCAGGCATGATGACGGCGTAGGTTTTTGGCCGTCCATGGGCGTTTACCCCATCGACTCCAATGAGGAGATCACCATCGATGCGCAGGCGAAGGCCATGTTTACCAATCGGCGCGCAAAAAACGACTTCAAGGAGCGCATTGCCATTTTCTGCCCCGCGGAGTACGAGCGCGAAGTCGTGTTCCACCGCACGCTGAGCGAATTCCAGTACGCGCTCTCGGACGGTCGCATTACCTACCACTTGCAGCCCCAGGTCGATATGGAAACCGGCGAGATTATTGGTGCCGAAGCACTCACCCGCTGGATTGACAAGGACGGCTCTCTCATTTCGCCCGCAACGTTTATCCCCGCACTCGAGGAAAGCGGCTTTGTAGTGACGCTCGACAAGTACATTTGGCAGGGTGTCGCCTCGTGGCTGCGCGAGCGTCTCGATCGCGGTCTTCGCGTGGTTCCGATCTCGCGTAATGTGTCGCGCGTGGATATCCTTGCCTGCGACGTTGCCGAACATATGGGGGCGCTTGCCGCCCAATACAATCTACCGCCCGAGCTCATGCGCATCGAGATCACTGAGACGGCTTATACGGGAGAGTCCGAAGCCGTGGACAAACTGACGGCCGACCTGCACACCCGCGGCTTCTCGACCTATATGGACGATTTTGGCACCGGCCAGTCCACGCTCGCGATGCTCAAGAACGTCAACGTCGACGTCATCAAGCTCGACCGCACCTTTGTGCCCACCGACCGCGATCAAGGCCGCAGCACGCAAATCATTTCATCGATGCTCGAAATGGCGCAGTCGCTCCATCTGCCCGTCGTGGTCGAAGGCGTCGAGACAAATGAGCAGGCGAACATGCTACGACAAATGGGCGCCCGCTACGCTCAGGGCTTCCTCTACTACCGCCCCATGCCGGCGAAGGATTTTGAGGCATTGCTCGATGGCGGCAATAACAACTGATACGCTCGCGCGCAAAACGCCACCGTCGAAGGGGACATTTGTCTCCATTAGCTAACTTATATCCCCAATTCAAACCGAATTGGGGATATGATACAAACCGTTGTTCCGCCCAAGGAGGTTATCCATCATGAACGAGTCATATCGCCTGGGCGAGCAATCGATTATTGCCTATCTTCAGCGACTTGCGAACGGCGTCTCGACCGCTGAACTCGATGTTGCCGCGCTGCCTGCTGAGCTACGCGCCGTTGGTGAGCAACTGCAAAAGACGCATGCCATCCTGCAACAAGAGCGCCAGCTGCTTGAGCGCAACGCCTATATCGATCCGCTCACCAACTTGGGCAACCGCAACGGATTCGACCGTCACGTCGAGCAACTCTGGCGCAAAGGCGATCCCTTCACCTGCGCCTATATTGACATCGACCATCTCAAGCATTGCAATGATAGGTTTGGCCACGCCGAAGGCAATCGCTATATTCTGGGCATCTGCCGCACGCTCTCCGAAACCATGGAGCACGATGAGATGCTGCTCCGTATCGGTGGAGACGAGTTTGTGCTCATCTCGCTCTCCGCAAACGAGATTGAACTCGAGCAGCGCTTGGAGCAGGTACGTACCAGGCTGATCGAGGCGAGCTCAGGTGGCAAGGCGCCCATGATCGGCAGCTTTAGCTTTGGCTGCTCGCGCGTCGATCCACTTGCCGGCGACACGCGTCGCCAGATGACGATGGATGCCGGTCGCAAGATGTATCGCTATAAGCTTATGCATCGTGTGCAGCAACCGAAAGACGATGACGCGCCGCAACGCCCAATCGTCGATCAGCTTCCCTGCAACGACCGGGTGTTCCAAGCGATCTCCATGAGCTCCGAGACGCGCTATCCGTTTATCCTCAATCTCGATACGGGAGAATCGCAATGGTCGGTTAACGCCGTGCGCGATTTTGACCTGCCCTCCCAGCACCCTTTTAACTCACTCGACATGTGGCTCGCCCGCGTTCATCCCGAGGACCGCGACAACGTACGCGCCGAACTCGACATGGTGATAAACGGCACGTGGCACTTCCACTACATGCAGTATCGCGTAATGGATGCCACCGGAAAATACGTGCTTTGCGACTGCACGGGCTACCGCTTGGACGGCACCGATACCGAGCCCGGCATGTATGTGGGCATTATCATCAACCGAAGCTTGGCAGATACGACCGATTCCGTGACCGGCTTGGGCGATATTCACGCCCTGGTCAACGCCATTGGCGAAATGCGTCGCGTGGCGCGCAAGGCGGGGTTGATCGCCATTAAAATCGATGATATCGCTCAGGTCAATGCCCGTTTTGGCTTTGATGCGGGCGACCGTGTTTTGGCAGAATGTGCCGCCTGTCTGGTGGAATGCTCGTGCGGTAAGGGTCGTATGTTCCGCTCGACGGGGCCGATGTTCGTGGCGCTTTTCGACGACTTTGATCCCGAAGAAACCGATACGATTGCAGAGGAAATCGAGCGGTTCCTGGGTTCGCCCGTGCTCTTTGGCCCATTTGAATATCAGCCGCCCATTCGCGTGGCCACGCTCCATCTGGACGGCGTCGACCGTCAGCCCGTTTCGATTTTGAACGAGCTCAAAGCGTTGCTCGGGAAAGCCGTGCAGGTGCCAGGTACCAAACTGGATTAGCACCGCGCCCACACCGC
Source organism: uncultured Collinsella sp. (assembly GCA_900541825.1). Classification (GTDB taxonomy): domain Bacteria; phylum Actinomycetota; class Coriobacteriia; order Coriobacteriales; family Coriobacteriaceae; genus Collinsella. The sequence continues at coordinate 30,735 of UQLJ01000015.1, forward strand.
CTCCCCCATCGTGCGATAATCCTCTGCAGAAGTCACCGACAGCAGAGGGAGTTTGTGATGAAGGTTCTTTTGGTCAATGGCAGCCCCAAGGCAAACGGCAACACCGCCCGCGCACTCGCCGAGGTCGCCGAACAACTCAATGCCGAAGGCATTGATACCGAGGTGTTTCAGCTGGGCACCAAGCCCATTCGCGACTGCATTGGCTGTGGTCAGTGCGGCAAGCTCGATTGCCGCTGCACCTTTGACGATGACGTGGTGAACGAGCTGATCGCTGCCGCCGAGCAGGCAGATGGCTTTGTCTTTGGCTCGCCCGTCTACTATGCGCACCCCAGCGGACGCATCCTTTCGGCCCTCGATCGCGCATTCTATGCCGGCAGCAAAGCCTTTGCACACAAGCCGGGCGCTGCCGTCGCCGTTGCCCGTCGCGGCGGCACGTCGACCACCTTCGACGTGCTCAATAAGTACTTCACCATCAACCAGATGCCCGTGGTTGCTTCCACGTACTGGAACAACGTGTTTGGCGCCATGCCGGGCGAGGCCGCCCAGGACGCCGAGGGCCTGGCCACCATGCGCAACATCGGCAAGAACATGGCCTGGCTCCTGCATTGTATCGAGGCAGGACAGGCCGCCGGCATCGAAGCCCCCGAAGCCGATCGCGAGCGCACCAACTTCATCAGGTAGAACGGCGGAACAAATACATGAACGTGCAAATTTTTGGCACCAAAAAGTCTTTCGATACCAAGAAGGCTCAGCGTTATTTTAAGGAGCGCCGCATTAAGGTGCAGTTTATCGACCTTAAGGAAAAGGAGATGAGCAAGGGCGAGCTCACGAGCGTGATGCAGGCGGTCGGCGGCATCGACAAGCTGCTCAACCCCAAGGCTAAGGACGAGGAGACGCTCGCGCTCATCCAGCACCTCACCCCTAGCCAGCGCTTCGATAAACTGCTCGAGAATCAGCAGGTTCTAGCCGAGCCCATCGTGCGCAACGGCAAAAAGGCCACCGTCGGTTATTGCCCCGATGTATGGGGAGCCTGGGAGTAGCTTGTGTTATTTGCCGGCGCGTGGGTATAAGAGCAGGCGTTTGGCATAAGATTCAACTGTAAGCCATGTCTAACAAAGGAGGGCACATGCCCAACAAACCCGTGAAGATCATCATGCTTACCGGATACCTCGGTGCCGGCAAGACCACGCTGCTCAACCACATCCTCGCTAACGACGGCGGCATCCGCGCCGCCGTGATTGTCAACGATATCGGCGAGATCAACGTCGACGCCAGCCTTATCGCCGACGGCGGTCTTTCCGAGACCGACGACCTCATCCCGCTCACCAACGGCTGCATCTGCTGCACGCTTTCGGACGACCTGGCCAACCAGCTGCAGGGCATCGCCGATTCGGGCAACTTCGATTACATCATCATCGAGGCCTCGGGCATTTGCGAGCCCATCCCCATCGCCTACACCATCTCGAGCTTCTGCGACGAGGCCAAGGTGGGCGGCGAGCCCAAGCTCGCGCTCGACAACATCGTGGCCGTGGTCGACTGTGCCCGCATGTACGACGAGTTCAACGGCGGTCGCGACCTGCTGGCTGAGGATATCGACGAGGACGACATCGAGAGCCTGCTCATCCAGCAGATCGAGTTTTGCTCCACGCTGATCCTCAACAAGACCGATACCGTGAGCCCTGAGCAGATCGCCGAGCTCAAGGCCATCGTGCGCAGCCTGCAGAAAGACGCCGTGATCGTCGAGGCCCAAAACGGCGAGGTCCCCATGGAGGAGCTGCTCGACACCGACCGCTTCGACTTTATGCGCGCCTACAACTCCGCCGCTTGGATCGAGGCCATGGAGCATCCCGAGGAGCACGACGACCCCGAGGTGCTCGAGTACGACATCGAGACCTTTGTGTACTCGCGCCGCAAGCCGTTCGACCTGCAGAAGTTCACCAATTTTGTTGAGCAGGAGTGGCCCGACGAGGTCATCCGCGTCAAGGGCCCGCTGTGGCAGACCGGCGATCCGGACATGTGCTACATGTTTGAGCAGGCCGGCCACCAGATGCGCCTGATGGAGAACGGTCTGTTTGTCGACTCGGCGCCCGAGGGCGAGAAGCAGAAGATCATCGACGAGAACCCCGAGATCATGCAGATTTGGGACGACGAGACGGGCGACCGCATAACGAGCCTGTGCATCATCGGCCGTCACATGGACAAGGATGCGCTCATCGCCTCCCTCGATGCCTGCCTGACCGACTGGCACCGCGCCTAGGTTTATCCAAGCGGGCATTTGTCCGCCTACGTAACCGCCAAACCACCACGAAGGTGCCCTTCGTGGTGGTTTTTCGTTCTATGCCAAGGAGATTCATGTTCAACATTGTGCTGTATGCGCCCGAGATTCCGGCCAATACGGGCAATATCGGCCGCACCTGCGTGGTTACCGGCGCCCGCCTGCATCTGGTGGAGCCGCTGGGGTTTTCGCTCGACGATAAGACGGTGCGTCGCGCCGGACTGGGCTACTGGCAAAACTTGGACGTGACGACCTATGCCGGCTGGGAGGATTTCCTTGCGCGCAACGGCCTCTCCCCTACCGACGAGCGTCTGCATCTGCTGACCAAAAAGGCGCGCAGAACCTATGCGCAGAGTACCTACCGCGATGGCGACTACTTGGTCTTTGGCAGCGAGAGCTCGGGCATTCCCGAGCCACTGCTTGCCGCGGCGCCCGAGCGCTGCGAGCGCATCCCGATGCTGCGCGATTGCGACTCGCTCGATAACGCCGAGGCATGGGAAGCTCACGAGGAATCACTGGGGCATACCGAGGACAGCCACGAGACCATCCTTCAACAGGACATCTGCGGTAACTTCGTCGACCCGGACGACTACCGCATCAGCGCACTCAACCTTTCCAACAGCGCCGCCATCGTCCTCTACGAAGCCCTGCGCCAAACAGGCTTTCCGGGAATGTGACAAAGGGACTGTCCCTTTGTCACATTCGAGCGCCACGCCGACGGCACACACGCCTAATTGATGCTCTAGATAAAGAGCCCTCACTTTTAATCAGAATTAACTAAAGTAAAATGAAGTTAAACGGCGGTGTGAAAGGAGAGCCTTGTGGAATATCTCGAGAACCCGTTTACCCCCAGTTTTGGTGAGGTTCCTGCCCATCTCGCTGGCAGACAACAGATTATTCGGGATTTGGACCGTGCCTTCTTGAGCCAGCGCAGGCGCCCAGAATTGACCTCGATCTTCTCAGGCGCGCGTGGAACCGGTAAAACCGCTCTCATGTCGTCGCTCGCGACAAGGGCGGAATCCCACGGCTGGATTGCCGTAAAGACGACCGCGCTCCCGGGAATGCTTGAGGAAATCGAGTTCGGGGCGAAACGTGCCGCAGCCCATCTCATCGACTCGTCCAACCACTTCGAAGTCACCGGTCTCGGAATTGCACCGCTCGGCAGCATCGAGGTCAGTCGCGTTCACGATGCCTCAACCTGGCGTTACCGCATGAGCGACATCATCGACCGGCTCAACGAGGCGGGCACCGGTCTGCTTGTCACGGTTGACGAGGTGGACCCGACACTCGACGAGATGATCCAGCTCGCAGCGACGTATCAGCACTTTGTGACCGATGGGAAACGCGTCGCCCTGCTCATGGCAGGACTTCCCAACAACGTATCGACGCTACTGAACCACAAGACGGTCTCGTTCCTTCGCCGCGCCCAACAATATCATCTGGGTCGCATTGCCGACTATGACGTACGCGAGGCCTTGATTCGCACAATCCAGGAAAACGATCGCCTAGCAGATGCCGAGGGAATCGATAGAGCCGTTCGCTCGATCTCTGGTTTTCCCTTCCTATTGCAACTCGTAGGCTACCGTGCCTGGGATCTCACAAGCGATTCGAAGGAAATCTCGTCACGCGACTTTGACCTGGGAATCAAAATCGCGCGCGACGAGATGGACGACCGAATCCTCGCGGCAACCTATCGGGAACTCACTGCAGAGGACAAGCGATTCCTCATCGCCATGCTCGATGACGAGGAAGAGTCCACCACCGCCAACCTTGTCGAGCGCCTTAAGCGTTCGCCGCAGCAGGTCTCCCGCTACCGACGCCGCATGATAGATGCCGGCATCATCGGGGAACGAGGACGAGGGCTCGTCGCATTTGAATTGCCATTCTTCCGCGACTATCTCGCGGCTCAATGCGTGAAATAGGCATCAATGAGGCAAAGAGGCTGTCCCTTTGCCTCATTGTCTATAGGTAGCGGCCGGTAATGCTCTTGGAGCAGGCCACGATGTCGTCCGGCGTGCCGGCGCTGACGATTTGCCCGCCCGCGTCGCCACCGCCCGGGCCCATGTCGATCACGTAATCGGCGTTACGGATAAGGTCGAGATCGTGTTCGATCACGATGACTGTGGCGCCCTTGGCAACGAGGCCGTCGAACACGCTCAGCAACACCTGAACATCGAGCGGATGCAGGCCGATCGTGGGTTCGTCGAACACGAATACAGCATCATCCTGCACGCGGCCCATCTCGCTCGCAAGCTTTAGACGCTGCGCCTCGCCGCCCGAAAGCGCCGGCGTGGGCTCACCGAGCGTGAGATAACCCAAGCCCAGGTCGTGTAAGGTCTGCAAGCGCGTCTGAACTTTCTTGAGTCCCAGCGTGGCGTCGATAGCCTCGTCCACACTCATGTCCATGAGCTGCGGCAACGTAAGCAGGCTCCCGTCCTTGCCCTCGCGATGGATATGCGAAGCCGCGTCTGCATAACGTGAGCCGCGACATGCCGGGCAGACGATTTCGACATCGGGTAAAAACTGCACGTCGAGCGATATCGAGCCCGTACCGTCGCACGTAGGGCAGCGCAAGGCGCCAGTGTTGTAGCTAAAAGCACCCGCCTTGTAGCCGGCTGCCTTGGCCTCGGGCGTGTGGGCGAAGGCGCGACGCAGCTCATCATGGATGTCGGCATAAGTCGCTACCGTCGAGCGAACGTTGGCGCCGATGGGCGTGGCGTCAATCAGGTTGGCGCGTGCGATGCCTTCGGCGTCGACCCAGCGCACATGGCTTGGCAGGCGCTCGCCAGCTGCCTGCGCCTTGAGTGCCGGAATGAGCGTCTCGAGCACCAGCGTCGTCTTGCCCGAACCTGAAACGCCCGTTACCGCGACCAAGCGGCCGCGTGGGATATCGACTTTGAGCGGTTTGACGGTATGGATGGTATCGGTTGCCATACGGATGTGGCCCTGGTCGAACATTTCCTCGTCAGTCACCTGCGGACGCAAGCGCTTGGGCTCGGCGCGCAAAAACGGGGCGATGCGGCTGCCCTGCGATTGCTCGACCTCGTCTACCGTGCCAGCGGCGATCACATTGCCGCCGCCTGCTCCGGCAACGGGGCCCATCTCGACCAGATAGTCGGCTTCCGCCAGCACACGTGTATCGTGGTCGACAACAACCACGGTGTTGCCGTCATCCACCAGGTCGCGCATCACACCCACCAGGCCGTCGACATTGGCAGGATGCAAGCCGATCGAGGGCTCGTCCAGCACATAAAGCACGCCTGTCGATCGGTTGCGCACCACGCGGGCGAGCTGCACACGCTGGCGCTCACCCGTGGAGAGCGTGGCACCGGCTCGAGCGAGTGAAAGGTAATCGAGACCCAGGTCGACCAGACGACGGGCCGCGCTCAAAAACGAATCGCAGATATCCGCTGCCATGGGCCGCATCTCGGGCGGCAAGGATGCGGGCACCCCGCGCATCCACTCAATCGCCTCGCCCAGCGTCATGGCCGCGGCCTGCGCCAGATTGATACCGCGCACCTGGGGCTGGCGCGCGGCCTCGGAGAGACGCGTGCCGCCGCAATCACGGCATGCTCCCTCGCGCAAAAAGCGCGCAACACGTTTTAAGCCCTTATCGTCCTTGACCTTGGCGAGCGCATTCTCAACGGTATAGACGGCGTTGTAATAGGTGAAATCGAGCGGCGTGGCGCCCTCGCCGTTTTTGGGAACGTAAAGAATGTGCTTCTTAACCGCGGGGCCGTGAAACACGATGTCGCGCTCTTGAGGCGTGAGCTGGTTAAACGGCACGTCGGTGCGCACACCCATCTCGCCGGCTACCTGCTTCATCAGATCCCACATGAGCGTACCCCAGGGAAGCACCGCGCCTTCGTTGATGGTCTTTGACTCGTCGGGCACCAGGCTCGCCTCGTCCACCTCGCGCATGACACCAGTGCCGCCGCAGGTAGAGCACGCGCCGCCGCTGTTAAAGGCAAGGTCCTCGGCACCCGGCGCGTAGAACTCGCGGCCGCATGCGGGGCACGTGAGCGACAGGCCCGCAGCCACGTTAAGGCTCGGTTCCACGCGCGTCCCGCAATGCGGGCACACGTGATGGGCGCAACGGCTAAAGAGCAGACGCAGACTATTGTTGAGCTCGGTCATGGTGCCAAAGGTGGAGCGCACGCCCGGCACGCTGGGGCGCTGATGCAATGCGAGCGCCGCCGGCACGTGCAGCACCTCGTCCACCTGGGCGTGTTCGGCCTGCGTCAGGCGACGGCGAGTATAGGTGCTGAGTGCTTCCAAGTAGCGACGCGAGCCCTCGGCATAAAGAACTCCCAGTGCCAGCGAACTCTTGCCCGAGCCCGACACGCCGGCAATGCCCACAAGCCTTCCCAGTGGAATATCGATATCGATGTCTTTGAGGTTATGGACGCGCGCGCCACGCACCTCGATAGCCTGCGGACTCATCTTCTGTTCCGTCATCTTTATCACCCTACTCATGCCATAAAATGCGGTCGCGGATATACTCGCCCAGCATGGGCACGGTAAACCGGACGAGGCCGTATCCGGCGGCCTCGATGACGCGCTCGCGAATCAGACTTGCGCGATATTTGCTCGCCCAACTCTGAGTACGGTCGCAGCGCTCAATGATATCCGCCATGCGCGTCGGTTTACCCTCGTCAACCGCCATGGCCTCGATAAAGAGGCGTTGCGGACTGCGCAATCCATAATACAGGGGCGCGTCGACCGCTTCGTAGAACTCGGAGACGGCATCCGCATGGCCATCCTCGACATCGCACCTTTCAATGACCTGCGAGTTGCGTCGGACAGCAGAGCGCCACATGTAATAGCCCACCAGCTGAACCATATAGGGATGCCCCATGCTCTTGCGTGCCGCAAGGTCCGCCGTCTCCGCGTCAACGTAAAGACCAGCGTCTTTGACCGTTTGGATATACGAATCGCGCACCTTGGGCAAAGAAATCGCCCCCAGCGTACGCTGCTGGGCACGGCGCAAAAACGTCACGCTCGGCTCTTCGAGCAAGTCATCAACCATACTGGGCAATCCAGCGAACGCCAGCGCAAGACCGCGCTGGTCGCTATCGGGCAGGCCCGTGGCATCCTGGTCTCCGAGCACCTGCTGATAGAGAACGGCAAGAGCCGCCAGTTCCTCGATAGACGCCGATTGCGCCTCGTCAATCGCAAACAGTATGCCCTTGCCTGGACCGAGCTTCTTAAGGCGCTCGTTGACCAGCCCTCGCAACGTCTCGCCCTTTGCTCGCGCCGCCTCGACCGACATCCGGCCAAACGACGGACCGAATTCCATTGACGTCACAACGGGTTTATTCAAGCGAAGCGCGTCGGCCAAGCGGTCGCATAAGCCAAGCGAAGCGGAATCGGAGACAACCACCCATCCGCGCTTACTAGCCAAACGCTGTAGCTCCCGCAAGAGAACTGTTTTGCCACAGCCGCGGTTTCCCGTAATGAGCATGAGCCTACCCGGCGCTCCGGCGCCGTTATCGAGCCCTTCCTCACAATCCTCGATGACCGACTCTCGACCGATGAGCATCGGAGGCCGCTTGCCTGCCGTTGGCTTAAAGGGATTTGGATTCATGTCGGCCTCCTCGAATCGGTAAACCCTGGTAACAGTTATACCAACTTATACCGAGTTATACCAATTAAATGCGGCAAAGAGTCTGACCCTCTATCACCTATGGCCGAAAAACTCGGCGTCCGCCGCTCGCCAGGGGCGGAAGGTGGCGGGATCGACCTTGACGTGCGCCGTGGCGGGTACGTCGTACCATTTGACCGTGTAACCGGCGCCGTGAGAGCAAAAGACCGAATCGGGCGTGTTGGGCAGATCGGCCTCGGGCTCATAGGCGGCCGTCTCGATTACGCGCTCGGCATCATGGCATGCCGCATAACCGGCGAACTCCAGGTACAGATGACCGCGACCGCTCGTGTAGGCAGCCACCTCCAGCACGTAATCCTGCACCTCGGATGCCGGCACGCGACCCACAAGCTTCGCCCGGTCTCCCGTCATCGTCGGCGGCTCGTACTCAGCACCCATGCGCGTGGCATCCGAGAGTGCCCGGCCCACGCACTCCCCCGGCACCTCGAGCTCAAAGCGATACCACGGCTCCAGCAGCACCGCAACATCCGCCTCACGCGCCTGCATGAGCCCCTGGCGAATCGCGCGGTACGTGGCCTGGCGAAAATCGCCGCCCTCAGTGTGTTTGGCATGCGCACGGCCGCCCGTGAGCGTAATACGCACATCGGTGATGGGCGAGCCGGTCAGCACGCCCAGGTGGTCGCGCTCCATGGCGTTGGTGAGCGCCAGACGCTGCCAGTTAAGGTCGAGCTCGTCAGTCGAGGTCACGGTGCCAAACTGCACGCCCGAGCCCGCCGGCAACGGCTCCAGACGCAGATGCACCTCGGCATAGTGGCGCAACGGCTCAAAGTGGCCCACGCCCTCGACCGGCTGCGAAATAGTCTCCTTATAGAGAATGCCGCCAGACTCAAAATCAATCGAAAGGCCAAAGCGATCGGCCAGCACCCGCTGCACGACCTCGAGTTGCACGGCGCCCATCAACTGCAAATGAATCTGCTCAAGATGCGTATTCCAGCTTACGCCGAGCATGGGATCCTCGTCCGCCAACTCAGTCAGCGCTTTGAACACCGCGTGGACATCGTGTTCGCCCGGAAGCACCGTATAGGTGAGGACCGGCGCAATGACGGGCGCATCGCCCGCAGGCTCCGCGCCCAGGGCGTCCCCTGGGCGAACGTGCGCAAGACCCGTCACGGCACAAATACCGCCAGCGGCAACTTCTTGGGCAAGCTCATACTTTTCGCCGTTATAGATGCGTACCTGATCGACCTTCTGCTCCCATGCCTCGGCACCGGAACGTCCGGCAATCATCTGCTTGGCATGCAGCGTGCCGCCGGTCACTTTAACCCAAGCCAAGCGCTCGCCGCGATCCCCGCGGCTCACGCGGTAGACGCGCGCGGCAAACTTCGGGCGCCATGCCTGTTCGCGCATCAGCGCGCATATGCCATCTAGCAGCTCGTCCACGCCTTGGTCCTTGAGCGCCGAGCCGGCAAAGCAGGGAAAGAGCTTGCGCTCGGCAACCATGCGCGACAGCGTTGCGACAGAAAGCTCGCCCGCTTCAAGAAACTCCTCGAGCGCCGCCTCGTCCAACGCAGCAGCGTCCTCCTGAACGGTGCCGCCCGCCAACAGTTCGTTGGCATCCAGGCAGCCCTCGGAAAGACGTTGCCCAAGTTGTGCCAGCAAAGCATCGCGGCCGGGATTCTCCAAATCGATTTTGTTGATATAGATGAATGTCGGAATGTCATAGCGCGCAAGCAGTCGCCACAGGGTTTCGGTGTGCCCTTGCACGCCATCGTTGGCACCCACAACCAAAATCGCATAGTCGAGTGCGCGCAGCGTGCGCTCCGCCTCAGCAGAAAAATCGACATGCCCCGGCGCATCCACGAGCATGACGTGGGTATCGCCATGGTCGAGCACGGCTTGCGACGAGAAAATCGTGATGCCACGTTCGCGCTCGATCTCGTTCGTATCCAGATGCGAATCGCCATCGTCCACGCGGCCGCGCTTGCGAATGCGACCCGCGTTGAACAGCATGGCCTCGGCCAGCGTGGTCTTGCCGGCATCGACATGCGCCAAGATTCCAACGACCGCTTGCTTCGACATGGCTCTCCTCTTATTACAAGCCCATCGCACGCGGCAACGGGCACTCACGCTCCACACTGGATGATACAATTTACGGGCCGGCGGGCGAAGCGGGCCCTATCCCCCGACCGAGCTCATCGCCCCGCGTTGCCGCGCGGCGATTTTCGTAGGTTCGCGCCTTGCGAAAGCCGGCTCGCAAAACAGCGCAGCGAACGAAAATGACCCCACCCGGGGCCATTTTCGTTCGTGCAAATTGTTGATACGCGTTCCCGCTCTTATGTCTCGCGCAGCCAATCAAACGCGACGCGCGGCGTACCGTCCGACACATATACGATACCGGCGCGCTTAAACCCGGCCTTGGCGATGGCGCCCTGCATAGGCAGGTTGTCTTGGTGCGTGTCGATGCGCAGATGGTCGATACGTTCCTTGGCAAAGGCAAACATCGCAGCCGCGATACCGTGCACGGTGCCGTCGGACGCCACACGGTGCAGCACGGCGTACGGAGTGTCGCTACGCCATTGACCATCCTCAATTACGTCATAGCACTCGTCCGGACCCGGTAAAAAGGCAAACGTCGCAGCCACGCGACCGTCGACTTCACACACGTAACTACCACCAGCGGCAATATCGGCAGCCAGTTGCTCGGCCGAAGGCGTGCCCTCGGGCCACTGCGTGGCGTTGCCATGCGCGCGCATAAAGGCGCGGGCGGCGTCATAGATGGCCATGACGGCGGGAATGTCAGTATCGAGGGTTTTTCTGATCATCACGCGGCGACCTCACGTTTATTGGTATCACTTTGGTTGAGCAATGATACCAGCGTTTGGAGAGAGGCGCGAAGCAGATGGGAAGCAAAAAGCGAGCCGCCTGGTCAAAGGCCAAAAGCGAGTTTTTGGGCGCTGCCACCGGCGGCGATATGAGCGACCTGTTTGCGCGCGAGGACGAGCGCCGCGACGCCCTGGACGCCGAGCGCGATGAAGCCTGGCGTTACAAGTCGTGCGAACGCAAAAACCGTTACGACACACGCGCCGAGGCCGAGGCAGTAATGGCCGACTGCGAAAACCGCGGGCGGCGTGGTTTGGCCTGCTACAAATGCGAATACTGCGGCGGCTGGCACCTGACGTCACACCCTTGGAAATAGGGACCGCATCGGCACGGCACTAGCGAAGCCCCGGTAATCGCACGCAAGCTACGAGCGCGGCGGCACCAACACATCGTAGCGAACGGCCTTGCCCGCAAGTTGATAGCTCGGCTTAACGCCGGCAAGCAGTGGCCCCTTCACCGGCCGCTTGATAACGACCTTGCGCGGGTGCACCGCAAGCGCAGCTTCGACCAGCGTCTCCTCATCGGCGCACGGCTGTTCCAGATGATGCAAGAGTTGGAACTTCTTTTTAACCGCCGCGCTCTTGGTGCGCTCGGGAAACATGGGGTCCAGATACACCACGTCGGGAGCCGCAAGCTCGCCCTGCCCGATCAACTCAGCTGTATGGCGAAGACCGGCAATGCTGTCCTCGCCCGCATGTAAGCGCATGCGGGCCACGGCAGCAGCAAGCGCCGGATCATCTGCCGCGCGATCCAAGGCATCCTTGAGGAGCGCCGCGATCACGCAATCCTGCTCATACAGATCGACGGTAAAGCCCGCGGCAGCCAGCAGTAGCGAATCCTCGCCAAAGCCCGCCGTGGCATCAATCGCCCATGGGCGCTCGATGCCCTTTGTGCGCGCAGCCTTTACCAACAGCTCTTGCTGCAGACGGCCCTGCTTGAGTCGTGGCAGCATGCGGGTAAAACCGGCACGCAGCTCCATCGTACCGTCGGTGAGCGTGAGGCCCTCGGGCTTCCCGGTCAGCTCAAGCCCCGCGGCCCGAGCAACAGAAAAGGGATCGACGACGCCCATGGACACTCCTTAATAAACAAACGAATACGCGGGGCACCGTTTATGCCAGCACCCAACCGTCCGCTATTGTCCCACATGCGACATGGCCCACAGCATCCCAATGCAAAGCACCGCCATCAATCCCGTGCACACGGCAGCGATCACAGAATCACCCATGCGCCTTCCCAACGACCGCGGCTCACGCACTTGCCCTGCTCCGTACATCATGACTCCTCCTTGAGACCAGCTCCTTGTTACGGCCTCATCATCGCAGCGCCGCACATGAGCTGCCATCGATTTGGCTTACGTCCAGCTTTCCTTTTTGAAAGGTTGGACCGTACAGGCAAGAAACGCTTTCAAACGCATGCATCGCCGCGTTGAACTACAATGTGCTTCACCATATGTGCAGTACATTGGGTACGCCAAGTTGGCGTACTCGTATCGAAAGGACCAGCCATGAGCTTCACTCGCAAGACTCTCAAAATCCTTGCTCTCATCTACTTTGTTTTGGGCATCGCCAGCCTCGTCACCGCCGGCGTCGGTATCGCCACGGGCGGTCTCGATTCCACGTACGGTTCGTACGCCACGCTCGCAGCGGTCGTGCTTATCGCCAAGGGTCTCGTCGACCTTGCCGCAGGCGTCGCCGGTATCAAGGGCGCCAACAAGCCTTCGCAGGTGGACGGCGCGTTTAAGCTCGGTATTGTTGCCGCGGTCGCCACGCTTGCCCAAGCGGTGCTCACGCTTCCCGCGTTTGGCGGCGACGCCATCAACTTTGGCGCCTTTGTCATCGTGGTGTACGACCTGTTCTTTGTTCAGCAGGCGCACGCCGTTAAGGCCGAGAACAAGGACCGCCTGTAAGCGCTCGCTTCTCATAAGCTCTGCAGCCAAGCAACTAAAAAGGGCCGATCGCGCATCTCCGCGGTCGGCCCTTTACGTTTGCCCAGACAAAACCTACCAAAACAAACCTGTCCCTTTTTGGCAGGTTGTTAGCTGTGGCGGTACTCGGCGATGATGAAGTCGATATCGGTTTGGAGCGTGTCCAGGTTTGCCAGGCGCTCTTTGTCGGCAGGGCGCGTGCGGTAGTAGTACGGCGTCATCTGGAACACCGCCTCGATGTCGGCCTGGGTTTGGAGCGTAATGTTCGCAGACACCCGCCGCGTTCCGACCAACTCGAGTTCGGTGGTCTGCGGCAGCTTCTCGTCATTAAGATATGGCGTGTCGTAGAGCACTTCCTTAAGCCCAAACAGATGACGGGCACCCGGCACCACGGTATAGAGTGAGCCCTCTGGCGCCAGTACGCGGGCAAACTCACGCTCGTTGAAGGGAGCAAAGAGCTCGGTCACCATATCGAAGGCGCCATCGGCCACGGGGATGTCTTTCATGTTGGCCACGAAGTAGGTCGCATCGCCGCGCTTGGCGGCCAGGCGCACCATTTCTTTGCCCAAATCAAACCCGTAAGCGTCCACGCCCTGCACCGCGCCCATGGCGCTGGTGTAGTAGCCCTCGCCACAGCAAATATCGAGCAGCGTCATGGGGCCGTTCGTAGACGCAGCACGCCCAGACACCCGCTCGCGCACCAGCTCGATCATTGCATCGCGCAACGGCGCATAGTAGCCGCGGTTCAGAAAGTCACGTCGGCTGCGCGCCTGCGACTTGGGATCGCCCATGGAATCGCCGCTCTTGGACGAGCGTAGGAGGTATAGATAGCCCTCGCGCGCACGGTCAAACCGGTGTCCGCCCGCGCATGCAGCACCGCGCTCATTGTCCACCAACGGCTCATGGCAAACGGGACACAACAACATGGCAACTCCTTAGCGCGAACAACACAACGCCCACCATTGTCGCACGCCTTCCCCACCTAGTCATTGGGGACGTTCTTAAATGACTAGTTAGAAGAGATAAGGAGTGTCCCCAGCTGCCGACAGAAAAGGAACGTCCCTAAGTGCCGACTGGTTGCATTAGGAGTATCATCGTCTGCGCAAATAAGCACGAAATAGCATGTTAGAGATTGAGAGCGTATGGCTGATACCGCATCTAAGCACATTGACATGACCACCGGATCGCTGTGGCGCAATATTCCCCTGTTCGCCTTCCCCGTGGCCGCCACGAGCATCTTGGAGCAGCTGTCAAACCTCATCGCCACGGTCATCATCGGTAACTTCTCGGGCGACCAGGGAACCCTCGCCATGGCGGCGGTCGGCTCCAATGTTCCGCTTACCAGCCTTATGCTCAACCTGTTTATTGGCATATCGCTTGGCTCCAACGTGGTCATCGCCAACGCTATCGGCCGCAACGATCAGAACATGGTCAAACGCGCCGTCCATACCTCGATTTTAATGGCGCTCGTGGGCTTTGTCGTCATCGCACTGGGCGAGATCTTTGCCGAGCCCATGCTCGCCGCGCTCAACGTTCCCGCCGAAACCATGCCGCTCGCTTCGCTCTACCTACGCGTCTTTTTGCTCAGCATGCCCTCAATCTTGCTCTACAACTTTGAAGCCGCAATCTTCCGCTCCGTCGGCATCACCCGCATGCCGCTGCAGGCGCTTGCCGTGTCCACCGTCCTCAACATTGGCCTGGACCTCATCTTTGTCCCCGTACTTCACTGGGGCGTCGAGGGCGTCGCCATCGCCACCGCCATCGCCTACACCGTCAGCGCCGCTACGCTCTTTATCCGCCTGCTCAAGACCGACTCCGTCATCCGCGTCACCCCACGCGACTTGGCTATCGACCCCGTCGCCCTCAAGCGCATCGTCAAGATCGGCCTGCCCGCCGGCATCCAAAGCGCCGTCTTTGCTGTCGCCAACATCATCATCCAGTCTGCCATCAACAGCCTGGGCACCGAGGTCATGGCGGCATCGAGCGCCGCCATGAGCCTGGAGTACGTGTGTTACAACCTGCTCAACAGCTTTAGCCAGGCTTGCACCACCTTTGTGGGACAAAACCACGGTGCCCGCAAGATCGACCGCTGCACCAAAACGCTCAAGGTCTGCCTGGTCGAAGGCGGTATCGTCGCGCTCACCACGATTATCGTTATTGTCGGCCTGGGGCGCGAGATCCTATCGCTGTTCAACAGCGATCCCAACATCGTCTCGATTGGCTATATCCGCGTATGTTCGATCTTCCCGGCGTACGCCTTTAGCATGTTCTACGAAAACATGTCAGGCTACCTGCGCGGCTTTGGTATCTCGCTCACGCCCGCCCTCATCACCATGATCTGCGTCTGCGGCATCCGCTTCTATTGGGTGTTCTGCGTGTTCCCGCACTTCCGCACCTTTGCGAACATCATGATGGTCTACCCCATCAGCCTGGGCACCACGGCGTTCTTTATGGTCGTGGCGGTACTACTCTGCCACCCGGCACGCACCTATCGCGCCGCCCAAGCCAAAGCGACAGCCCGCTAAACACCGCACTCAACGCCACGCCAGTCATTAATTGACAATATGCGAGCTCATATAGTCGATAAAGCGCCTCGTGGCGATGGGCATGGTGTCCCAGCTGCGCCAGGCGGCCACCACGTCGCGCGAGGGGGCATGCACGATAGGCCGCACACGGATATCGGCTTGCACGCCCTCAACGGTACGGCGATATAGCATGCTCACGCCTAGGCCCTCCTCCACCATCGCCATGATGGTGTAGTCGTCGGTTACCTCGCTCGTCACGTGTGGCGACAGTCCATGCGCCGCAAATGCATCGAGCACCAGGCTCTGTTCGCCCTCATCCAGCAGCACAAACGGCTCGGACGCCAGGTCGGCGAGTGTCACCTTTTCCTTTGCCGTCAGCGGATGCGCGGCCGGCAACAATGCCACCAACTCGTCGTGATAGACCACGCGCCTCTCGAGCCCAGCGGTAAATCCGCGTGCCGTAAAGCAAAAATCAACCACGCCATCGTGCACCCACTGGGCGTTGCGCGTGTAATCGCCCTGCTTGAGGGTAAAGCGCACGCCCGGGTGCAGGGCTCCAAAATCGCGGATCACGCGCGGCAATACGGTTCGACTCACGTTGGTAAACGTCGCGATGCGAATATCAGTCGACGAAAGTCCCAGCAGCTCCTGGCGCTTGCCCTCGAGCTCGGCCTCGGCGGTCACAATCTGGCGCAGGTACGGCAGATATTGTTTACCGTCGCGCGTAAGCGAAACGCCCTGCTTACCGCGCTCGATAAGCGTGGTGCCCAGCTCGCGCTCGAGCGCCTTGACGGCCTGGCTCACCGCGCTTTGCGTATAGCCCAGCTCGTCGGCCGCACGTTTCAGGCTGCCGCAATCGACCACCATACAAACAATCTGATACCGCGATGCCATCGTGCCTCCACATCAATGCAGCCGTAAAACGTTTTGCCGGGGCTTTTTCTGCCTACATTAGTATTTCTTAATCATACTGAAGATACATTCGCTTTACTACATCCACATCTGGGAGCAGAATCCTTTGTACGAAACCGTTCTGTAACAAAAGGAGTCCCATGGATCGCAAAAAAGCAATCGCGCTCTCATTTTCCGTTCCCGTCGCATGGGGCTTTTCGTACCCTCTCATGAAGATCGGCATGGACAGCATGAACGCCACGAGCATCGTCGCGCTACGCTGCATCATCGCCTTTGTGGCCTGCCTGCTGCTCTTCCACAAGCGCGCGTTACACATCAACCGCGACCTTATGGTCCGCGCCGCCATCATCGGCGCCATTATGGCAACCGAGCTCACCTGCATGTGCCTGGGCTCCAGCCTCACCTCCGCCTCCACTGCCGGCTTTTTGCAGAGCCTGACGGTCGTGATCGTGCCGTTTGCCAACGCCGCCCTGCTGCGCCGCGCCCCCGAGCGCAAAGTGCTCGTCGGCACCGCCATCGTCACCTGCGGTATGTTGCTGCTCTCGGGCGCCGACTTCACCAGCCTGAATCCCGGCGCAATCATCATGCTGCTCTCCGCTTTTGTCTATGCCAGCCACATTATCGTGGCGAAGCGCTTTGTCGAAGATGTCGATCCGCTTGCTCTGGGTGTTTGGCAGCTGGGCTTTGGCGGCCTGTTCTCTGGCATCGCCGCATTCACCTTTGGCGGCTTCACGCTTCCCAGCACGTCAGGCGAGATCGTCGTTGTCGTCGCGCTCGCGCTCATCTGCTCTGCCTACGGCTTTATCACCCAGACGCTCGTGCAGCCCCACGTGCCCGCCGAGACCACTGGCTTCGCCTTCTCGCTCGAGCCGGTCTGCTCCGCCGTCTTTTCGTTCTTCTTGGTCGGCGAGGTCCTGAGCCCCATCGCCTTCTTTGGCGCCGCCCTCATCCTCACCGGCGTCATGGTGGCAACCGTCGAGCTTCCGCGCCTCCGCGCACATGGACAGGCTCGCATGGCGGGAGCGCCCGAGCACGTCTCGTAGACCCCGCTCTTCATACAGCCGTGGCATAAAGGCAACCGGTGCGCCTTTACAATAGATGCAAACAGAGCATCTGACGTAAAGGAGCCCCATGGACGCCGCGACCCGCGACCGCAACATAGCAACTTGGTTGGGCGATGCACCGCAGCCGGTACGTGACACTACGAACCAGCTGCTCGAGCGCATCGCCCTTTTGCGTGCCGAGCAGACCATCTACCCGGCACAAGACGACATCCTCAATGCCCTCGCCTACACGCCGGCCGACCAGGTCAAGGTTGTCATCTTGGGTCAAGACCCCTATCACGGACCCAACCAGGCAATGGGGCTGTCGTTCTCGGTCCCCGCGACGCAAACCAAGTTGCCGCCGAGCCTGCGCAACATTTACAAGGAACTCAAAGCCGATCTGGGCTGCCCCATTCCCGCCACGGGAGACCTAACCCCATGGGCACAACAGGGCGTCCTGCTCCTCAACACTACGCTCACCGTGCGCGAACATGCCGCGAACTCTCACGCTAAGCTGGGCTGGAGCACGCTCACCGACTACGTTATCGAACGCAGCTGTCAGCTGCCCCAGTCGGTAGTCTTTTTGGCATGGGGTCGCTTTGCCCAGCAGATGGTCGAAGGTAAGCTCGCCGCGATCGGCGCGGGCAAGGCAACCGACAAGTTCTGTCTGGCCTCCACGCACCCCTCGCCGCTTTCGGCCAACCGTGCCACGGCAGAACTCCCAGCTTTTATGGGGTCGCGTCCCTTCTCGGCAGCCAATCGGCTACTCGAACAGCACGGCTCGACCCCCGTCAACTGGACTTGCCTCGGCTAAAATCGATACATCAAAAACGCGCCCGACGGCTTTCCATCGGGCGCGTTTCCTATTCGGGCCAAATAAATTGCGTGCGGCCGGCCTCGCCACCGTCAATGAGCAGGCTCTGTCCGGTCATAAACCGGTTGGTCACGCCCACAAAGTAGATCCACTCGGCGATCTCTTGGGCGGTGGCCCAACGTTTAAGCGGCGTGAGCTCCATAATCTGATTCCACAGGTGCTCGTCTTCCATCACGCAACGGTTGAGCGGCGTGATAACGCCGCCCGGGTCCACACTGTTGGCGATGGCCTGCGGTGCCAAGCGGTTTGCAAGGTTCTTGGTGTAGGCGATAACGCCGCCCTTGCTGGCGGCATAGGCGGGAAACTCCGATCCCGTATGCCCGCTCGCCGACCCCACATTGACCACGGATCTGATAGCCGGCGCCGGCTTGGCGGCAAGTCCCTCCCCCACAAAGGCGTAGCGCTCGGTCACGTTGATGGTGCCACACAGGTTGGCGGCGATATCGTCGGCCGAATCCTGCGTACCGGCAACGTTCACGATTACCTGAGGCTCAAGGTCGCCCGGAAACGAGTCCGGCTCGCGGACATCAACGATCAGATGGCGGTAGCGCTCGTGTTCGATCGCCGCCGGCAGCAGATCAAAGCCAGCTACCTCGTGGCCCTCGTCCAAAAAGCGCTGCACGCACGCGGCTCCGATACCGCCCGAAGCACCCGTGATCAAAACCCGCATACTTGCTCCTTAGGCGGTTGCGTGGCGCTCGAGGTACTCGGAACCCACATTCTCGCGCTCCCAGCCGCGCACGACCTTGTAGCCCACGGGGCTTAGGAAGACCTCGCACAGCAGCTCGGCGATGGCACCCGTCAGTGAGCACATAAGGACCTGCACCCAGGTCCAACCAAAGAACGTGTGGCTCACCACAATGGCAAAGACCAGGTTGTCGATAAACTGGCCAACACCTGTGGACACATAGGAGCGGAAGGCGAAGCTCGCAAAGTTATTCTTTTTGAGCATACGGCCGAGCGACTGGTTGAGCGTGGAGTTAACCACGGCAGAAACGAGCATGGCAAGCGAAGAGCCCAGCACCACGTACCAGGTGCCACCGATGGTGGCGTTAAGGGCAGTGTTGACCTCGATCATGCCGGTGTCGTAGTAGGCACCCCACATACCGGGCGTGAGCGAGCATACCCAAAAGCACAGGCTCACGGCCAGGTTAACCAGCAGCGCGAGGATAGAGATTTTGATGGATGCCTTGGCGCCAAAGCGCTTGCAGATCATGTCCTGGCACAAAAACGAAACCCAGCTCACCACAAAGCCGCAATCGAGTGCCAGATACGGCAGGCTGATAAGCTCTTTGTTGGCCAGCAGGTTCATCATGATGACACTCACGAAAAACAGCGAAACCGTTGCCGCGGGAATGCTCCGCAACAGGACCTTGTAGTCCTCCATG
Source organism: uncultured Collinsella sp. (assembly GCA_900541825.1). Taxonomy (GTDB): domain Bacteria; phylum Actinomycetota; class Coriobacteriia; order Coriobacteriales; family Coriobacteriaceae; genus Collinsella. The sequence goes on from UQLJ01000015.1 coordinate 50,161, forward strand.
ACCTTCTTGATCATTATGTACTCCTTTGGTTTTAGGTTTAACGAGCAGGATATCGGACCCGAACTGCTCGGACGCCCCGGTCTTGAGACGACGGTGGGTATGATAGCCGCTCACACGGCATCAGGCAAGCAAACGGCGCGGCAGCCCCGCAGGGCCACCACGCCGATGCGCTAAAACGCTACGTTGCCAAACTCCGACAGGATAAGGTCGGGGTTGTGGTCGGTTGCCCAATCCACGTTCCACGGGCTCGTGAACAGCAGCAGCTTGCCGCCGCGCATGTCCTCGACGCGCAGCGTGTCGCGCGTGAGCGAAAGGCCCGGGATATCGATGGTGTCGGGGTCGTTCTGGATCCAGCGGATGTCCGTATAGGGCAGCGGCTGGCGACGGACCTCAACACGGTACTCGGCCTTGAGGCGGCGCTCGAGTACCTCAAACTGCAGTACGCCGACCACGCCCACAATGACGCTCTCCATGCCGGCACCCAGCTCGCGGAAGATCTGGATGGCGCCCTCCTGGGCAAGTTCCTCCATGCCCTTGACGAACTGCTTGCGCTTGAGCGTGTCGACCTGCGTAATGCGAGCGAACATCTCGGGGGCAAACGTCGGGATCTGCGGATACTGCACGTGGCGCTTGCCGGAGCACACGGTGTCACCGATGCTAAAGATACCCGGATCGAACAGGCCCACGATATCGCCCGCGTACGCCTCGTCCACGATGGCGCGGTCATCGGCCATCATCGACGTGCCCGTGGCAAGCTTGAGCTTGCGGTTGCCCTGCACGTGGAAGGCATCCATGCCGCGCTCGAACTTGCCCGAGCAGATGCGCACAAAAGCGATGCGGTCGCGGTGGTTCTTGTCCATGTTGGCCTGGATCTTAAACACAAAGCCGCTAAAGTCGTCGCGGCAGGGATCGACCGGCTCATTGGTGAGCGTATCGGTATAGGCGCGCGGTGTCGGGGCAAGACGCAGGAATTCCTTGAGGAAGGGCTCCACGCCAAAGTTGGTAAGCGCCGAGCCAAAGAACGCCGGGCTCAGCTTGCCGCAGGCCACGGCATCCAAGTCGAGCTCGTCGCCGGCGCCATCGAGCAGCTCGATGTCGTCCATTAAGTTCTTGTGGTTTTCCTCGCCGATAAGCTCGTCCATGGAAGGATCGCCCAGCTCGGCCTCGACCTCGGCGACCTTCTTGGTGGCGTTGGCGTGACCGTCGCCCTCAAAGGCGATAACGCGACGGGTCTGACGGTCGAACACGCCGCGGAAGTTGCGGCCGCTGCCGATCGGCCAGTTCATGGGATACGTATTGATGCCCAGGACGTTCTCGATCTCTTCCATGAGCTCAAACGGATCGCGAGCCTCGTGGTCGAGCTTGTTCACAAAGGTGAAGATGGGAATATGACGCAGCGTGCAGACCTTAAAGAGCTTTTTGGTCTGGGCCTCGACGCCCTTGGCGCCGTCGATGACCATGACCGCGGCGTCGGCGGCCATAAGGGTACGGTAGGTATCCTCCGAGAAGTCCTGGTGGCCGGGGGTATCGAGGATGTTGACGCAGGCGCCGTTGTAGGTGAACTGCAGCACCGAGGAGGTAACGGAAATACCGCGCTCCTTCTCGATGTCCATCCAGTCCGAGACGGCATGCTTGGCCGAGCTCTTGCCCTTGACCGAGCCGGCGGTCTGGATGCTGCCGGTATAGAGCAGCAGCTTCTCGGTAAGCGTGGTCTTACCGGCGTCCGGGTGGCTGATGATCGCGAATGTGCGGCGCGACGAGATTTCATCCGACAGGCTTGCCATGCGGATCCTTTCTTGCATTGAGTGCATTACGTCGATGTAACCGCACTATTGTAGCCGCGAAATCTCGGCATAGGTCACCTATCAGGACAAATTCATCAGTTGGGGCCTAGGGTAGCAGTCGATAGCGACACTCCGCAGCAGTTTGTCTCGATCTGTAACATCTAGACGGTTTTTGAACCTCTACATGTTACAGATTTAGACAAACAGGTGGGCGTCCCAGAAAGATCTCGATCTGTAACATCTAGCCACTCAAAACGGGTCCATCTGTTACAGATTGAGATATAAGGATAGACGGTTGGCCAATGTCTCGATCTGTAACATCTAGCAGCCAAAATCTTCTCCAGTTGTTACAGATTGAGACAACCAGGTGGGGCCCGCCAGCAAGATCTCGATCTGTAACAGGTAGCCGTCCAAATCGGTTCCAGATGTTACAGATTGAGATGAATGAACGAGCGGACGATCCGCATTTAGCTCTTGCGTAACTGTGCATAGTGTATATATACTGTGCTTACCGGTTATATACACGTGTAGCCCATCAGCTAAGGAGCCGCTGTGGACATCATCCTATCCAATTCGAGCGACAAGCCCATCTACGAGCAGATAACCTCGCAGGTCAAAGCCCAGATCCTTTCGGGCGCACTCGCTGCGGGAGCCAAACTCCCCAGCATCCGTGCTCTCGCGAGCGACCTTGGCGTGAGCGTCATCACCACCAAGCGCGCCTACGCCGGCCTGGAGCAGCTCGGGTTTATCTGCACCGTGCAGGGCAAAGGCTGTTTTGTCGCCGAGGGCAACCAAGAGCTCTTGCGCGAAAACCAGCTCTGCCATATCGAAGAGCTGCTTGCGAAAGCGGCAAGCCAAGCCGAAACCCTGGGTGTCACGCGCGACAAACTGCACGAGATGCTCGACCTGGTAGCCCCCGAAACCATGCAGTAGCCATCTGCAAGAAAGGCTATACCATGCAAAACTTGCTAGAACTCAAAGGTATCTCATGCCGTGTGAGCGACCGTTTTTCGCTGCGCGACGTCACGCTTGCCGTGGAGCCCGGCCAGATCGTTGGCTTTGTGGGCGCAAATGGCGCTGGCAAGACGACGACGATTCGCGCCGCGCTTGGGCTTATAAAGCTCGATGCCGGCGAGGTGCACCTGTTTGGGCAGCACTGTGGCGCCGGCGCGCCCGATGAAGCGCAGCGCTGCTTGCGCACTCGTGTCGGCCTCGTGCTGGACACATGCCCCTTCCCTTCCACACTCAAGGTGACCGAAGTTGAGGCACTCGTAAGCCCGGCGTACCCCACCTGGAGCCACGACACATTCGCCAGCCTTATCGATCGGTTTGGCTTGGATCCCAAGACAAAGGTCAAGGACCTCTCCCGCGGCATGGGCATGAAACTGCAGCTTGCCTGCGCACTCAGCCACAAAGCCAAACTGCTCGTTTTGGATGAAGCCACCGCGGGCCTCGACCCCATGGCACGCGAGGAGCTGCTCGATGAGCTGCTTGCCTTTGTCGCCGACGGCCAGCACAGCGTGCTGCTCTCGAGCCACATTACGTCCGACCTCGATCGCACCGCTGATCGCGTCATCTGCATCGATAACGGCTCGATTGTGTTTGACCTGCCACGCGAGGACATTACCGACCGCGCCGGCATCGCCCACTGCACCCAGGCACAGGCCGCCGAGCTCATGGCTTGCGTCGAAGGCACCCGCGCCGCCCGCCACGCCTACAGCGTGGACGTACTCGTGCCCAACCGTCGCGAAACGCTCGAGGCCTTCCCAGAGATTCCCTGCGATCGCGCAACCATTGATGACTACCTGCGCCTCATGCTGAAAGGGGCTTCGAAATGAAACGCGCCTTTATGTCCGAGCTCGCCATCGTTCGCACGCTTATCCCGAGCATCGCGGGCGTCAGCCTGTTCATCTTCGTTGTGTTGACCCTCGCCAACGCGTCGGATGGCGATTCCGGCATGAGCGCTGGCGCCTGCGCGGTCAGTGCCATGTCGCCCATCATGGTCATGAACTCGCTGGCCGGCTTCGACAATCAAAATGGCTGGGAGCGTTATCGGGCAACGCTGCCCTTCTCGCGCAAAGACATTATTTGCGCACGCTACCTGAGCGTTATTGTCTTCTCGGCTGTCATGACGTGCGCCGCCGCGCTTCTGAGCATCGTCTCCATCCCGCTTTTCAACAGCGTGGGCATCCCCTCGACGGGACAGACGGTCTTTGAGATCGCTATAGCCTCGGCAGCATCGATGCTCATCTCCCTCATGATGGTGTTTTTGGCACAGCCGCTGTTCTTCCGATTTGGACACATGGAGGCGCTGCGCCTATCCGTCGGCCTGTTTGCCCTGCTCTGGTGCCTTGCCATTGCCACGCTGAGCTCCTCCAACCCCATCAGCAACTGGCTCATGTCGATTGCCGGAGCGAATCCCGATCCCGCCGTCCTCGGCTGCCTGTGTGCAGGTATTGCCGTACTGGCCCTCGTGCTATGCGCAATCAGTTGCACCGTCAGCACCAAGGTTTATCGAGCACGCGACCTGTAATCGACAGCTAAAAAAGCTTAGGTGGTACCCCGCTTATTTTTTCAATGAAACAAGGCGGCATAGCGTCACCACCGCCCCTCACAGCAGGCCGTCTAGTTCTTGGCAACCAAAAAGACACCGTCAGCATATCGAAGGTGAATACTTTTCCGAGAAGTGAACGAGTAAAAACAGTGCCCTGTAGCATCGACATTTTTAAGGACTCAATTCCTGCGGTTTTGTCTAAGAATCCTGCAGTTTTGTTCGAAAAAAGTGTGCATGTTCCAGGGTTCCAGATTTACTCGTTCACTTCGCGGAAAACCATTCACCTTCGATTCGAGCCTTAACCAAATGCCCTCTCGAACTATGGCCCCTGTCTCACCACAGCGATATCAAAGCTTCATGGCGGGACGGTATCATCGGACGAGCGCCGTAAATCTAGCGCGGCTGTTCTTTGGGGAGGCATTTCACCCGTGTCGTGGGTCGCAGCAGCATTTGTGTCGGCTTTCTTTGCCGGCATCACATCTATCCTGGCCAAATGCGGCATCAAGCAGACCGACTCCGATGTCGCGACGGCCATTCGCACCTGCGTGGTGCTCGTTTTCGCCTGGGCAATGGCGGGCATTTCTGGATCCATTGGAACCATCGGCAGCATCGAACCCAGATCTTGGCTCTTTCTCGTCCTCTCGGGACTCGCTACCGGTGCTTCGTGGATCTGTTACTTTAAGGCGTTGGGCATCGGAGACGTCAATAAGGTCGTACCGGTCGACAAGATGAGCACCGTACTCGCTGCACTGATCGCCATCGTGCTTTTTGGCGAGACGAGCAACCTTGCGGTTAAGCTCGTGGGAACCGCTGTCATCACCCTCGGCACGTTTTTAATGATCGAGAAGAAGCAGCCTGCCGGACCCGAGCAGCAGCAAGACCGGACCTGGCTCGCTTACGCCCTCGGCGCCGCCGTGTTCGCAGCGCTCACGTCCATCCTTGCCAAGGCTGGCATCGAAGGCGTCGAATCCAACCTGGCCACGGCAATCCGTACCTGTGTGGTACTGGTTATGGCATGGGCAATCGTGGCAGCTAAAGGCAAGATGGGCCAAGCCGTGCACGTAGACCGCTACGAACTCGTATTTCTCGCGGCATCGGGCATTGCGACTGGCGCATCGTGGCTGCTATGCTACTACGCCATCGCCACAGGCCAGGTGAGCGTCGTGGTGCAAATCGACAAACTATCGATTGTCGTATCGGTACTATTTGCGCGCCTGGCATTCAACGAAAAACTCTCACGACGCAGCGCCATCGGTCTCGCTCTCATCGTCCTGGGCACTGCAGCGCTCGCAGTTTGGAAGTAGCGCGGCCAGCAGGCGCTACATCCTCACGCCAGGTTTGGGATGCCTGTACTGACCGTGGGATGCCGTGCGCTTACCGTGCGAGATGGCAAATTTGGGACAACAGTGCAGGCAACGAAGGCAGGCTGTGCACTCCGGCTTTGTCCAGACGGGAAGGCCGTCGCGCATCTCAATCGCCGCCATGGGGCAGCGCTTAGCGCAGAGGCTACACCCGACGCAGCGGCTAGCATCGACGGCAAACTTGCTCGTCTGCTGCATACGCGGCAGCCCAAACGCATGATACGCGCACGATGCAAACAGGGGCACGCGATGGCGCATCATATTGCCCGTGCGCCGCTCCCGCACCGCCTCGATCACAGCATCAATCTGCGCCTCAGCAGCCCTATTGATACCCTCAACCTTTTGAGGGTCAGACAGGTCGAAAACAGGCGTCCAGGTATCAGGCATCTTGACGCTCATCGCCGCATCTAACTCGAGCCCACGCTCGTGCAGCAGGTCGCGGGCAAACTTGGCCGATTGGCCGGTCGTCGAACCGTACGTCGAAACATAAAACGTATAGGGGCGCTCGCCGCCCTTTGCACCGGCAGCAATCGACAGGTCGGCAGTCTTCAAAAACTCGATCATCGGTGTCGGCAAGCCCCAGGCGTATACCGGGGCGACAAACCCCAGCCGACAGGGGCCTTCCATCACAGCAAGGTGAAGGATCTCGGCATCAAAGCGCTCAATCGACACAACCTTGTCGTCTGTCGCCGCTGCAATGCGACGCGCCACATGTTCGCTGTTCCCCGTCGCGCTAAAGTACAGGATCATCTCGTGCCCCTCTGGAGTTGACTCGCGATTAACCGTGCTACTTGCGCAGCGGCTTGGGCAGCGGAATGCCGGCGGCGATAACGGCGGCGATGATCATGCAAACGATACCCTTGAGTGGGAAGCACATGAGCAGCAGGCCCACGACCATGACCGGCTGACGCATGACCGCACCCATCGTCGATGCCGTGCAGACGGCGACGCAAAAGACCGGATCGGCGCCGGTGAGGATGGCCAGTCCGTAGCCCAGGCTTACGCCCGAGAAGATAACCGGGAAGAAGTGGCCGCCGCGCCAACCAAGGTTGATGAGGGCGGGGGTCAGCATGGCCTTGACCAGACCGGTCGCGATAAGCACGCCGGCGGGAATGGTCAAGTAGGTTTCCATGAGCACGTCGGCCTGGGTCTCGCCGGCAAACATGGTGTAGGGCAGGACCGTGCCGCAGATGGCGAGCGCCAGACCGGCTAGCATGGCCTTGACGACAGGACGCTCCCCTATTGCATGGGCAAGCGCTTCGCTCGCGTGCTCGGAGATAAAGTACAGCCAGCCGCAAGCGGTGCCAACCAACGCCAGCGGAATGAGCCAGGTAAGTTCCAGGTTGCCCACCTCGGCGGACTCGAACCTGGGCATGCCCATGCCGCCGCCCACAAGCTGGCCAAGCAGCAGGTAAGTGCCCAGACCGCCGGCAATCGCAATGCCGTAGACCACCGTCTTTTGCGCCTTGGGCAGCTTGATGGCGATCTCGCCGGACGTGGACTCATCGTCGGCGTCTTCGCCCTGGCCGTCGGCGCTACCGGCAAGCGGCGCCACAAAGCCAAAGACGGGCGCGGTAAAGAGCGCCGTCAGCGCGGCCTGAGTGCCCAGCAGCGTAAGCTCCCTAAACTCGGCACCAAAGCGACGCATGCGGTCGCCGACCCAGCTGCACAGACCAGCGATAACGCCGGTCAGGCCGGCCTCCGGTCCAATGCTTCCGCCAAACAGCAGCGGCAGCAATGCCGCGAGCGAAAGCTTGCCCAGGTTGTCGTACGGGTAGCGCCCGTCTTGCTTAACCTTAGCCATCACCTGGTTGAGGTCATCGGTCTTGGTGCCTGTCATCTTTTCGTACAGACCGATTAACAGGCCGCCCAGCAGACAGACAAAAAACGGGTACGGCAAAAAGCCAAACGGGCCGCTGGCAAGCTCGGGCGAAGCGACGCCCAGCGCGCGCGGAATCTCGGTCCATAGATAGTCGATACCGTGCTCCATCGCAAAAAAGAACAGCCAGACCGCGGCACCTGCGAACGCACCGGTCACGGCAACGCTAACTAAAAACAGCACGCGGTTTGTGGGTTTGGCAAGGTTGTCCATCGGGTCCTCCCGCGGTCAAAGTCGACATAGATACGTTTTATTGTAGAGCGAGCGTTGCCCGAACGAGCCAACCGTCTGCGCCGCAAACGGCACCATTGGGAGTCATAGTGGGACAGGCTCAAGACTTATCCGTTGATAATCGAGGCAATCTCGCGCAAATCGTCGGCAAAGTAAATGCCTTGCTGGCGCTGCGGGCTCGATAAACCCTTATCGATCATGTGCCCGAGCAGCGCCTTGAGGTCGTTGTAGTAACCGTCCAGGTTATACAGGATGCACGGAGCACTCAGGTGCCCCAACGACACCGCGGACATGACCTCGGCAATCTCCTCGAGCGTGCCCGTCCCACCGGGAAAGGCGATGAACGCATCGCCGAGCTCAATCATCTTGGCCTTGCGCTCCGCCATATCGCTCGTCACGATGAGGTCGTCGATACCGTCATGTTGAAACTCGGCCTCGATAAAAAAGCTCGGCTCAACACCCGTCACGTGTCCGCCGGCATCGAGCACGCTATCGGCGAGCGCGCCCATCAGGCCCGATTTGGACCCGCCGTATACCAGCGCGTGTCCGTTGGCGCCAATCCAGTTGCCCAGCTCCTGTACCGCGGGCAGAAATGCCGGGTCATTGCCAGTGTTGGCACCCAGGTACACGGTGATGTTCATATTTGTCCCCCTGTTGTGGCGCACGACGTTCGTCTTAGCGCTGGCGTCGACGATACTCGCGCACGCGGCGTGACAGATCGGCGAGCTCGTCACGATCGAGCTCTTCCAAATGCTCAAGATCGTCCATAAAACGAGCCATGGTGTCCTTTTGACGCATCTTGATAAGCGTATTGCAGTAGTTCACCGCCACGCCCGTGAGCATGGCGATGTAGAAGATGCTGATAACGCTCAAGACGACGGTAATGGCGCGGGCAACCGGTGTCTCGGCCGGAATGTCACCAAAGCCGATGGTCGAGACTGTCTCAAAGCTAAACCACAGGCCATCGCCAAACGTGAGGGTCGTGGGCTCGGACAGCCAGACGGCCGTCGAGCACAGCAGGTAGAAGATAAGAAACAGGCCCGTGATGCGTGCAAAGCCAGCCTGTCGCAGCACATCGGCAAGCGTCCTTAACCTGTTCATCGCGACCCCTTTTCCCAGACGCCCAATCACGTTCGCTCGGTATTGTCCCACAACCGGCAGCTAGGGACGTTCCTTTTAATATGAGCAGGACATTGTCAAGAGGCAAAATCGGGCCTGG
>UQLJ01000016.1:0-56010 GCA_900541825.1 uncultured Collinsella sp.
CAAAGGAAAGCACTTAATGTGCTTTCCGTCTTGCGCAGGACTGTAGAGCAGGAAAGTTCATATGCGCCGCCCGGCTCCCACGGCTCTCAGGGGCATCTCTCATGCAAAAACTGTCGTGGGGTAAAGTCCGAGGTCAGTGGCGTTTTATACCGAGAAATCCAAAAAAGTTGAAAATTCATTACAAATTTGCGTTGACTTTAGGTAACTAAAGTTTCATACTCCTTTTCAACCACTGGGGGATGTGAACACGCACGGATCGTTCGCATCATGATTGAAGAGGATTTCTTAGACATGTTCACGCATCAGCTAAACATTATCAGCGTAGTAATTATCTGATGCGGGTTAGCACATACAGCTAGCCCGTACGATAACGGGCGGCTGATGAAGATGAGGGCCGTCGAGCGCAACCGACGGCCCTCATTTTTTATGTCTAGGAAGTTCTTTTTAGAGGAGGAAATGTAATGAACGGAGTTTTGCTCATGGTTGTGGCCGCGGCGGTGCTCGCCTGCGGCTATCTGGGCTATGGCCGCTGGCTGGCCAACAAGTGGGGCGTTGACAAGGATGCCCTCACGCCGGCCAAGCGCATGAAGGACGGCAACAGCTTCTCGCCCGTCTCCGCCTTCACCGCGTTCTCGCACCAGTTCAGCTCGATCTGCGGTGCTGGCCCTGTCACGGGTACGATCGTCGCCATGGCCTTTGGCTGGCTGCCCGTCGTGCTCTGGGTCCTCGTCGGCGGCATCTTCTTTGGCGCCGTCCACGACTTTGGTGCCCTGTACGCTTCGATGAAGAACAACGGCAAGTCGCTCGCTCAGCTCATCGAGAAGTACATCGGCAAGACCGGCCGTCGCCTGTTCCTGCTGTTCTGCTGGCTGTTCTGCATCATCGTCATCGCCGCTTTCACCGACATGGTCTGCAAGACGTTCATGTTCACCCCGGCCGTTGACGCTTCTGGTGCTGCTACCGGTGCCATCGACTTCACCAAGTCCTATGCCGCCGGCTGCGCTGGTACCATCTCCATCCTGTTCACCTTCGTCGCTATCGCCTTTGGTTGGGCCCAGAAGAAGTTCAACCTCACCGGCGCTGCCGAGTTCGTCACCGGTGTGGTGCTCATGGTCCTCATGTTCGCCGTCGGTATGCAGTTCCCGGTCTACCTGGATAAGTTCCAGTGGTTTGCCGTCGTTATGGTCTACCTGGTTTTCGCTGGCGCTATGCCCATCCAGATGCTCAAGACCCCGCGTGACTACCTCACTTCCATCATGATGATCGTCATGATCGTCTGCGCTGTCCTCGGCATCGTCGTCCTGGGCGTCAACGGTCAGGCCACTATCACCGCTCCGGTCTTCACCGGCTTTTCCACTGCCTCCGGCATGATGTTCCCGGTCCTGTTTGTCTCCGTTGCCTGCGGCGCTCTCTCCGGTTTCCACAGCCTCGTTTCTTCCGGCACCTCTTCTAAGCAGGTCGAGAAGGAGCAGGACGCCGTCAAGGTCGGTTACGGCGCCATGATCGTCGAGTCCTTCGTCGGCATCCTTGCCATCATCGTCGCCGGCATCATGTTCTCCGACATGAACACCGCCGGTACCGGCGCCCTTAACGCCGGCGTCGCTTCCACCCCGTTCCAGATCTTCGCCGCTGGCATCTCCCGCGGTATGCAGGCCTTCGGTGTTGACGGCACGCTCGCAACCGTCTTCATGACCATGAACGTTTCCGCTCTGGCCCTGACCTCGCTCGACGCCGTCGCCCGCATCGCCCGCACCTCGTTCTCCGAGTTCTTTGCCCAGACCAACGACGCCCTGGCCATCGAGTCCAAGGCCGGCTACATGAAGGTCCTCGGCAACCCCTGGTTCGCCACGGTCGTCACCCTGCTTCCCGGTCTCGCCCTCGCTTTTGGTGGCTATGCCAACATCTGGCCGCTCTTTGGTGCTTCCAACCAGCTGCTCGGCGGCATGACCATGATCACCCTCGCCGTGTTCTGCAAGTGCACCGGCCGCAAGGGCTGGATGCTCTACGTGCCCGTCGCCTTCCTGCTCTGCTGCACCTTCACCTCGCTGGTCCAGAGCGCCATGGGCTGCATGACCGCCGTCCAGGCCTACGGTTTCTTCGGTACCATCCCGGCTACCGCCACCACGGCCGCCGTTTCCGTCGCCGCCACCAAGGGCCTGCAGCTTGTCTTCGCTGTCCTGCTGATGGTCCTGGGCCTCATCGTCGCCGTCAACTGCCTCAAGGAGTTCTTCGGCAAGGAGGCCGGTTCCATGCCCGACGAGGAGCCTGAGTGGTCCGAGATGGGCAAGGCCGAGTACGGCCGCGCCGCTGCCGCTGAGGTTCCTGTCGACGCCGAGGCCGCCAAGGCTTAGTCGACCTGACGAGTTGAACGTCACATCTATATGACTCGGAAAGACCGGGTCCGCGACTTCGCGGGCTCGGTCTTTTTTCATGCAAAAGCGGGTGACGCTCGAGTGTTCTCGCAGATGTTTTGCGTGGATAAGGGCGCGCGTTGTACCATATAGACGTATATGTGTGCATATGAAAGGGGCCCCGTGGCCAAGACGGTATATTCCGATAACCAACAAAATGTCGATGCTCTGGCTGAGCGTCTGAGCGGACAAACGTCGCTTTCTGCCGAGCGGGCAAAGCTGGTTGCCTACGACCTGCTTTGCCGCAAGGCACTCAAGATTAAGTCGAGCGCGCTGGCGCAGATTTTCCGCTCCGTCGATAAGGAATGTGACACCAAGGCGATGCGCGATGAGCTTATCGCGGCAAATATCGTGACCAAGATCGAGGGTAGCGGCATTAACGGGCGCCCGGCGTTCTATACCATCAATGCCGAGATCCGCGATGCCCAGGAGCAGCCTGCCGAGTCCGTCGAGGATTTTGTCGTCGAGGATTCCGCTGACGTGCCTGCTGTGGAAGAAGCTGCTCCGCGTGAGCATGTCGATACCGATGAGTTGCTCGATGAGAACGTTGTGCGTGCCTTTACGGCCAAGGCAGGACGCGGCGGTTTTGGCGGGGGCGGCAAGCGCGATGCACAGCGCCGCGCCCAGCAGGAGCGCTTCCGTCGCGCCGTTGCTCAAAAGGGCGAGACGGATGCCGAGGCTGTTGAGACCGAGGCTGCTGCCGAGTCGCAGAAGCCCACGAAGGAGCAAAAGCCCGTGGAGGCCCAAGAGCCCAAGCGCCGTCGCGGCGCTCACTTTAAGGCTGCACAGCAGGATGCCGCGCGTGAGGTCGAAGAGTCTTCTGAGGTTGCAGACGATGTTGAGGAGTCTGCCAAGAAGGCTCCGGGTTCATGTCGTCCCGGACGTGGTTTTGCGGGGCGCGCGTATCCCGTGAGGCGTCAGGAGAAGAGCGAACCGGCTTCGACCACTCAGGACGAGAAGGACGAGAAGGCCGTTGAGCCGGCGGCTCGCGAGCAGAAGCCTGTTGAGCCGCAGCTTGAGGTTGATGCCGAGGCCAAGGGCCAGCAGCCTACTGATGAGCGGACGGAGCAGGGCGCGTCGAGCAAGCCTCGCCGCCGTCGCCATCGTGGGGGCCGCAGTTCCCATGCCGAGACTGCAACCGAGAAGACCACGCCGCAGAACGAGGATGCGAAGGCCGAGGTTTCTTCGGGGCAGCCTAAGCGCCAGCCGGCGAAGGAGAGCAAGTCCGTTCGTCCGCAGAAGCAGGCATCTATGCCGAAGCACGAGCGCAATTCCCAAGGCGATTCTAAGCGCAAGTCTCAGAAGAAGCCGGAGTCTGCCGCAGCAGATACTGCTGCCCAGCAGCCCAAGTCGTCCGTCCACGGCGAGGTCTCGGCGTTTGCCCTTGCCCGCGTTTTAGGCAGGCAGCTGCTCAAAGTTGTCCCTACGCCCACGGCGCTCTCTAAGATCAAGGAGCAGCAGACACAGATCGTAAAGGTCGAGGGTAAGGACGGCAAAAAGGCTCCGCAGCGCACTCAGCACAACGAGATGTCCAACCGCAAGATTGCCGAGGAAATCGCAATCATCCAGGCTTGGATCGAGCAGAACCGAGGTGCCGATACGCCGGTTGCCTCGCGCCGCCAGCGTGCCTACCAGATCTTTAACGACGAGAAGGCTTTTGACGGCAAGCACGGTGAGCGCTTGATCAGGCGTATGACCGAAAAGGGCATTAGCATGCAGGCGATCAAGGTCGCCCCCAATCGCCCCGTGCACTTTACGGGCTTCTTTACGCTGGGAGCCGACAAGCCGTTCATTATGGTCGAGAACCTGGACACCTACGACGAAATCGTCAAGCTGCTGCGTGGCCGCAAGCACGCCAAGCTCTTTGGCATCAAGGTGGGCGGCGTGATTTTTGGCGGCGGATGCAAGGCGAGCGTCTCGCATGCCCTGGACGATTATCTGGCCGAGATTGGCTATCGCTTTAACTACGTTTACTACGTGGGTGATATCGATCGCGAGGGCGCGCGCATCGTCGAGCAGGCTCGCAATGCCAATGTGGTTGAGATTCGCCTGCATGCCGGCATGTACCGCGCCATGCTCGCCGAGCATAAGCGTCGCGTGAAGGCCGGCGGCGAGTGCGAGCCCGCGGCTGCCAACCAGGGCGTGCCGCAGAACCTGGCGGCGACGATCAAGGATCTGCCCATGGTTACGCGCGTGCAGTTCCGCAACGTGCTACGTGAAGGCGGGCGCATTCCGCAGGAGATTCTGATGACCGCAGACTATCGGGATGGCGACTCGGGAAGCTTCGACCGCATGCTCAACAACTAGGGCGTTCGGCCCCGGGAGAGCGGGGACACCGGCTTAGGTTTCCTGCTCTACAGTCCTGCTCACGACGGAGGCCACATTAAGTGGCCTCCTGTTCGTGCGGAACTCGCGATAAACCTAAGCCGGTGTCCCCGCTCTCCCGGGGCCTGTGGTTACCTGGTTGTTGCATGCGGCTCGCTTTTCGGAACTGGGCTGATATTTTCTTGATGTTAGGCGCTCTTGGTCCTAATGGGCTTGGGGCGCCTTCGCGTTTCCTCGGCTTCGCACCCTTGCGGGTTCGAATCCCTCCGCTTGCCCACAAGAAAGCGCCCTGGGCCGTTATGGGCTCAGGGCGCTCAATTTTAATGGCTGGGACGGAGGGATTCGAACCCCCAACAGCCGGCACCAAAAACCGGAGTTCTACCGTTGAACTACGTCCCAATGTGTGGTGTTGCCCAAAAGCAACTCGTTTAGTTTACCTAATCTGCGAGGGCATCGCAAACGCCATCGAGCAGGCGTACGGCGAGTGTCTGCGCGTCGCTGGCCGTGAAGGTGCCGTTGTAGCGCGTCATGCCCGTGAGCTCAATGCGAATGCGTGCCGGCTTCTGCTGTGCGGCGACATTGGCAGTGCGGATGCGCTGGGCTAGGTTGTGGCACTCGGCGAGGGCAATCGTGGCGCGCGGTGCGGCGTCGGCGGGCAGCTCGTCGCTTGCGATCTCGAGCACCAGGTCAACGTCGGTTGGGACCTCGGAGTCGCAGAGCATCATGCCGCTGTTGTCGGTCGTTGCCGTGGCGATATTCCACATACGCGACGCAACACTGCGTGCGATGGGGTCCTCGCCGATAACGGCAATCTGAAAGCGCTCGAGCACGTTGGCGGCGCGAGCAAAACCGATGCGGGACTCGGCTTCGGTGACCGAGGGCTTGCCCTCCCACACATGGTGCAGGCGGTTGATGTAGGCGTAGGTGTCCTGGAAGGCCATGCCGTCGGCAAACAGGCCGACATTTTCCTGGAACTGCTGCAGGGCGGCCTCGGTATGCGGACCAAAGTAGCCGTCGTCTTCGCCACAGGCAAAGCCCAAAACGTTGAGAGCGCGCTGCAGGGCCTGCACATCGGCGCCATGGAAATTGGGCACGCGCAGATAGAGGGTGCGGTCGCCCAGCTTATACGAAGCGTCTACAAGGGCGCTCCAACAGGGGATATCGACGGCATGACCGGCAGCAAGGCCGCTGTCGAGCCTGAAGGTGCTGACGGCCTGCTCGGTGGTGGCTCCAAAGTACTTGTCGGTGACTTCGGCGGCATCAATCGTGTAGCCGAGCTGCAGGAGACGAGACTGCACGTCCTCGACGGCTGCTCCTTGCATGCCCGTTGTAATAGGTTCCATGAACGAACCCCTTTCGGCGTACCATTCGTACTATTTGAGCGTCTGTCGGATAGACAACGCAAAGGGATGCATAAACATGCACTCAACAGTGTAGCAAGTTGTGCCTAAATACGCTGCTGACAGGTTTTATAACCCCCGTTAGTTAAGGCGCTCCACAAAGAAATCTGCCATGGAGAGGAACAGCTCGCGTGCGTGCGGATCAAGCTCAACGTTCTCGATGGCCGCTTTGGCCTTAGCGGTCAGGTCGAGCGCGTAAGTGTGGGCGTAATCGATGGAGCCGGTCTCCTGGAAGATCTCCACGGCGCGTGCGAGCTGCGCGGGATCATCGGTGCCTGAGGAAAGAATCGCCTCGACCTCGTCGTGGTGGCGCTCATCAGAGAGGGCGTGTACGGCGACAAGCGTGCGCTTGCCCTCGGTGATGTCGGTGCGGAAGTCCTTGTTGGCGGCTTCCTTAGTGCCGACAAGGTTGAGCAGGTCGTCCTGAATCTGAAAGGCGAGGCCTGTGTGTAGGCCAAAGGCGCGCAGCGCTTCGATTTGCTCATCGCTGCCGCCGCCGATAATGGCTCCGGTGGCAAGCGGCGTGGCTCCGCTGTAAAACGCGGTCTTGTGCGTCGCCATGTCCAGGTAGTCATCAACCGAGATATCAAAGCGCCCGTCACGGACCCAACCCAGGTCGAGCGCTTGGCCCTCGATGGTGCGGACGATCATCTCGGTAAGCTCGTGGAGCACGCGCAGCTTCACGTCGGACTCCAGCGTAGGGTCGTCGAGAACCGTCTTGGTGACCATGGTGAGCGCCAGGTCGCCACAATTGATGGCAAGGCCCGTGCCCTCGGTAAGGTGCATGCAGGGCTTGCCTCGACGAAGCTGTCCGTTGTCGGCGATGTCGTCGTGGATCAGCGCGCCCGACTGGAAATGCTCGATGGCTGCCGCGGCGCTGCGGGCGCTCTCAAAGCTACCGCCCACTGCGGTTGCGGCGAGCATGCAGATAAGCGGGCGGTGGCGCTTGCCGGCGTTGGCCGTAAAAGCCGAGAGCGGCGCATACAGGTAGCGCTCGATATCGGCAGAGGTCGCCTGTCCGTCAAAGAACGTGGCCAGATAGTCGTTAATCTGGTCAAAGTGCTGGGCTAAAAAGCTGGTAAACGGACTGGACACGGGTTCTCGCATTCTTTCTGAGGTTGCATTGATGCAATATGCAGACAACATATTGCCACATCAGGGCGTTTGGCGCGGCAGTTTTGGCGATTTAGGACAACGGGCGTGCGTTTGATGGAGCGCGCCTAAATCAGCCTAAAATGCTCGAGCGCCGCAACGACACCGTCGTGATCGACGGTGTCGGTCACGTAATCGGCCTTATCCTTGAGATAGTCCGGTGCGTTGCCCATCGCAATGCCGACATCGACGGCGTTCATCAGCGAGACGTCATTGCTGGCGTCGCCAATGCCGTATACGGTTCCGTGGTGGGGGTCGAGGGCGTCGAGTACAGACTGGATGCCCCCGCGCTTCGTGCATTCGCGGGGCGAGATTTCGGTTACCTCGAGTTCGAGCTCGTTAAAGCACAGCAGCGGCTCAAGTGCCTTATCTTGAGCGATGTGGTTGGCGAGCGATGTAGACATCAAGATCTTGTAGACACTGTAATGTTGCAGCTGCGTGACTGCGTCGCCCAGGGTGCGCGCGTATCCGGGGGCATCGGGGGCATCGGCACTCATGCGCACGACGCCGTTGAGGCCCTCAAAGCGGATGACCTCGCCCGATTGCTCAAGATAGGGGGCAAGATGCTGCAGCATGCTGGGCGTCATCGACAGATCGCGAATTGCGTGTCCGTTGATCTCGGCGTAACCGCCCGCAAGACAGACGATGCCGGTCCAAGGCAGCTCAAGAAGTTTGGGGTGGATGCAGCTGAGGGTACGTCCCGTGCAGATAAAGGCCATGTTGCCGTTGGCGACAAACTCGCGGATTGCCTGCGAAACCGCCTCGTTGGGATAGGGGGAGAGGTCCCGCTCGTCTTCGGGAAGGTCTTGGGCGAGCCTGGGGTCTTGCCAGGCGAGCGTTCCGTCGATATCGAAGAAGCAAATATCGCCGCGCTTATGGGCTGCGCTGGCGGCAGGGGAGGCCGAGGTGGTGGGCACAAATTCCGGCTCGAGGCCCATGATCTGGTCAAAATGCTCTTTAACGCGGGGAACGGAGATGCCGATGACCACCTGGGCGGTCTTGCCCGTAATGATGAGGCCCTTGGCGCCCACCGCGACAAACGACGCGTTATCTGCAACGATGGAAGGGTCTGCGACCTCGACGCGCAGGCGCGTGGCGCAGTTGGTTGCGCCCACGATATTGCCAACGCCACCTAAAAGCTGAATTACCCGCTCAGCGAGGACGTGATCTTGATCGGATCGACTATCGACCTCGTCATTGGGGGATTGCTCTTTGGCAAAGTCGCTTCCCGTTAAACAATCGATTGCCGCGCGATTGGCAACATGATCCTCGCGGCCCGGTGTCTTAAGGTCATAGACCAAGATGAGTGCTCGAAAACTAACAAAAAAGATGAGGCTAAAGGCAAGGCCGATACCGAGCGCCAAAAGATAGGCACCGGCATGCGTGCGCATGAGCGGAATAAAGTTGAAGGCTGCCATCTCCATCAGGCCGCCCGAGAAGATGCCGACGATGCCAAAGAGATTCATGGTTGTGGCAAGGCAAGACGATAAGACGGCGTAGAGCAAAAAGAGCCCGGGGTGGGTGAACATAAAGAGAAACTCGAGTGGCTCGGTAACGCCGCAAACCACCGAGGCGATGATGGCGGGAACAAGGATGACCCTGAGGCCGGCGCGGCGCTCGGGTTTTGCGGTGGAGTAGAACGCAGCTGCGATGGCAGGAAGGCCAAAGAGCTTGACCCAGCCGGTGGCGGTAAAACCGGCCCACGGCGCAAGCTCATTAAGGGGGCGCGTGCTATGGGAGAGGATGGGGAGCAAACTGCTCCACGTGGCGTAGATGCCGTCGTTAATGACCAGGTTGTCGTAGTAGATCGGCATGTAGAGCAGGTGGTGCAGGCCAAAGGGCTCGAGTGCTCGTTCTAAAAAGACAAAGATGCCCACGCCAAAGGGACCGACGCCTGCAAGCGCGTGACGCAGCGTATCGGTTACATCGTATACGTAGGGCACGATGGCGGCCGAGATAGCAGCAAGGGCAAACACGGCAAAAAAGCTGATGAGGTAGACCAGCGAGGAGCCCGAGAAGGTGCCGAGCCAATCGGGAACCTTGGCATCGTAGAAGCGGTCATGGATGGCAACGACGGTTGCCGATACCGCCAGCGGGCCGATAATGCCGGTGTCGAGCGTCTTGATGCCGTCGATGACGGTGATACCGCTGGCGGAGGTCAAAGATGACGGGTACTCAAGTCCAAGGTTGTCTCCGCTCAGCTTAATGATCTCGCTCAAAAAGAAGCAGTAGGCAAAATAGGCGACGAGAGCCTCGAGACAGCAACGAGCCGGTTGTTTTTGGGCAAGACCGATGGGCAGCGCTACGGCAAAAAGGAGCGGGAGGCGTTTAAAGACCGTCCACGAGCCGCGCTGGATGATGGTCCAAAAAACGTACCAAGGGGTTCCGTATACGGCGAGATCGCCGACGATGTCCGCAGTCGTTGCGAGAGCGGAGACGCCGACCATGAGGCCTGATATAGAAAACAGCATGGCGGGCGCGAACATTGCCCCGCCAAAGCGTTGGATTTTTTGCAGCATGTTCTGCCTTCCGAATATCGAGGCGCGTTGCGCGTGGGGAAACGTTTAAACAATGGATTCATTGTAGAGGACCAGACGATTGTCGTACCGGCAGTTTTGAGCGAAACCGATTTGGGCATGACAGAAACCGTCAACGGTTAAATCCTGTCGCTTTACCGATATTCGGTTTAAACAACTTTAAGAAATGCTATCGTGCCTAGCCGGAAATGAATAATGTAGAGGTGAAACAATGCCAAAAGCGATATACGAAGGAATCTACCGAGAAATACGCTCGCGCATCATTAATGGGACCTATGCGTTTCAGGAGATGCTGCCAACCGAAGCCGAGCTGACCGCGGAATTTGGCTGCACGCGCAATACCGTCCGCCGCGCTTTGAGCATGCTGGCCGACGGGATGTTTGTGCAGCCCATACACGGCAAGGGCGTGCGCGTTATTTGGCTTAAGGGCGAAACCGACATGTTGGGCGCACTCGAAGAGGTTGAGTCGTTTGGCGAGTTTGCAAAGCGCAACAATGCCGTTGCATCGACGGACGTTAAGTCTTTCGAACATCTGGTTTGCACCGAGCAACTCTCTCGTCACCTGGGCTTTAAGGTGGGCGAGGAGTTGATTCGCGTAGTGCGTGTCCGAAGCCTCAACGGCAACGCGCGCCAAGTGGACCATGGCTATTTTTTGGCGTCGATCGCCAAGGGCCTGACTCCCGAGATCGCGGCAGATTCTATTTACGGCTATCTGGAGCACAAGCGCGGTGTCAAAGTGATGGCGAGCCGTCGTACGGTGAGTGTCGAGCTCGCCAACGATGAGGACTGCAGCTATCTTGACCTCGGCAAATACAACTGCGTTGCCGTCATGGAGAGTCAGTCGTACACCTCGGATGGCATCTTGTTTGAGGTGACGCACACTCGCACACACCCCGAGATCTTCCATTACCGCGTCAATTCCAAGCGATAGCCGGCTAGCTCGCAGCCTGACGAGACTCATGGCCTCAAAGAGAAAACGCCCGGTCAAACCGACGGTACATCGGCTTGACCGGGCGTTTTCTCTGCATTAGATAACAAATAATTGTTTATACAAAACTTGTCAAGTATCAAGTTGAAATTACCGTTCACCGAAGTTTTTCTACCGCTCTAGTAATACTTGTTCAAACAACTAGCCAAATAGCGTATCGTTCAAATCAGCAAAAGGGGCAAAGTCCCCGAGCCAATCTCCGAAGGCGGCGGCAAAGGGTGCCGCCACGGTGTGAAAGGGTGGATTGTAATGAAGAACGAAATGAGCAGAAGGCAGTTCCTGGGCTTTGCTGGTTCCGCGGCTGCAGTTCTTGGTCTGGGCCTCGTGGGTTGCGGTGGTTCTGCCGGCTCCGGCTCCTCTGCTTCTGGTGACGCTGCCGAGGTCTACTTCCTCCAATTCAAGCCCGAGGTCGACAAGGAGTGGAAGGAGATCGCCAAGGCCTATAAGAAGGAGAAGGGCGTCGAGGTCAAGATCGTGACCGCCGCTTCCAACACCTACGAGGAGAAGCTTAAGTCCGAGATGTCCAAGAGCTCCGCTCCGACCCTGTTCCAGGTCAACGGCCCCACCGGTCTTAAGAACTGGAAGGATTACTGCGCCGACCTGTCCGATACCAAGCTCCGCGGTGAGCTCATTGACGACTCCCTGGCTCTGCAGTCCGACGGCAAGGATGTGTGCATCGACTGGGTCCAGGAGAGCTTCGGCATCATCTACAACAAGCAGCTGCTCGAGAAGGCTGGCTACAAGGCCGAGGACATCAACTCCTTCGACAAGCTGAAGGCTTGTGCCGATGACATCCAGGCCCGCAAGGACGAGCTTGGTGTCGAGGGTGCCTTCACTTCCGCCGGCATGGACGACTCCTCCAGCTGGCGCTACACCACTCACCTTGCCAACATGCCGCTCTACTACGAGTTTGAGAAGGAGCACAACCAGGAGGACGACGAGATCAAGGGTGAGTTCCTCGACAACTACAAGCAGATCTTCGACCTGTACATCACCGACTCCACCTGCGATCCTTCGCAGCTTGCTTCCAAGACCGGCGACGACGCCACCAACGAGTTCGCAACCGGCAAGGCCGTCTTCTACCAGAACGGCTCTTGGGCCTACTCTGACCTCGTCAAGGCCGGCATGACCGACGATCAGATTGGCATGATGCCGATCTACATCGGTGTTGACGGCGAGGAGAACCAGGGCCTGTGCTCCGGCGGCGAGAACTACTGGTGCGTCAGTTCCCAGGCTTCCGAGGATGCCCAGAAGGCCACCGAGGACTTCATGTATTGGTGCGTCACCGCTGACACCCCGACCAGCATCATCGCCGACAAGATGGGTCTGACCGCTCCGTTCAAGAGCGCCAAGGAGACTACCAACGTCTTCTCGCAGCAGGCCGTTGCCATGGCCAAGGACGGCAAGAAGACCGTCGCTTGGGACTTCGTCTACATTCCCTCCGAGGAGTGGAAGAAGAACCTCAAGCAGGCTCTGATTGCCTACGCTGCCGATAACAGCAAGTGGGACGGCGTCAAGAACGCCTTCGTCGATGGTTGGAAGACCGAGAAGGCCGCTTCCGAGTAAGCAGTTGCTGCCCAAGCTATCTGATTAGCGACAGGGGGCGGGCAGACGTTGGTTTGCCCGCCCCCTGCATATTGAAAGGACCCTTTTATGGGCAAAGCACTCAAGCGCTGGTGGCCGCTCTTTATGCTGCCCACGTGCCTGGCGTTTATGATCGGGTTCGTGATCCCTTTTATCCAGGGCTTCTATCTCTCGTTCTGCCAGTTTATTATCATTAGTAACGCGCACTTTGTCGGTATCGAGAACTACGTGCGCGCGCTGTCCGATCCGCAGTTCTCCACGTCGTTCTTCTTTACCGTGGCGTTTGCCTTCCTGTCGACGGTGCTCATCAACGTGATCGCCCTGGCCATTGCGCAGGCGCTCACCCGCAAGGCGCTCAAAGGCACCAACATCTTCCGTACGATCTTCTTTATGCCTAACCTGATCGGCGGCATCGTGCTGGGCTACATTTGGCAGATTCTGATCAACTGCCTGCTCTCCAACGTGGGCGCCCAGCTCATCGCTCTTAACTCTGCTGCTGGCTTCTGGGGCCTTATCATCCTGACCCTGTGGCAGCAGGTCGGCTACATGATGATCATCTACATCGCTGGTCTGCAGTCCATTCCGTCCGACTACATCGAGGCCGCCAAGGTCGACGGCGCTACGGCATGGCAGACGTTTTGGAAGGTTAAGATCCCTAACCTGATGCCGACCATCACCATCTGCCTGTTCCTGTCCATCACCAACGGCTTTAAGCTGTTCGACCAGAACCTCGCCCTTACCGGCGGCGCCCCCGCGCACTCCACCGAGATGCTCGCCCTGAACATCTACAACACGTTCTATTCGCGTGCCGGTATCGCATGGCAGGGCATTGGTCAGGCCAAGGCGGTTATCTTCTGCATCCTGGTCGTGGCCATCTCCATGATCCAGCTTAAGGCCACGAGGTCCAAGGAGGTGCAGCAGTAATGAAACGCGATAAGGTTATCAACCGCGCGCTCTCGATTTTCTTTACGATCCTGTCGCTCGCGTGGATCTACCCCGTGTTCATGATTGCGCTTAATTCTTTTAAGAAAGCGACCGCAATCAGCACCACCACGGCATTCGATCTGCTCACGCCCGAGACGTTCAACGGCCTCGCAAACTACATGCACGCCCTTAACGAGCAGGGCTTTGCCTCGGCATTTATGTACTCGCTCATCATCACGGTCACGTCGGTCGTGCTGATCTTGGTGTGCTGCTCCATGTGCGCTTGGTACGTGGTTCGTGTCAACAACAAGATCTCGAACTTCTTCTATTACCTGTTCGTGTTCTCGATGGTCGTGCCGTTCCAGATGCTCATGTTCACGCTGTCCAATTTGGCGGACCGCATCGGCTTCAACACGCCGTTCAACATCTGCTTTATCTACCTCGGCTTTGGCGCGGGCCTGGCGGTCTTTATGTTCGCCGGTTTTGTAAAGAACATCCCGCTCGAGATCGAGGAGGCGGCCATGATTGATGGCTGCAACCCGGTCCAGGTGTTCTTTAAGATTGTCCTTCCCATCATGAAGCCCACCTATCTTTCGGTCGGCATCCTCGAGACCATGTGGGTCTGGAACGACTATCTGCTGCCCTACCTTACGCTCGACTCCACCAAGTACAAGACCATTCCTATCTTGATCCAGTACTTCCGCGGCGGCTACGGCCACGTCGAGCTCGGCCCCATGATGGCCTGCATCATGATGGTCGTTATCCCCATCGTTATCATGTACATCCTCTGTCAGAAGTACATCATCGACGGCGTGGTGGCAGGTGCCGTCAAGGGCTGATGCCGTAACTGTTTTGCAAGTTTCTGCGGCACCCCTCAGCGCGGCGCCGCATATCGAAAGGTAGAGACATGGCCGAGATTGTTCTCAAACATGTTCAGAAGGTGTATCCCAACAACGAGTCAAAAAAGAAGGGCTTCTTTGGCAAAAAGAAGAAGACCGAGGAGAAGAAGCACAACCTCAAGGTTACCGAGGACGGTGTGCTCGCTGTAGAGGACTTCAACCTCACCGTTCACGACCAGGAGTTCGTCGTCCTCGTTGGCCCCTCTGGCTGCGGTAAGTCCACGACGATGCGCATGGTCGCCGGCCTGGAGGACATTACCTCGGGCGATGTGCTCATCGACGGCAAGCGTGTCAACGACGTGGCGCCCAAGGACCGCGACATCGCCATGGTGTTCCAGAGCTACGCTCTGTACCCCAATATGACGGTGTACGAGAACATGGCATTTACGCTCGAGCTCAAGAAGGTTCCCAAGGACGAGATCGACCGCAAGGTTCGCTCTGCTGCCGAGATTCTGGGCATTACCGAGTACCTCGACCGTAAGCCCAAGGCGCTCTCCGGCGGCCAGCGCCAGCGTGTCGCTATCGGCCGCGCCATCGTGCGTGACCCCAAGGTCTTCCTGATGGACGAGCCGCTGTCCAACCTGGACGCCAAGCTTCGTAACCAGATGCGTGCCGAGCTCATTAAGCTGCGCCACGAGATCAAGGGCACGTTCATTTATGTTACTCACGACCAGACCGAGGCCATGACCCTTGGCGACCGTATCGTGGTCATGAAGGACGGCGTCGTCCAGCAGATCGCCACGCCGCAGGAGGTCTTCAACCATCCCGCGAACATCTTCGTCGCCGGCTTCATCGGCGTGCCGCAGATGAACTTCTTCGATGCCCAGCTGGTGCGCTCGGGCAACGGCTTTACCGTCAAGACCGAGGATATGAACGTGGCACTCGCCCCCGAGACTTGCGCTCAACTTGCCCTCAACTGGGACGGCGGCGACGTGAAGGAGATTACGGCCGGCGTGCGTCCCGAGCAGATCCTGCTTGCCGACAAGGGCGAGGAGGGCGCGCTCCAGGGTACCGTCGAGGTGACCGAGCTCATGGGCTCGACCGAGCATGTCCACGTGACCGCTCCCGACGGCCAGTTTGTCCTGATTATCCCCGTCGTCGACCTCGAGGCCAAGGGCGCGCTCAAGGCTGGCGACACCATCTGGTTCAAGTTCGAGAAGAACGCGACCCACCTCTTCGATAAGGTCTCTGGCAAGAACCTTATCTAGGCCCGGTGCATCCAGGCCCTCCCTTTGGGCGACTGCGGTATTGCCATCCTTTTGCCGCGGTCACATATAAGGCTCCCCTCCCGTCCACTGGGCGAGAGGGGAGCCTTTCTTTGTGTTGGGGCTGTCTGACCGGTCGTTTGTCTCGATCTGTAACGGGTGAGGCTGATTTCGGACGTTAGATGTTACAGATCGAGACGGTTCCGCTGAGCTAACCATTTCATCTAAATCTGTAACACCAAAGGTGAATTTCAGCTGCTAGATGTTACAGATCGAGATAAACCCAAGGGGAAGGGCCGGTATGTCTCAATCTGTAACAGCTGGGACCGTTTTTACCGAGTAGTTGTTACAGATCGAGATTGTTTGGCCGAGTTGGGTCGCAGGGTAACGTGCGGGCACAAAAAACGGAGCCGTGTTGCCACGACTCCGTTTCTCAAAAGGATGGGTAAGGGAAGCGAAATTAGTTCAGGTGCCAGATCTCGTCGTTGTACTGGGAAATGGTGCGGTCGGACGAGAAGGTGCCGGCGTTGGCAATATTGATGAGCGTCTTGCACATCCAGGTGTCCTGGTCCTCATAGTCGGCCAGCACGCGCTCCTTGGTCTGGATGTACTCCTCGATGTCGAGCAGGGCCATAAACCAGTCCTTGCCCTTAATGTCGTCGTGCAGGCGCTGCAGGCGCTCGGCGTTGCCGGTCGCCATAAAGGCGGGGTTGGTGATAAAGTCCACCAGCAGCTTGATACCGGGCTTGCGGTAGAGCACACCGGCGTCATAGGTGCCGTCGGCATAGAGCTGCTCGACCTGTTTGGACGAGGCACCAAAGGTATAGATGTTCTCGTCGCCCACGAGCTCGGCAATCTCCACGTTGGCGCCGTCGAGCGTGCACAGGGTTAGGGCGCCGTTGAGCATGAACTTCATGTTGGATGTGCCGCTCGCCTCCTTGGAGGCCAGGCTAATCTGCTCGGAGATGTCAGCGGCGGGGATCACGCGCTCGGCGGCGGTGACGTTGTAGTTCTCGATCATGACAACCTGCAGGTAGGGAGCTACGTCGGGGTCGTTTGCAATCCACTGCGACAGCGTCAAGATCAGATGGATGATGTCCTGCGCGATAGTGTAGGCAGGCGCCGCCTTGCCGCCAAAGATGATGGTGACGGGGTGCTTAGGTCTGTTGCCGTTCTTGATATCGAGGTACTTCCAGATGATGTAGAGCGCGAGCATCTGCTGACGCTTGTACTCGTGGATGCGCTTGACCTGGACGTCGATGATGGCGTTGGAGGGAATGGTCACGCCCTGCTCGAGCGCCATGAACTGGCGCATGATGGCCTTGGCTTCGACCTTGGTGGCGGCCAGGCGCTCAAGAACGTCCTTGTCGTCGGCGAACTTGGCGAGTTTGCTCAGATCGCCGGTGCTGCGCCAGTCGGTGCCGATCACATCGTCGAGCAGGCTGGCGAGCGCGGGGTTGGCCCCATGGATCCAGCGGCGGAAGGTGATGCCGTTGGTCTTGTTGGAGAACTTCTTGGGATAGATCTCGTAGAACGGATGAAGCTCGGTGTCCTCCAGGATCTTGGTGTGGAGGGCGGCTACGCCGTTGATGGAGAAGCCAAAGTGGATGTCCATGTGAGCCATGTGGACGGTGTCGTGCTCGTCGATGATGGCGACGCGCGGGTCATCGTGCTCGGCTTTCGCGATCTCATCGAGCTTGACGATAATGTCGGCGATGGCAGGGGAGACCTTCTGCAGGCTGGCGAGCGGCCACTTCTCGAGCGCCTCGGCAAGAATCGTGTGGTTAGTGTAGGCGACCATGGAGCGCACGATGGTAACGGCCTCGTCAAACTCGATGTCGTGCTCGGTGGTGAGCAGGCGGATGAGCTCGGGGATGACCATGGTGGGGTGCGTGTCGTTAATTTGGACCACGGCGTAGTCGGCCAGATCGTGCAGGTTGCTGCCGCGCTCGACGGCCTCGTCGATCAGGAGCTGGGCGGCGTTGCTCACCATGAAGTACTCCTGATAGATGCGAAGTAGGCGGCCCTGCTCGTCGGAATCGTCGGGGTAGAGGAACAAGGTGAGGTTCTTGGCGATCTCGGTCTTGTCGAAGTCGATGGAACTGCCGGGGACCAGGCTGTCGTCGACGCTCGCCAGGTCGAACAGGCGCAGGCGGTTCTTGGTGGGCTGGCCGTAACCGGGCACATCGATGTTGACGAGCTTGGAGGTAACGGCAAAATCGCCGAACTCGACGGTGTAGGAGCGGTCATCGTCGACTAGGATGTCCTGCTCACCGAGCCACTCGTCGGGGACGGCCTTCTGCTGGTTGTCGACAAAGCGCTGACGGAACAGACCGTAGTGATAGTTGAGGCCCACGCCATCGCCGGTCAAGCCCAGCGTGGCGATGGAATCCAGGAAGCATGCGGCCAAGCGGCCCAGGCCGCCGTTGCCGAGTGACGGCTCGACCTCGAATTCCTCGATCTTGTTGAGGTCGTGGCCTGCGGCGGTGAGCTGGTCCTTAACCTCGTCGTAGATGCCAAGGTCGATCATGTTGTTGATGAGCAGCTTGCCGATCAAAAATTCGGCGGAAATGTAATAGAGCTTTTTCTTGCCGTTGTTGAGCGGGCAGGCGGCGGAGCGCTCCTGCACGAGTTTGACCAGCAGCTTGTAAATGCGACGGTCGTCGAGCTGCTCGAGCGAGGTGCCAAAAGACTGCTCGGCGAGTTCCATGAGGTTAATTTGGGGCATGTTTTCTCCTGTGATGGGTTGTTTCATGTCTGCAATTCATAAGAAGCCCGCGCGAGGGGATTGGGGTGGCCTCGCGCGGGAAAAGCAAGCGCGTCCGCACGGTGGGGAGGGGCCGGGCGCGGTAGCTCCTATTGAGGAAGCTCGATTTCGGCTTCCGACGGGATGCGGAAGTAGGTCTCGGTCCAGTCGGTGAGTTTGTGCTCGAGCTCGCGGGTGATGGCGCCGTCGAGCATGCGCCAGGTCCAGTTGCCGCCCAGCGTGGCAGGGGTGTTGATGCGCGCCTCGTTGCCCAAGTTGAGCAGGTCCTGCATGGTGTAGATGCACGTGTCGCTCACGCTGGCGGCGATGGTGCGATTGAGTGCATCTGCCATGGGTTCGCCGGCCTGCTGATGGGTGTACAGGGCTGCCTGCTCACGCTGACGCGGGGTGGCCGTTCCCTCAAACCAACCGCGCGCCGTCTCGTTGTCGTGGGTGCCCACATAGGCGACGGTGTTGGCGATGTAGTTATGCGGCAGGTAGTACGAGTTGGCACCCTCAAAGGCAAACTGCAGGATTTTCATGCCGGGGAAGCCCGAGTTGTCGCGCATGTCGATGACGCCGGGGGTGAGGAAGCCCAGGTCCTCGGCGATGATGGGCAGCGTGCCGAGCTTTTCCTCGAGCGTCTTGAAGAACTTGAGGCCGGGACCCTGCGTCCACGAACCGTAGGACGAATCGGGCGAGGAGAACGGCACCTCCCAATAGGCCTCGAAGCCGCGGAAGTGATCCAGGCGGATGACGTCGTACATGTCGAGGGCGGCGCGAATGCGGCCCTCCCACCAGGAGAAGCCATCGGACTCCATGGCGTCCCAGTCGTAGATGGGGTTGCCCCAGTACTGGCCGGTGGCCGAGAACTGGTCGGGCGGCGTGCCGGCGACGCTCACGGGATTGCCGGCGGCGTCGATCTTAAAGAGCTCAGGCGTCGCCCACATCTCGACGGAGTCACGCGAGACATAGATGGGCAGGTCGCCGATGATGAGAATGTCGCGCTCGTTGGCATAGGCCTTGAGACGGCTCCACTGGCGATCGAAGAAGTACTGCGTCATCTGGTGGTAGAGCATACGCGCCGGATGGTCGGCGCAGACCTTGGCGGAAGCCTCGCCGCGGGTGCGGAGCTCCGCAGGCCACTCCCAAAACGCCTTGAGACCGCACTCCTCTTTGACGGTCATGAACTCACAGTAGGGGATGAGCCAGTCCTCGTTGGCCTGGATAAAGTCATCGAAATCGGCCGGCTTGTCGGCAGCAAAGCGCTCGGCGGCTCGGTCGAGAATCTGACGGCGGCCGCCAAAGACAGCACCGTAGTCGACATTGCTGGGGTCGGATCCCAGATACACGCCATCGATATCGCGCTGCTCCAGATACCCTGCCTCGATAAGCTCGGCAAAGTCGATAAAGTTGGGGTTGCCTGCGCGGGCCGAGAACGACTGATAGGGCGAATCGCCATAGCTGGTCGTCGTAAGGGGCAGAATCTGCCAGTAATGTTGTTTGCACGAGGCGAGAAAATCGACGAAGTCGTAGGCATTCCAGCCAAAGCCGCCGATTCCGTATGGTCCGGGCAGAGATGAGACGGGCATGAGGACGCCGCTTGCACGCTCCATGAATGCGCTCACCAACCTTCTTGTTGTGGGGTCGGCCTGCCGATGGGTGTGCAGTCCGCCTCCGATGTTCTGATTCGATACGCCTATTGTAAAACATGTTGTTTAAACATGTACAGGCAAGATAAAAAAGTTGGTCGATTTTCGGCGAATGGTTACATGCCATGAAAAAAAGCCCCGACCTCACAACGTGAGATCGGGGCAAGAGCGGTATGTAGGTTTTTGCTACTCGGCGTCGGCGAAGCCGTTGGGGTTGTGGCTCTGCCAGTTCCAGCTATCGCGGCACATGTCCGCGATGTCGTACTGGGCCTTCCAGCCCATCATGCGCTCGGCCTTGGAGGCATCGCACCAGTTGGCAGCGATGTCGCCGGCGCGGCGCTCGCGGATCACGTAGGGCAGCTCCTTGCCACAAGCCTTGGAGAAGGCGGCGACGACCTCGAGTACCGAGGTGCCGGTGCCGGTGCCCAGGTTAAAGATCTCGACGCCGGTTTTGCCGTTCATCCAGTTAAGGGCGGCAACGTGACCAGAGGCCAGATCGCACACGTGGATGTAGTCGCGCACGCCGGTGCCGTCGGGGGTGGGGTAGTCGTTGCCAAAGACCTGAACGGCCTCGAGCTTGCCCACGGCGACCTGGGCGACATAGGGCACCAGGTTGTTGGGGATGCCCTTGGGGTCCTCGCCGATCAGACCCGACGGATGGGCGCCGATGGGGTTGAAGTAACGGAGCAGCACGACGTCCCACTCGGGGTCGGCGGTGTGGACGTCCATAAGGATCTGCTCGATCATCCACTTGGTCCAACCATAGGGGTTAGTCGCGGGCTTCTTAGGATCCTCCTCGGTGACGGGCGGGTTGTCCGGGTCGCCGTAGACGGTCGAGGAGCTCGAGAAGATGATGGACTTGCAGCCATGGTTGCGCATGACGTCGATGAGCACCAGGGTGTTCTCGATGTTGTTGTGATAGTACTCGACGGGCTTGCTCACTGACTCGCCGACGGCCTTAAAGCCGGCAAAGTGGATGACGCGGTCGATCTGATGGGTATCGAAGATCTTGTTCATCGCATCGCGGTCGAGCACGTTGGCCTCGTAGAAGGTGAGGTTCTTGGCGGCCTCGTCGCCCACGATGGTCTTGACGCGGTCGACGGCGACGGCGCTGGAGTTGGAGAGATCATCGACGATGACGACCTGGTAGCCACCCTCGAGCAGCTGAACGACGGTGTGCGAGCCGATAAAGCCGGCGCCACCGGTAACGAGGACACAGGTGTCTTTGGGGTCGAGTGCTTTGGACATGTAGTCTCCTATCGAATCAGGAACACTTCTTCAGGGGAGTATAGCGCAGGCAGGGACGCCCAAATCGTGCGCTGTAGGAAAAGCAGAGGATTGTGCTAACGTACTCATAGAAGAGCTTGCGTACGCATAACCTGATCTTTGACATTTGCTTACGAGCCGCTGACCTTGTAGTTTCCTGCCGTTCGTGGAAATCGTTGGGACGCGCCATATGTACGCTAATATGTATGAGTTGAGCGACATATAAATAAGCATGTAACGGAGTACATATGTCACCAAACAGCGATTCCATCCTTTCCCAGGAGCTCTCGCGCCGCACTGCCCTCAAGGCCCTGTTCGGCGCCGCTTCTGCGGCAGTTCTTTTTGGCCTGCCCGCTCGCGCCCATGCGGCGGAGGCTTCCAAAGAAACCACCGATAAACTGAATGCCGCCCAGGCCCAGCTCGACGAGGTTCAGGCCCAGCTCGACAGCATCGCAAATGAGTATGCGGCGCTGGCCAACAAGAATGCCCAGACCCTCAACGACATCGAGAATGTCCAGGGCAAGATTGACGACACGCAGGCCCAGATCGATGAAAAGAAGGCCGAGCTCAAGAAGAAGCGCAACGACCTTTCCGATCGCGTGGCCGCCAGCTACAAGTCCGGCGGCACGAACATCCTGTCGCTGCTGCTGGCCTCTGGCTCGTTTGAGGAACTCGTCGCCAACGCGCATTACGTTGAGAAGATCAACAAGAGCGACCGCGACGCCATCGAGGACATTCAGACCATCCAGGAAGAGCTCGATGCGCAAAAGACCGAGCTCGAGTCGCAGAAGGCCGACTTAGAGAAGCTCAAGGACCAGCAGACTGCCCAGATGCAGGACATGCAGGCCAAGCAGCAAGAAGTCCAGACCGTGCTGAACGGTCTTTCCGACGACGTCAAGGAGCTCATGGCTCAGCGCGATTCCGAGATCCTCGCTGCTGCCCAGGCTGAGGAGGCCGCTAGGAAGGCTGCCGCTGCCGCGGCTGCCGCGAACAAGAACAATTCCTACTCGGGTGGTTCGAGCTCGGGTGGTGGATCGTACGCGCCCGGAACTCCGCAGCAGAATGCCGGCTCGGGCAAGCAGCAGGCTGTCGTCAACGCGTGCTACTCCACGCCTTCGCCGGGTCAGAACTGGTGCGCGGCGTGGGTCACCAATGTCTTCCGTAACGCCGGCGTTGGCTACTTTGGAGGCAATGCGTGCGACATGTTTAACGCCTGGTGCTATAGCTCCGACCGCTCGGCGCTGCAGGTGGGCATGATCGTGGCCGATTCCTCGCACAGCGGCACGGGTGCTCCGGGCCTTATCTACGGTCATGTGGGTATCTACGTTGGCGGCGGCATCGTTATGAGCAACGAGGGTGCCATTACGTCTAAGTCGCTTGATTCGTTTATTAGCTTCTATGGCACTGGCTCTGGCGTGCGTTGGGGCTGGCTTGGCGGTATTGCGCTGTCGTAGCTGCGGTTTGAAGTAAGTTGGTCCGGGACCGCGGGCGAGGCATAAGGTTGCCTGCTCTACAGTCCTGCGCAAGACGAAGGCCACATTAAGTGGCCTTCTTTGCGTGCGGAACTCGCGACCAACCTTATGCCTCGCCCGCGGTCCCGGACCTTCCGGGTTCGGGGCGCGACACACCGGACTGGGTTATCTGAATAAATATGGCGAAGGCCCCTTTCGGGGCCTTCTTTGTTAAAGGAATTCGCCTACTCGGTGGACTTCGGGTTCTAGGTCTACGTTGAATTGGTCTTTGACGGTTGTTTGGATGTGGCGGATGAGTTCGTCGACATCGGCGGCGGTGGCGTGGTCGGCGTTGACGATGAAGCCGCAGTGTTTTTCGCTCACCTGGGCGCCGCCGACGGCATGGCCGCGCAGGCCGGCGTCCATGATGAGCTTGCCGGCAAAGTAGCCCTCGGGGCGCTTGAAGGTGGAGCCGGCGCTCGGCATGTCGAGCGGCTGCTTGTCCTCACGGCGCTGGCGGTAGTCGTCCATGTCGGCCTTGATCATCGCGGCGTTGCCCGGAGCGAGATTGAAGGTGGCCGAAAGCACGATGAAGCCGTCGTCGGCAATGCGGCTCTTGCGATAGCCCAGGTTGAGCTCATCGACATCGAACTCAATGATATTGCCGCTGCCGCGGGTGCCGTCGTCGAGCTGGCGAGCGGGTTTGTAGACGCGCACGGACTCCAGCACATCGGCCATGCAGGCGCCGTAAGCTCCGGCGTTCATGTAGCAGGCGCCGCCGACCGATCCGGGGATGCCCGAGATGGGCTCCATGCCGGTGAGACCAGCCTCGGCTGCCGCCGCGGCGACATCGGAAAGCAGAGCGCCGGCTGCTGCCGTGACGTGCGTGCCGTCGACCGTAATGTCGGAGAGGCCTTCGCCCAGCGCTACGACGACGCCGCGGATGCCCTTGTCGCCGACGAGTAGGTCGGAGCCGTTGCCCACAATGGTGAGCGGCAGGTCGCAGCGATAGCAGGTGTCGAGCGTGGCGACGAGGCCCTGCTCGGTATCGGGCGTGACAAAGACGTCGGCCGGGCCGCCGATCTTAAACGTGGTGTGCTCGCGCATGGGCTCGCTCATGAGCACATTGTCCTCGCCGGCAACGCCAGCGAGCGCGCACAGCAGGTCCTCGTTAAAAAAGTCGTTCTCGTGCATATGAATATCCGCCTTTTGGTGGTCGTCGTCATCAATCGATTGCAATATACCCCACCCGGACGGATTTGGTGCGCTGACGGCGATAAAACAGCCGTCTACCGGATTGGTAAAGTGTTTATCACCGAGGTAGAGGGGTAGTCGCTATACTTTCAAGAGATTGCGCGTAAACCCGGAAGGAGCGAGATGGCCAACAAAGTCACCCTCAAGCAGATCGCCCAGGAGGTGGGGCTTTCCCCCTCGTCGGTCTCGCTTGTGCTCAATAATCGGCCCTGTCGCATCTCGGAAGAAAACCGCAAGCTCATCAAAGAGGTCGCGGCGCGCAACCACTATGTTCCCAACCAGATCGCGCGCAGCCTGGTCATGCGCGAGTCGCGCACCCTGGGCCTTATCGTCCCTAACATCGAGAGCCGCTTTTTTGCCTCGCTCGCCGGTAGCCTGGAAAAGCGCTGCCGCGAGGACGGCTATGCGCTCTTCATTACCAGCTCGGGCGGAAGCGCCGATGACGATCTGGAGCTGCTGCGCCAGCTGGTGACGCGCGGCGTTGATGGCGTCTTCCTGGTCGTAGGCGACGAGTTCTCCGACGACCGCGCCCTGCGCGAAGAAGTCAGCCATCTGCCTATCCCTGCCGTGATGGTCGACCGTGCCATTGAGGGGCTCGAGTGCGACAAGGTGATGTTCGACCACGAGATGGGTGGCTACATGGCCACTCGCTATCTGATCGAGCAGGGCCACCGTCGCATTGCCTGCTTGGTTAACGCGCGCCGTTCCAATACGGGGCGTAAGCGACTTGCCGGCTATGAGCGCGCGCTGCGCGAGGTTGGCCTGCCTATCGACGCACGTTTGGAGTTTGAGAGCGAGTACTACATTCCGAGTGCCTATGAGGCCTCGGAGGCGGTGCTCGCAACTGATGCCACCGCTGTGTTCGCAAGTTCGGATAACATCGCCCTCGGTCTGCTCAAGCGCTTGCACGAGATGGGGAAGAGCATCCCGGGCGATATCTCGGTGGTGAGCTATGACAACTCGGCGGCCGACGTTCTCTTTGAGCCGGCGCTGACCGCGATTGAGCAGGATCCTGGTGTCCTTGCGGAGCATGCTTTTGGCTGCATGTCCAAGCGTCTTGCCGGTAGGGGCGGTAGGCGTGCCGAAGAGGTCGTCCTGGAGCCGGCACTTATCGTTAAGGGCAGCGTGCTCGAACTTACCGAATGTAGCTAAGCGTACTTGTTTGTTTGCATAGATTGCATGCGGAGTGTCCGCTATTTGCCGGCGGGGCCGGGGTGCCTGCCTTGTTTTGAGAAGTTCGCGGAGCCCACTTCTCAAAACAAGGCAGGCACCCCGGCCCTCGTCCGTGAACTTTTCCGCTGAGCGAGCCATAGACGCCGCGCACCGATGCGGTAAAGAGGCGGCTTGAAATTGGTGCTATATTCAGCTTGAGTTGTTTAATGCTAGTACGGGAGGCTGATATGGGGCTGTTCAAGAAGAAAAACCCGCAGGATGCCTTTGATCCCGATGTGTTTACCATCACGGATACGATTTTGGACCCACCGCGGTTTACGTTTTTGCCGGCTATCTACCAGGATGCCACGCGCCGCAAGTGGGCCGTGCATCAGCGCGGCGGCGAGCCGAAGATTTTTGACTATGCGGACGTGCTGCAGTGCGAGATTGTCGAGACCGGAAATCCCGAGGATGTGCCGGAGGTTAGCAAGCGCGAACTAGCTCAGCAGATTTTGATTAATCCAGCTCAGGCTACCAAAAACAACGCTGCCAAGCGTAATATGTGCCTTGGTATGGGTGTCATCGTTGCCGTGCAAACCGGCGAGGATGAGATTTCGAAGCTTGAGATTCCGGTGACCGCGGGCGAAGTCAAGCGAGACTCCGGCCTATATCGATCGTATCGGAACGTTGCGGAGCAGATCAAAGAAGCCTTCGACGCCATGGGGCGTCCGGAGCAATGATGCCCGCAGCATCAAGCGGTTGAGGAGCCTTGCCCATGTCGAGTGAACCATATGCGATTCCGCCCAAAGATCGCGCCTTTGAGGGCATTCTTTGGTATATCAAACATTATGACCTGCAGGGTGGTGACCGGCTGCCCGCCGAGCGTGTGCTCTGTGAAGAGCTGGGCGTGTCGCGCACGGCGTTGCGCGCTGCGATCACGCGTCTTATTTCGTGCGGAACTTTGGAAAGCCGCCGCGGTTCGGGCACCTATGTGTGTCCTCCCAAACCGCTGAATATCTTTCAGGAAACATGGAACTATACGCAGGCGGTGGAGAGGGTTGGCTCAAAGTCGACCGCACGCCTGGTTTGGTCCAAGGTCGTGTACGCCGATATCGATCTGGCCCAAAAAGCCCAGATCGACCTGGGCATGCCGCTCTTCTGCATTCGGCGCGTGCGCGTGGTTAATGGTTCCCCGGCGTCGATTGAGACGGCTCACGTCAATCTGTCTTTGTGCCCCTCGCTTCCCGATCACGATTTTGAGCAGGAAAGCCTCTACGACGTTTTGCTCAAAGAGGGGAATGTCCATGTGGCGCACGGCAAGGAGCATATTTCCATCAGCCGTCTGAACGCCGACGAGGCCAAGTTGCTGGGTGCTCAGGAGGGCACGCCGGTGTTTTACAAGGCTTCGCACGAGCGTGACGAGAACGA
The DNA here is from genome assembly GCA_900541825.1 of uncultured Collinsella sp. Taxonomy (GTDB): domain Bacteria; phylum Actinomycetota; class Coriobacteriia; order Coriobacteriales; family Coriobacteriaceae; genus Collinsella. Next base: position 26,375 of record UQLJ01000016.1, read on the forward strand.
TGGCTTTGTCGAGTATTGCAAGTCCGTGATTCTGCCGACCAAGTATCGTTTTGCCGATAACGGCGAGGCAGACGGCGTTGCGACGAAGGTGGGTGTCGAATGGCTGATGCAGTAGAAGACTTGCCGGTTTACAAACAAATTCGCCGCTGCATTGCGGAGCGAATCGAGCGCGGCGACTACCCGACGGGCTCGATGATTCCGTCCGAAAACGAGCTGGCCGAGGAGTTTGGCACGACACGCCTGACAATCCGAAGCGCCATGGACGAGCTGGTCAAAAGTGGCCAGATTCGTCGCGTGCAGGGCAAAGGCGCCTTTGTGGGACACAAGTGGTTTGACGAGCACGAACGCAAGGGCGGCTTCCGCCAGTCGGTTTTGGCATCGGGCGCGACGCCGTCGGTGCGCATCCTGGCGCGCTCCAAACGCTACGCCGGCCCGTATTATGCCGACTTGTTTGGCATCGCCGAGGACGATCTGCTTTACTCGGTGCGCCGCCTCAACTGCATTGATGGTGAGCCCGTATCGATCGAGATGACACTGATTCCGTGCCTGCTGTTTCCGGGCATCGAAGACGTGGACATTTCGGTCTTCAGCCTGTTCGAGACCTACGATATGTTGGGACGCAAGCCAGATCAGTCGGTAGAGAAACTCGATATCGAGGCGCTGGGCGCACGCGATGCGAGTTTGCTCAATCTTGAGCCGGGCGATCTGGCGCTCGTGCTGGAAGGCCTGACCTATGACTCGAGTGGGCAGGCAATCGAGCATGCCAAGTCTTTTACCCGCGGCGACGCCGGCGGATATACCTACAACTATTAGCGTCTAGAGCGTCCCTGCGCATGGCGGGGGCGCTCGTTTTTACGGATATATGTCGCTTGACCGATGAGCGGCAAAAACTGACCGTCTACCGAGAGGGGAGGATGAAATCATAAAATCGGTATTAAAAACGGCTAACCTGTAATCGTTCACTGGTATTAAGAACCTTTGAATTGTTGAGCTTTGGGCCAAGATGTCCACAAGGTTAAGCGGTGCGACGGGGCGGCAAGCCCGTTCATTCCGTGCGACAATTCAAACTGCTCGTGAAAGGAGCGGGAATGAAGGAGACCGAGAAGATCGAGATCATGCACTTCGACCAGGAGGGCTACCTCGAGGACGGCAGGAACGTCTACGAGGCCGGCAAGAAGATGACCGCCCTGGCCGACCGCGTGCACGAGGAGGGCTACGACGCCGTCTTCCTGATGGGCGTCGGCGGCACCTGGGACGAGCTCATGCAGCTCGAGTACCTCATGAACAAGTTCGGCGACCGCGACCTCGAGGTCTACCTGATCCACGCCGCCGAGTGGAACGTCATGGGCCACAAGCGCATGACCGACAGGTCCGTCGTGCTGACCGCCTCCGAGTCCGGCACCACCCCCGAGGTGCTCGAGGCCGTCGGCAAGATGAGGGAGATGGGCGTGCGCGTCTTCGCCATGACCAACCCCGAGGGCAAGATCGGGCAGGCCGTGGGCGCCGAGAACTGCGTCATGATGGCCTCCGACCACGGCGCCGGCGGCTGCGAGAAGGGCTACTACCTCGCCGACTGCTTCGGCCTGCGCCTGCTCAACCGCCGCGGCTGCTTCCCCAAGTTCGACCTGTTCATCGAGCAGACGAAGGACGTCTGGAAGGACATGCTCGACATCCGCAAGCGCTTCGAGCCGCGCGCCGAGGAGCTCGCCAGGAAGTACGCGCTGGCCGACTACACCATGTTCATCGGCTCGGGCGCGCTGTGGGGCGAGACCATCCTGTACTCCATGTGCCTGCTCGAGGAGATGCAGTGGAAGCGCATCCGCCACATCACCTCGCACGACTTCTTCCACGGCACGCTCGAGCTGCTCGAGCCCGGCGTCCCGGTGTTCCTGTTCATGGGCGAGGACGAGTGCCGCGCCCTCGACGAGCGCGTCCGCGCCTTCCTCACCAGCGGCGTGACCGGCGACGAGGACTACGTCATCATCGACACCGCCGAGTACGCGATCCCGGGCCTGGACGACGACTTCCGCGTCATCGTGTCGCCGTGGATCCTGTCCGTGCTGACCACCGACCGCCTCTCGCGCAACTACGAGCTGGTCACCAAGCACAACCTCAAGTACCGCCGCTACTACCACCAGTTCGACTACTAATTTCATTTGGGGGAAACCGCAATGAGGCAATACATCTTCGCCAGCCACGCGCATTTTGCGACCGGCATCAAGGAGAGCACCGAGCTGCTCTCGGGCGCGCGCGATAACGTCCACGACCTGTCGATGTTTGTCGACGGCCGCACCGACGTCGCCGAGGAGGCCGCCAAGCTCCTGGCGACCTTCGACCCCGCCGACGACGTAATCGTGTGCACCGACCTGTTTGGCGGCAGCGTCAACAACGAGTTCACCAAGATCGTCCAGACGCGCCCCAACACCTACCTGGTTGCCAACATGAATCTGCCGCTGCTGATCCAGCTGCTCTTTTCGGACCAGGAGGCTCCCGCCGATCAGGTTATCCGCGAGATCCTCGCGGCTGACGACACGCGCGTCAAGTTTGTCAACGACCTGCTGACCGATGCGGATGACGAGGAAGAGTTCTAGTCACCGCCTGCTATTAATGGGGCCGGGTTTCCGGCATGAGACCTTTGGGGGTCAATCATGATTCAACTGCTTCGCGTCGACCATCGTCTGCTTCATGGCCAGGTGGCCGTCTCTTGGGTCCAGGGCTTGGGCTCTGACTGCATCTTCTGCGTTGGCGACAAGGTTGCCAACGATCCCGTCTGGAAGACTACGCTCAAGATGGGAAAGCCGGCCAACGTCAAGCTCGTCATCAAGGACATGGAGCACGCCATCGAGGCCATCAACTCCGGTGTTACCGATAAGTACAAGATGATCATCTGCGTCGCCAGCATCGCCGAGGCCAAGCAGCTTGTCGACGGTTGCCCGCAGATCACCTCCATCAACCTGGGCAACACCAAGTCCAAGGACGAGCAGCGTCCCGATGCCCGTAAGATCTCCCGCCAGATCTTTGTGACTGCTGCCGAGGAAGAGGACATTCGCGAGCTCGTCGGCCGCGGTGTCGAGGTCGAGATTCGCGCTCTGGCCGACGACCCCAAGGTCGATGCCCTAAGCGCCCTCTAATTGGGAACCACGGGCGGCGCGCACGGCGCCGCCCCTATTCGTGGGCGTACCGGATAAACGCTTTACCCGTTACCCCCATCTACCGTTCACCGGGAGTACACGCCCGTTGAGCGATTGGTATTAAATAGTTTTCTCATGACTATATAATTGGTATCAAATCATTTGCACCGGTTTAGGTGTTAACAGCACACCGGTACAAGCTGGATCTGTCTAGGCGATTGTCGGCATGGAAAAGGGCGCGCTGACAAGTCGGGAATCGCCGCGCGGATCCAAGAGGGATCAAAGGGAGGAACAATGCTTGTTCAAGCGATCCTCATCGGACTTATCGCTGCCTTCGGTAAGCTCGATTATCAGCTCGGTACGCTCTATGCGTTCCGCCCGATCGTTCTGTGCCCGCTCGTCGGCATAGTCCTCGGGGACCTGCAGTCCGGCCTCGCCATCGGTGCGAGCCTCGAGCTGCTCTTCATGGGTTCAATCTCCATCGGCGCTTACGTGCCGCCCGATGAGTGTATTGGCGGTGTGCTCGCCTGCGCCTTCGCTATTCAGCTGGGCCAGAGCACCGAGGCCGCTATCGCGCTCGCGATGCCCATCGCCACTCTGTGCCTGGCCATTAAGAACGTCGTCAACGCCGGTATGCCCCTTCTGGTCGACCGTGCCGACGTCTTTGCCAGCAAGGGTAACCTCAAGGGTATCTACGCTATGCACTGGATTATCGGTCTCGTGATTGTCGTCCTGGCCTTTATCCTGTGCTCGGTCTCCTTCTATCTGGGTGCCGACGCTGTTCAGGGCCTGCTCGACTTCATCCCGACGTTCGTCCTCGATGGCTTTGGCGTCGCAGCCAACATCCTGCCTGCCATGGGCTTCGCCATGCTCGGCCGTCTGGTGCTTACCAAGCAGCTCGTGCCGTTCTACTTCCTGGGCTTCCTGCTGTGCTCCTATGCCAACGTGCCCGTCCTCGGCGTCGCCCTGATCGCAATCATCATCGGCATCGACAAGTACGACCTGCTGGGCCTTGGTGGCGCCCAGTCCCAGCTTTCTGTGGAAGGGGATGAGGACGATGACTTCTAATTCCGAGAACCAGATTACTCGCTCCGACCTCATTAAGAGCGCCGTGAACACCGGCGCCCTGGGCATGGAATTCTCCTGGACCTACTACAAGCAGATGAACATTGCCTTCTGCCTGATGGTCGCCAACATGCTCAAGAAGATCTATGCCGGCCGTCCCGATGATTACGCCGAGGCCTTGCACCGTCACAGCGCATTCTTCAACATCACCCCGCAGCTCGCTCCCTTCGTGGGTGGCATCGCGATGGCCATGGAAGAAAAGGTCGCTCGTGGCGAGGTTGAGCCCGAGAGCGTCAACGACATCAAGGCCGCCCTCATGGGTCCGCTTTCCGGCCTGGGTGACTCCTTCTTCCTGTCCACCCTGCGCGTCGTCGCCGCTGCCGTGGGCATCAGCCTGTGCCAGGCCGGCAACGTCTTTGGCCCCATCGCCTTCCTGCTCGTCTACAACATCCCGGCGTTCCTGATTCGTATCTTTGGCGCTATCAAGGGTTATGAGCTAGGCATTGGCTTCCTCGACGAGGCTCAGAAGACCGGCCTGATGCAAAAGATCATGGCCTGCGTCGGCATTGTCGGCGTTATGGTCGTCGGCGCCATGAGCAAGGACATGTTCTGGGCTTCGTTGCCCATCGCCATCGGTCAGGGCGACTCCGCCCAGACTCTCCAGGACATCCTGGACGGCATCATGCCCGGTATGCTCGGTATGGCCGCCTTCTGGCTCTACTACTGGCTGCTCTCCAAGAAGATCAACCCGATGGTCCTGATCCTCTGCACCATGGTCGTGGGCATCATCGGCGCTTACTTTGGCGTGCTTGCCTAATATGTTCGAATCGCGCTTCCATCGCGTCTAACGGTTGCGTCGATCTTTGGGGGGCTTGTCGCATCTGCGGCGGCCCCCTGTTTTTTAAAACTCCGTACGAAAGGGGAGGGCTATGGTCGTACCCGAGCTTTCGCTCATGAACATCAACCATCGTTACTACAGCATCGAGACGTTTTTTAAGGCTGCAGGTGAGGCCGGCTATCGCAATATCGAGCTGTGGACCGGCTCGATGCACCTGTATGTGGATTGCCATGAGCACGATTCGGTGGATAAGATTCGCGATCTTGCCGCCCAATACGGTATCAAGATCGTGTGCGTGTGCCCCGAGCAGAACAACCCCAAGCCGTGGAACGTCGCGGTGCGCGGTGAGGCGGGCCAAAAACGCATCCTCTCGTACTTTAAGAATGTGATCGACGTTGCCGTTGAGTTGGGCGTGCCGCAGATTCTGGTGACGAGTGGTTGGGCCTATCTGGACGAGCCGGCTGAGGACGCCTGGGCCCGCAGCGTTGCCATGCTGCGCTCGGTGTGCGACTACGCCGATACGCGCGGTATTCGCGTCGCGCTCGAGGCCCTGCAGCCGTCGGAGTCCGTGTTGGTCAACACCGCACAGGATGTCGCGCGCATCCTCGAGGCGGTCGATCGTCCCAACCTGAAGGCCTGTATCGACTTTGGCGCCATGGAAGTTGCCGGCGACACGATCGACGGCTACTTTGAGGTTTTGGGCGACAAGATCGTTCACACCCACTTTGTAGATGTGGGCGGCGGCACGACGCATCTTGCCTGGGGCGACGGCGAGCGTGATATGCGTGCCGACCTCGAGGCACTCATGCGCCACGGCTATACGGGCTATGTCTCGGCCGAGACGTGTGATGGCCGCTACTATCAGGATCCGTCCAAGGCGACGACTCAGGTTATCGAGATGTATCGCCGTGTGACAGCGGAGATGGAAGCCGAATAACTAAACTGCGCGGTTGCGCCGGAAACGCTTGGGCGGGTCTGGCGCAACGCTTTTATAGCTGGCGAGTTGTGGGGAACCCGTTGGCAGTAGCGCTCGAAATAGACAACTATTGGCGTTGTAATACCACTCGGGCGAGGAAACCGACCGTTCGCCGCAAATCTCCGTGAGTTTGGATTGGTATTAAATAACAAGCAATCGTATGGCTATAATTGGTATCAGCAAGAAGCGCGATGTATAGAATTGCGCACATGTGATGGGAGGACACACATGAAGGAGACCGAGAAGATCGAGATCATGCACTTCGACCAGGAGGGCTACCTCGAGGACGGCAGGAACGTCTACGAGGCCGGCAAGAAGATGACCGCCCTGGCCGACCGCGTGCACGAGGAGGGCTACGACGCCGTCTTCCTGATGGGCGTCGGCGGCACCTGGGACGAGCTCATGCAGCTCGAGTACCTCATGAACAAGTTCGGCGACCGCGACCTCGAGGTCTACCTGATCCACGCCGCCGAGTGGAACGTCATGGGCCACAAGCGCATGACCGACAGGTCCGTCGTGCTGACCGCCTCCGAGTCCGGCACCACCCCCGAGGTGCTCGAGGCCGTCGGCAAGATGAGGGAGATGGGCGTGCGCGTCTTCGCCATGACCAACCCCGAGGGCAAGATCGGGCAGGCCGTGGGCGCCGAGAACTGCGTCATGATGGCCTCCGACCACGGCGCCGGCGGCTGCGAGAAGGGCTACTACCTCGCCGACTGCTTCGGCCTGCGCCTGCTCAACCGCCGCGGCTGCTTCCCCAAGTTCGACCTGTTCATCGAGCAGACGAAGGACGTCTGGAAGGACATGCTCGACATCCGCAAGCGCTTCGAGCCGCGCGCCGAGGAGCTCGCCAGGAAGTACGCGCTGGCCGACTACACCATGTTCATCGGCTCGGGCGCGCTGTGGGGCGAGACCATCCTGTACTCCATGTGCCTGCTCGAGGAGATGCAGTGGAAGCGCATCCGCCACATCACCTCGCACGACTTCTTCCACGGCACGCTCGAGCTGCTCGAGCCCGGCGTCCCGGTGTTCCTGTTCATGGGCGAGGACGAGTGCCGCGCCCTCGACGAGCGCGTCCGCGCCTTCCTCACCAGCGGCGTGACCGGCGACGAGGACTACGTCATCATCGACACCGCCGAGTACGCGATCCCGGGCCTGGACGACGACTTCCGCGTCATCGTGTCGCCGTGGATCCTGTCCGTGCTGACCACCGACCGCCTCTCGCGCAACTACGAGCTGGTCACCAAGCACAACCTCAAGTACCGCCGCTACTACCACCAGTTCGACTACTAAGAGCTGGCCGCAGGGCCGATATCTTGGCTGGTTGATATCTCGACCCTACACAAGGGCGTCCGCATTCGCGCGGGCGCCCTTTTTGCGTTGCCGTCGGCGCAGGGTGTCCTCGGCGGAAATCTCATCCCGGAATTTCGGCTCAGAGTGGGATGCGGTTTCCGGATGCGTCCCATTCTGAAGCCCCGAAACGGGACGCGCTTTCCGCTTGGGGTCCGATCCGGAAAGCTCATCCCGTTCCGAGCATCAAATCCGGGACATGCTTTCCGCGCTCCGCCCCTTGCAGAAAGCGCGTCTCCTTCCAAACACAAATCTTGCGGTACAGCTTCTGCAAAGACGCGAAGTGGCCGCTGACAGCAAAGAGGGGCTGCCGAGACAATGCCCGACGGCCCCTCCCCTCATAACTTGCTATCGATGCCAATCGCCACAAGGGCGCGGCTGCCTACTTGCTGATCGCGCCCGTCATATAGATAAACTGCACGCGATTTATATGTCCGCCCTGCTCGCCGTTGACAAAGTCCGTCGGCGTAAAGCCGGGGTTGAGCATTTCCTCGATCTTGTCCTTAACGGTGTCGATGACCTGAGTATCGAGATTGCTCGTTCGGTCGGTAAGCTCCTGCATGCCGTTGCCGAGCTCGGATGCGCCGCTGGCAAGCGTACCTGCACCCGAGGAGAGAAGATTCATGCCGCTAGCAAGGCTAGCAGCACCTGTCTTGAGCTGCGCCGCACCGTTGTTGAGCTGTGATGCGCCGTTGGCAAGCGCGGGCGTGGCACCGTTGAGCTGCTGTGTGCCCGCAGCAAGCTGGTCGGTGCCCGCGGCAAGAGCCGCGGCGCCATCGCTCAGCTGACCCGCGCCCGTTGCTGCAGAGCCAACACCGGCGACAAGACCGGGGTTCACGGCCGTGGGGTTTGCCGGGTTGATCGCGCTGTTCATATAGGCGATGGCTCCGGCCAGGCTCAGCTGTTGGCCATCCTGGACAGTGGTGTAGCCCTGAATGGCGCTATCGAGCGCGGTGACGGCACCCTGGGCGCCGCCCTGGGCGCCGGCCGCCTGGGCCAAAGTCGTAACCTGATCGGTAAGCGTGCCAAACATGGACTCGGCACCCTTAAGGCCCTGCGACACCTGCGTGTTAAGACCCTGCGCGCCCGCAACGGCATTGGATGCAGAATCGAGAAGCGCGGTAAGACCCGTCGCATCGGCGCTCGATGCCGCCGTGGCGGCGGCACCCGCGTTGGTAGCAGCACTGCCGGCACTTGCGGTGGCGGCATCCAGCTGTGCCGTAGCCTCGCTTAGCTTGGCTGCCGCAGCCTTGGCGGAGTCGAGATCGGCCGCGTTATCCAGCGCGTCCTGAGCATCGGCGACCGCCGCCTTGGCAGCGGCAATAGATGCAACGGTGCTCTCGGCGCCAGCCTTTGCGCTCTCGGCGTTAGCCTTTGCCGCATCGTTGCCCATGGCGCTCGCGGCCTGCTTTGCCCCGCCGAGCGCCTGCTGTGCACCGGCAAGGTACTGCCCCTCGCCGCTGAGCGCCGCCGTAAGACCCTGCGGCCCGTACAGCGCGCTGTAGGCGTTGCCCGACGTAGCGGTCACGGCGTCCTGGGCCGCCTTGGCCGCAGCCTGCGCCTTGGCAAGGTTTGCCTCCTGAGCCTGCTTGCCCAGCGTCAGCGCGTCGACGTACGTATCGGACCCAGCGGCAATTCCACTTATGCCGCCCGAGATCTGCTGTGCGCTCCCCTGCAGCTTGGAAAGGCCCGCCGAAAGATCGGACGCACCGCCCTTAAGCTGCACGGCACCGGCATTAACCCCCTCGGCACCGGCATTAAGGTTGCTCACGCCTTCGACCAGCGTGGGGACCTGCGCGTTGAGCTGGCTCGTACCCGCCGCGAGCGCAGCGGCGCCACTGGACAGCGTGCCGGCACCGGTATTGGCCGTGGCAAGCGAGGCCGCGAGCGTCTTGACACCGTCGGCAACCTGGCCAGCACCGCTATTGGCCGTAGCAATACCGTTGGAGAGCTCCACGAGCTGGCTCGTATCCATGCTGCTCGAGTCCACATCGATGGCAAGATTCAGCGGCACGCCGACAATCTGCCAGCCATCAAACTCAAAATCCTCAACATCGGTCGTAATGGTGTAGTCTCCGGTGCTGCCGGGAATCACCATGTAGGTAAGCTGCGTGTTGGAGCCGTTGGCAGCAACCGTGGCGCCCTCAGCCTCAATATCGTGTGCCTCGGCATCCTTAAGCTGACCGGTAATCTGAACCAGGTAGTTATCGGCATAATCGCCACCGGTATAGTCGTCATTCTTTTCGACCTTGAGCTTCATGGTGAGCTTGCCGCTCTTGCCCGCCAAATCCTTGGCGTCGATATCGCGGCCATCGAGCTGGTATGCTACGGTGACGTTCCACGGCATCTGAGTGTTCTTGTCCAGATCGCCCTGGTAGACAAAGTCCTGCACTCCCTGGCCCGTAACGGCAACCGACCCGCTGTCGTCCGTTAGTTTTTGAGTCGTCGATAGGTTGGTCACTTTGTTATAGGTGCCGGCATCGTCGATCTTGACGCCCTTATTGGCCTCGAAGCTATTGACCACGTAAACACCCGTGCGATTGCCGTCGGCATCGGTTTTGACGTATACGACCTGGTTTTTCTTATATCCCGGCGTGCTGTTATCGGAGTCCGTCGCCATCTGTTCACTCGTAGCCGAGGCAGCGCTCGTCGACCCTACGCCGTCGGCGAACACAACGGCACCGGGAACGGTAAGGGCCACGGTCAGACCGGCGGCAAGAGCGAGCGCAGCGATGCGCTTATGGGGACGACGTACAAGATCGCGTTGGGCTTTGAGCTCTTTCGAAGCGGTATCAGTGGTATGGGTATGCATTGCGGTATTCCTTCCAACTGCTTTGTAAAACGTTACTGAGCGGAGCCGTCCGCAGCCGATGCCTCGGTGGTATCCGAAACCGGATCCTGGGCATCCTTGGGCAAAAAATGAGCTTTGAGCGTGGTCTTGCCGATGAGGCCATCGAGCACATACAGGAAACCCGGCAGCGCAAAGAGTACGGCGACTAGGGAGATGCTCACGCCGACGCCCAGGAACCAGCCGATCTGCTTGAGCACGCCGTGGCTCGAGATCGCATGGATCAGGAAGCCACTGATCAGCAGAACCGATCCAGAGGTCAAAACAGGAATCGTGCAAGCTTCCATGGTCTCGAGTAGCGCTTCGCGCTTATGCATGGTCACGCGGTCCTCACGATAGCGGTCAGCAATCAGGATGCCGTAGTCGACGGCAACGCCCAGCTGGATGGAGCTCACAATTAAGTAGGCGAGGAAGAACTCGTGCATACCGGTGTAGAGCGGTGCAGCAAAGTTGATCCAGATCGAGGTCTCAATCACGAGCACCAAGATGATCGGCAGGCTCAGCGACTTGGTGGCCAGCAGCAAGACCGCGAACACGGCCACGACGGCGATGAGGTCGACCTTGCCCTTATCGACGGTGATGGTGTCCTTAAGGTCGGTGGTGCTCACGCCCTCGCCGGCGAGCATTGCCTTACCCGGATAATGTTTGTCCGCGATACAACGAATCTTCTTGACCAGCTTAAATGTACTCGGACCCTCGTAGGGCGCGGTAACCGTGAGCACCAAACGGCTGTAGTGCTCTCCCTCCACCAGATCGAGCGTGTCCTTTTCGGCCATGCCCGTGGGGATATAGGGACTCGCAACGTCAACATAGCTCTGGATGGACTTGACCTCGGGGAGCGCCTTGAGCTCATTGGAGAGTGCCTGCTCCTCGCTCACCTCTCCACGGGGAACGAGCACAACGTAGGTATCGGAGTTGCCAAAGACCTCCTTGACCTTGTCCATATCCTGACCAAGCCGCGTATCCGAACCAAAAATGTGCGAAGTGCCGTAGTAGTACGTGATATCGCTGGAGGTCGATGCCACACGCGCAGGGTAAACCACGGCGAGGATCACGACGGCAGCGGGGATACAGACCTTGAGCACCAGACGGGCGAACTTACCCAGCGGCGGGACAAAGGGCCTGTGCTGCGATTTTTGCACAAAGCCATCGAACTGAACGAACATCGAAGGAACAAAGGTAAAGACCGATACCAGGCTGATGGCGATACCCTTTGCAAGGGCAAGACCAAGGTCGGGGCCGATCTTAAACTGCATGGCGGCAAGCGCGATAAAGCCGATGCAGACCGTGCAACCGCTCGAAAACACGGCGACCGAGGACAGGCAGCACGACTGCACCATGTCTTCGGCAACGCTGCCGTGGCGGCCACGCTCCTCGTTAAAGCGGTGCAGCAAAAAGACCGAGAAGTCCAGCGCGATGGCAACCTGCAAAATGGAGCCCGCAGAGTTGGTGACAAAGCTAATCTCGCCAAAGATGAGGTTGGTGCCCCAGTTGATAAACACCGAGACGCCCAGGCCCAGCAGCACCAGGATGGGTTCGGCCCAGCTGGTAGTCGTGATGACCAGAATCACGAAGATAATCGCTATGACAGCGACCGTGATAATGCTGATCTGCTGCTCGGTCGATGTGGTGGCGAGCGCGTTAGACATGGCCGAGCCCGTAATGGCGCCCTCGTCGCCCACGATATCTCGAATAGCGTCGGTTGCCTCGATCTCCTTTTCGGAATTAACCGTCACCGTAAACAGGGCGTTGTTCTTTTTGTAATAGGTCTCAACGGTGTCTTTGTCTTGCGTGGCAAGCGGCTGATCGATATCTGCCGCGTCGTCAAGCCATAGGACCTCCTCGACGCCGTCGACCTTTTTGATTTTGTCCTTGTATTTGAGCGCCTGAGCGATCGAGACATTGGGCACCATAACGCGACAGTTGGGAATGTCACCCTCAAACTCATCACCCATGGTATTCAGAGCGACGGTCGACGCCGCTTCGTCGGGCAGATAGCTCGTAATGTCGTAGTTAACGCCTACAAACTGGCGCAGGAACAGGCATACCAGTGCTGCCACCGCATAGAACGCGATGATGGGTTTGCGGTGCTTCACGACCCATCGAAATAGCTTCTCTTTCAACCTCAATCCTCCATAACGCTCAGCCTATGTTTTGCTCTTTGTTATATTCCACATTTGGTAGTTATACAACATGTGTAGGATAAAGGCGCCATAAAGATATGCGATTGACGCGGTCCCGGAGCCAAAACAGCCGCTGCAGAAGCAGTTCGGAAAGTCCTCAGCGGAAACTGCATCCCAGTTTTTAGACGAAAAACGGGATATGGTTTCTGGTTGGCCTAGATAATCGTCAGATTTAGCTGAGCGTCTGCCCCTATGTTTCCAAATGAATACGGTGTGAGCTGCGGACAAGGATTTTCCCCGCAAGCACTCTAGTATGCTAAAGTACCCAGAAAACCGGCGGAGCTATGCCGGTCTTTCGTTCTATATGAAACACAGCATGAGGAGGCTCATCAGATGACGGCCACACCGTGGGGATTCCGGGACATATTGCCCGAGGAGGCTCAGACGCGCGAGGAGATTGCGCTGACGGTGAAGGGCTGCTTCAGGGAGCATCATTACCTTCCGGTCGAGACGCCTCTGCTCGAGGACAAGGGCTCACTCGAGGAAGGCGGCCGCATTGCGGACACGCCGTTTAAGCTCTTTGACGATGATGGCCGCCTGCTGGTGGTCCGTCCCGACAACACGTTGCCGATCGTGCGCCTGGTTTCGACCCGCATGCACGCTGCCGACCTGCCCCTGCGCCTTCGCTACGAGGCGCCGGTGGTTCGCGAGTGTCAGCGCAATGCCGGCGGCTCGCGTCAGTTTACGCAGCTGGGCTTTGAGCTTATCGGCGCGGGCGATACCGCGGGCGATGTCGAGATTGTCTCGCTCGTGGCCGAGGCCGTGCGCAAGTTGGCGCTGCCCGATGCGCGCATTATCGCAGGTAGCGTGCGTCCGTTTAAGGAGCTGCTTGCGGCGTGCGAGGATCGCGAGCTGGCCGCCGAGGCCCTGCGCTGCGTGCACGCCAACGACTTTGTGGGCCTCGATGCCCGCGTGGCGGCAAGCGTCGAGTCCGAGGCCGTCAAGGCCGCCATTAGCGAGTTACCGCGTCTGCACGGTGGTGCCGAGGTGCTCGACCGCGTCGATACGCTGCTGGCAGCGGCGGGCATTGTCGCGCCGCTCACGCGCGAGCTGCGTGCCCTGGTCGAGGGCCTGGCCCCCGAGGAGGCCCAGGTGCTGTCGTTCGACTTCTCCATCATGAACTCTTTCGATTACTACACGGGCCTGGTCTTTAAGGCCTATGCCGGCGGACTGCCCGATCCGGTCGGTTCGGGCGGACGCTATGACTCCATCTTTACCGGCGCATTTGGCGACGGTATCGAGGTGCCGGCGGCGGGCTTCGCCTTTTCGCTCGAGCGCCTGGAGGCCGCGCGCACCTCGGCCGAGGACGCCGCTTCCGATGGCGACCACGCCGCGGGCCGTGGCGCCGAGGGCCCGCTGCGCATCGCTGTGCCCAAGGGCTCGCTTAAGGCCGACACGCTCGACGTGCTCGAGACCGCGGGTTTGGACGTCTCTGAGCTGCGTGACCCCGGCCGTCACCTGATCGTGCGCGGCCGCGACACGCGTGCCGGCGAGGGCGCGGTCGGCGATATCGAGTTTGTCATCGTGCGTCCCAGCGACGCGCCCGCCTTTGTGGGCTGCGGCGGCGCCGATTGCGGCATCTGTGGTTGGGATTCGCTCATCGAGGCAGACCTCAACCTGCTGCAGCTGGTCGACCTGGGCTATGGCCTGTGCACGTTTATCGAGGCGGAGCCCGCGTGGCGCGCCGGTCAGGCCGAGCGCAACTATGCCCGCCGCGGTTCGCTTCGTGTGGCAACCAAGTACCCGCGCATCGCGAGTGCCTGGTATGCCGAGCGCGGCGTGAACGCCGACATCGTTTCGCTTCACGGTAACATCGAGCTGGGTCCCATTGTCGGCATGACCGACCGCATCGTGGATATTACCGCCACGGGCGCCACGCTGCGCGACAACGACCTGGTCATCACCGGCCGCATCATGGACTGCACGGCCCGCTTCTTTGTCAATCCGGGTGCCGCGCGCCTGGATCCGCGTGTGCGCAACCTGGCCGATCGTCTGGCCGCGGCCGTGAAGGACAAGCATTTTGAGCCCGTTGCGGGCTCGGCACAATAGCGCGAGCACGCACGGGCGTCCCAACGTCTGGGCTGCGGGCCGATTGGCGCCGCCGCCCGGCCTCTCGTTTTTCGAACACAACCTCGACCGATAGGGGATACCGATATGAAGACCATCAAGCTTGCTCCCGGTGAGCGCCTCGTTACCAACCAGCTCAACCGCAAGGGCGTGCTGCCGCAAAACATCGTCGACGCCGCCCGCGATATCGTGGCCAACGTGCGTGCCAACGGCGATGCCGCGGTGCGCGATTACTGTCGGCGTTTCGACGGTGTTGAGCTGCAGAGCTTCCGCTTGCCGCAGGAGCAGATCGATGCCGCGCTCGAAGGCCTCGACCCGGCCTTTGTCGCCGCGCTTGAGAAGGCCGCGCGCCAGATTCGCGAGTTCCACCAGCGCGAGGTCGAGCAGAGCTGGTTTACCACGCGTGTGGACGGCACGATGCTCGGCGTTAAGGTGACCCCGCTCGCGGCGGCCGGCATCTATGTACCGGGCGGCCGCGCGCAATATCCCTCCACCGTGCTCATGAACGCCATCCCCGCCAAGGTCGCCGGCGTCAAGCGCGTGGTTATGGTGACCCCGCCGCAAAAAGACGGCCTGATCAGTCCCTATACGCTCGCCGCGGCAAAGCTCGGCGGCGTGGACGAGATCTATATGGTGGGCGGCGCTCAGGCCGTGGCCGCACTTGCGTATGGTACCGAGACCATTCCGCGCGTCGACAAAATCACCGGACCGGGTAACGCCTTTGTTGCCGCGGCCAAGCAGATCGTCTCGGGTGACGTGGGTATCGATATGGTCGCCGGTCCCTCCGAGGTCTGCGTGCTGGCCGACGCCACGGCCAAGCCTATGGTGGTCGCGGCAGACCTGATGGCCCAGGCCGAGCACGATCCGCTGGCAGCCTGCTATCTGGTGACTTGCGACGAGCAGTTTGCGCGCGAGGTCGAGGCTGGCATCGACATCCTGGTGGCGCAGTCGCCGCGTGCCGAGATCACGCGCGCCTCGCTCGACAACGAAGGCACCATCGTGGTGGCCGCCGATATGGCTGCCGCCGTCGAGGCTGTGAACACCGTGGCGCCCGAACACCTGGAGCTGCACTGCAAGGATGCAATGGGCCTGCTTGGCGGCATTCGCAACGCCGGCGCCATCTTTGTGGGCGCTTGGAGCTCCGAGCCGCTTGGCGATTATGTTGCCGGCCCCAACCACACGCTGCCGACCGGCGGCACGGCCATGTTCTCCAACCCGCTTTCGGTCGAAGAGTTCGTTAAGCGCTCGAGCGTCATTTGCTATACGCCCGAGGGTCTGCTCTCCGACGCTCCCGCTACGCAGCGCCTGGCCGAGGCCGAGGGCCTATGGGCGCACGCGCTCTCTGCCGCCCTGCGTCGTCGCGTGCTGGAGCAGGGCGAGGATGCCGTGAGTGCCGAGTCGCTGGCTGCGGCCGACCTGACCAAGGTCGCCTGGCCGGGCGACGCTGTGGCGACGGTCGCCGAGGGTGTGGACCTGGCGGCGGCTGCGGGCGGTGCCGCTGGCGCGGTCGTCGAGGAGGCCTAATATGGCCGAACTCACGCCGCGCATGAAGGAGCTCGTCCAGCCCTACTTGGCCGGTATCGAGCCCTACGATCCCAACTTTACGCCCACGCGCATCAACCTTTCGGCCAACGAGAACACCTATCCCGTGCCGGCCGGCGTGCGCGAAGCGGTCGACGCCGCTCTGGCTGCTACACCGCTCAACCGCTATCCCGATCCCATGTCTTGTGACCTGCGCGACGAGCTTGCCGCTTGGCATGGTGTGGCGCGCGAGAATGTCTGCGTGGGAAACGGTGGCGACGAGCTGCTCTATAACTACCTGCTGGCGTTTGGCGGCGCGGGACGGACCCTGCTCAACTGCCCGCCGTGCTTTAGCGAGTACGCGTTCTTTGCGTCGCTCTGCCAGACCGAGGTGCGCGATGTGTGGCGCGACCCGGCGACCTTTGAGCTCGACCAAGCGGCTGTGCTCGCAGCGGCGCCCGAGTGCAATCTGGCGATCGTGACCTCGCCCAATAACCCCACGGGCGATGTGACGCCGCTCGACTTTGTCGCGGCCCTGTGCGATGCGTGCCCCGGCATGGTCATGGTCGACGAGGCCTACGTTGAGTTTGCGGACGATTCGTTTGGCGCGGCTACCACGGCGCAGGGGCTTATCTCCGAGCATCCCAACCTGGCGATTCTGCATACGCTGTCCAAGGCGTTCGGCGCCGCCGGCACGCGTCTGGGCTATGTGATTGCGGCGCCCGAGGTCATCGGCGTGTTCGCGGCGATTCGCCAGATCTATTCGGTTAACGTTCTGAGTCAGGCCGTCGCGCTTGCCTGCGTGCGTGCCCGCGATGCGTACGCGCCCGTGGTGGCACAGGTTGCATCCGAGCGCGAGCGCGAGCTGTGCGCCCTGCACGCAATGGCTGCCGAGGGTCTGCCCGTGGAGGCGTGGCCGAGCGCGGCGAACTTTGTGCTCGTGCGCACGCCGCATGCCACGCACGTGCGCGAGCGTCTGCGCGACGAGTATTCGATTTTGGTGCGCGACTTTAGCTATGCGCCGGGGCTCGCGGACTGCCTACGTATTACCGTGGGTACCCCGCAGGAAAACGACGAGGTGCTGGCCGCGTTTGCCACGCTGGTGAAGGAGGAGATGTAGATGGACCGCTATGCCGAGGTGACCCGCAAGACGGGCGAGACCGACATTGTCGTAAAGCTCGACTTGGACGGATCTGGCGTGTGCGATATCTCGACCGGCGTGCCGTTTTTCGACCACATGCTCAACGCTTTTGGCCGCCATGGTCTGTTCGATCTGACGGTGCATGCGGTGGGCGACGTGGAGGTCGATGCGCACCATACCGTTGAGGACACGGGTATTGTGCTGGGCGAGGCGTTTTGCCAGGCGCTGGGCGACAAGGCGGGCATTACGCGCTTTGCCGACGCGGCGATCGCCATGGACGAGACGCTCGTGATGGCTGCTGTTGATATTTCGGGCCGCGGGCAGGCCTACTGCGAGTTGCCCGTGCCGACCGAGCGCGTGGGCAGCTTCGATACCGAGCTGGCCGTCGAGTTCTTCTACGCCTTTGCGCGCGACGCCAAGCTCACGCTGCACGTGCGCGAGCTGGCGGGCGGCAACTCGCATCACATTATCGAGGCCGCCTTTAAGGCTGTGGGCCGCACGATGCGCCACGCCTGTGAGCTGGATCCCCGCGTGCAGGGCATCCCCAGCACCAAGGGCTCGCTGTAACCGCTACAAAGACAAAAACCACCACGAAGGTGCCTGTCCCCTTTGTGGTGGTTTTGGATGATGGGAAGAGGAGGGTCGCGTGGGCGAACCGAAGATCGTGGTGGTCGATTACCACAAGGGCAACTTGTCGAGCGTTACGCGCGGGCTTGCGCGCGCCGGTGCCGCCGCCTGCACGTCGGACGATCCGGAGCAGATCCGCAACGCCGACGGCCTGGTCATCCCGGGCGTGGGCGCGTTCTATGACGCGATCGCCTTTATGCGCCAGAGCGGCGAGGCAGACGCGGTGCTCGATGCCGTCGCCGCCGGAACTCCGCTGCTCGGCATCTGCCTGGGCCTTCAGCTATTTTTTGAGCGCGGCAACGAGGGCGTGCCTGCGGACGAGGGCGCGGTCGCCGACGGCAACGCCTCCGAGCAGGCTGGCGGTCCCTGGGTCGATGGCCTGGGTATTATGCGCGGCTCGTGCACACGCTTGGAGTCGAGCCGCCTGAAGGTGCCGCACGTGGGCTGGGACCAGGTGCACATGACGCCCGCCGGCGCGGCCGATCCGCTGCTTGCTGGTTTTGCCGAGGGTGCCAACATGTACTTCACCCACAGTTATGCGGTGGCCGACGACGCCGATGCCGCCGATGTGCTGGCGCGCACGCACTATACGCGGAGCTTCCCGTGCATCGTGCGCCATGGCAACGTGTGGGGCTGCCAGTTCCATCCCGAGAAATCCTCCGCGCTGGGTCAGCGCATCCTTAAGAACTTCGTCAACATCGTCGAGGAGGCTGGCCGATGATCCTGTTTCCCGCAATCGATCTGATCGGCGGCAAGGTCGTGCGCCTGGAGCGCGGCGACCGCAGCCGCTGCAAGGTATATTCCGACGACCCCGTGGCCGTTGCCCGCTCGTTTGCTGAGCAGGGCGCAAGCTGGGTGCACGTCGTAGACCTGTCTTCTGCCTTTGGCGAGGACGAGAACACATGCGCTGCCAATTCGGCGGCGATCAAGGCCATCTGCGGCGTCGACGGTCTGTCCGCGGACGTGGGTGGCGGCGTTCGCTCGCTTGCACGCATCGACGAGTTGGCAGGCTACGGCGCACGCCGCATCGCACTGGGCACCGTGCTCGTGACCGAGCCGGGTTTTGCCGAGGTGGCGGCCCAAGGCTTTGGCGAGCTGTTGGTGGCAGATATTGCCGCACGCGACGGCCAGGTCAAGGTGAATGGCTGGCGTGACGGCGCGGGCGTGGCGCTCGACGACGCCGTGGCGCAGCTTTCCGAGCTGGGTTTTAAGCATCTGGTGTATACCGACATTGCGCGCGATGGCATGCAGACGGGCATCGATGTGGCGGCGTATCGCCATGTGGCCGAGGTCGCGGGCTTTCCCGTCGTGGCATCGGGTGGCATCTCGACGCTCGACGACATCCGCGCGCTGGCCGCAGTGGGTGAGGGCGCGATTGAAGGTGCCATTACCGGTCGCGCGCTCTACGAGGGCAACTTTACGCTGGTACAGGCGCTGACCGCCGCCCGAGGGGAGGAGTAGCCCATGCTTACCAAACGTGTGATTCCCTGCCTGGACGTCAAGGACGGCCGTGTGGTCAAGGGCGTCAACTTTGTGAGCTTGCGCGATGCGGGCGATCCGGTGGAGCTGGCGCGCGCCTACGACCGCGAGGGTGCGGACGAGGTCGTCTTTCTGGACATTACCGCCACGAGCGATAACCGTGCGACGACTATCGAGATGGCGGCGCATGCGGCCGAGGAGCTCGCCATTCCCTATACCGTGGGCGGCGGCTTTCGCGACCTGGCGGGCATGCGCACCATGGTTGCCGCCGGTGCTGACAAGGTGTCGCTCAACTCTGCCGCCGTGCGCGACCCGTCGCTGATTAGCCAGGCTGCCGCGGCGTTTGGTAGCCAGGCCGTGGTCGTGGCGATCGATGCCAAGCACGTCGGCTTGCCTGGCGCATCCGGTGCCGACAAGTGGGAGGTCTTTACCGCAGGAGGCCGCAACGCCACGGGCATCGACGCGGTGGCGTGGGCCGAGGAGGCGGCTCGTCGCGGCGCCGGCGAGATCCTGCTGACCAGTATGGATCGCGACGGCACCAAGGCCGGCTTTGACCTGGCGCTCACCCGCGCCGTGGCACGTGCGGTGCCGATTCCGGTGATTGCGAGCGGCGGCGTGGGCACGCTCGAACATTTTGCCGAGGGCGTGATCGAGGGCGAGGCCGATGCCGTGCTGGCGGCGAGCGTCTTTCACTTTGGGACGTTCAGCATTCGCCAGGTGAAGGAGTATATGGCGTCGCAGGGCATCCCTGTGAGGCTGGACTTTTAGCGCTGCGGCTTGCCCAGGCACCCGACCTTCTGGCTCCAACCCTCCTCGCGTACTTAAGTACGCGTCGTCGGGCTTGTCGCTCGGAATCTCGGGCACCTGGACAACCCTCGCCGACCTGCGAAGTTTGAATTTGGGGAGAGAAATGGAAGAGATAACCGATCCTTCAAAGCTTACATACGACGCCAAGGGGCTGATTCCTTGTGTTGTTCAGCAGTATGACACCGGCGAGGTGCTTATGGTTGCTTGGATGAACGAGGAGTCGGTGGGGCTGACGCTCAAGACCGGTATCACGTGGTTTTGGAGCCGCAGCCGTCAGGAGCTCTGGAACAAGGGCGCGACGAGCGGCAATATGCAAGAGGTCAAGGAGCTCTGGGCCGACTGCGATAGCGATACGCTGCTGGTCAAGGTCGACTCGCCGGGTCCGGCCTGCCATACCGGCAACCGTACCTGCTTCTTTAAAAAACTCGCGTAGGGCGGGCGCTCGACCAGGCGCTTGGCCAACCAGAAAGGATTGAACCATGGGTGTGCGCACCGCAAATGTTCAGGATGGAAATATCGGTGAGACGCTGACGGGGCTGGCCGAGGTGATTCATGGCCGTCGCGACGCGTCGCCGCAGGAGAGCTATACCGCGCGTCTGTTGACCGACGTCGAGGATGAGCTGCTCAAGAAGCTTGCCGAGGAGGCGAGCGAGGTGATCATGGCCTGCAAGGATAACGACCATGACCACATTCGCTATGAGGCCGGCGACCTGGTCTACCACTTGCTCGTGACGCTCGAGCGCTACGGCATCACCCTCGACGAGCTGGCCGGCGAACTCAACGCCCGCCGCCACTAGTCGTTTGGGACAGTCTTTGTTGGTGTAACGGGGTCATGGAAATTGCGGTGAAATAGGGACTGTTTAAGCGCTTCATCAGGCAAAACAATCCCTATTCCACCGCAACTTATGAAGGGATGGCTAGTCGAGGGGTGTGGGTTCCCATTCGCCGGTGGGGTGGGGGATGTCGAAGGTTCGGTAGCCGCAGTCGTAGGCGTGGGCTTGTGCCTCGCGGATATTCCAGCAGATGTCGCAGGCGCGGTGCGCGTCCGAGCCAAAGGTGATGGGTACCTCGGCGTGGGCAAAGCAACGCAACAGCCCCGTCGAGGGGTAATAGTCGTCGAGGCCCTTGCGCGGCGCGGCGGTCGAAACTTCAACGCGGCGGCCTGTATCGTGTGCGCACTCTGCCATCTGCTCCCAAAACGGTGCCGTATCAAAATCGGGCGCAAAGCCTTCCTTCGAAAAGCGCATGAACAGGTCGGGGTGAGCCATCACATCAAAGTTAAGCGGGCTTTCGCAAGCGCGGCACCAGTCGTCGACGTAGCGCTCCCACACGCCGCGTACCCCCAGGTTTTCCCAAACGTGCAGGTCGGTGTCATCGTCGATCCAACCGCAAAGGGAATCGGGTGTATCGGGGCGAGCGACGTTTTCCGTTCCCGCCATACCCGCGGCACCGGCCATGATATCGCCTGGGTTGCCAATCCAATGCACGCTGCCCAGGCGTACCACGGCGCTCTGGGACCAGCGCTCAACCAAAGGCTCGCAGCCCTCGTACCAATCGCATTCAAAGCCATAGATAAGCTCGAGCTCCGGCGCAATCTGCGCGGCGAGTTTGCGGGCGTCCTCAAAGGCCAGACGATGTGCCGGCAGGTCGCCCTCAGTAACCTGCACTTCGCAGTTGGCATCCATGCTGGCAGGCAGGGTGAGATGGTCGGTCGAGACCATGACGCGGCAGCCGGCCGCAGCAGCGGCGCGAACGTTGTCCTCAAACGAGGCATGTCCGTCCGAAAACGAGGTGTGGGTATGGCAATCGACCAGCGGGCAGACAGACATGGCAGCTCCTTTGTGTCAAGCGAATCCGCTCCATTGTAATGGCGCAGCTCTCAACACGCCGGACACGCCGGGGGTCGAAATCGATTGGAAAGGCTGCGCGACGCGCGGTGCGGCCTCGCTTGCGCTCTCAAAACATGTACATCAGCCTCCAAAAGCTGCAAAAAATGACATGTTTGGAGGCTGATGTACATGTTTGGATGAGGCGGTGGAGTGTCGGTTTCTTGCGGGCAAGGAAAATCGCGCTCATCGCGCGCCGTCACATCCGCGCAGCCCGCGATGTGCTAGCGTTTGGGTGAACAAAACGAGCCCGCGCGGAAAGGATCCGGACCGTATGCAATGCGATAGCACATCCCCGCTGTCTCGCGAGACCGATGCGCCCGAGACCATCGTCAAGCTGGAATGCGACATCGACGATGCATCGCCCGAGGTGCTTGCCTACGCCGCCGACCGCCTGCGCGAGGCGGGTGCGCGCGAGGTGCACTGGCTGCCCCTCTACTGCAAAAAAGGACGCCCCGGCTGGCAGCTGCAGGTAATCTGCGCCCACGAGGATATCGAGTGCCTGCAGGCGATTATCTTCTTGGAAACCACGACCAACGGCATTCGTCGCCAGGTCATGGAACGCGTTTGCCTGCCACGCCGCTTTGAGCAGGTGACGACGCCATGGGGCGAGGTGTCCGTCAAGGTGGCCACCCTGCCCGACGGCAGCGAGCGTGCAGCGCCCGAGTACGAGGACTGCGCCCGTCTCGCTCGCGAGCGTAATGTGCCGCTCCAGCGCGTGATGCAGGCAGCACAAGCCGCGGCTCTGCAATTTGAGTGACACGGTCGGCGACGCGCCGCCACACCCACCCCATCAACCTCACCGAAAGGACCACCATGAAATACCTCATCGCCTCCGACATCCACGGCTCGGCATACTGGACCGAGCGCCTGGTCGCCGCCATCGAGTCCGAGCAGCCCGACCGCATCGTGCTGCTGGGCGACCTGCTCTACCACGGTCCGCGCAACGACCTGCCGCGCGATTACGCCCCCAAGCGCGTGATCCCGCTGCTCAACGCCCTGGCCGACCGCATCATCGCGGTGCGCGGCAACTGCGACGCCGAGGTCGACCAGATGGTCCTCGACTTTCCCGTCATGGCCGACTACGCCACGCTTTTCGACGAGACCGGCCGCGAGCTGTTCCTGACGCACGGCCACGTCTTTGGCGCCGGCATGCACAACAGCGTCGACCACGCGCCCGCGTTGCCCGAGGGCTCCGCGCTCGTCTACGGCCATACGCACATCAAGGTCAACGAGGAAAGCGCCGCGCACCCGGGCCTGTGGCTCTTCAACCCCGGTAGCGTGAGCATCCCCAAGGACGGCTCGCACAGCTACGGCATCTACGAGGGCGGCGCGTTCCGCCACGTGGTCATGGAGGAGGAGTAGCCATGGCGCAGCACATGGCTCAGCAAAATGCCGAGGGCTCGCGCGATCTGTCCACGCTGATAGACGCGTCGGCCGAGCTGCAGCATCTGGTGCAGACCATCTGGCGTCTGCGTCAGCCCGATGGCTGCCCGTGGGATCGCGAACAGACACACCGCAGCATCGGCAAGAACATGATCGAGGAGGCCTACGAGGCACTCGACTGCATCGAGGCGGACGACGCGGTTCACCTACGCGAGGAGCTGGGCGACGTGCTCATGCAGGTCGTGCTGCATGCGCAGATCGCGGCGGATGCCGGCGAGTTTACGCTGGCCGACGTGGCGCGCGATATCGACGCCAAACTCATTCGCCGTCATCCGCACGTGTTTGGCGATGTGGATGCCGACAGCTCCGACGAGGTACTCAAGATTTGGGACGAGGTCAAGCTTGCCGAGAAGGCCGCCAAGGACAAGGCCGTGGCGGCAGGCGAGGCTGCGCCCGAGGGCCTGCTCGACGGCGTGCCCACGCATCTGCCGGCGCTGATGCAGGCTCAGAAGGTGTCGCGCAAGGCGGCTGCCGTGGGCTTTGAGTGGGAGACGGTCCAGGACGTGTGGGACGAGGTCGCCGAGGAACGTGCCGAGTTTGAGGCCGAGGCCCCCGGAACGCCCGAGCGCGAAATGGAGTTTGGCGATCTGCTCTTTGCCCTGGTCAACGTCGCGCGCAAAGAGGGGATCGACGCCGAGAGCGCCCTGCGCGCCAGCACGGCAAAGTTCCGCCGCCGCTGGGCCGCGATGGAGCAGATGGCGGCCGATGCTCACGTGGATCTTGCCGAGCTTTCGACCCACGGCCTCAACGACCTGTGGGATGCCGCAAAGGCGGAGGAGTAAGACTGCGGGAACGACGGGCTGACACGCCTCATCGTTCCCGCTAAATTTTTCGAAAATCAAGTGTATCCCTCGGCTAACTTAGGGCATAATGCAAAAAGTGCGACATGGCTAACTTATGGAGACGCACCGACGGTGCACGGTCAGCCGGTCGCTTGCATCCACTACGTTTCCAAGTGAGAGGGAGACAACATGAGCGATATTTTGGACGTCTACGGTCGCGAGGTGCTCGACAGCCGCGGCAACCCCACCGTCGAGGTCGAGGTCGTGCTCGAGGACGGCAGCTTTGGCCGCGCAATGGTGCCTTCGGGTGCTTCGACCGGCGCCTTTGAGGCCTGCGAGCTGCGCGATGGCGACAAGGGCCGCTACCTGGGCAAGGGCGTTTCGCAGGCCGTCGAGCACGTCAACAACGAGTGCGCTAACGCCGTCGTGGGCCTCGACGCCTTCGACCAGCGCGCTGTCGATGCCGCGCTGATTGCCGCGGACGGTACCCCCAACAAGACCAAGCTCGGTGCCAACGCCATCCTGGGCGTGTCGCTGGCCGTTGCCCGCGCCGCTGCCGAGTCGGCGGGCCTGTCGCTGTACCAGTACCTGGGTGGCGTCAACGCCCACCTGCTGCCCACACCTATGATGAACATTCTCAACGGCGGCGTGCATGCCGATAATAACGTCGACTTCCAGGAGTTCATGATCATGCCGGTGGGCGCCCCGAGCTTTGCCGAGGGCCTGCGTTGGTGCGCCGAGGTCTACCACACCCTCAAGGGCGTGCTGCACGAGGCCGGCCTGGGCGGCGGTGTGGGCGACGAGGGCGGCTTTGCCCCCAACCTTAAGACCAATGCCGAGCCGTTCGAGTACATCACCAAGGCCGTCGAGAAGGCTGGCTTTAAGCCCGGCGTCGACTTTATGTACGCCATGGATCCGGCGTCCACCGAGTTCTACAACGCCGAGACCGGCATGTACGAGCTCAAGGGCGAGGGTGTTGAGTACACGAGTGCCCAGATGGTCGATTACTGGGAGAAGCTCGTCGACACCTATCCCATCATCTCCATCGAGGACGGCATGGCCGAGGAGGACTGGGACGGCTGGGTCGAGCTTACCCGTCGCATTGGCAACAAGGTGCAGCTGGTGGGCGACGACCTGTTCGTCACCAACACCGAGCGCCTCAAGAAGGGCATCGAGCTGGGTGCCGCCAACGCGATCCTGGTCAAGGTCAACCAGATCGGCACGCTCACCGAGTCGCTCGAGGCCATCGAGACTGCCAAGGAGGCCGGTTACGCTTGCATCGTGAGCCACCGCTCCGGCGAGACCGAGGACTCCACGATCGCCGACTTGGTCGTGGGCGTCAACGCCGGTCAGATTAAGTCGGGCGCCCCGTGCCGCAGCGACCGTATCGCCAAGTACAACCAGCTCATCCGTATCGAGGACGAGCTCGAGGGCAGCGCGCGCTACGCCGGCAAGGCCGCGTTCTACAACATTCGCTAGGCAAACGGCGTGCGCGGGGCGGGGCTGACTCGGATTCGCCTCGCTCCCGCCGGGCGCTGTTGAGCACCATTGGGCGCTGGGCCATATGGCTCAGCGCCTTTTTTATGTCGAGCAAAGGCTGCCGAAGGTGGTGCGCGCGCTCGTGCTATAACTAGAATACTTAGCGCAAACAAACCTCAACCGCACAAGGCGCACATGGATCAGATTTACGACAACAGGTACTATTCCGCCGGTTCGCGTGAGCCGTCGCCTCGCCGTGCGCGCACGGTGCAGCTCGGTGGGTCCGCCTACGCCGGTGCCGACCGCTCCACGCAGCGCCCGACAAGTACCTCGCGCCCCAATGCTCAAGTGAATACTTCGGCAGATGGACCGGTGCGCCCGGCACGTTCGACACATGCGTCGCGTCCCTTGGCCCAGACGCACGACAGGTCGAGCAGGCCCTCGAGCCGTCTTTCGGGCTCGGACTTTATGCGCTACGCCAACGACAATGCGGTGGTCAAGGCGATCTATGACTTTACCCATGGTCCTCAGCGAGGGCTATTCATCGGCATTGTCGTTGCCCTGGTGCTCGTGAGCCTGTATTTCCCCGTGCGCGATCTGTACGTGGCAAAGCGTTCGAGCGATATCTTGGCCAAGCAGGTCGAGATTCGTCAGCAATACAATGATGAGCTTCAAAAAAGCGTCGACAAACTGCTCTCGGAGGAGGGCATTAAGGATGCGGCGTCCGAGGATCTGGGCCTGGTGATGCCCGGCGAGAAGAGGATTGAAGTGCAGGGCCTGGACGACGATTCGGATTCGTCTTCGAGCAAGAAGTCGTCGAACGCCAAGAAGGCCAGCGAAGTTGCCAAGGAAATCGAAGAAGTCGGTAAGGACGCCCCGTGGTACATCCAGGCGCTCGACATGCTGTTTGGGTTTAACGGTGTCGAGGGCCAGACGGTCGTGTCCAACGGCAAATAGCGCCCGGAGGGGAGCCCGCAATGGCAGATTGCAAACGATATAAGGTGGCGGCGATCGATCTGGGAACGGTGTCGTCGCGACTGGTGCTGGCGCAGGTCGAGGGCGGGGCGATCGTGGAATCGTCCAAGCATACCGAGATTACCGACCTGGGCGAGGGTGTGGACGCGACGGGTCGCTTTTGCGAGGCGGCGGTCGAGCGCGTGCTCGCTGCATGCCGCATGTTTGTGGACGAGGCGCGTGCCTTTGGGGCCGCGTGCATTTGCACCACATGCACGAGCGCCGCGCGCGATGCATCCAATGCCGCACTGCTGCTGGACGGTCTGCGTGAGCTGGGGCTCGAACCGCAGGTGATTCCGGGCGAGGTCGAGGCGCGCCTGACGTTTTTTGGCGTGGCGCACGACTTTGCCGGCGAGCGCATCATTGTTGCCGATTCGGGCGGCGGATCCACGGAGCTCGCGACGGGCGTCTATGCGCCGGAGCGTGGGGTCTTTGCGCTGGAGGGCACGCGTTCGCTGGACATCGGTTGTCGCCGTGTGACGGAGCGATTTTTCTCGGCACTGCCGCCCGCACGCGGCGAGCTTACTGCCGCTGCCGCGTGGGCGGGCGAGCAGTTCGCTGCCTATTTTGAGGGCCTGCCGAGCAATTTTGAGCGCGCCGAACGCTTGGTCGCAGTGGGCGGCACGGTGACTACGCTGGTGGCTCTGATCCACGAGCTGGAGCCGTACGATTCGAGCTTTGTGCACCTGCGCGAGCTTTCGATGGAGAAGATTTCGGCCGCTATCGAGCGCATGTCTGCGTTGGATGTTGCAGGCATTGCCGCGTTGCCGGGCGTGCAGCCCAAGCGCGCGGGCGTGATTCTGGCCGGCGCCGTGGTGATTCGCGAGCTCATGCGCGCCGGTGGCTACGATACGCTCACCGTAAGCGAGAACAGCCTCCTCGCCGGCATGGCCGCCACCATCAACGAGACTCTCGACGGCGCGACCCCCACCATCGGCTGGACCCCGAGCCTGAGTGCTCTTTAACCGTCTTCCTCTGAGTTGCGGTGAAATAGTTCCTAAATAAGCTGGTAAACGGTATAAACAGGATCTATTCCACCGCAACTTAGAGCCCCGCCGGCGTGTAAAAGAAACGAGCCCGCATCCCTTGGGGACACGGGCTCGAAAGCTCCATATGGTAGGGGCGGTGGGACGTCTGCGTATTTGCTGCGCAAATACGCACCGGCTTCGGCCGCCTGTCGGCGCCCTCGCCGGCTCGCTGCGGACGCTGCGCGTCCGCTTGACGCTCGCCCCCTCGCGGGTTCGAGTCCCGCCGGCATCTAAAAGAAGCGAGCCCGCATCCCTGGGGGACACGGGCCCGAAAGCTCCATATGGTAGGGGCGGTGGGACTCGAACCCACAATCCTTGCGGCGAGAGATTTTAAGTCTCCTGCGTATGCCAATTCCGCCACGCCCCCGTGAGACTAGAAGTCTAGCACAAGCCGTCCGTTACGCGTTGACGGCCATCGAGTGTTGGCCCGACTTCTCCAGGAACTCCTGGAACTTGGCTTCGTCGCCCTTGTTCTTGTACTGCAGGGCTAGCAGGTATTCCAGGCGGCAGCTCTTGACTTTGTCGTCGCCGGCCTCCTTGAGCATGCGCTCCAGCTCGGGAATGTCGTTGTGGCGCTTGAGGATCATCGTGTCGTACATCAGCTGGCACTCGTGCGCAACTGCCTCGGCCTGACCGCCCTCAAAGCCCTTGATCTCGTGCAGCAACTCCTTGGACTTTTTGCGGTCCTCCTGGCCAACATAGTAGTTAAAGGCTTTGATCACCAGGTCGACGCGCTGCATCTTGGGGAGGTTGAGCCCCAGCAGCAGGTCGAACATCTCGCTGGCACGCTCGTGGTCCTCGCGCAGCAGATAGGAGTTCAGGCGCAGGTAGTCGCGGTTGTAGCGTGGGTACAGCATGCTGGTGAGTTTGCCGTCGAGCAAACGATCGAACTCGTCCCACTGCTTGGCGGCCATCAATTGCTGCAGGCGTTTAAACGTGGTGCGTTTTTTGACGCTAAAGAACACCGACACGGCGATGCAGATGATAACGACGGCGGTCCAGAGGGTGCGGGAATCGGGCATATTAGGGTCCTTAGTCGCTCATAAAGCGAGCGGTATGACAACACGTACTAGATGTATTATACGCAGCGCGCAAGCAAACTGGCATAAAAGCTCATCGAGGCCGAGTGCCATCGCTCGCTGCGGTACACTTACCTAAAGTAAACCATGAAGGGAGACATTACCTATGAAGAAGATCGTTTTGGCTTGCGGTGCTGGCGCTGCTACTTCCACGCTCGTTGCCCAGAAGGTCGCTACCCTGCTCGACGCCAACGGTTATGCCGACAAGTACGAGATCGTGCAGTGCGCCATCTCCGAGGCCAAGGATTACTGCGACGAGGGCGCTGACCTGCTGATCGCCACCACCGTTGCCCCCGAGGGCCTCACCTGTCCGTACGTGAGTGGCGTGCCCTTCATGACCGGCATGAACCGCGTTGCCGCCGAGAAGGCCGTTCTCGACGTCATGGCTCAGTAGACGCTGACTGCATGAGTGAGCAGAACGCCAACCCGGTAGAGCTCTTTGGTATGCGCGTTGCCCATGTGGGCATTAACGCCACCGACCCGGCAGACGCCCTGGAGATCGCGGAGCTGTTCTCGACGATGATGGGCCTGCCCGTCATCGAGACCCCGGTTTCGTACTTCAACGATTCGCTGGTCGAGATCATGAAGCAGAACGGTCGTGGCACCAAGGGCCACATCGGCTTTGCCGTTAACGACATTGATGCGGCCGAGAAGTGGTTTGCCGAGCGCGGGCTCGAGGTCAACGAAGAGTCGCGCGCGCTGCTGCCCGACGGTAGCACCAAGCTCGTGTACTTTAAGCGCGAGTTCGCCGGTTTCGCCGTGCATCTGTGCCGCGAGTAGCGCACAAGCTGCCATAGCTAGCAAAAAGGGATAGGGCCGTGTGGCCCTATCCCTTTATTCAAGACTTTAGTCCGCTGGCCGCGCAGCGGCCAGCTTTAAACCACCCGCTACG
>UQLJ01000017.1:0-51524 GCA_900541825.1 uncultured Collinsella sp.
ACGCGCATAAAGAAAGCCTCCCATTTCTCATGTCCAAGAAATGGGAGGCAGTTCAATTTGATCGGACGGGCTTCTTGGTGGGTATCATGGTTGGACGAGCATTAGGAGGTTTTCCCTACATGGAATTGTTTGAGCCGATTCTTCATTTCTTTGAGCAACGGTGGGTCCACAACATCATCTGGGCCGTCATCTTGGCGATAGGCACCGCCGTCGCCGCCAAGGTCGTATCCAAGACCCTGAACCATCTGCTTAACCGAGACGATAACCCACTTCCGGCATCGAGTATCTTCATCAACATCGCACGCGCCGTCATCTGGATGATCGGCGGCAGCTTTATCCTCGACAACTGCTTTGGCATTAACGCAAACGCGCTCGTCGCCGCTCTTGGCGTCGGCGGCATCGCCATCTCGCTCGGCTTTCAGGACACGCTGTCAAACCTTATTGGCGGCATGCAGGTGACCTTTATGGGCATCATCAAACCCGGCGACAATATCGAGGTCGGCGGCGTATCCGGCGTGGTCCAAGACATCACTTGGCGCCATACAACGATTGAGGATGCCTGTGGACAGACCATCATTGTGCCCAACTCCAACATCTCCAAGAACACGCTCGTGCACCTCATGCCCTTTGGGCGTGTGGCTGTGCCCGTTGCCGTAAAGGACACGTCCAAGTGGGCCTCGCTCGACGCACTGGCAGACGAGCTGACCAGCGCCACCAAGGCCGCCGTGCTTCCCATCTCGGGCTTTGACAAGGAGCCCTACGTACTCTTTAGCGAAATCGGCGACTTTGGCATCAAAGGAAAGATCATCTTTATCGTCAGCGACGACAGCACTACTTTCACGGCAGCCGACGCCTGCATCCGCGCCATCGCCCCCATCATCGCCTAAACCACCGCAAAGGGGACAGGCATCTTTGTAGTGGTTTTCATTCGTGGTACCATGGTTCATATAGTTGTTTAAACGACTAAGGGAGCAACATTATGGAAGAGGCCTATCGTCAAGCACGCAAGCGCGGCGAGCAAGGACGTCGACGCGCCATTAGCCAAAGCGAGCATCCATACCTTACGGACCTCGATAGCTTGGTTGCTCAGCTCCCCTTAGGTCAGCGAGAGAATGTCGGCCTGCGGGATATTCCGCTCGAAATGGTCGTCGGCACGGTCACCAAGGGCCGTCAGTCCGCCTTTTCGTGTAACTTTATGCCCCTGCTTCCGTTTAGCACCGAGTTCGCCCGCAAGTGGTCCAACCTCTACGACATCCAGGTGACCGAGGGCTATCGCGACCCCGTCATCGTCACCGAGTTCATGCATCGGTTCTATGTCCAAGAAGGCAACAAACGCGTCAGTGTCCTCAAATTCCTAGACGCCCCGACGGTTTCGGCCAAGGTCACCCGTCTCTACCCCGGCAAATGGGATTCCGTCGAAAGCCGCCTGTACGGCGAGTTCTGCGCGTTTTGGCGCGTCTGCCCCCTATACGAGATCGAGTTCTCGGGTGAGGGAAGCTACGAAACGCTCGCCAAGATGCTCGGTCAGAACCTTATCGAAAAATGGCCGCAGAAAAAGGTCGACTACCTGCGCCACACCTTCCTGCTCTTTAAGCGCGCCTACCTTCGCGCAGGCGGCGACCACCTGGACATTACGCCTGCCGACGCCATGCTCGTGTACCTCAATGTGTACAACCAGGACCGCCTGCTGGATACGCCGACGGATATCGTCGTAAACCGCCTGTGCAAGATTTGGCGCGAGCTGGTCATTGCCGGCAAAAATGACGAGGACAAGGTCGATCTTGTCGAAGCACCGAGCGTCGACGAGGAAGAAACGCCCGCCAAGTCCGCCGCTGGCGTGCTCAACTTCTTTATGGGCAAGACCGTCTACTCGACGGCCAACCCCCTGCGCATCGCCTTTATCCATGAGTTCCCCTGTGCGACGTCGAGCTGGGACAGCCTGCACGACCAAGGGCGTCAGTATCTCGATGAGCACTTTGGCGGTATCGTGTGCACCGAGGCGTTCGAGGACTGTCACGATCCGGATGTGTTCTACGCCGCCGTGGAAACGGCTGTCAAACATGGAGCAAACGTCATCTTCTCGACCTCGCACCGCCTGATGGAATACACGCTCAGGGCTGCCGTTGAGTATCCCCGGATTCGGTTCCTCAACTGCTCTATCGGCCTTCCCCATCAAAGCGTCCGTTCGTACTTTGGCAAGATGTACGAGGCCAAGTTTCTGCTGGGCGCCCTCGCGGCCAGCATGGCGGACAACCACCGCATCGGTTACCACGCGTCGGTCTTCGCCTCGGGCGCACTCAGCGAGATCAACGCCTTTGCGATTGGCGCCTCGCTGCTCGACCCGCGCGCGCAAATTATCCTGACCTGGGGCGATGTGCCCGCTGGAGGTCTCGCCGAGGCCATGTGCCGCGAAGGCGTGAGCGTCATGACCGGCGCCGATATGTCAAAGTCGCTGGAAGATCCCACCGCCTACGGGCTTCACCGCTTGGTCGATGGCAAGGTTACCGGCATCGCCATGCCCGTCTGGAACTGGGGGCGCTACTACGAGCTTATCGTGAAAAGCCTTCTGCACGGCACATGGGACGAGACCAGCGACGACAACCAAGTGCGCGCTGTCAACTACTGGTATGGCATGAGCTCCGGAGTTATCGACATCCGTTACGCTCCGGGCCTACCCTACCAAACGCGCAAACTCGTGCAGTTGCTCCGCAACGGCATTGTTGAGGGATCCATCAACCCCTTTGGCGGCGAGCTCCACAGCCAGAACGGCGTGGCACAGATCGAAGGCTTCCCTCCGCTGCCGAGCACGCAGATTGTCGAGATGAATTGGCTGGCGGACAACGTGGTAGGCACCATTCCGCAGCTCGACGATGAGCCGAAAGTCCCTGCCCTATGAAAATCCTTGCAATAGCCGATACCGAAGAACGATGCCTTTGGGAGTGCTTTCGCAAGGAACGCTTTGAGGGAGTCGACCTGATTTTGTCCGCCGGCGATCTGGACCCGGACTATCTTGAGTTTTTGGTTACGGTCATCAACAAACCGCTCATCTACGTGCGCGGCAATCACGATGACCGCTACGCACGTCATGCACCGGGCGGATGTATCTGCGTGGAAGACAGCGTGTACACGTACCGAGGGATTCGCATTGCGGGCCTTGGCGGGTCCATGCGTTATCGCGACGGCGCCAACATGTACACCGAACGCGAGATGTCCAAGCGCATGCGTAAGCTGTCGCGTAAGGTTAGGATGGTCGGCGGGTGCGACATTCTGCTTACCCATGCACCCGCCGCCGGTATGGGTGATCTGGACGATCTGCCGCATCGAGGATTCGAATGCTTTAACACAGCACTCGAATCCTGGAATCCCGACTACATGGTGCACGGACATGTGCACCAAAGCTACGGTTGCGCTTTTCAGCGCGAGCGTCAGCATGTGTGTGGAACGACGATCATCAACGCCTGCGGCTATACGCAGTTTGAGCTCGACCAGACGCACTACCCCATCCGCGGCTGGCAAGCAGCCTGGCTCAACTCACAAACCATGCGCCGCGAGCTCAAACGCCACGAAGCCATCGAGTCCTCAACGGCCAGAACACCCTGGTAACCACCACAAAGAGGACACTGTCCCCTTTGTGGTGCTTTTGACGCGATAGCAAGAAACCCGGTCCTGCAAAAGGCAGAACCGGGTTTCTTTAGCAATGCTTGCTGTACTCAGGCAGTAACTAGCAGTTACTCAGCCAGGAAGTCACGCTGGACAGCGGGATCGACCTTGACGCCAGGGCCCATGGTGGAAGACACGGAGATGGACTTGACGTACTTGCCCTTAGCAGAAGAGGGCTTGACGCGCAGGATCTCGGTGTACAGGGCAGCGTAGTTCTCGACGAGCTGCTGCTCAGAGAAGGACTTCTTGCCCAGGGGCACGTGGCAGATGCCGTAGCGGTCGGCGCGGTACTCAACGCGGCCGGCCTTGAGCTCGGAGACCATCTTGGCGACGTCCATGGTCACGGTGCCGAGCTTGGGGTTCGGCATGAGGCCACGGGGACCAAGGATCTTACCGATGCGGCCAACCTTGGCCATCATGTTCGGCGTAGCGATAGCGGCGTCGAAGTTGATCTCGCCCTTCTGAATCTGGGCGACGAGCTCGTCGGAACCGATGATGTCGGCGCCGGCAGCCTCAGCCTCACGGGCCTTCTCGCCCTCGGCGAAGACGGCAACACGAACGGTCTTGCCGGTGCCGTGGGGCAGGGAGATGGAACCACGGATGTTCTGGTCAGCCTTACGAGTATCGATGCCCAGACGGAAGTGAGCCTCGACGGTCTCGTCGAACTTGGCGGTGTCGAGCTCCTTGATGAGCTTGGCAGCCTGAAGGGGGGTGTAGAGCGTGGCGCGGTCGATCTTCTCGGCAGCGGCGTTATAGCTCTTACCATGCTTAGCCATGTGCATTACCTCCTGTGGTTAAACGGGCGTGAGCCCTCCCACATCGTATCGTGT
The DNA here is from genome assembly GCA_900541825.1 of uncultured Collinsella sp. Classification (GTDB taxonomy): domain Bacteria; phylum Actinomycetota; class Coriobacteriia; order Coriobacteriales; family Coriobacteriaceae; genus Collinsella. The sequence continues at coordinate 4,491 of UQLJ01000017.1, forward strand.
GCCCTATTGCACACATTTAACGGGCGCCCCGGTCGGAGCACCCGTCGTTACCATAAGAAATCGCTACTCAGCGATGGTGACGCCCATGGAACGGGCGGTACCGGCGATGATCTTCTTGGCGGCGTCAATGTCGTTGGCATTGAGGTCCGGCATCTTGATCTCGGCGATCTTGGTGAGCTGCTCCTGGGAGAGCTGACCAACCTTGTCAGCCTGGGGCTTAGCGGAACCAGACTTGAGGTTCAGCTCCTTCTTGATAAGGTGAGCCGCCGGCGGGGTCTTGGTGATGAAGGAGAAGGACTTGTCCTCGTAGACAGAGATCTCAACGGGGATGATGTCACCCTTCTTGTCCTGCGTCTCGGCGTTAAAGGCCTGGCAGAACTGCATGATGTTCACGCCAGCAGCGCCCAGGGCGGGGCCGACGGGAGGAGCGGGGTTTGCTGCACCAGCAGGAATCTGGAGCTTAATGACGTTGGCAACCTTCTTCTCAGCCATGGTCATTCCTTTCGAATCACGAGTGTGAAGTACTTGCTATATCGTAAGCACGCACGTGTTAGAAGCACTCCTGAGATGAGCAGTCACAGAAGAAGCACGCTCGCGCGAACGGACGAAAACTTAAGCGATGACAGCGACCTGGTTAAAGTCGAGCTCGACCGGCGTCTCGCGGCCAAAGATCATCAGCGTGACCTTGAGCTTGCCAGCCTCGGTGTTAACCTCGGAGACCTTGCCATCAAAGTCGGTAAGCGGGCCATCGGTGACGCGGACGGACGTACCGACCTCAATATCAACCGAGGTGCGCTTGGGCGAATCGCCCTTACCGGGACGACGAGTCATCTTGTTGTACTCGTCGCGGGAAAGCGGAGCGGGCTTGCCGTTGCCGCCTAGGAAACCGGTGACGCCAGGCGTGTTACGAACACACGTCCAAGCATCGTCATCCATCTCCATGCGGACCAGGACATAACCCGGGAAGATCTTGGAATCCTTGGTCTCACGCTTGCCACCCTCTTTAATCTCGGTGACGCGCTCCATAGGAATCTCGATATCAAAGATACGGTCCTGCATGCCCATAGTCTCGATGCGATGCTCGAGATCGGACTTAACGCGGTTCTCGTATCCAGAGTAAGTGTGAACGACGTACCAACGCTTAGACATGGTTTAGCCCCTCAATCCAGAGAACAGAGCAAGAGCCTCGCCAAAGCCAGCATCGAGCAGAGCGATGACGACGCCGACGACGATCAGAGAAGCGCAAACGACAACCGAGTAGTTCACGAGCTCCTTCTTATCGGGCCACGTGACACGCTTCATCTCGGACTTGACCGAAGCGAAATACTTCTTGGTGCGGGCGAAGAAACCAGGCTTCTCGTTCTTCTTGGACTTCGCAGCCTTCTCGTTCTTCTTGGCAACGGCCTTCTTGGCCTCAACCTTGGAGTTGGCGGCAGCTTTGTTGGCAGGTGCCGGCTGCTGAGCCTTCTTCTTGTTCTTCTTGTTGGCCATTTGGGTTACCTCCGCGCAATGCGCTTATACATGAGTAAACCGTAAGCCCCCAAGTGGGAGCTTACGGAATAATGACTGGCACGCCAGGAAGGACTCGAACCCTCAACACTCGGTTTTGGAGACCGATGCTCTACCAATTGAACTACTGGCGTATGTGACTAGAGACTAGCGAGTCTCTTTGTGCAGCGTGTGGTGACGGCACCAGGGGCAATACTTCTTGATCTCCATACGATCAGGCATGGTCGACTTGTTCTTGGTGGTCGTATAGTTGCGGCGCTTGCACTCAGTGCACGCAAGAGTAACTAGAGTACGCATGTATCCTGAACCTTTCATTTCCGCCCCGTACGGGCACGAGTTGTTACTTTATCAGCTCCACATAAGTGCTGTCAATGAAAACCTCGAGTCAATTGGTTCTCGGTAGATCCATTCATATTTGGAACACATCAATGAAGCCATCGAGAGCTAATCGACGGTGCATCCAGGACCATTATCGATCCTCTCGACACCAGCAACGGCTCAATATCCATTGCAGAAAAGAACCCGGCACCCATATAAGTGCCGGGTTCTCTAAGTCAGCTATATCAAAGAGCTAATTTACTCAATGATCGTGGAGACGATGCCCGAACCGACGGTGTGGCCACCCTCGCGGATTGCGAAGCGCAGGCCCTCCTCCATGGCGATCGGGTGGATGAGGTCGCCCTCGATGGTGATGTGGTCACCAGGCATAGCCATCTCGGTGCCCTCGGGGAGCTTGACCGTACCGGTAACGTCGGTGGTACGGAAGTAGAACTGAGGACGATAACCATCGAAGAACGGGGTGTGACGACCGCCCTCCTCCTTGGTCAGAACGTAGATCTCGCCGGTGAACTTGGTGTGCGGGGTAACCGAACCGGGCTTGCAGAGAACCTGGCCGCGCTCGATGTCCTCACGCTTGATGCCGCGGAGCAGCAGACCGACGTTGTCGCCAGCCTCGCAGAAGTCCATGGACTTACGGAACATCTCGATACCGGTAACGACGGTGTTCTGGGTATCCTTGATGCCGACGATCTCGACGGGCTCGTTGAGCTTGAGCTCACCGCGCTCGACACGGCCGGTAGCAACGGTACCACGGCCGGAGATGGTCATAACGTCCTCAACGGCCATCAGGAACGGGAGGTCGTTGTTACGAGCAGGCGTCGGGATGTACTCGTCGACGGCCTTCATGAGCTCGCGAATGGCGTCCATCCACTTGGCGTCGCCCTCGAGAGCGCCCAGAGCGGAGCCACGGATGACGGGGATGTCGTCGCCGGGGAAATCGTACTCGGAGAGAAGCTCACGGGTCTCCATCTCGACGAGGTCGATGAGCTCGTCATCGTCGACCATGTCGCACTTGTTCAGGAAGACGACGATGTAGGGAACGCCGACCTGACGGGCGAGCAGGATGTGCTCGCGGGTCTGAGCCATGGGGCCGTCGGTAGCGGCGATGACCAGGATAGCGCCGTCCATCTGAGCAGCACCGGAGATCATGTTCTTGACGTAGTCAGCGTGGCCCGGGCAGTCAACGTGAGCGTAGTGACGGGCAGCAGTCTCGTACTCGACGTGGGAGACGGAGATCGTAATGCCGCGCTCGCGCTCCTCGGGAGCCTTGTCGATGTTCTCGAACGCAGTGAAGTCAGCCTTGCAGCCCTCGGTCTCGGAGAGAACCTTGGTGATGGCAGCGGTCAGCGTGGTCTTGCCGTGGTCGACGTGACCAATGGTGCCGATGTTAACATGCGGCTTAGTGCGCTCAAACTTCTCTTTGGCCATAAAGCCCTCCTCTAAACAGGTCGTCCCCGGACGGGACTTTGCCTTTATACCATAGTGGCCTCTCAACATACTATTGAGAAGCCACCGTGTTACCTATGGTAGCGGTGACTGGATTCGAACCAGTGACGCCACGGGTATGAACCGTGTGCTCTAACCAACTGAGCTACACCGCCGGATGGAGCCTGCAACCAGACTTGAACTGGTGACCTCTTCGTTACCAACGAAGTGCTCTACCGACTGAGCTATACAGGCACTTGACGGGTGGGAGCTATAGGATTCGAACCTATGTAGGCAGAGCCAACGGGTTTACAGCCCGTCCCCATTAACCACTCGGGCAAACTCCCAATCGTTCAAGTATCCGCAGGTCCTTTGGTCTTTTGGACCGCCGCCCCCGCGAACGAAAAAGATAATACGATGCAACCTTGGGGGCTGTCAACGAAAACCTATAGATACACGGTGCCGGGCGTATCTATATACCTTCGACCTGCGGTTTTGTTGAGTTTAGAAATGAAGGACGGTGGATTTGGCTGTGCTGGTGACATTTCCCAAGGGAACACTTTGGCACGGTGGAGTACGCCTACAGCATCGACCTTCGATAACGGCCCTCTTGCACTATTACATAGGTCACGATCGGGCTTCCACGACACGATCGAGCGTGGATAATCTCCCACTTTTAGCGCGGCCCTAAGGCCAAAGCGGCAGATTATCCACGCTCATTCTCCAGGCGGGAGAACTAATGAGCCGCAACTACTCGGGCCAGGCCAAAGTAGACCCATAGAGCGGCTCCCCCTTGGTGCAGGGGTAGCGACTCAAGTAACACGACGATAGCAAGTCGAAGAAATAAGTCATGGCGTATTTCGAATAAACGCCGAGTCGGTCAATTCCGTTTCCCGCATTACCAAGACGATATACACGGTCAAAAGACCTCGATTTGTCATCGTTGCTAAACGCAGTAATTAGAATCTTCCTACCCGAACGGCAATCAAGATACTCACGCGCCTGTGACACAAATAGCCCGGAGACCGATACGAGAATTATCAATGACTGCGAAGCGTCTCCCATGTTTTTCAATTCCGCGACGTTAGCCCCAGCAACTATGCGAACTATCTTGCCCGCATAAAACATTTCCTGCTGAAATCGTACGAGATTGGCGCTCACATTATTGGTGCACCAGATTTCAACGTTTTTATGGCCATCAATTTCGTCGGCAAGGTGCTTAATAGCGGTATCGGACACGCCGCTTTCGACCTCAGCGAACATCTCGATCATGCGAACGTCGAGCTCTGCCCTGTACTCCTCGTAGCCAAATTCCTCCTCTCGATGGCTTAAGTCGCTTGGAAAGACTGATTGAGTAAATGATTCTTTCAAATCGCTAAGAGACTGGTAGCCCAAGCGATTGCAGAAACGACGAACAGCAGAACGGGTCACGAATGCAACGCGGGTTATTGCGGCAACATTGATTTCGCTCGAACGCCTAATGTGAGCGATGAGATATCGGGCAATGGCGGCATCGTTTGACCCAAACTCGCTGTTGATGATGGAGCTAATGCGATTGAGCACATCGAAGTCATTGATATTCACGTGATTCCTCTTTCCGCTCTCCTCGAAATCATGGTTCATTTATTGAATCAAACAGCTTTGGTCGTTCTCCTATGATTCAAATCAGTTGACGTCATCTTAATCGTAATTCCGTCACACGTATCCACCGTGTTGAATGATGGAAAGGGGATTCATGGGCAACGTGAACAACATGCCGTTTCTCTGGGGTTCCGCCACGGCGTCTTATCAGTGCGAGGGTGCCTGGAACGAAGGCGGCAAAGGCCTTGGCGAGTGGGATTTCTTTAGCCACACAAGCAATAAGAACATCAACCATGTTGACGGTGATGTATCTTGCGACTTCTACCATCGCTATGAAGAAGATATCCGCATGATGAAAGAAGGCGGACAAAACACCTATCGCTTCTCTCTTTCATGGAGTCGAATCATCCCCACAGGTATCGGCGAAGTGAATGAAGAGGGTATCGATTTTTATAATCGGGTCATTGATTGCTGCCTCGAAAATGGCATAGAGCCCAACGTTACGCTGTTCCATTACGATCTGCCATTCACGCTTGCTTGCAAAGGCGGATGGCTGAACAACGACATGGCAGAGTGGTTCTGCAAATACGCCAAGATTTGCTTTGAGCGCTTTGGAGACCGCGTCAAAATCTGGGCTACCGTTAACGAGCCGCATTTCTACAGCTACTGCGTAAACATGTTGGGCAACTATCCCCCCAATCGATCGCTCGACGTTCAGTCGTACATGCAGTTTCAATACAACCTGATGCGCGCAAGCGCACTCACAGTCCGAGCATATCGTCAAATGGGCTACGACGGCATCATCGGCGCCGTCCACGATGGCGGCGTTGTCGAACTCGACCCGGCAACCGAGCACCCTGATGACGTATTTCGATACGCAGACTTTTTCGCCAATCGCATGATTCTGGCACCAGCGCTTCAAGGTCAACTACCGCCAGAAATGGACGAAATCCTTGAAAAACTTGGCGTCTCGCTCTATCGATCCCCAAATGACGTAGAAGAATTCAGAGACGGTAAAGTCGATTTTATTGGACTCAACGTGTATTGCCGAGAGTATGTAACCGACTGGCACGGTGGAGAGCTTGCCGTTTCGGCGAACAATAAGGGCGGTTCGAGCAAAAAGGTCGAAGGAAAATGCATTGCGCCCTTGTTTGAAAGCGCCCGCGACAGCAATGTTCCCCGCAATAAATGGGGCCGTGAAATACTCCCAAGTTGCATGTATTCAACCATCATGGATGTCCACGAGCGCTATGACGCGCCCCGCATCTTTATTACGGAAAACGGACATGGCGCCTATGAGCAACCAGACGCAGACGGAATGATCCACGATGATTACCGCATCGAGCTTCTGGGCCAGTTCATCGAGCACATGATGAGGGCTAAGCGCGACGGCGCGCGCGTTGAGGGCTACTACCTCTGGTCGACGATGGATCTGTATAGCTGGATCAACGGCTACGAAAAACGATACGGACTTGTCCATATCGACTTCGAGAACAATCTGGAGCGCACCCCCAAAAAGAGCTGGTATTGGTACCGAGACCTTATCTCGAAATATCAGGAGCAGGAAGGCTAGGAGAAAGAGATGAAATATCAGGCAATGTCCGAAACAGTCCTAAAGGCTGTTGGCGGCAAAGAGAACATTACATCGGTAACTCATTGTGCGACGCGCCTTCGCATCGACGCACGAGACACCTCGATCATCGATCTCCAGCTCGCCAAATCGGCCGATCAGGCGCTCGGGGCAGTAGTCAACGGTGGCCAGCTTCAGGTGATCATCGGCCCCAACGTCACCGAGGCTTACAACGACTTCCTCGACTTCGCGGGAATCGAAGTCGGCGGTGGCACGGTTGCCGACGATGCCCAAACCGCCAAAGACCTTGCAGAAGGCATTAAAAGCGGTAACACCGCCATGGGCTTGATTGAGAAATTCGGGAACGTCTCTGCACAGATATTCATGCCCATCGTCCCGGCGCTCATCGTTGGCGGACTCATTCTTTCGATCAAGAATCTCCTGGTCAATTATTGCGGATTGAGCACCGATAGCGGAACCGCCCAGGTTCTGCTGGCGATCTTCAGCGCCTCATTTAGCTTCCTGCCCGTTTACCTCGGCTATCAGCTCGCCGCCGTCATGAAGATGCAGCCCATCATGGGTGCACTGCTGGGTGCAATCATGATTAGCTCGTCTATTAGCGGTGCTGAGGGTCTCGACTTTCTTGGCATCCCCATCCCGACGAATGACTACTCGAGCACGGTAGTGCCAATCGTACTGGGCGTTGTGTTCATGTACTTTGTTGATCGCGGTCTTCAGAAAATCATCCCCGACGTTACCAAACTGTTCTTGAAGCCGCTACTCACCATGTTCATCGTCGTGCCTGTTGAGCTGATTATCCTCGGCCCCGCCGGCAGCATGATGGGCTACGCGCTGAGTGATGCCGCCACGTGGCTCATGGATAACGTGGCATTTATCGCTACTCCAATCCTTGCAGCCCTTAACCCCTATTTTGTCATGCTCGGTCTTGATAAGGCCTACATCGCGATTGAAGTTACGAGCTTGGCGCAGCTCGGCTGGGCGCCCATCATCTTTGGATTCATCTCGAACCTCTGCATTGGCGGCACGAGCCTCGCCCTGGCAACTGCCATGAAGGGAAACAAGGAGAAGAGGGGTATGGTCACTACGGTTGCCGTCACTGCACTCTGTGGCGTAACCGAGCCCGCGTTCTACGGTTGCCTCATCGAGCGTCCCCGCCTGCTTGTCGGCACGGCAATCGGCGCGCTCTGCGCTGGACTCCCTGCAGGCATCTTTGTTCTGAAAGAGTATGTTGCGGGAGCATGCCCCGGCCTTCTTTCGGCACTCATCTTTATCGCTCCCGATGGGTCCATGGGCAACTTCGTGCTGGCATGCGTTGTCGCCATCATCGCCATCGTCGTCTCTTTCATCGCTGCACGCGTAATCATCAAGAAGAACCCCAGCTATATTGAGTAGATGCCCGCTGTTTGCATTGGGGACATCCTCGGCAGACCATTAGCAAGAACCCAAGAAGTCCCTTAGGAGCTCGATTAATCCATTCGGATTCCTGAGGCACAAACGACCCCGATTCCACAATGAAATCGGGGTCGTTGTTTCTAAAGCCGTCGATAGACAATCGGTGTTTACCTTAGCTCCCTATCCAAGTTAATTATCCACGCTCGTTCTCCGGTCGGGAGATTTTCTTCGCTCGCGTGTCCAGAAATCCACGCTCGAGCAGGACATCCAGGTCCGCACCCGCCCTTGTCTCGATCTGTAACAGCAAGAGGCCTATTCCGCTTCTACATGTTACAGATCAAGATATTCCTAAAACACCCTAAGTTTCATCTTAATCTGTAACAGTTAGATGCCAAATATCGGTCTTGGTGTTACAGATTTAGGCAAACTGGAGGACGAGACAAACCAAAAACGGGATGGGCGCTAACCCGATGGCGCACCACCTAAATAGAAACGGGCCCTGTCCCAATTGGAGACAGAGCCCGAAACTCTCATGGAGCCAGTGACAGGAATCGAACCTGCAACCCACTGATTACAAATCAGTTGCGCTACCGTTGCGCCACACTGGCACACTTGGCGCTTTCACGCGAAGCCAGTTAAGAATAAAGGAATTGCGGACGGGGCGCAACAGACCCTTCGACCGACCACATCTCAAAACCATTCGTCAAAACGAATAGTTTTAATTACAATTGCTATATATAAAACTATTCGTTCTAACGAAGGGTTTCGCGATGCTTACTACCAAGGAAGCAGCCGAACTGCTCGGCATCACTCCGCGCAGGGTGCAGGAGCTCATAAAAAACGGAGCACTTGAGGCCCGCAAGGCTTCTGGTGTATGGCTCATCGACAAAGACAGCGTCGACACGCGACTCCGTTCTGTGACCAAAACGGGGGGACGGCCTCGTCGTGGGCATGGGAAAAGCGAAGTCGCATTTACCCTCATGAACCGCACGCACGAAGTAGCCCAACTGGTCTACAGCACATCGCGAAAAGACTTCACCCACATCGGCGCCGACGTCGATTACGCCCACGCCCCTATTGGAGTATTTGGCCCTAATAGCCCCATATCGCTCGACTCCTTCCGCATCTGGTGGCGCGGCCGCGGTATCCCGCTCGCACGCATTGGGCTAGCCTCCCTGCTTGCAGAAGCCGCAGTCGATGTTCCCGATGAACTCGTACAGCGAAATCTCGGCCTCTCCTTATCCGACCAGTATTGGATTAGGCCCCAAGGTTCCGGTCTCACCTGGGAGGATATCAACTTCTTCAATAACGCCTTTGATGACGTCTCGCTGTCCATTGCACCCTTTGCCCCAGAGGGAAAAGCGGCTGCCGCAAAGCCCGATAACACCTCGGACGGCAATCTTCAAAAGTACTGGACATGCGAGGATGACCGTCGAATCCTCCACAAGGCAGGTGCACATCTAAACCAGGAACCTTATAACGAGCTGGTGGCGACTGCACTTCACCGTCGCATCCTAAACGCTTGCGATTATGTGCCTTACTCGCTCGAGGGCGCGGGCACTTCCGCCCTGAGCATATGCGATGTCTTCTTAACTGATGAAGAAGAGTATGTCCCTGCGTTCTATGTAAACCAGCATGCAAATGCAGACGAGCGACTAACCGATTACGAACGGTATGTAGCAAACTGCGAGGAGCTTGGAGCGACGGATATAAAAGACGCCCTTGACCGCATGATCGTATGCGATGACATCATTGCCAACTATGATCGCCATTGGCGCAACTTTGGCCTCGTGCGAAACGTCAACTCACTGGTCTGCAGACCAGCCCCCATCTTCGATTCGGGCTCATCACTCTGGTGCAACATATCACTAGAGGAGCTTAGGGCGGGAGAGCACAGTTTTACCAGCGCACAATTTCATTCAAGCCCCGCCAAACAAATGTTGCTCGTCGAGGACATGGGCTGGTTTGACGGCGACAAACTCGAGGGTTTCGTTGACGAGGCAATCGAAATCCTATCCAAAAACGACGCTCTTACAGCGAGACTGCCTTATCTAAAAGAGGCGCTAACATGGCGCCTCGAAAGAATGATCGACATCGCTGAATGGAGTTAGCGAGACAGCATCGCCCCGCCAACTCCCCTACCTCCCGCGCAGAGCTTTGAGCTTGGCCAGGGCATCGGGGCTCAGGCGGCTGCCCAGAGTCATCTTGATCTGCGGAGCTTCCTCTGCCTCGTGAACGTCGTTATCGATCTGTTTGATCTCGTCCACCAGCATGCGGCTCGAGATGCGCGTAACACCCTTACCCATGACGACGGCCTGGATCGTGCCGTCGCTCGATACCACGGAGCACGCGCGACCTTCCTCGCGTGCCTCGATGCAGAGCTTCTGCACCACGGTATCGGCAGAGACGCCCGTCGGCGAAAACTCGATGCGCACGCCGCGGGCCGGCAGGTTGGGGCGCTCATTGGAGATATTGCCCGCGCCGTCGAACACGATCACGGCCTCGTAGCGGCCCTGGGCAAACGCGGCAACGTCGTTGATGAGAGCGGTGCGCGCCATATCGTGAACGTCGCTGGAATACGGATCGTCGGAATGGTCGTAGACGAGCTTTTCGTAGCGCGGCGTGCAGTGAATCACGTTGTAACCGTCGACCACCAACAGCTCGGGCTTATTGGAGTGCACCGTCGAGACCGGGTCGGCAATGGCCTGCGCAAACGCATTGCCGCCCACGCCGTAGGTCGCGGCCGAAACAATCGGCTTGGCCGAGCCCTCGCCAAAGCGCTTGGCCTTGGACTTGGCACGGTTCTTTTTGGACATGCGCTACTCCTCCCCCATGAGCTCGCCGGCGTTGCGGCGCAGCCACTCAAAGCAGAGGGCCGTAGTCGCCTGGGCAACATTGAGGCTCTCGGTCATGCCGCGCTGGGGAAGCTTGGTCAAAAAGTCGCATTTCTCGAGCACCAGACGCGAGATGCCGTCGCCCTCGGAACCCATGACGAGCGCCACGCGACCTTCGAAGGGAGCATCCCAGCAACTGCCCTCGGCGTGCTCGGAGGCACCGCCCACCCAAAAGCCAGCGGCCTTGAGGTCGTCGAGTGCACGGGCGATATTGGGAACCTGCGCGATAGGCAGATGCATGACGGCGCCGGCTGAGGTCTTGTAGCTACCCACGGTCACGCCGGCGGCACGCTTGTTGGCGATGACGACGCCCGCTGCGCCCACAACCTCGGCAGAGCGCACGATGGCGCCAAAGTTACCGTCGTCGGTCACATGGTCGAGCACGATGACGAGCGCCGGACCGTCGCCCGCGCGGTCAAGGATGTCGGCGACATCGGCGTAAGGGAAGTTACCAACCTCGAGCGCAATGCCCTGGTGAGCGCCATGGCTCGACAGTGCGTCGAGCTGCGCGCGCTGCACATACTTAATACGGACGCCCGCAGCGTTGAGGTCGTCGACCAGGCGCGACAAGGCGGCATCGCGCTCCCCGCCCTCGGCAACGAGCGCGCACTTGATGGGAAAACCAGTGCGTAGCGCCTCGGCGGCAGCACGACGACCTTCGATAAACTCGCCCTTGGGAGCCCGGACAGCGTCGCGGTTGCGATCACGCTGCGGACGTGCGGCCTGGGTGCGATCGCGTTGGCCCTTGGGAGCGGCAGCGCGGTCATTGCGGCGAATCGGACGCGAGCCAGAAGCAGCCTGCTTGCCGCCACGAGGCGCACGCTTGCGATTGTCGGCCATAAAGTGACCTCCTAAATACAACTATCAAACGAAACAAAATAAACGACCGCCCATGAATATTAATTCGGGCGGTCGGTACGGGTTTTCCAAGTGCCCGAGATTGCCGTGAAAGAGGAGCGACGCGTACTTGAGTACGCGAGCGACGGTTTGAACGGCAAGGTCGGGTGCTTGGGAAACCCGCGGGGATTAGAGAGATTTGATACGAGTGCCGGCGGCGGTATCCTCGATCGTCAGCCCGAGGTCCTTGAGCTGGTCGCGGATGGCATCTGCCAGATCCCAGTTCTTGGCGGCACGGGCCTCGGCGCGGGCCTCGAGAATCTTGGCAGCAGCCTCGTCCACGTCGTCACCCGTGTAGGCGACCAGGCCGGCGGCAACGCCCAGCAGACCCAGCGGCAGCTCGACCTTGGGCTCGGGAAGCTCAACGCCAAACGTATCGAGCAGCTCAGCCAGCGTGTCGGCTGCGGCAAGCGCGGCAGCCTTGTCGGCAGCGTCGCCCGCCTGCTCCAGGTACTGGTTGCACTCGGTCACAAAGCCAAAGACGGCACCCATGGCACCGGCGGTGTTAAAGTCGTCGTCCATGCACTCCTTAAAGGTGGCACGAGTCTCGGCGGCCTCGGCGGCAAACGCCTCGGCGGCAGCCGCATCGGCATCGGCCGTCGCATGGTTCGCGGCCCAGCGCAGGTTCTCGACCGTACCGGCGATACGCGTGAGCGAATTCTCGGCACCCTCCAGGCGCTCCCAGGAGAAGTCGAGCGGCGAGCGATAGCTCGTCTGCAGCATCAGCAGGCGCAGGGCGGCAGCGGAGTGCTGCTCGAGGACCTCGGCCAGCGTAAAGAAGTTGCCGAGCGACTTGGACATCTTCTCGCCGTCAACCAGCAGCATGCCCGTGTGCATCCAGGTGTTGGAGAAGCCCTGGTGCCAGGCGCAGGTGGCCTGGGCGCACTCGTTCTCGTGATGCGGGAAGGCAAGGTCGGAGCCGCCGCCGTGGATGTCGATCGGAGTGCCCAGGTAGCGATGCACCATGGCGGCGCACTCGGTGTGCCAACCGGGACGGCCCTCGCCCCAGGGGCTCGGCCAGCTGGGCTCGCCGGGCTTGGCGGCCTTCCACAGGGCAAAGTCGAGCGGGTCGTTCTTGTCCTCGTTCTCCTCGATGCGCGCACCAACCATGAGGTCGTCGATGTTGCGGCCCGAGACCTGACCATAGTTGGGATCGCTGCGCACGGCAAAGTACACATCGCCGTTATCGGCTGCGTAAGCGTGGCCCTGCTCGATAAGCGTCTTGATCATGGCGATCATGGGGCCGATCTCCTTGGTGGCGCGGGGGCGCACATCGGGATCGAGCACGTTGGCGGCGCGCATGACGCCGATGAACTTGTCGGAGAACTCTGTCGCGACCTCGGCGGCAGTGCGGCCCTGCTCGTTGGCGCGCTTGATGATCTTGTCATCGACATCGGTGAGGTTCTGGGCAAACGTGACCTCGTAGCCGCTCGCGATGAGCCAGCGACGAATCACGTCAAAGCTAATGAACGTGCGGGCATTGCCGATGTGAATGTTGTCATAGACCGTGGGGCCGCACACGTACATGCGGACCTTGCCGGACTCGATGGGCTGGAACTCTTCCTTTTTATGGGTAGCGCTGTTGTAGATACGCATTCGTTACTCCTTAACGGTTTTCTGTAGCAGGCAGACGGCCCAGGCGCCGATTCCCTCGCCCTGGCCTTCCCAACCGAGCTTTTCGGTCGTAGTGGCGGCGACGCCCACGTTTTCGACGTCAACGCCCAGGGCATGGGCAAGGTTGGCGCGCATGGCATCGCGGTGCGGGGTGATCTTGGGCTGCTGGCAGGCAATGGTGCAATCGGCATCGACAAACTCAAAGCCCAGCTCGCGCGCATAGTCCATCACGCGAGCGAGCAGCACCATCGAATCGGCACCCTCGTAGGCGGGATCGGTATCGGGGAATAGCTTGCCGATGTCTCCCCCGCGGCAGGCGCCCAGAATAGCGTCGGCCAAGGCGTGCGCGAGCACATCGGCATCCGAGTGGCCCAGCAGGCCGCGCTCGTAGGGAATGTCGACACCGCCGATGATACATCGACGCCCCTCCACCAGACGGTGGACGTCGTAGCCATGGCCAATGCGCAGGTTACTGAACATGGGGAAGGTCCTCTCCCTCGGCCATGCGGCCAAGCAGAATCGCGGTTACGGGACGCAAGTCCTCGGGCACCGTCACCTTAAGGTTATCGCGCGGGCTCTGGACGCAGCGGACGCGCCCACCCATGCGCTCGACCAGCGACGAATCATCGGTGCCGATAAAGCCCTCGGCAATGGCTGCAGCGTGGGCGCGCTTCATAGCATCGACGCTAAAGATCTGCGGCGTCTGCGCGGCCCAATAGAGCTCACGCGGCGGCGTCTCGACGATATTGTCGCCATCGACGATCTTGAGCGTGTCGATCGCGGGCTGGCCGCACACGACACCGTCGAGAGCACGGTCGCTCACGAGCACGTCGATAGCGTGGTCGATGGCCTCGGTCGTAATGAGCGGACGAGCGCCATCGTGGATGGCGACATATTCGAAACCCGCCGGCACCGCATGCACGCCGGCACGGGTGGAATCCTGACGGGTATCGCCGGCATCGGCAAAGCTGATGGGCGTGTCATAGTCAAACGGGTCGATGGCCAGGCGGCGCATCTCGGCACGGCGCTCGGCAGGACACACCACCACAATGTGGCCGACCTTGTCGCTACGATCGAACGCGCGGATGGACCAGCTCATGAGCGGACGGCCCGCCACGTTAACGAGCTGCTTGCCGCCGGGATTTCCAAAGCGCTGGCCGCTGCCACCGGCAACGACCACGGCGCATACGGGCGCCATTATGCGTTCCCCTGTTTGGTGCCCTTCATGCGGTACAGCGAGTCCGCAAGAATGGCAGGGTTGTTAACGCCAAAGTCGCCCAGGCGCTCCGGATCCTCGCTGATGTCGTCCATGAGCTCCTGCAGCGAGCCATACTCGTCAACGATCTTCTCGGCCACGCCGTCGCGCACGACGGACACGCGCGAAAGCGTGCGCAGGCCCAGCGGCGTCATGACGGAGTCCTCGTCCAGGTCGTCATAGCCCAGAACTGCCGCCACGTGCTGCGGGTCGGACAGGTCCTTAGGCGTCATGCGGCTCAGCTCGGCGCGGATCTTCTCGGCGTTTGCCTCGGAGGAATCGCTTGCGTAGTCGCGGATCATCAAGTCGTATTCGGTATCCATGCTGGAGCCCGCGAGCTGCTCGAGCTGCATCTGCACAAGCTTGCCCTGGTTACCCAGCTTGACGATGCAATCCTTAAGCTCGGTCTTTGCCTGTTGCATGATCTCGAAACTCGAGAAGATGCCGGTGATGTCGGCGAGCGTAACGTAGTCGTCGAGCTCAAGGGCCGTCAGGCGCAACAAGGAGCGGTCGAGCGACTGACGGGTGGTCTGGAGCGTGGCGACGAGCTGGTTGACCGAGCTCATGATGGTGGTGACGGGCTGGATCTCGTAGCTCTTGCCGTGAACGTACACGTTAACGACGGCGCGACGGGCCGAGACCGAGATCACGATGGCATCGGTGAGCACCGACATGCGAGCGGCAGTACGGTGACGCATGCCCGTCTCACTCGTGGCAAGCGAGGGATCGGGATTGAGGTGGAAGTTGGCGCGCAGGATCTGGGTGAGGTCGCCATCGATAACGATGGCGCCGTCCATCTTGGAGAGCTCGAACAGGCGGTTCGAGGTAAACGAAATGTTGAGCGGGAAGCCGTCGTTACCGGCAGCAAGCACGTTTTCGGTGTCGCCGACGCAGATAAGGGCGCCCAGGTGACCGGCAATGATCATGTCAAGGGCGGTGCGGATCGGCTGGCCGGGGGCAGTCAGGCGAATAGCCTGTTCCATACGCTTTTGCAGCTCGTTCTTATCCAAGGCATCGCTCCCATCGTATACGCTCCATAAACGTCAATAAGTTTCTCACGGTTTGCCCCTGTGACGCCCGCAAAATCCGATGCTTACAGAATGAGCGAACACAGCTGAGAGCCCCAATCCAAATGAGCTGCTTATGTGGTAGCATCGGGATTCGCATAAATGAGGGAGTAGTCGCGTGGCCGGGTTCGCCTCCGGTGGCGCGGCAAGTCAACACACTGGCCGATGCGGCCTGGCTTGCCTTAATGAACGAGACTCGTGGCTGTGCGCGCAACGCGTACGCCACGGGTCTTTTTTGTTGCTCCCCCGGCAGAAGTACACGCGGGCCCGCCCGCAGAGAGGGAGCCAGACTATGGGACTCGCAGAGCTCGTATTGCTCGCCGTTGGCCTTTCGATGGACGCCTTTGCCGTTTCCATCTGCAAGGGCCTTGGCATGAAGAAGATCAACCTTAAAGTTGCCGTGGTGCTCGGCTTGTTCTTTGGCGGCTTTCAGGCCGGCATGCCCGTAATCGGATGGGCGCTCGGCAGTCAATTCATGGGCATCATCGGACCCATCGACCATTGGATCGCCTTTATCCTGCTCGCCTTCATCGGCGGCAAAATGCTGTGGGAGGCCTTTACCGAGGACGAGGATGAAGGCGACGGCAAGGATGCCGAAAAGATTGACCTGGGCGAGTACCTGATCCTCGCCATCGCCACCTCAATCGACGCCTTAGCCGTGGGCATCTCATTTGCCGCGCTTTCCGTCGACATCGTTCCCGCCGTGTCGCTCATAGGCATCACGACCTTCATCTTCTCCGTTGCCGGCATGGCGATTGGCCGCATCTTTGGCGCGCGCTACGAAAAGCCCGCCACCATCGTGGGCGGCGTTGTGCTCATCCTCATCGGCCTCAAGATTTTGCTGGAGCACCTAGGGATTTTAGTGCTGTAAAACACCCTTCAAAACTAAACGTCCGTATAAGGCCTCATGCAGAGTTTTGCATGAGGCCTTTTCATGCAGACTTTTGCATGTCATACTAGGATGCAAAAGCCTGCACGTTAGGAGATAGCCGTGGATACCCTTCCCATCACCACACCACGCCAAGCTGGCATCTACGTGCGCCAGGCACGCGAGACTCAGGGTCTCACCCGTGCCACCCTCGCCAAAAAGTCCGGTGTTTCGGAGCGCCTGCTTGCATCGCTCGAGCTAGGAGACGCCACCGGCATTCGACTCGACAAGCTGCTGGCGATTTTCGACGCTCTTGAACTGGCGCTCGCAGCACAAGGGGATATAAGCGAAACGAAAAATGAGCACCCAGTCGACGCCCCGCATGCTGATCAACCTTGCAGCACCTCCAGACGCCATCACGCTCAACGTCTTCATCATCGCAACCGTCGCAGCACAACCATTCCGGCTCTTGCAGATACCCCCCTTACGTCCGAGCTCTACGACAGGGCCTTCGCCGATTTCGCCATGTCCAATCTCGGAGTCTCGATTGCCGCAAACGCATCTAGCCAAACCATGCCCGAAGGGAAATAGCCAATGGCCAGCAAAACGCTTCGGACCATTATTTGCGGCGTACCTGCGGGAACGCTCACGCAAGATGAGAACGGTCTTGTCAACTTTGCCTACGATCATGACTATGACGGGCCAGCCCTATCGACAAACATACCCGTATCAAATCGCATATACGGCCAACAGGTCATGAATCCGTACTTGTTTGGTCTTCTGCCTGACAGCGAGGACCAGCGAAAAGCGATCGCCGTCGAATTCGACACCAGGCCCAACAATCCCGTTGCGCTGCTCAGCCATATCGGACTCGACTGTCCGGGCGGAGTACAGTTTTGTGTCGAAGAAGACGTCGACGCCGTCCTGCATCGCGACGGCGAATACCGCCCTATAGACGACCACGATATTGCCCTCCGTCTCAAGTCGATCAGAGATGACCGCGATGCATCGTGGATGGGTCTAGATGAAAGTTGGTCACTTGGAGGCAATCAGGGCAAGTTCGCCCTCGCACTCATGGACGGTCGCTGGTGCGAATGCATGGGGTCCTCGCCCACGACGCATATTTTCAAAAATGGCGTTATCGGTTTTAAACTCGAGGCTCTCAATGAGTTTGTCTGCATGAAAAGCGCCCAGCGCGCCGGCATCGCAACGGCAAACGTCGAATATCGTATGTTTGAGGACGAACCTGCCCTCATTGTTGAGCGCTATGACCGCGTGAAAGTCAAAGACGGAACGATCAGGCGCCTACATCAAGAAGACCTCTGTCAGGCACTTGGGGTGATGCCCGCCCAAAAGTACACGGCAGACGGCGGCCCGACCACACGCGACATTCAAGAGCTCCTCGTAAATACGAGCCACCATCAACTTAACCTGTATCTGTTTACGCAGATACTGTTCTTCAACGCCATTATCGGCGCACCGGATGCGCATGCGAAAAACTATTCCCTGCTCCTTGGAAACGACGGCGCAGCCATGATGGCTCGAATGTACGATGTCGCATCGGGGCTGGCGTATGAGCGCATGCGCCGCCGGGCGCGCCTTGCCATGAGCGTTGGCGGCGAAAATCGTGTGGGGTGCATCGGTCCAGGCGCTATCCGCCGATACCACGGTATGGGCGACCCCGCGCTGGAGGCGGCGCTCACCGATGCCGGGCTATCCGAGAAGTTTTGCTTTGCGACCATGATGGACCTCGCCTACGAGGTACCCATTTGCATGGAAGAGGTCATGGACGAATACGCCGACCTGCCCGGCATGGCGGACCTGCGCGAGCATATGCTCGGCCCCGTCCGCGAAAACTGCCAGCGCACCCTCGAGCTCATCAGGGCAGAAATGGACTAGACACCAGACTATTTCCCATTTTTCAAACAAAAGAGAGGGGGCACCCGTCGCAAAAGACCGGGTGCCCCCTCTCATAATGTCATTTGCAATCCGCTAGCACGTGGCTCGGACTGCTGCTAGCGCAACCTTTACGCAGCGAGGCGCTTGAGGACGTCGATGAGCAGCTCGTAGAAGCGCTCGGCAGAAGCGAGCTCCATGCTCTCGTCCGGGGTATGGACATCGGAGAGCGTCGGGCCCACGGCGATGGCGTCCAGGCCGTGCAGAGCCTCGGCAAACAGGCCGCACTCAAGGCCGGCGTGAATGGACTCGATGCGCAGCTCGGAGCCAAAGAGCTCTCGATAGCTCTCGACAAAGACTTCGCGGACCGGCGAATGCTCGGCATAGCTCCAGCCGGGATACTCAAACTCGAACTTGGCGTCGAAGCCCAGGACATCGGCCAGCGTCTGCAGACGGTCCTTGAACTCGTTCTGCAGCGAGGTGATCGAAGAGCGCGGGGACAGCATGATCTTGACCTCGTCGTCAGAAGTGGCAACCACACCGATGTTGGAGGAAACCTCGACGGAGCCGTCGGTGGCGACGTTGCGGCGGATCACACCGTTGGGGGCAAGACGCAGGGCGCGGATGAGGGCAAGCGCGGACTTCTGGTCCATGGCCTCGACCTCGGCGTTGTCGGCAATCTCGACGGTGCAGGTAAAGCCGGGGTCGAAGACCTCGAGCTCGGCAGTGACGTCGGCGATGATGCCCTTTGCAATCTGGGCCGCGGCCTCGGCGGCAGCGTGGTCGGCGTAGACCAGAACAGCCTTGCACTCACGGTTGATGGCGTTGTCCTTAGTGCCGCCGTTAAAGCTGACGATGGCGGGCTCGCCGGCAACCATCAGGCGGTCGATGATGCGGGCCATGATGAGGTTGCCGTTGCCGCGCTCCAGGTTGATATCGCTGCCGGAGTGACCGCCCAGCAGGCCGGAGATGTCGAGCGTGAGGGTACTACCGGTCTTGTGCTCGCGCACGATGGGGCAGGTGTAGGTAACGACGACGCCGCCGGCGCAGCTGACGGTGGCAACGCCCTCTTCCTCGGAGTCAAGGTTGATCATAGTGCGGGCGCTAATCTGGGACTTGTCGAGCGTCTCGGCACCGACCAGGCCAGTCTCCTCGTCGGTGGTGAATACGCACTCGAGGGCCGGATGGGCAATCGAATCGTCGTTGAGCACGGTAAGCATAAGCGCGACGGCGATACCGTTGTCGGCGCCCAGAGTGGTGCCGTTAGCGGTGAGGACGCCGTCCTTGACGACCAGGTCGATACCATCGGTCGTAAAGTCGTGCTCAACGGAGCCCAACTTGTCGCACACCATATCGATGTGGCCCTGCAGCATTACGGTCGGGGCATTCTCGGCGCCGGCAGATGCGGGCTTGCGAATGATGACGTTGTAGACCTCGTCCTGATACACATCGAGACCGCGCTCCTTGGCAAACGCGACCAGGAAATCGCTGATGCCTTTCTCGTTGCCAGACCCACGGGGGATCGCGCTGACCTCCTCAAAGAAATGGAACAGCTGGGCGGGCTCGTAGCCGGTAATCTTGTAGTCCATGGTGCCTCCTTGGCGCAACTGGTTAGACAGTAAGACATGCGACTTGTATATTCCCAGACTTTGCGTGCATAAACCAGTCGAAAACGCCGAGCGCCCTCGCATCATCGGCTAACGGTGGACCGTATAGCGTAACGGTCACAACTTCCGCAGCTCTACAAATCGAGGCGCCCTTTCCGGAGCGCCTCGATTGCGCGTATCAAATTGTCGCCACGCCCTACAGCGCGCCAGAGCCGGCTTGCATCATGCCACCGGGGCCCGAGCTCACGCCGCTGCTCACAGGCGCGGCGTTTCCGGTGTGCGGCGCCGCCGGAGCGGTATCGCCCCCGAGCGCACCCGCCGGACGCGGCGCCGGGATCTCACCCGTGCCGTGGCTAAAGACAAACTTGCCGTCGGCCACGTCGCACAGGACGGTATCGCCCTCGCCCCACTCGCCAGCCAGCAGTTCCTCGGACAGCGGATCCTCGATGAGCTTTTGGATGGCACGACGCAGCGGACGCGCGCCGTTGGTGAGGTCGGTACCCTCCGCCACAATCTTGTCGTAGGCCGCATCGGTAAGCTTGATGTTCATGCCGTTTGCGATCAGGCGCTGGCGCAGATCGTCCACCAGCAGGTGCGCAATCTTGGTGAGATTCTCGCCCGAGAGCTTCTGGAACACCACAATATCGTCGATACGATTGAGCAGCTCGGGGCGGAACAGGCGCTTGAGCTCGCCCATCGCACGGCCGCGGATCTCGCTCGACGTGAGACCCTGCTCACCGGTGGTGCCAAAACCGACGCTCGCATCCTGCGCGATCTCGCGGGCGCCCACGTTGGACGTCATGATGATCACGGTGTTGCGGAAGTCGACCGTCTTGCCCTGGCTATCGGTCAGGCGGCCCTCCTCCAGCACCTGCAGCAAGATGTTGAAGATATCGGGGTGCGCCTTCTCGATCTCGTCGAACAGCACGACCGAGTACGGGTGACGACGAACGGCCTTGGTGAGCTGGCCGCCCTCGTCGTGACCGACGTAACCCGGAGGGCTACCGATGAGCTTGGAGACCTCGAACTCGCTACCGAACTCGGACATGTCGAAGCTGATGAGCGCATCCTTGCTGCCAAAGAGGTACTCGGCGAGCGTCTTGGCGAGCTCGGTCTTGCCCGTGCCGGTGGGACCCAGGAAGATAAAGCTGCCGCCGGGGCGACGCGGGTCCTTGAGCGGCGAGCGGCTGCGGCGCACGGCCTTGGCAACTGCCTCGACAGCCTCATCCTGACCGATGATGCGCGTCTTGAGCACGCTTTCGGCCTGCAGCAGGCGACGGCTCTCGCTCTCGGTAAGCGAAGACACCGGCACGCCCGAAGTCACGGACACGATGTCGGCGATCTGGGAGACATCGATGGTGAGCGGGCTGGCGTCGAGCTCGGCGGTCCAGGCGGCCTTGGCCTCGGCGAGCTCAATCTCGGCGGCCTTCTGCTGCTCGGTGATCTCGGCGGCCTTGTTCATGTCGTCGCTCTCGGTGGCCTCCTGCGCGGCGGCCTTAAGCTCCTCCACGCGATGCTCGGCCTCACGCACCGGCTCGGGCGCGCGATTCGCGGCGATGCGAGCGCGGGCGCCGGCCTCGTCGATGAGGTCGATGGCCTTATCGGGCAGGAAGCGATCCTGGATGTAGCGGTTGGAAAGGTTCGCGGCGGCCTCGATAGCACCCTGCGTATAGCGCACATGGTGATGCTCCTCGTAGCGCGGCTTGAGTGCGGTCAGGATTTTGACCGTGTCCTCGACACTCGGCTCCTCGACATCGATTGTCTGGAAGCGGCGCTCAAACGCCGGGTCCTTGGTGAGGTACTTGCGGAACTCCTCGGCCGTGGTGGCGCCGATAATCTGGAAAGCACCGCGCGCGAGCACCGGCTTGAGCATAGAGCTCGCATCGATAGAACCCTCGGCAGAACCGGCACCGATAATGGTGTGCATCTCGTCGATAAACAGGATGACGTCGTCGGCTTCGGTGGCCTCTTGGATCACGTTCTTGAGGCGCTCCTCAAACTCACCGCGATACTTGGCGCCCGCGACCAGACCCGGCAGGTCGAGCGTCCAGATGTTCTGGTTCATAAGGTTCTCGGGCACGTTGCCGGCAGCGATCTGCTGTGCCAGGCCCTCGACGATGGCCGTCTTGCCCACGCCGGGGTCACCCAAGATAAGCGGGTTGTTCTTGGTGCGGCGCGAAAGGATCTCCATCATGCGCTGGACTTCCTTTTCGCGACCAATTACAGGGTCGAGCTCGCCGTCGCGCGCCTTCTGCGTGAGGTTAGTCGCAAACTGCTTGAGCGTGTCGGTGCCGCTCCCCTTTTGCTGAGAGCCATCCGAGCCGCTAAAGAACGGCAGACCCGCACCGGGACGGCCGGCGCCAGCACCGGCGAGCGGACGCTTCTTGTCCTGGTCCTTGGCGGTAAGCTTTTCGATGGCCTTTTTAATGGAAGCGGACGACACACCCAGGCGCATGAGAATGTCCATGGCCATGCCGTTGCCCTCTTCGACGATGCCGATCAGCAAGTGCTCGGTCGACACGTAGGTCTGGTTGTTCTCACGCGCCACGCGGAAGGAGCGCTCCATCACGCTAATGACGAGCGGCGTAAAGGCGAGCTTGGCGGCCTCGGTCTCCTCGCTGGGCTCGGGAACGGTGGTCTGGACCTCCTTGAGGGTGTCCATGATGTCGTCGTAGGAGATATCAAGCGAGCGCAGCGCCTCGGCAGCGATGCCCTCGTCCTCCTTGGCGAGTGCGAGCAGCAGGTGCTCGGTGCCCACCTTATTTGAGTGCAGATCGAGCGCCTCCTGTTTGGCCATCGACATGACCTTGCGCGCTCGATCGGTAAATCTATCTAACATGTTCGTTTCCTTACATGAGTTCATCGAAATCAAAACGCCCGCCCGTCGGCGGCGCTTTTGTCTCTTTACCCACAGGTTGTCTATGTTAACAGCTGGAGGAATATCTATAAACCCGGCTCACATGAATGCAGGTTATGACCGCATCGCGGGACTCACCGCGCGATGCGCGACAGGCGCCCCGCAAGAGAAACCCTAGGCGTCTTTCACCACGTCGGGACTCGTCGCACGCGATGCGCGATAGGCATCGGCCTCCTTGGAGACGCGTTCGAGCAGCTCGGATGTATCGACGCCCTCGACTTGCGCGACCGTTTCCACCGTCTGCATGGCGACCGCCCTCAGGTACGCGCACGCGCTGTCCCCCAGCTGCTCGAGGTCTATCTCCTCGCCGCCCTCCCGGGCAAAGCCGACCGCCATCACAAAGCCCATGATGCCCGAGACCAGAAAGCCCACCGCAAAGCTCGAATCTGCCTCGAGCTCTTCTCCGTCGGGGTGGACGATCTCTCTCACGCGGTCGATGATGATCGTATGGATGCCCTGCACGACCTGCTCGGCGGCACCCGCCCTCATGGTGATGACGATGCGCCGCAGCAGGCAGCGGACGTCGCGCCGGTCGAACGCCGAAAGGTCGCCCTCGCTCGAAAAATGCCAGAGGGCATCGGTGATAAGCTCGTTATCCTGCAGCAGCTGGGTCATGGCGATGGCGACGAGTTCATCGAAATCGTGAAAATAGTAGTAAAACGTTCCGCGATTGCACTGGGCGGCGCGGGTCACCTCGCCAACCGACAGCTCGAAGATGCTGTTGTTCTCGATGAGCTCCCAAAACGCCTCGATGATACGGGTGCGTGCATCGGGCGCATCGGCGTCCTTACGCGGTCTCGCCATGCGCCTCACCGCACCCCTGCGCCTTGGCGTTCATGATGAGCATCTGAAGACGGTTCTCCACGTTGGCGAAGCTCACGTCGGGATCGTAGTCGAGCGGCAGGAACTGCGCCGTGGGATACTGCTCCTTGAGCGCATGGATGAGCCCGCGCCCCACGACATGGTTGGGCAGACACCCGAACGGCTGCAGGATCACGAAGTTGCGGCAGCCGCGCTTGGCGTGCTCGAGGATCTCCGCTGGAATCAGCACGCCCTCGCCCGCATCGAACGTATGGTGCAGGATCTTATCGCTCGCGCGCACGAGCTCGGGCATGCGCGTCGGCGGCTCGTAGAGCGGGCTCGCCGCGCCCAGGCGGTCGCAACGGTCGTGCGCGAGCTCGAACAGGTTGTCCGCCGTGGCGTACCAGGCCTTTTCGGGCAGCGACAGGTCGACGTGGAACTCGCGCGACTGCGCATGCTTGTAGAAATAGGTCTTGCGGATCACGTCGGTCATGCGCGCCTCGATGACCTCGAGCCCGTTGTCCTCGAGGTAGCGCTCGATCTCGTGGTTGGCGCCGAGATGGAAATTGAGCAGGTACTCGCCCACGATGAGAACGGTCGGATGCGGGTTCGAGCGGTCGTACGGAACGGCGTCCATGATCGCAAGCGCGCGTTTGAAGCCCGTCGCCTGGCCTCTCAGCCCGGAGCGCTCCATGCCCTCGATAACCTCATCGAGCGCGCGGTCGAACGCAGCGTCCGCCGCGCCCTTCTCGAGCTCGTAGGGACGGATGCGCCTAAGCATAGCCTCGAGGGCATCGATCATGGGAAGACCGTAGGCGATCTGGATGCTCGGGCCAAGGCCGAGCTTGAAGCCCGGATGCGCATTGTGGGCATCGACGTCGTCGTTGGTGAGCACCGGGACATAGTCGTATCCCGCGTCGTCGAGCGCGCGGCGCAGCAGGGGCATGTAGTGCGTCAGGCGGCAGTCGCCGATATACTTGCCAGTCACCACGGCGACGTCGTGCGGGTCGTACTTACCGCCCTCGAGTGCCGCGAGCGCCTCGCCGATCACGATTTGCGCGGGGAAGCAGATGTCGTTGTGCACATAGCGTTTGCCCAGGCGGATGGCATCCTCGCGCCCGATATCAAGGGCCTCGGCGCGCACGCCCTGATTGC
Organism: uncultured Collinsella sp.; assembly: GCA_900541825.1. Lineage (GTDB taxonomy): Bacteria > Actinomycetota > Coriobacteriia > Coriobacteriales > Coriobacteriaceae > Collinsella. The sequence goes on from UQLJ01000017.1 coordinate 29,299, forward strand.
GCATCGCCGCGGTCATGAGCCTGCAGAACGCATGGGAGGTGTTGGGGACCAGCGCGATCTTGTCGTGCCGGTCGCGCTTGGTGTACTTGACCTTATACGGGTCGTCGAGCGGATGGACCGCGTGCACCCGGGCGCCCTCGGCACGCTCCTCCGCGCGACGACGGTTGACCGACTCGATAAACGAACGCACGCGAATGCCCATGGGACCGGCGACGTCGCTCTCATCGAGCTTGATCATCATCGGAACCTTGGAGCCCATCTCGCCCATCATGCGCGCGATCTCGTCGGTGAGATACGCATCGTGGCCGCAGCCGAAGCTGCCCATCTGCACGAGCTCGAGCTCGGGCGTCGATGCGACGATGACCGCGCACGACAGCATGCGCGCATGGTAGTTGTTCACGATGTCGATGCGGCTGTTGGAAAGATCGACGTTGCAGACCCCCGGCACCGCATCGGGCGTCAGCACGGGGATGCCGCGCTCAGAGAAGAGCTTGGGCAGCCCGTGGTTGACCAGCGGGTCGTTGTGGTACGGGCGCGAAGCGATCACCACCGCGTAGCCGCCGTCCTCGCGCACGTTCTCGAGCACCTGCCTGCCGCGCAGCTGCAGCTGGTTCTCAAACGTCTGCTGCGCGCGGTCCGCCTGCTCGGTCGCCTTGGCAACCAGGTCGGCATCGATATCGAAGGTCTCCTTGCACCACGCCTTGAGCTGGCGGTTTCGGTCGCCCTCGTCGTACCAGTGGAACAGCGGCGTATCGAACGGAACGCCGAAACGCTCCTCCGGGTTATCGGAATTGCGCATCACGTAGGGGTATCCCTTTACGACGGCGCACATCCACTCGCTGGTAGAGGCGGTGTTTTCGGTGGGCACCGTCGTGATGATGGGCATGAAGATGCGGTCGACGCCGGCATCGACGAGATTGCGGATGTGCCCGTGGACGAGCTTGGCCGGGAAGCACACGGTGTCGGATGTGACGTGCGCCAGACCGCGCTCGTACATCGCCTTGGTGCTGCGTCCCGAGACGCGCACCTTAAAGCCGAGCGTGCTGAAGAACGTCGACCAGAACGGCATGGTGTCCCAGAACTCGAGCACACGGGGAATGCCGATCGTGACATCGCGCCCCCCGCAGACGGGAACCGTGGGGTACGACTCGAACAGCAGCTTCTCGCGGTCGACAAAGAGATTGGGGGCAGCCGCGGTCCGGTCGCGCCCCGTGCCGGGTGCCTGTGCCTCGCAAGCACCCTGCGGACGCAGCTCCTCCGCCGCGGGAACCTCGCGCACGAGCTCATCCCATGAGATGGCACCGCCGCGCGGGCAGCGATTGCCCGTGACGTAAAGCGAGCCGTCGCCAAATGCCACGACCGCGCGCTGGCAGCGGTTGTTGCACCGACGGCAGGTAACGCCGCCGAACTCGCGATGCTCGAAGCGCTCCACGGCATCGAGCCCGATAAACGACGTGCCGGCGTCGCCCTTGCGGCATTCCTCGCGCGCGAGCAGGGCGATACCGATAGCGCCCATCAGCCCCGGGTGGGGCGCACGCGTGACGGGTTTGCCCAGATACTGCTCGAATGCGCGCAGCACCGCGTCGTTTCGGAACGTGCCGCCCTGGACGACGACTTTGTCGCCCAGACGGTTGAGATTTGAAACGCGAATGACCTTGGTGAACACGTTCTCGATAATCGAACGGCAGAGACCGGCCATGATGTCGCCCGGACCCTTACCGCGCCGCTGCTCGGAAACGACGCTGCTGTTCATGAACACCGTGCAGCGGCTGCCGAGAACGGCGGGGGCTTTGGACGAAAATGCCTCGGTCGCGATATCCTCAACGGCTATTCCGAGGTTTTTGGCAAAACCCTCGAGGAACGAGCCGCAGCCCGCAGAGCACGCCTCGTTGACGACGATATCGGTCAGCACGCCGTGGTTGAGCCAGATGGCCTTCATATCCTGTCCGCCGATGTCGAGCACGAAGGTCGCATCGGGAACGCATGCGCACGCGGCGCGGGCGTGCGCGACCGTCTCGACCGTATGGTAGTCGGCGTGGAACGCGCGCGCGAAAAGCTCCTCGCCGTATCCCGTGGTGCCCACGGCATCGATCGCAAGCGTGACTCCCGCTGTCTCCCAGCGGTTCTTCAAGCTGACAAGACCCTGTTGGGCGACGTCGAGCGGTCTGCCGTTATTAGACGCGTAGAACGAATCGACAAGCTCACCCGCCTCATCGACCAGGGCGAACTTGGTCGTCGTGCTCCCCGAATCGATACCGAGCGCCACACGCACCGTCTCTCCGGGCGCATACGCATCCGGACCCTTTGCCGGCGTCTCTTTGCCATGGCGTGCCGTAAAATCCGCCTGCTCGGCAGGTGTGGCAAAAAAGGGCTGGGCAAGACGTCCCTCCCCGCTTGCGGGCGCGACCGTCTCGAGCTTATCCAGCCGGACAAAAGCGTCGGGAAGGTCAATCGGTTGGGACGATGCGAACATGTCGGTCAGCGACAGGGCGGCACCGCGCGCGACCATGATCTGCGGATCGCGCGGGACGATAACCTGATCGTCCGATAGATTCAGTTGCTCCCGGAACACGCGGACCAGTGTGGGGTTGTAGGCGAGCGCACCGCCCTCGAAGATTACCGGCGGCTTGATGTCGATACCCTGGGCCAGACCGCCGATCGTTTGGCGGGCGACCGCGTGAAGCGCCGAAAGCGCCAGGTCGGTGGTAGGAATGCCCTCGTTGAGCAGCGGCTGGATATCGGTCTTTGCGTACACGCCGCAGCGGCCCGAGACCTCGTGGACGGTCGTTCCCCGGCTTGCGAGCTGCTCGAACTCGCCCGATTCGGTGCCGACCCCCATGAGCTTTGCCATCTCGTCGATAAATGCACCGGTACCGCCTGCGCACGAGCCGTTCATGCGCATGTCGGCAACCTCGATGTCTCCCTTATCGTTGGTGCGGAAGAAGATCATCTTGGCGTCTTGGCCGCCCAGCTCGATGGCGCAGCGCGTCTGCGGATAGAACCTGCTGATCGCGAGCGCGTTGGCGACCACCTCCTGAACGTACGAGGCGCCCAGCGCGGTCGCGATATCGCGCGCACCCGAGCCGGTCACCGCAACGCGCAGCGACTCATGGGGAAAGCGCTCGGCGAGCTCGCCGAGCATGGCGCGCACGCTCGCTGTCTGACACGCCCCGTGGCGGCGATATCCCCACCACGCCTCGGTCATATCCTCGTGCATCGCGTAAACTTTGGTCGTCGTCGACCCTACGTCCAGTCCTACTAGCAACGCCATAATGCTCCGTCTCTCGCATTTTTCCTGCTAGAGATATACCACTCTACGTAATACAACAGACTGTTGTATTTAAACTCCGTATAAAAAGCGGCTGCCGAAACGCTTCAGCAGCCGCCGAATGCACCAACAGATTGTTCTGCGCGCTAGCACGTCGGGCAACGGAGCAGCACGGGCCCTCCGGTCATGCGCACCGCTCACGCCCGCGATGTCGCCGAGAGAGCTATCCACGCTTAGGGCTCCAACCAAGCAAGTCGCCCGCGCTCAGCAGATCCCTAAGCGAGCTACTCGCACTCAGGAGCCATAGCCTGCTCCAAGAGCTCGGCATGCTCCTCCTCGAAAACCGTCCCCACAGGGAAGGCGCGACGGAAGACGAAGTGGGAAATCGGACCGGCTACCAAAAGGTTCCACGGCAGCGCCATCACAAAATTATGCGGGATGTTGATCATCCAGATCGCGGGCACGGAATACAGGTTCGCAAGGATGCCGCCGGGCATGTGCGTCAGACCCTCGCAGGCACCGTACAGCGACATGATGATGACCATGGGAACGACCATGCAGGAGCTGACGGCGAGCGTCATGGCAAGTGGCGAGCTCTTGCCCGGCGTGACCAGGAATTTAAAAGCGAAACCCTTGGCAAGGGGGCTGGCAACAAACCAGTCGCAGCACATGGCAAAAATGTAGGCAACGGGGAAGCCGAGCCACGCGGCGGCAACAACCTCGCCGTTGATGGCCCCATGCTGCAGGGCAACGTTGTAGATGCTCATCCAGAGCACCATGCAAAAGCACATGATAAAGGTGAACAGCAGGCTCTCTCGTTTGTTGATAGGCATAAAGGACAAAATCCTTTCTGTGTTACGCCGCGGCACCACGCAACAAAAACGGGCGGGCAAGATGGAGCTGTTGGGACTTCATCTCGCCCGCCCGTGGTACGTGCGTCTGCGACTACTTATGTGGTGGAACTACCCTAACACGAACGGCGCGCGCTTCGTAAGCGTTGAGTTTATGGAGATGCAGGGCACCAATAATCCCCCCGACCCCATAAGTTGCGGTGGAATACGGACTGTTTTGACCCTTTAAGCAGCAATTCAGTCCCTATAGCAGCAATTCAGTCCCTATTTCACCGCAACTCATTTGGTGCAAAGTAACCTGTCCCCCTTGCACCAATTAGCTGGTGTGGCGCCAGCGAGGGTCGGTGAGCGTACGCGCCACACCCAGGCCAACGGGCAAAAACGCCACGATGAGCACTGCGCGCACAAACCAGCCGAGCATATTGACCGTGTCGAAGGTGCACATGTAATACATCGAGCGATACAGATACAAACCCGGCACCATAATGACAATCGAAGGCACCGTGAGAGCGATACGCGGGTAGGTGAGCTTGACTTCGGCCAAGCTTGCCAGCAGACCCGATACCAGCGCGCCGATAAACGCTGCTGCCTCGGGAGGCATTCCCGTGCTGAGGCCCAGGAAGGGAATCATCGTCGGCGCATCGACAAGGGTCAGACGCAGGGTATTGGAAACGGCACCGATCAACCCAGCTGCCGCGGCCATCTTTACCGGGCTGTTGAACATCACCGAGAAGCCGAATACACCAACGAAGCTCATCACCACGCGCAGGAGCGTAAGGGCAAGCGGCGAAAGGCCCAGTGGGGCAAAGTCGTCCGGCGCCAGGCCAACACACTCGGCAACCATCCAACCTACGAGGGTCGCCATCACAATAATCGATACGGCATATGAAAGGCGCTCGATACCGCTTCGCATGTCGAGCTTAGCGATGTCGAGGCCTGCCGTAATGAGCGGAAAGCCGGGAATCACAAAGAGCATGGCGCCGATATAGCCTTCTTGGTGCGACATTGCCCCCGGTATGACCTGGCCAAGGCCGAGCAATGCCAGCAGATACGAAACGCAAGCGAGCGCAACACCGGTCGTCAACGCGCTGAACTGACCAAGGCCTTGCTTGAGAATATGGGAGCGGGCAAAGTTGCCGACACCCGCGCCCACGAACGCGCATGCCATCTCAATAGGACCGCCACCAAGTAAAAAGACAAAGGCGCCACAGGCGCAGGCCGCCGCAAGGCCCTGTTGCCAAGGCGCGTAATCAGGTTTTGAACTCTCAACGGTCTTGAGCATCTCGTGATACTCGTGCACCGTGAAGCGACGACCATAGGTCTCGATTTCCTTGAGGAAACTCTCCATCATCCAAATGCGATGGGTATTGACGCCCGTTGTGGGCAAGCTGACGACCTCATTAAAGCAGTGACCATCTTCGATGCAAGTACACTCAAACGACAGGAGACTTAAGTCAACGTGGATGGTCACACCGAGTACGGCGGCGACACGATTCATGGTATCGCGAACACGCCAGGCACCCGTTCCGCTCGCGAGCATAAGCATACCGGTGCGGCAGATGATGGATGATTTATCGGTGAGCGGCGCATCGACGGCAAGTTCATCGCCTGCCGTCACGATCTGGTGCCAGTCAGTTTTCATATGGAGCGCGCCGGCACGGACACCGTGGTGCATGGGGGCTCTCGAAAGCAGCGAGTCAAGGCGCGAAGGCTGTGAGGGCTCCGCCGATTCGCCCTCGTCCTCGTCGGGCTCTTCATCGACCAGATCAAAGGAATCAAGCGGCGCTGGCTCGCGACGGTCGATCAGCTCCTCGTCCTCATCATCAAAGTAATTGAACTGATCGAGCATGTCCTCTTCGATTGAACGCTCGCTCGCGTCGTCCATATAGACGCTCCCTTCCTACCGACTAACCCCCATCCTAGGCAGCAACGGCTAAAGGAAACATAAAAGAGACGGCTGTCATGCATGGAAGGCGCAAACCCCCAATGCGTCGGTAGATCCCCAACGACTAGGACTGTCCCCAAGTGCCGGCAGAAAAGGAACGTCCCTAAGTGCCAACCAGGGCAACACCGCAGATAGAGGACGGACAGCGAAAGCCCGCCAGAGCGAGCAAGGTGCCTTCAAGAAAAATGGCGCCGCAGGTTGAGCATAAGTCAGCGAGCGGGTCGCATTTGTGACAAGGTGACGTGAAACGAAAGGGCGCTGACCTTCTGGTCGCGCCCTTGAAGTTGAACGTCAGATTGTCCAAATGCGGCCCGCGCAGCGTCGAGCCGTTACGCGGTTCGTAGAACCGCGTAACTAGTTAGTACATCTTTGCGCCGGCGGGGATGGAAGCGTCGAGCTGGATCAGGTTGAGACGCTCCTCGCCCTCCTCCTCGTGGATGGCACTGATGAGCATACCGCAGCTGGGGATGCCCATCATCTTGCGCGGAGGCAGGTTGGTGATGGCGAGCAGAGTCTTGCCGACCAGGTCCTCGGGCTCGTAGTACTCGTGAATGCCGGAGAGAATGGTACGGTCGGTGCCGGTGCCGTCGTCGAGCGTAAAGTTCAGCAGCTTCTTGGACTTCTTGACGGCCTCGCATGCCTTGACCTTCACGGCGCGGAAGTCGCTCTTGGAGAAGGTATCAAAGTCGACGAACTCCTCAAACAGCGGCTCGACGGCAATCTTGGAATAATCAACCGTGGGCTTGAGCGGCTTGACGAAGGGGCTCGCGGTGTTGCCGGCCTCGGCAGCCTTGGCAGCAGCGGCACCGGACTGGAAACCCTTCTCGGGCTTCATGTGCGGGAACAGCAGCACGTCGCGGATGGAAGCCTGGTTGGTGAGCAGCATGACCACGCGGTCGATACCGATGCCAATGCCGCCCGCGGGAGGCATACCGTACTCGAGGGCGCGCACGTAATCCTCGTCGTACTCCATGGCCTCGTCGTCGCCGCCGGCCTTCTCGGCCATCTGGGCAGCGAAGCGCTCGGCCTGGTCGACCGGGTCGTTGAGCTCGGAGAACGCGTTCGCGTACTCGTGGCCGGCGATGACCAGCTCAAAGCGATGGGTCAGGCGCGGGTCATCCTCAAAGCGCTTGGCAAGCGGGCTAACCTCGATGGGGTAATCGCACACGAAGGTGGGGTTGACGATGGTGTCCTCGCCCAGCTCGTCATAGATCTCGGCGATGATCTTGCCGGCGGTCCACTCGGGCTTGATCTCCAGGCCCTTCTCGCGTGCGGCGGCAGCAAGCTCCTCAACCGGCGTGTCGATGGTGACCTGCTTACCAATCACGTCAGAGACGATATCGGTCATGGAGCGGCTTGCCCACTCACCGGACAGGTCGATAGTCTGGCCCTGATACTCGATGACCTCGGGGTTGCCGATAGCCTTGTTAGCGGCCTTAATGACACCCTGGGCGAGCGCCTTCATGCCCTCGAGATCGGAGAAGGCGCGGTAGGCCTCCATCGTGGTGAACTCGGGATTGTGGGTAAGGTCCATGCCCTCGTTGCGGAAGATACGACCGATTTCGAACACGCGCTCAAAGCCGCCGACGATGCAGCGCTTGAGGTGCAGCTCGGTGGCGATACGCAGGTAGCACTCCTGATCGAGCGCGTTGAAGTGCGTGATGAACGGCTTGGCAGTAGCTCCGCCCTGGATGGTCTGCAGGATGGGGGTCTCAACCTCCATGTAGCCATCGGACTCCATAAAGCGGCGGAACGTGGAGAGAATCTGCGAGCGCTTGCGGAAGGTCTCGCGAACGTCGTCGTTGGCGATCAGGTCGACATAGCGCTGACGATAGCGAGTCTCCTTGTCGGAGAGACCGTGGAACTTCTCGGGCAGCGGGCGAACGGCCTTGGACAGCAGCGTCGCGCTCTTGGGGGCAACGGAAAGCTGGCCACGCTTGGTGCGCACGACTACACCGGTCACGCCCAGGATATCGCCCAGGTCGAGTGCCTTGAGCGTGTTCCAGGCGGCCTCGTCCATATCGTTGATACGGCAGAACAGCTGGATCTCGCCGGTCGCGTCGCGCACGACGATGAACATGATCTTGCCCTGACCGCGCTTGGCGACCACACGGCCGCCGATCTTCACGACGTCCTCGGTGTCCTCGCCATCGGCGAGCTCGGCATACTTAGTCTCGATGTCGACGACGTAGTCCTCAATCTCGGAGTGCTCGGGATACGGGTTCTGGCCCGCCTCGAACAGGGAGGCACGCTTGGCCAGGCGAGTGGCGCGCTCGTCGTTGAGCGTCGATGCCTGATCGGCGGCGTTCTGGTTTTCTGCCATAGTTAGCTCCTCAAACTAAAACGCTCCCCAGGATTCGGTCCCAGGGAGCGAAAACATACCTTTACGCGGGACCGTGGTCTAGCGTGCGATCTTGGCGATGGTGTAGACGCGAGTCTTGCCGGAAGGCGTAACGACCTCGACGGAGTCGCCCTCGCCATGACCAATGATGGCGTGGCCGACCGGAGACTCGTTGGAGATCTTGTGCTCGAGCGAGTTGGTCTCGGTGGTACCGACAAGCGTGACCTCCATGACCTCACCGTTGGGATCAATCAACGAAACGGTGGAACCGATGGAGACGGTCAGATCACCCGTGGTGGCAGCAACCTGGGCGTTGGCGAGAATAGCCTGAATCTCGGCGATGCGAGCAGCATTCTGGGCCTGCTTGTCCTTGGCGGCATCGTACTCGGAGTTCTCCGAAAGGTCGCCGAACGCGCGGGCTTCCTTGATGTCCTCGACGATCTCCTTGGCGTAATCGCCCTCACGCCAAGCGAGCTCCTCGACGAGCTTCTGGCGGCCCTCAGCGGTCAGTACGATCTGGCTTGCGTCCATACGGATATCTCCCCAACTATGATGTAACGATCAACTGTCAACAAAAACGAAAAAGACCGGCTAGCCTGCGGGCAAGCCGGTCAGGTGCTCACCCCAAAGGGATGGGACTACTCTGCGTCCGCGTCGCTGTCCTCTGCCTTCTTTTGCTTGGCAGCAGCGAGCTTGGCCTCGAGCTCTGCGATCTCCTTGTCCTCCTTGGACTCCTCGACCACAACGTCCTCGGCCTGCTTGGTTTCGCCCTTATCGTCGCCCTCCATACCCTCGCGGATATTCTTGACGGTAGAGCCGAGGGACTTACCGAGCTTCGGCAGGTTCTTAGGCCCAAAGATAATCAGGACAACAACGAGAATAATGATGAGCTCAGGAGCCCTCAGTCCAAACATGTAGACCTCCACAATACAGCGAGACAAGCTCGAATGAGTATACCGCGGGTATCGCGGTATCACAACAATAGCTAAAAAAAGGGACCGCAAGAAGCGGTCCCTCCTCATGCTCTGGTCGGGTTGACTGGATTTGAACCAGCGACCCCTGCGTCCCGAACGCAGTGCTCTACCAAACTGAGCCACAACCCGTTAGCTCGACTATAGTAACAAAGATTTCCGTCGTGTGCCAGAGAAATTTTTACTTCTTTGGCGCTTCAATGCGAACCGTGTCGGAAACGAGCTCCGTTGCATAAGCCCACCAGCCGTTTTGTTGAGCGGCTGCCGCAAGATTGGCTGCCGTGGCGGCGCTATCGCAGAGAGCAAACGAGCAGGCACCCGAACCGCACACGTTTGCGGCAATGGTACCGTCCTGTGAACGGAGCCAGTCGAGCACCGTTTGGATCCGCGGCTCCATCTGCGCGGAAATGACACCCAGGTTGTTGTGGACGAGTGCGTAGGCCGCCCCTGCATCTCCCGAGCGAAGGGCAGATGCGATCGCTCCGGGCTTGTCCGCAGGCTCTGGGGTCTCGTCAAAACGTCGATAGGCTTCAATTGTTGAAACGCTTGCCTCGCGCGGCTTGACCAGCACGACGGGTGTCGCGGGAAGTGCGGGGTACTCGGTTGCCAGCACGTCTCCCCCACCCACGTAAAATGCAGGGCTGGCATGCAAAAAGAAGGGAACGTCAGCGCCAATGCCGCGCGCGATGTTGTCCAGCGCGGGATCGGCACGGTCGATGCCCCAACTCTCTGCCAAGGCGACAATGACCGCCGCGGCATCCGTCGAAGGACCGCCCAGGCCGGCACACAACGGGATGCGCTTCTCGATCGTGATGCAGACGTTGGCTTCGCGACCATAATGCTCGGCCATAGCGAGCGCAGCACGATACGCCGTATTCTTTTGCATGGGAAAGTCAGATGCCGGAACCGTCTGGACGGTCAGCTCCTGCGCCGGCGTGACCGTCACGATATCGGCAAGACCGACGGCTGCCATCAGGGAATCGACCTTATGGTAGCCGCGGTCGTCACGCTCGGTATGAACCCCCAGATAGAGGTTGATCTTTGCCGGCGCGGAAAGGGTCAGAGACCAATCGGTCACCGCTAGTGCTCCTCGAGCTGATTGCCGAGCGGGGTAAAAATGTGCTCGCCGCTCTCGGGGTCGAACAGCTCGACCTGGCCGGTGAGAACATCAATATACTGGTAGGACTGACGCGACTTGCGGCCACGGCGCTCGTCGACCTCGACGATAAAGACTGCCGGATGGACGCTCTTGATGGTGCCCATGCGCTCGACGACGCGGGTGCGGCCCATGTTGGCCTTCACCTTAACGCGATCGCCCACCATATCGGTCAGCTTCTCGTGGATGTCGTCGACGTGATTGACTTCCATCTCTTCCATGAACAGGGCCTCCAGAAGGTGCAATTCAAAAAGGGGATAATACCCCTAAGATAGACAAAACTCTAATACTATAGCACCCTGCTGCCGCCATACGCAAGTATCTAAATAAGCCCCGTCCCAAATACGTACCAGACAACAACCTCGCATGACCAGTTGTTACGCGGTTTGGTAAAACCGCGTAACCTAAAGGTTGTCGGTGTCCAAGACGATGGTGAATGGGCCGTCGTTGACGAGGTCGACCTTCATGTCGGCGCCGAAAATGCCATGCGCTACGTGCTCGACGTCCTCGCGCACAAGCGTCAGGAAGTACTCGTAGAGCTCGTTGGCGACATCGGGGGCACCGGCATCCGTAAACGATGGGCGGCGGCCGTGACGGCAATCGGCGAACAGCGTGAACTGCGACACCACGAGAACCTCGCCGTCGACATCGGCAAGTGCCAGGTTGGTCTTGCCGTTCTCGTCCTCGTTAATGCGCAAGCCCCGGAGCTTTCCCCACAGCTTATCGGCCTCGGCGCGCGTGTCGCCGTGACCCACGCCCAGTAGCACCAGATAGCCGCGCCCAATTTTGCCCACGCACTCACCGTCGACCGTCACGCCGGCGTTGAGCACGCGCTGCACTACCGCACGCACGGCCTACTCCTCGCCCGTCAGTTTGGCGGATAGGTGCTCGAGCGCATGGAATCGATGGCTGATGGCGTTCTTCTCGTCCGCCGTCAGCTCGGCCATGGTCTTGCCCGGCGTGTCGACCGGCAGGAACAGTGGGTCGTAGCCAAAGCCGTGATCGCCGCGACCCTCGTGTGCGATAACGCCCTCGCAGGCGCCTTCACCATAGGTGACCAAACCATCCGTGTCGATGAGCGCGACGACGCTCATAAAGCGCGCAGTGCGGTCCTCGTCGGCCACGCCCTCCAGATTCACGAGCAGCTTGGCATTGTTGGCGGCATCGTCGCCGTGAACGCCCGCGTAGCGCGCGCTATACACACCGGGCTCACCGTCCAGCGCGTCGACGACCAGGCCCGAATCGTCGGCAATGGCCATAAGGCCCGTCTCTTCGACGGCAGCCTGTGCCTTGATGATGGCGTTCTCCAAAAACGTCGTGCCGTTTTCCTCGGGGTCCTCAAAATCGCCCAGCTGGCCGAGCGCCACAAAGCGAACCTCGGGCATAACCTTGCCCAAAATGGCCTCGATCTCGGTGAGCTTATGGGCATTGCCCGTTGCCACGACGATGGTCGCTGCCGGATCGAGGGTGTCGATATCGATCTTCTCAAGTGCCATGACTGGCCTCCTTGTCCGTATAGCAATGCCGTGTTGAGGACGACGAGGTCTCGGCCTCTCCTCCTCTTAATCAGCGGCAGTCTTATACTTCGGCGTTTCCGCAGATAAAACCTGCCAAAATAAACCTGTCCCTTTTTGGCAGGCTAGGCGAGAGCTTGGCGCTGGAGCTCGATGAGCTCGGCAATGCCCTTGTCGCCCAAATCGAGCAGGGAATTGAGGCGCTTGCGGTCGAAGGGCGCCTGCTCGCCAGTGCCCTGAAGCTCGATCATCTCACCGGTATCGGTGGCGACAAGGTTCATGTCGACCTCGGCGTGACTGTCCTCGGAATAATCCAGGTCGAGCAGGGTGTTGCCGTCGACAACGCCCATGGAAATCGCGGCGACCTGACCCGTGAGCGGGATGCGCTCGAGCTTACCCGCCTCGACCCACATGGCAAGGGCGTCGTGCAGCGCCACCCAGGCGCCGGTAATGCTCGCCGTTCGCGTGCCGCCGTCTGCCTGAATCACGTCGCAGTCGACGGTGACGGTGTACTCGCCGAGCGCCTTCATGTTGACGACAGTACGCAGGCTGCGACCGATGAGGCGCTCGATCTCCATGGAGCGGCCTTTGCGGTTGGCGTGCTCGCGCTTGCAGCGCTTGCCGGTCGATGCCGGCAGCATGGCGTACTCCGCCGTTACCCAACCGGCCTTGGCGCCCTTGCGCCAGCCCGGCACGCCCTCCTCAATTGTGGCGGCACACAGCACGCGCGTGTCACCGAACTCAGCCAGGCACGAGCCGTGGGCATGCTTCATAACACCACGGGTGAGCTTGACGGGGCGCAGCTCATTGGCGGCACGGCCGTTGGCGCGGTTGACCTGCATGTACTCCATAGAAATATCCTTTCGGCAAAAGAAGGGGGCAAGTCTTTGGACGGTAACCCTACATCTATTTCAGTTCGTCGATATCGATATGCTCAATGCTCTTGAGCGGCTGGCCAAAGATAAAACTGCCCGCCACCGCAAACTCGGCAATGTTATCGGCCGTCGTCGCAAAACGATGCTGCGGCTCGGCTGCGTCGCCCGCCAGCTGCTCGCGGCGCGTGAGAATATCGGTCAGCTCGCGCGTAGTCTCTTCGGCGGAACTCACCACGCGCACCCCGGGCCCCAGCGCATGGCGAATAGGCCCCACGAGCAGCGGGAAATGCGTGCAGCCGAGTACCACGGTATCGATGCCGTGGTCGCGCAGCGGTTCAACCGTGGCACCGACCAGCGCGCGTACGGCAGGCGTATCAAAGATGTCCTCGTTCTCGAGCCACTGCTCTTGCAGATGTGCGCCCGAGGCGAGCTCGTGCTCAACGACCTCGACAAAGCTCGAGGCAGGGCAGCCGTATACGTCGACGCCGGCATCCAGGTCCTGAATGGCACGCGTGTAAGCGCCTGAGCGAATGGTGAGGTTGGTGGCGAGCACGCCCACCCGGCGCGTGCGGGTACTGTTGATTGCCGCGCGTGCGCCCGGTGCGATCACACCGATGACGGGGACGTCGAGCACCTGCTGGGCCAAGCGCAAGGCCGCAGCGGTCGCCGTATTGCAGGCGATGACCATGATCTTGACGTCGTGCTTCGACAGCCAACGGCCCGCCTGCAGTGCAAACGAGCGCACCTCGTCCTCGGTGCGGGTGCCGTAGGGGCAGCGCTTGGTGTCGCCAAAGTAGTAGACGGACTCGTGCGGCAACGCCGTTGCGATGGCGCGTGCAACCGTCAGACCGCCTAGACCCGAGTCGAATACGCCAATGGGGCGTGTGTCGCCAGCCAGATTCTCGATATCGGACATTACCTCACCAGATTCTCTCTCGAAAAGATATGGCTCAGCGCGATAGGACCGCACTACGAACGGGCCGCGACGAGCAGCTCTGCCGTTGCCGCCCAGCCATCGACAATCTTGCCGCGCGTGACGTAGGCGTTATCGCAAGCATCCAGGAACTCGGGCGCGCCGGCGCTGGTCAAACCGTTCTCGACCAGGCAGAACGTGCCCACATGGTCAGCCATGTAGAAGTCGGACTCGGAATCGCCGAGCGCCAGCGTCTCCTCGCGCTCGATACCCAGGTGCTCGCAGAAACGTGCGATGGCAACGCCCTTGTTGAGACCGGCGGGATTGATGTTAAACGCGCGGCCATCCTCGACGCGTTCGAGCTCGAGCGTCGTCGGCTTGGACAGATGGGTCAGGTGACCGTTGCAGGCCCAGACCAGGCCGCAGCCGGCCTCGTCAAGAATGGCCTGGACCTCGTCGTCGGGCACATCGCCGCGCATGCCGACGGTGACCTCGCGGTACTTGTAGCCAGTCGACATGTCGTTGTGGTACTCGATCTTATGCGGCCAGCGGGCGAGGATCTTCTCGCACACGCCGGTCTGCTCGATCACCTGATGCGGCGTGAGGCCGCAGGCGGGGTCGTAGGGCATATCGCCGGTCAGATACTCCCAATCGTTGGCCTTGAGGTCGTACATGACCAGGCCACCCATCTCGCCGATGTAGGAGTTGAGGCCGAGCACGCGCGCATCCTCGTGAATCATGGTGCGGTTGCGGCCCGAGGTGGGGACCACCTGGATGCCGGCGCGAGCAAGTGCCACGACAGCCTCGACGAGCTTGGTCGAGGGGTTGCCGTCGTTGTCGCGCAGCACGCACGAGCCGGGCGCAAGCATGGTGGCGTCCAGGTCGGTAAAGACGTACTTAACCTTGGCAAGACGCTCACGCATCTCGCCCGAAAGCTCAGCGACGGTCGGCAGGGTATTGTGGGACATGGTCACTCCATTACGTAGAAGGGGCTTCTGGTCTTAGGCGTCGTACGCCGCAAGGGTGCGCTTGAGAATCGAACCGTCGCGCTCACAAGGCTCGGGTCCGTTCTTGCGCAGCATACGCTCTTCCTCGCCCTTACCGGTCACGATGACCACGGCAGGACGGACGGTTTCGCGCACGGCAGTCTCGATAGCGGCAACGCGATCAGTCACGATTTGCCAGTTATCATTTCCCTGCGCTTGAACGTTGCGCGCGATCTCGGCGCAAATATCCTCGACATCCTCGGGGCCGGGGTCATCCTCGGTAATCACGATTCGGTCGGCATACTTGCCAGCGGCGATACCCATTGTGGTGCGCCGATCGACACCCTTACCGCCCGTAGCGCCAAATACAACCGCCAGCTCGCGCTCGGGATAGTTCTCGCGCAAGTCACGCAGGAGCGTCTCGAGGCTCATGCCGTTATGTGCAAAATCGACGATTCCCAAGATTTTGCCCGATACGGACGGATGGAGCTCCATGCGGCCGGGAACGAAGACACCCTCAAAGCCGTGGACGATACCCTCTTCGGAAATGCCCAGGGCCTCGGCGCAGGCAATAGCGGCAAGCGCATTGGACACATTGAACTTAACCGGCGTGGGAATCACAATGTCGCGCGTAAAGCGGGGCGTGCGCACCGTTGCTGCCACGCCGCAGTCGTCATTACGAATCGCCAGCGCGAGCACGTCGGCACGCTCGTCGGTCAGGGAGAACGTCACCGTACGTTCGCAACGAGATGCCGCCTCGAGCACACGATCGACCTTATCCATATCGAGATTGACCACGGCAAAACGGCTCTGCGAGAAAATTTTGAGCTTGCTGGCAAAGTAATCCTCGAGCGTCGGATGCTCAATCGGCGAAATGTGATCCTCGCCGATATTGGTAAAGGCGCCGACTTCAAAGGCGATCTTGCCCGTGCGCTCGTATTTGAGGCCCTGGCTCGATGCCTCCATAACCAGCCACGGGGCACCCGCCTCCGCAGCATGTGCGATGCGAGACTGCAGCAGAAAGGATTCGGGAGTCGTCAGCTTGGAAGGACCCGTCTCGATGCCGTCGTCGAACTCAATGCCCGTATTAAGAGCGGGTCGATGACAGCCCGTAAGCTTGGCCTCGTTGGCGAGAATGCCGCGCAGATAAAAGCTACAGGTCGACTTGCCCTTGGTACCTGTAAAGGCGCAGACCTTCACCCTACCCGACGGGTGCCCATAAAAGGCATCTGCCACCACGGCGAGCGTGCGACGAATATCACTCACAATCACCGCGGGAAGATCAACATCGTAATCGACCTCAGAAACGTAGGCCACGGCGCCATCGGCGATTGCCGAAAGCAGGTACTCGCGCTTAAACGCGCGGCCCTTGCAGACAAACAACGTGCCCGGACGCACCTGGCGCGAGTCGTCAGTCGCAAACTCAATGCGCTGGTCGCACGAAGCGCTCGGTCTGGAAACAACAAGGTCATCTTCCTCGAGCAACTCTATATAGCGCATCAGAGTTAGCTTCTCTTGTGTCGGACTCGACATACAAAGACCTCTCTCGCTAAATTCAGCCTTAAAGGGCAAAAGACGTCCCGCGGCAGAAACGATGAAACATTCTGTATTATCAACCATCCTAATATGCCACCTGGCCTCGCGCGCACTGCAGCCTTCTAAAAAATTGCATGGACTGTGCTGTGGGCCAATAAATGACAACAGTGTCCACCCCGTGTAAAAACAAGGAAATCTGGGTGCTATTCTTTATCCAAATGTCTTGATGCGCCTCATTGACCCACAATGCCGACCCATCATGCCCAAGCAAAGGATTCCAGATGAAACGACACTTCGAACGTCGCCACCGCTCGGCACATGTCCAGTTGACCCGGCGCATCGTCTGCGCCTTCGCGACGATCGTTGTGGCCCTTGCCACCACCATCGGCGCGAGCGGCTGTTCGTCCTCCCAGAACGCCTCGAGCACCTACACACTCGTCGAGAATGGCAAGTTCACCGTCGCAAGTGACTTGGCCACACCCCCGTTTGAATACGTCAACGATTCCGGCGAAGACCAGGGCTTTACCTATGAACTCATGGGCATGATCGCGGACGAGCTCGGTCTGGAGCTCAACTACTTGCCGGCGCAAAAGTTCGACGGCATTATCCCCATGGTCAAACAGGGTGTAAAGACCGATGTCGGCGCATGCAACATCACGATTACCGACGAACGCAAGGAAGAGGTCGACTTCACCGACCCCTATATCGACTCCAACCAGGGCGTCGCAGTTGCAAAGAACACTGGATACGACACGGTCGACAGCCTCAACGCACCGGGCGTCAAAATTGCCGTGCAGTCGGGCACCACATCCGAGGAGTGGGCAATCGAGAACCTGCCGCAGGCAACCACCGTCAACTTTGACGACTGGACGGCAGCCTTCACCGCCGTCATGAGTAGTCAGTGCCAGGCGGTCGTATGCGATCTTCCCGTTGAGCAGTGGATGGTTTCGAACTCCTTTACCGGTATGGAGATCATCAAAGAGGTTCCGACGGGCGAGCAGTTTGGCATTGCCGTCTCTAAAGACAACCCCGAGCTGACACAGGCCATCAACGATGCCCTTGCCAAGATCAAGAGCTCCGGCGCCTATGACAAACTGTACGAGAAGTGGTTTGGCATGGCACCCACGAGCGGGTCCGATTACGAGGATGCCTCGAGCTCAGAGGACGCGACGGGCGCTTCACTCGCCGTCACCTCGGCGACCGCCAAGTCAAACGAAGACGGCGGCAACGGCGTGCTCGGCGGCATCGCAACCCGCCTGACCTGGGAAGCGACAACGGGTAGCGACGAGGGCGACGTTTCGCAAATTGAGCTTGAGCTGCCCGAAGGCGGGTCATTTGAAAGCACCGATGTTAAGGTCACGCTGCTCGACGGACTGAACCAGACGGGTGTCAAGGCATCGTGCTCGCTGGACGGCTCAAAGCTCGTCATCAAGTTCGCCGATCCCGTCGCTGCCGGCTCGCAGATTCGCGTTGTCGTCCCCGACGTCGTATTCCCGAGCAACGCGGGTGCCTATGCCGTCACCGGCAGCTATGTCACCGACGGCGACAAGCGAGATCTTCCCGAGAGCAACACCATCAGCGTCTCGGAGAGCACCATGGTGCAAGAAATCGTCGCCTGGCTCGATGCCCAGCCTTGGGTTGCCGCATGGAACTCCAACCCGTTTTTGGGCATGTTCTGCAAGCCGCAGATTATCGTCACCTCAATCGCTTCGCTCTTTAAGGGCTGGGGCATAGCACTTGCCGTGACCGCCATCGGTTTTCCGCTCGCCATCCCCATCGGCTTGCTGTTTGCCTTTATGAAAATCAGTCATAGTCGTATGCTGCGCGGCATCGCTGTGACATACATCAACGTCCTGCGCGGAACCCCGCTCTTCCTGCAGATCTACATTGCGTTCTTTGGGTTCCCTATGATCGGTCTCAACGTGCCCAATCTGCCGCTCGGCGTTGGCGTGCTCGCCATCAACTGTTCGGCCTATCTTGCCGAGATTTTCCGTGCCGGCATCGAGAGCGTACCGCATGGTCAAGCGGAAGCTGCTTACTCGCTTGGCATGACTTGGTCCCAAGTTATGTCGCGCATCGTGATCCCGCAGGCTGTACGTTACGTTATACCGACTATGACCAGCGAGTTCGTTATGCTGTACAAGGACACGTCGCTGCTTTCGAGCGTTGGCGTCATGGAGCTCATGCTGTTCTCCAAAAACCTCACGGCCACCACGGGCAACATTACGCCCTACATTTGCGCCGCACTTTACTATCTGGTCGTGACGATTCCGCTCATCCACATCGTCACCAAGGTGGAGCACCGTCTCGCCGAGCGCAGCAAGCGCTAACCGCTCATACATAGTGTTCACAACCACGACCCGCCGCTTCGTCTGAAGATCGGGCCGTGGTTTTTTCGGTTCGCTCGGCGCTTATGCCCTATCACGAAACAAAAGATTGGCATGATAGTAAAGATTATTTGACATCAGCTGCCGCGATCCTTGCGGCAGTACACCTGAGCCGTCAGCAGAAAGGATCTTGCATGTGCGGTTTTGTCGGTTTTACCGGTACAGATGAACAGAGTGAGCTGGTTCTCACGGCCATGATGAATCGCATCATCCACCGTGGTCCCGATATGGGCGGCCAGCATATCGTCGACAACGTTGCCCTTGGCTTCCGTCGTCTTTCGATTCTCGATCTTTCCGAAGCTGGAGCTCAGCCCATGTCGAGCGACGACGGCAAGGTCACGATTGTCTTCAACGGAGAGATTTACAACTTCCAGGAGCTTCGCGCCGAGCTGGAGGCAGCCGGCTACGCCTTCCACTGCAACGCCGATACCGAGGTCCTGGTACACGGTTACGAGGAGTGGGGCGAGGACCTGGTCAACCGCCTACGCGGCATGTACGCGTTCGTGATTCACGACCAGAACAAGAACAAACTCTTTGGCGCTCGCGACATCTTTGGTATCAAGCCGTTTTATTACTACCAGGCATCCGATGGCTCACTGCTGTTTGGCTCCGAGATCAAGAGCTTCCTGGACCATCCCAAGTTTGAGAAGGCTGTCAACCACGACGCGCTACGCCCCTACTTGACGCTGCAATTCCCCGCCACGGAGGAGACCTTCTTTAAGGGCGTGTTCAAGCTTGCCCCGGCGCATTGCTTTACGTATGACCTGACGACCAACACCATGGACATCAAGCGTTACTGGAGCTGTGACTTCACCGACGACAACTCCAAGACCTTCGAGGAGTACGTGGACGAGTGCGACAAGGTCGTGCACGAAAGCGTCGCTGCACACCGAATCGCCGATGTTAAGGTGGGCTCGTTCCTTTCTGGCGGCGTGGACTCCAGCTACATTGCCGCCTGTCTCATGCCCGACACCACGTATTCTGTCGGCTTTGATTACAAGAACTTTAACGAGACCAACTACGCTGCCGAGCTTTCCGACAAGCTGGGCATCAAGAACGTGCGCAAGATGATTACCGCCGACGAGTTCTTCGATGCACTGCCCAATATCCAGTACCACATGGACGAGCCGCAATCGAACCTGTCCAGCGTGCCGCTGTACTATCTGGCGCAAATGGCTTCCGAGGAGGTCACCGTCGTCCTTTCGGGCGAGGGTGCCGACGAGCTGTTTGCCGGCTATGAGTGGTACGAGGACACCCCCGAGATGCGCTCCTTTAAGAAGCGCGTGCCGCTCGGCGTACGGCGCGCCCTGGGCTCGCTCGTTCAGCATCTCCCCTACTTTAAGGGCCACAACTTCCTGACGAAATGCGCCGAGGTTCCCGAGCGCTGGTATGTGGGTCAGGCAAAGGTGTTCGATCCCTCCGAGGTCGACGAGGTACTCAAGCCCGCTTATGACACCGGCAAGAACGCCGCCGAGATGTGCGCCGAGTACTACAAGCAGGTTCCCAACTGCTGCGAGCTTTCCAAGAAACAGTATCTGGATATGAACATGTGGCTGCCGGGCGACATTCTGCTCAAGGCCGATAAGATGTGCATGGCGCATTCTCTGGAGCTTCGCGTCCCGTTCCTGGACAAGAAGGTCATGGAGTTTGCCGAGCACATTCCCGCCAACTACCGTGTTAACGAAGAAGGCTGCAAGCTCGTCCTGCGTCACGCCGCCAACCGCACGCTGCCCGACGAGTGGGCAACGCGCAAGAAGGTGGGCTTCCCCGTACCGGTCAAGTTCTGGCTGCGCGAGCAAAAGTACTACGACTACGTAAAGGAATACTTCACCGCACCGTGGGCTGCCGATTTCTTTGACACCGATGCGCTCATGAAACTGCTTGACGATCACTTTGAGGGCCGCGCGCTCAACCAGCGTAAGATCTATACCACGCTGACGTTCCTCATCTGGTACAAGCGCTTCTTTATCGACGAGGACAAGGGCGCCGAAGTCGCCGCGTAAGTTTCGTTATGAATTAGCAGTGAACAGCCCAGGGTTTCCGCTATACTCAATCCCTGCGGGCGATTGGCGCAACGGTTAGCGCAGGTGCTTTACACGCACAAGGCTGGGGGTTCGAATCCCTCATCGCCCACCACTGAATTGGAAACGGTCCTCGCAAGGGGACCGTTTTAGTTTGGCCCCATCGCAGAGGGATTCGAACCCGACAGGGTGCGGAGCTGAGGAAACGCGAAACGTTTTCCAGCGCAGCACGCGAGGAGCGAAGCGACGAAGCGAAAGCGGGCGGCGCCAGCCGCACGCGACATCCCTCATCGCCCACCACTGAATTGGAAACGGTCCTCGATGAACTGCCTCCCATTTCTTGGACACGAGAAATGGGAGGCTTTTTATGCGTGTCGACTTGAGGGTGAAGCACGATATCGAGGCCAGGAAGGCGGCGATCGGGCTCTTCGAGCGAGACCACGGCTACAAGTCTGCGGCGAAGGCGCTGTCGGTCCCGCGCGGAACCGTGAGACAATGGCTCTGCGTATACCGGTCGTTCGGAAGCGAGGTGCTGCTATCCATGGACGGCAAGCAGGCCAGGTACACATACGAGCAGAAGGTCGCCGCAGCCTCCGCCGTGGTCGACGGCGGCATGACGAAGGCCGAGGCGATGGCGGCGTTCGGCATAATGTCGATGTCGCCGCTCAAGAGATGGTGCGCGCTCTACCGCGAGGGCGGCGCGGAGGCCCTGCGCCCGAGGCCCAAGGGCCGGCCGAGCGGTTCCAAGGCGAGGCCGCGGACCCGCGAGGAGGAGCTCGAGGAGCGCTGCCGAAGGCTCGAGACCGAGGTGGCCTACCTAAAAAAATTGCGTGCCCTGGTCGAGAGGGACGGGCTCTGACCAGGGCGAAGGTCGAGGCCGTGAGGGTCCTGCGCGAAGAGGGGCACGGGCTGGGGCGCCTGCTGGAGTGCGCCGGCATGGCCCGGTCCAGCTACTACTACGCGCTGTCGCACCCGAAGGCCCCCACCAGGCCCGAGCTCTGGGAGGCCGCCGCCGAGATATTCTCGCGCACCGCCAACGGGTGCGGCCACAGGCAGATCGCCATGTGCCTGCGCGCCGAGCGGGGCGTGCGCATAGCCTACAAGACGACGCTGAAGATGATGCGCGAGATGGGCATCAGCTGCGGGATCCGCCGCGAGACCGACTACCACAGGTACAACTCGTACAGGGGCAAGGTCGGAAAGACCTTCGAGAACGTCATCGGGCGCGACTTCGCCGCCGACGGGCCGTGGGAAAAGATGGGCACCGACGTCACCGAGTTCAAGCAGCCCTGGGGCAAGGCCTACTTCGCGCCGGTCTACGACTTCGGCAGCAAGGAGATCGTCGCCTGGTCCACGTCGCTGCACCCCAACATGGTGTTGATGTTCACTAAGAAGTGGTCCGAGTGATCACTGGGAAATGAGCACCGTGAGCACGAAAAGTTGAGCAGTTTAAGCAAGAGGG
>UQLJ01000018.1:0-48056 GCA_900541825.1 uncultured Collinsella sp.
CGAGATTAGCTGCAGTCTCGTGGGCTCGGAGATGTGTATAAGAGACAGTGCCAGCAGAGCGCGCTCGAGCTCGGCGACGATCATGCGGCACCCACGATCGACAGCAGCGCTTGGGCAAAGTCGTCCAGATCGGCTGGGTTCACGCGGTCATCGAACGAGATGCGAAGAGCGCCGAGAGCTTGCTCGCGACCGATGCCCATCGCGCTCAAAACATGGCTCGGGTCCATGCTGCCGCTCGAGCACGCCGAGCCTGCCGATACCTCAAAGCCGGCGGCGTCGAGCTTGATGATGAGCTCCTCGGAGTCCATGCCGTCAATGTAGATCGACACCATGCCGGGCAGACGGTCGGCATGCGCATAGTCGCCCATGGTGGCGTGAATGCGCGGATGGGCCGTAAGCATGGCGTAGAGCTTGTTGGAAAGGGTTTGCAGCTTCTCGCGCTCCTGAGCCACATGGGGAGCCAGCGTGCGGGCGGCAGCGGCAAAGGCCAGCTGCGTGCGCAGGTCCTGCGTGCCGGCGCGACGTCCGGCTTCCTGTCCGCCGCCAAAGATGCGGGGGCGCAGCGGCGTGCGGGTCTTAACGTAAAGCGCGCCGGATGCCACGGGACCGCCAGTTTTGTGGGCGGCGACGGACATGGCATCGACGCCCAGCTCGGCGGCATCGAGCGGAATGTGCAGATAGCCCTGGATAGCATCGGTGTGGAACAGAGCGCCCACGGTATGCGCGGCCGCGGCAAGCTCGCGGGTAGGCTGTACCACGCCGGTCTCGTTGTTGGCAACCATGATGCTCACGAGCGCCACGTCGTCGCCTAGTAGCTCGACAAGCGTGGCAGGCTCAATGTAGCCCATGCGGCAGGGCTGCACCAGGTCGACGCTAAAGCCTGCGGCACGCAGCAGCGGCAGGTTGTCCAGAATCGAATCGTGCTCGATGGCAGATACGATCACGCGGTTACGCTTACGGTCGCGCTGACGTGCACCCTCGGCAAGACCGAGCAGCGCCAGCTGGTTGGCCTCGGTGCCGCCGTTGGTAAGGACGATCTCGGACGGGCGAACGCGTGCGCCAAAGCTACGGGCGATCTCGCGACGGGCGACCTCCAGACGCGCGGCAGCCTTGCGGCCGAGCGAGTGCAGCGAGTTGGGGTTGACGCCGGCAAGCTCGCTGTCGTCGTACTCGCGCTGCGCAAGGAGCGCCTCGGCGCGCATGGGCGTCGAGGCGGCATAGTCAAGATTCACGGGTATGCGGTTTTGACCTGCGGTCATAAGGGTTTATGCCTCCTGTGCGGCCTCGTTGCCCAGCTTTTGCAGTAGCGCAACCTCGGCGGCGGGATCGTCGGACTTAAATACGGCAGAGCCGGCTACGAGCACGTTGGCGCCGGCTCTGACGACCTCGGCGATGTTCTTGGAAGAGATGCCGCCGTCGACCTCGATCATGGGCGACACTCCGTGGCGCTCGCACATGGCTTTGAGCTCGTGGAGCTTGGCGATGGTGCCCGGGATAAAGCTCTGGCCGCCAAAGCCGGGGTTCACGCTCATCAGCAGCACCATATCGACGACGTCGATGATGCTCTCGAGTACGCACACGGGGGTGGCGGGGTTGAGCACCACGCCGGCCTTGACGCCGCGCTGCTGCAGATGCGTGAGCGTGCGGTGCAGGTGCGTGGAGGCCTCGTAGTGCACGGTGATCATGTCGGCACCGGCGTCGGCGTACCAATCGACCGTCTCGTCGGGGTTCGACACCATCAGGTGCGCGTCGACCGGCACGTCGGTGGAGCGCTTGACGGCCTTGAGGATGTCAACGCCAAAGGTGAGGTTGCCGGTAAAGTGACCGTCCATAACGTCGAAGTGCACAAAGTCGGCGCCGGCGATTTTGTCGAGCTCGCCCTTGAGGTTGGCCATGTCGGCCGAAAGGACGGACGGAGCGATTTTGATGGAACCCATGGTAGAAGCCTTTCTGCGCTAGTCGGTGAGTCCGTAGAACTCTTGAGAAGGGACGCGTTCGGTAAGAATCTCGAGCGCCCTATCCAAAGTAACACCGTTGTAGAGCGTTTGCTCCACGGCAAAGGTGAGCGGAATGTCTACGCCCAGTGAACGGGCAAGTTCGCTGACGCTGCGGGCCGCGACGGCGCCCTCGACCACCATATGCGTGCGCTCCTGATACTCGTCGAGCGACACGCCGTGGGCAAACTCGTAGCCAAAGGTGCGGTTGCGTGAATGCTCCGAGGTGCAGGTGGCAATGAGGTCGCCCATGCCGGCAAGTCCCATACAGGTCATAGCTTGACCGCCGCGGGCGTGCACCAGGCGGCTGATCTCGGCCAAGCCGCGCGTCATGATGAGGGCAAGCGTGTTGTCGCCTGCGCCCGAGCCGGCGGAGATGCCGCACACGATGGCGATGACATTTTTCATGGCGCCGCAAACCTCGACACCGGTCATGTCTTGCGAGAGGTAGATGCGGAAGGCCGTGGACAGGAGCAGGTCCTTAAAGGTCTCCCCTATCTGCGGATTTTTGCTGGCGATGACGGCGGCAGAAAGTCCGCCGCGGCAGATTTCCTCAGCATGGTTGGGGCCCGAGAGCGCCGCCACGCGCGACTCGTTGCCGATCTCGCTGGCGATGACCTCGCTCATGAGCAGGCCGGACTCGGGCTCAATGCCCTTGGTGAGGCAGAGCGCCGGGGTATCGGCGGCGATAAAGGGAGCGGCCTGGTGGCACACGCTGCGAAGGTGTGTCGAAGGAACGGCAAAGATGATGGCCTCGGCACCGTCGAGCGCCTGCGCCAGGTCCGTCGTGACGACGACGTTGCCGGGCAGCTCGTAGCCCACAAGGTAGCGGGGGTTGCGGTGTTCGCCATTGATGCCGGCGGCCGTCTGCTCGCTGTGGGCCCACATGGTCACGCGCTCGGCCCGCGCGGCGGCAAGGCCCGCGACGGCGGTTCCCCAGGAGCCGGAGCCAATCAGCGCAACATTCATGACTCTCTCCTACTTATCGTCGGGCTCGGTGACGCGCTTGGTAAACGAGAGCTTGGACTCCTTACCGGCCATGAGCTTTTTGATGTTCGCACGATGGGCCCACACCACGGTGATGCCGATCAGCGCCATGCAAAACTTAAGTCCCAGGCTGCTGTACGGAAAGACCGCGCAAGCAGCGATGGGAAGACCGATAGCTGCGGAAAGTGAGCCCACCGACACATACTTGGTGATGGCGACGGCCACGATAAACATGCCGAGCAGCGACAGGCCAATAGGCCAGTACCAGGCGAGAATGACGCCCAGACCAACTGCGATACCCTTGCCGCCATGGAAGTTAAGGTAGGGCGAGAAGATATGGCCCCACACGGCTGCCAGGCAGACGACGCCAAGCATCCAGTCGCCGGCGGCGCCGGGGGCCATGATGCTCACGGGGAAGCCATAGCCCACGCTCGCGATGAGCGGACGCGCGATAAGGACGCAGATGGCGCCCTTAAGGCAGTCGAGCAGCAGCGTGAGCGCGGCCACCTTGGGGCCGGCCACACGCAGGGCGTTGGTGGTGCCGATGTTACCGGAGCCCGCCTTGCGGATGTCCGTGTGGTTGAACACGCGGCCCAGAATCAGGCCAAACGGAATCGCCCCGATAAAGAACGAGACCACGGCGCAGATGGCGGTCAGCAGAATCGGATTATGCATCCTTTTGCTCCTTCTTCCTAAAGAAGAGTCGAATGGGCGTGCCGGCAAAATCGAAGGTCGAGCGCATGCGGTTCTCGATGTAGCGCTGATAGGTGTCGTTGACCAGATCGCTGTGGTTGACGAAGAACGTGAACGTCGGCGGGTTGATGCCCGTCTGAGTCACGTAGTGCATGCGCAGGCGGCGCTTGCCGTCCACCACGGTGTGGCCGAACTCGCGCAGGTCGGTGAGGAACGTGTTAAGGCGCGAGGTGGTGATCTTTTGCGAGCGCGTCTTTTCGGCGGCGTCGACCATCGCCCAGATCTTCTCGACGCTGCGGCCGGTGAGCGCAGAGATGCGCAGATACTGGGCCCAGGGAGCCATGACGCCCAGACGGCGGTCGACGGTCTCCATGCAGGCCTCGCGCTTGCGGTCGTCGTCGAGCAGATCCCACTTGTTGAGCAGCACAACGATGGCGCATCCGCGCTCGATGGCAAGACCCATGACCTTCTGGTCCTGCTCGGTAACGCCCACGGAGGCGTCGACGACGAGCAGCGCCACGTCGGCGCGGTCGATGGCGCGCAGGCCGCGAACCATGGAGTAGTACTCGATGTTCTCGTACACGGTGCTCTTCTTGCGGATGCCCGCGGTGTCGACCATGCGGTAGTGCTTGCCGTTGCGCTCGACGACCGTGTCGATGGCGTCGCGCGTGGTGCCGGCAATGTTGGACACGATGGAGCGGTCGGCGCCCAGGATGCGGTTGAACAGCGAGGACTTACCGGCGTTGGGGCGGCCGATGATGGCGACGTTCAGCGCGTCGGGGAACTCATCGGCGACCTCGTCCTCTTCCTCCGGAAGCAGGGCCACGATATCGTCGAGCAGGTCGCCCGTGCCGTGGCCGTGCAGGGCCGAGAGCGGCGTGGGCTCGCCGATGCCGAGCGAATAGAACTCCCAGATGCTGTCGTTCTCGCGATCGGGGTTGTCGAGCTTGTTCACCAGCAGAAAGACCGGCTTGTCGCAGCGCTTGAGCATGCGGGCGACCGACTCGTCCTCCTCGGTGACGCCGGTGCGCCCGTCGACCACAAACAGGATGACAGCGGCTTCCTCGGCGGCGGCGAGGGCTTGGTCGCGGATGGACGTGGCAAAGACGTCATCGCTCTTGAGCGGCTCGATGCCGCCCGTGTCGACGATGGTGAACTCGCGGCCGTTCCAATCGGCCGTGTGATACGAGCGGTCGCGCGTGACGCCGCGGGACTCGTGGACGATGGCGTCCGAGGTCTGGGCCAGGCGGTTAACGAGCGTGGACTTGCCCACGTTGGGGCGTCCGACGACGGCGACGATAGGTTTCATCTGCTCTCCTTTAATGGGTAGGGTCAGTGGAAGTGTTAGAGTCTGCGGGCACAATGCCAAGGATGCGCTCCAGGGTATCGAGCAGCTCATGCGGCATGGTCGATACCACATGAACCTCGGCGCCGCGACTGGTAAGGCTTGCGAGTAAATCGTCACGATGATACTCGTCAAGCGTCATGCCGTCAGCGTTGAACATGAGCTTAGGCACAAAGAGCATAACCCCCGACAGATCTTGGGGCAGCTGCTCCAGAATGTCACACGCGACGATGAGGCCGGTCACGTCCACGTTGCCGCCAAAGTAGCGGTTCTTGATGGCTGTGACGGTGCCGGCGAGTCCCTTGGGCGACTCCACAAAGCGGGCCACCGTGTCGCGTGCGCTGGCGCCCGAGAGACACAGAAGCCGCTGGCTGCGGGCGGCGATGGCCTCGCGGACGCGACGCAGGCGCTCGGCGTCGGCGGCAAGCACGTCGTCGGTCTCGTCCAGATACGAGCGGATCATGCCAATGCCGTCGTAGTACTGCGGGTAACCGTCGTAAAAGTCTGCCTCGGGAGGATCGATGCCGGCGTCCAGATAGAACTCGTCGCTCATCTGGAAGGTGTGGCGGCCAAAACGCTCGAAGGCGCGGTCCTGGTAGGGACGGATCATGGCAATGGTCTCGCGCGCCAGTTCGGGCTTGTCGCTGTATGACCAGCTAAAGCGGTTCTGATGCTTGGTAAAACCGAGCGGCACAATGCCCAGGCTTGTGATTTGCTCGTGCTCCTCGCAAAAGCGCAGGGTCTTTTCCAGCTCCTCGCCATCGTTCATGCCGGGGCACAACACGATCTGGGCGTGGATCTCGATGCCGGCGGCCATGATGGTCTCGAGCACGTCCATGCCTCGCTGGGCGTTGCGGCCCATCATACGGCGGCGGACGTCGGGGCTCACGGCGTGGACCGATACGTTCATGGGACTCATGTTGCGCTGGATGACGTTTTGCACGTCCTCGTCGGTGAGGTTGGTGAGCGTGACGAAGTTGCCCTGCAAAAAGCTTAGGCGATAGTCGTCGTCGCGAATATAGAGCGTGGAGCGGCCGCCCTTGGGGAGCATCGTCATAAAGCAAAATACGCAGGCGTTCACACAGGTGCGCATACCATCGAAGATGGGGCCATCGAATTCAAGGCCCCAGTCCTCTCCCGGGAAGCGGTCGAGCTCGACGGAGGTGACGGTGTTGTCGCGCGGGTCGAAAACCTCAAGGTCGACGGTGTCGTCGTCGGCCTCCCAGAGCCATACGATCATGTCGGTCAGCTGCTCGCCGTTGACCGTGAGCACGCGCATGCCCGGCTCGATACCCACATCCCACGCGGGCGATTCGGGACGCACGTTCTTTACGAGCGCGCCCTCACCCGGCTCGGGGTCGCGGCTGCGCCCGTAATCGGCCACCTCGGCGGCGTATGCGGGTACGGTCTGGTCCATGATTAGCGGCAAAGCTCCTTGATGCGCTCGACGGCGCGCTCGATGTGTTCTTGCGGGGTGGAGGCTCCTGCGGTGATGCCGATGTGGTGAGCGTCGGTAAACCACGCGGCCTGGAGCTCGGAAGCTTCCTCGATGTGATACGTGCGCTCGCAGGCGTCTGCGCAAATCTGCGCCAAGCGGCGGGTGTTGCCCGAGTTCTTGCCACCCACGACGACCATGCAATCACAGCGTTTGGCAAGCGATGCGGCTGCCTGCTGGCGCTCGCTCGTGGCGGCGCAGATGGTGTTGATCACGCGCAGCTCCTGTACGCGCGGGGTGATGGCAGCCACGACCTCGGCGAGGTTCTGCGCGGTCTGGGTGGTCTGCACAACCAGGCCCACCTTGCCCTTGAGCGACAAGGCGTTGGCGTCGGCGGCACAGCTCACGACTTGCGCATCATTGCCGGCGTGGCCCAGGATGCCCTCCACCTCGGGATGGCCCGGCTCGCCTACGACCACCACGCGGTAGCCCTCGCGCACCAGGCGCTCGGCTGCCATATGGACCTTCTTCACGTAGGGGCAGGTGGCGTCGACCACGTTGAGGCCACGCTTGCGGGCAGCATCGATCACCTGCGGCACCACTCCGTGCGCGCGAATGATTACGGTGTCCGATGCGGCGTCGTCCAGGTTCTCGGCCAGGCCAACGCCTGCCTCAGCAAGCTCGCGTACCACGATGGGGTTATGGATGAGCGGCCCCAAGGTATGGACCTGAGCGCACTCACCTGCCTGCGGTGCGGCGGCTAGCGCCATATCGAGCGCGCGCTGCACGCCGTAGCAAGTGCCGGCGTGGGCTGCGATCTCGATGGTGGGCGCGCCGTCCTGATCGGACGCAGTCACGGCGGTGTTCGTCACGTTCTCGCTCATGGCTAGAACCTGCCCGGATGTTCGGCGCACAGCTCGTCTCGCATGGCGTAGACGCGGTCCATGGCCTCGGACTCAAACCATTCCAGGCGCTCCGTGCGCTTAAGCCCGGCCGGTGCGTCGGAAAGCGAGACAGCCTTGCCGGCGCGGATCCAGCATTTCTTGGGACGCATGATCTTTTTGCCCACGGGCGTGATGTCGGACCAGCCGC
This sequence comes from uncultured Collinsella sp., assembly GCA_900541825.1. Lineage (GTDB taxonomy): Bacteria > Actinomycetota > Coriobacteriia > Coriobacteriales > Coriobacteriaceae > Collinsella. The sequence continues at coordinate 7,547 of UQLJ01000018.1, forward strand.
AAATGGCGAGCGGGTTCACAGGTGCCTTGCCCATCTGAGCGATGAGCGCAAAACCGCCGTGGACCTCGGGCTTGATCTCGCGCGAGCGGATGCGCGTGCCCTCGGGGAAGATCAGAACGTCCTCGCCGCGCTGCAGCGCATGCTGGGCGGCGCGCAAGCACTTCATATCGGCAGTACCACGCTCCACGGGGATGCCGCCGACGCGGCTAAAGGCCCAGCGCACAATCTTGCTCTTGGCGAACTCGGACTTAAAGATGGGACGAATGCGGCGCCCCCCAAAGAACAGCGCCGTCTCCACGGCCAAGAGCTCGGCCATCGAGGTGTGGTTGCAGATGACCACGCTGCCGCGGCCTTCTTGGCGCTCAAACAGTAGGTCGGCGTCCTCTACCTTCCAGCGCCACATGAGCTTGGAGAAGGCCCAAAGGATGGCCATAACCACGACGACAGTGCCGCGGATGAGCGCCGGGAACTCGGCGTAGGGGGCGTTGTAATAGTCCTCGGGCGTCTGCTTAAACAGGCGCATGGGCTACCTCCTTTGGTTAATGAGGTCCTCGATTATCGAGACGACCTCGTCGATGGTGTGGGCGGTGGAGTCGACGTGCACGGCGTCCTCGGCGGGCACGAGCGGGGCGACCTCGCGGCTGCTGTCGAGCTTGTCGCGTTGCTTAAGGGCGTCGAGGGTCTCGTCGACCTCGGCCTCGAGTTGCGTGGGCGTGAGCGGCTGGGCATCGTTTTGGTGACGCTGCAGCACGCGGCGGCGGGCGCGCTCACGCGGGTCGGCGGTTAGGAACACCTTGACCTGCGCGTTGGGGAACACGACGGTTCCGATGTCGCGACCCTCGGCGACGATGTCGCGGTCCTCGGCGGCGCGGCGCTGATGGATGAGCATGGCGGCGCGCACGCCTGGATAGGCCGAGACCTTGGACACGTTAGCGTCGACCTGCGGGGTGCGGATGGCGGCCGAAGCGTCCTGGCCGTCAATTGTCAGGCGCGTATCCTCGCCGGTGCCGTTGGTAAAGCGTATTTCGATCTGCTCGGCGAGGGCATCGATGGCTGCCTCGTCATCCAGGTCGATGCCGCGGTCGAGCGCGGCGAAGGTGACGGCGCGGTACATGGCGCCCGTGTCGAGCTTGTTAAAGCCCAGCTGGCGGGCGATCTCCTTGGCGATGGTGGATTTGCCGGATCCGGCGGGGCCGTCGATGGCGACGATCATGCAATGCTTCCTTTCGATGATTGACGTGCTGGTATGGTTCGCGGGCGTTGGGGCGCGGCGGGTTGCCTAGCCCGTGTAGCGCTCGCGGTAGGTGTTGCGCTTGGGTGCGGAGCCGTGGCTGCCGTGGTGACGCGTGCGGCTGGCGAGGGTTTCCTGAGGCTTGCCACCGCGTTTGGCGCTCGCCTGCTTGGGTGGGATACCGCCGGCCTTGAGGATCTGCACCTCGCGGTCGGTGAGCTCGCGCCACGAGCCCTTGGCCACATCCTTGAGCTCCAGGCCGGCAAAGTTACAGCGATGCAGGCGGATCACCGGGTGGTGGATCTTGCTCAGCATGCGCTTGACCTGGTTCTTGCGGCCTTCGCGGATGATGACCTCCACGGCGGTGGTACCGGGCTTGATACCTTGCGGAGCCACGGCCTCGGCCTCGCGTGCGGTGATGACGCGGCAGATCGCCGGCTGGCAGAGGCCGTCGTCGAGCTCGATGCCACGACGCAGCGGCTCAAGATCGCGGTCGGTCAGCTGCCCGTCCACGAGTGCCTGGTAGGTTTTATAGACATGCTTGCTGGGGTGCAGCAGGTCCTGTGACAGGTCGCCGTCGGTGGTAAAGAGCAAAAGGCCCGTGGTGTCGCGGTCCAGGCGACCCACCGGGAAAAGTCCCGGAAAGCGGTCGCGCGGTACCAGGTCGGCCACGCAAGGGCGCTCCTGCGGGTCGCTCATGGTGGTGAGGTAGCCGGTCGGCTTGTAGAGCATCAGGTACACGGCGCCCTGGTTGAGCTTGACGGGCATGCCGTCGACCTCAATGTGATCATGGTCGACATCGACCTTGGTGCCCAGTTCGGTCGCGACCTGGTCGTTAACGGTCACGCGGCCGGCGGTCATCAGGTCCTCCGAGCCACGGCGGCTCGCCACGCCCGCGCGCGCCAAAAAGCGCTGCAGGCGCATGGTGTGCGGATAGACGGGCTGGGCGTCGCCCGCGGGCGTTGTGGCGTCCGTGGCGCTTGCGGTGCACGTCTCCCCTACTTCGTTAGTCCTCGTCATGCAAATCCTCCGAGGTCTCGTCGACGATCAGGGTGTCCTCTTCCTCGACTGCCTCAACATCTTCAACATCGGTATCGAGCAGTTCGCGCTCTTCGTCCAAGTCCTCGGCCTGCTCCTCGAGTGTGGACTGAATACTGCGGCCGCTCAGACGCTCGCGGATAAACTGTCGCGACTGCTCGTCGGGGGCAAACTGCTCCAGATCGGGCAGATCGCGGGTGGAGCGCAGACCGAACTTTTCCAAGAAGGCGTTGGTCGTGCCGTAGATGATGGCCTGACCGCGCTGGGGGTCGCGGCCGAGCTCGCGCACCAGACCCTTGTCCACGAGCGAGGCGATGACGCCGTCGGAATTGACGCCACGGATGCCCTTGACTACCTCGCGCGTCACGGGTTGGTGGTACGCGATGACGGCAAGGGTCTCAAGTGCCGCCTGCGACAGCTTTTGCGTGTCCCAGCTCAGCACGTAGGCCTCGACCACGTCGTGGTATGCGGGGTGCGTAAACAGGCGCCAGCCGCCGGCGACCTCGCGCAGCTGAAAGCCGCGGTTGGCCTCCTCGTACTCAACCTTGAGCTCGGCGAGCAGCGACGCGCACTCACCGGGGGCGATATCCAGTGCGCCGGCCAGCGCGGGCGCACTCACCGGGTCGCTCGACACCAGCAGCAGCGCCTCGAGGGCGCCTTTGAGGCTGTTTGCCTCCAGCGTGGAAAGGGTTGACATGGTTGCGGCTCCTATTCGGTGAGCTCGGGGCCCTCGCCGGGCACGTATGCCTCGGCTCCCTCGACTCGGTTGATGCAGATGGTTCCGAAGATCTCGTCCTGGCTCAGCGTGAGCGAGCCGCGCTTGGCGAGCTCAAGCATGGCCAGGAAGGTGACGACGAGTTGCTCGGTGGTGGCATCACCGTCCAGCAGTTCGCGAAAGGTGCAAGATTGGTGCGCCATGGTAAAGCGGTCGACCGAGGCCACCGTCAGGTCGAGCGGCACGCGATGCGGCGCCACGTGCTCGGCCTCCAGCAGGAAGGTCTGGCGCTTGCCGTCCAGATCGGCGCAGATGACGGCGAGACCGCGCAAGGTAATGCCGGCCAGGTAGTCGGGCATAAGGCCTAGGAACTCGGGGTCGGGGCCGGCTACGCGAGGGTGCATGCGGCTTTCGGCCTGCATGCGCGCGCCAAGGGCTGCCGCCGCGCCCTTAAACTGCTTGTAGGCGATCAGGCGCTGGATCAGGACCTCGCGCAGGGCGTCGCCGTCGAGCGCGCTGAGCTCCTCGAGGTCTTCGTCGAACTCGTCATCGTCGTTATCGACTTTGCGCGGGGCCTCCTGCGGCACCAGAGAGGCAGCCTTGATGTCCAAAAGGGTTGCCGCGACCAGCAAAAAGTCGCTCGCCACGTCCAGGTCCAGCGCCTCGATGCGCTCGGCCTCGGCAAGGTACTGCTCGGCCACCTCGCTGATGGAGATGGCGCCGATATCTACTTTTTGGCGGGTTACCAGCTGCAGCAGCAGGTCGAACGGTCCGCTGTAGACCTGCGTCGACACGCGATACGACATCTTCGACCTCCTTTGACGGCGCCTTCGCGGCGCGGTTTGGGTGCATGCTGCGACCGTTTTACACGGACGACCTGTAAGTTTACCTTAGATGCCGGCGATTGCGAAGTTGAGCAGCTGCTCAGCAAGCGGATACACGGTAACGTCGAAATAGCGGCCGATTACATCGATGCCGGTCCACATAGGCAGCAGGTATAGAACCAGGATGAGTATGGGCATAGCGTATTGCTGCAGACGGTAATAGTTGTTGAGCGCCGTGCCCTTGAGGAAGGGCACGATGATCGACGAGCCATCAAGCGGCGGAATCGGAATGAGGTTAAAGAACGCGAGCGACAGGTTGACCACGATAAACGTGGCGCCGAAGTTCATGATCTGCGACGCCACGGCAAAGGACATGCTGGCGTAGAGATTGCCGTACGTTGCGTGCATGAGGGCGGCCGCGAGGCATGCGAGTGCGATGTTCGACGCGGGGCCGGCCACGCTCACCAGGACCTCGTCGCGCTTGGGGTGCTTGAGGTTGTTGAGGTAGACGGGCACGGGCTTGGCAAAGGCGAACACCGGGCCACCGGCTGCGAGCATGAGCAGTGGCAGGATGATGGTGCCGAACGGGTCGATATGGTTGAGCGGGTTGAGTGACACGCGGCCGCGCGAACGGGCTGTCTTATCGCCGAGTGCCCAGGCCGCGGCGGCGTGCGCACTTTCGTGGATGACGATGCCCACGATGACGGCGACGGCGCTGGCGAGCAGGTTCATGATGTAGCTGCTGGACATGGCGCTCCCCTAGCGGACGCGGCGCGAGGCGCGCGTGAGCAGGTAGTCAGCTACAAACAGGATGACGGCCACGATGGCGTAATCCAAGCGGAAAACGCCGCCAAAGGGTGAGGTGATGACGCCGTAGCCGGCGATGGCGCTCGGCAGCGCGCGAGAAAGCTCAACGACAAAGCCGACAATCTGCAGTTTGGCGGTGAGGCCGCTAAAGCACAGCAGCACGGTCATCGCGCTCATAAAGATGCCGCAGATGCGACAGGCGATGGCGATGACGCTCATCGCCACGGCAGCGGCCTTACGAGAATTCACGCGCGGTCTCCTCTTCGATCTGGGTGGAAAGCTCCAGCCATTCGTCCTCGAGCTTGGGCAGTTCTTGCTTAAGGCCGTTATATTCCCCCAGCGCGGCATTGAACTTGTCCTGATCGGCATAAAGCTCTTCGCTCGCCATCAATTCCATAAGCTCGTCATAGCGGGCGCGCTTTTTGTCGAGCTCGGCCTCGATCTTCTTGAGCTGGTTGCGCACGCCCTTGAGCTTTTTGTTGAGCGCGGCGCGGGCCTGGGCCTCGGCGCGCTTTTGCTCCTTGGTCTTTTTGCCCTCGGCGGGCTTGGAGGCGGTGGCGGGGGTGTCGGACTGGGCCGCGGTGACCTTAGCGGACTTGGTCGCGGCCGGTGCGCTCTCCCCTGCCGCATCGGCCGCGGCGCGGGCTGCGAGGTCCTCGCGCTTGTAGAGGTAGTAGTCGTAGTCGCCGTCGTAGACCGTGACCTTGCCATCGCGGATGTCAATGATGCGGTTGGCCACAGCGCGTACCAGGTGCTCGTCGTGGCTGATCAGCACGATGGTGCCGGGGAAGTTTTGCAGGGCGTTCTCGAGCATGTCTACCGAGTCGATGTCCAGGTGGTTGGTGGGCTCGTCCAGGCACAGGAGCGCCTCGGGGGCCACGAGCATCTTGGCAAGCGCCAGACGCGCCTTTTCGCCGCCGGAGAGGACACGGACCTGCTTCTCGATGGAGTCGTTGTCGCTAAATAGGAAGGCGCCCAGCAGGCTGCGCTGCTGCGGCACGGTCCACTTGGGCGTGACGGTGTCGATCTCTTGCAGGACGGTGTTGGACTCGGTCATGCCCTCGAGCGCGTGCTGGGCGTAGTAGGCCACACCCACGTTGGTGCCCAGGTCGCGGGTGCCGGTGGTGGGCGGTTCCAGGCCGGCGAGGATCTTCATGAGGGTGGACTTGCCGGCGCCGTTGGGGCCGACGAGCGCCACATGCTCGCCGCGGTAGAGCTTGAGGTCGATGTCACTGTAGATGTGCTTGTCGCCGTATGACTTGGAGACGCCCTCGAGGCCCACGACCATATCGCCCGAGCGCGGCGGGTCAGGGAACTTAAAGTCGATGTGCTTGTGGCCCTCGGGCAGGATGACAAGTTCCTTTTTAATCTGCTCGATCTTACGGATGCGCTCCTGCGCCTGGGCTGCCTTGGTGGGCTTGTAGCGGAACTTATCGACGAAGACCTGCATGTGGGCGATGTCGCGCTCCTGGGCGGCGCGCTTGGCGCGCATCTGCTCCAGGTTGTCCTCGCGCTGCTTGAGGTAGCTGCTGTAGTTGCCGGTGTAGGTGGTTACGCGACGGTTTTCGAGTGCGGCGACGTGGTCGACGCAGGCGTCCATGAAGGCGCGGTCGTGGCTGACGATGAGCACGGCGCCGTCGTAGTTGGCGATAAAGCCGCGCAGCCACTGGACGCTCTCGAGGTCCAGGTGGTTGGTGGGCTCGTCGAGCAGCAGCAGGTCGGGGTGGCGCAGGAAGAGCTTAGCAAGTGCGATGCGCATCTGCCAGCCGCCCGAGAACTCGGAGCACGGGCGCTCAAAGTCGGCGACCTTAAAGCCCAGGCCGGACAGGATCTTGCGAGCGTTGCTCTCGAGCTCGTAGCCGCCCAGGTGCTCAAAGCGGTCCTGGACCTGGCCGTACTCGTTGAGGAGCGCGTTGACGTCCTTCCCCTGTTCGGAGAGCTCGGTGATCTGGGCCTGCAGCTCGTTGGCGCGCTCGCCCATGCGGCGGATTTCCTTGGCGGCGGCCATGACCTCGGCAAGGATGGTGGTGTCCTTTTGCTCCAGATTAGTTTCCTGCTCTAGGTAGCCTACCTGGCAGTCCTTGGCGTACTGGACCTGGCCGGCGTCTGGGCTGTCGATGCCCATGATGATCTTGAGCATGGTGGTTTTGCCGGCGCCGTTGGGTCCCACGAGCGCAAAGCGCTCGCCGGGGTTGATCTGGAAGGACGCGCCGCTAAAGAGGACGCGTGCGCCGAAGCTTTTTTCGATCTTGTCGACCAGGAGGATCATGGTGTCGCCTTTGACCTTGTGTGCCTATATGAAAAAAGGCCCCAACTTGCGTTGGAGCCTCATTCAATGCTCGGGTGGAGACGAGGGGGATCGAACCCCTGACCTCTTGACTGCCAGTCAAGCGCTCTCCCAGCTGAGCTACGCCCCCGTGCGAAGAAGTACTATACGGGAACTCGGACGGCGATGCAAGGACAATTTTGGAAAAACTTTCTGCGGCGCGGCGCGGGTGCGCCCGATCGGGTCCGAATCGCCCGAAAAGGCCCGCGGGGCGCGCCCCGCGGGCGGCGGCCACGCCGCCGCCCGAGTTGTTTGGGTCCTCCGGCCGCCTCGGGGGCCGCCCGCGCGGCGGCCGTGCGCCTTGACGGGCCCATTCGACCGCCCCCGGGGACCTCCCGCCACGAAACCGGCCCATCTACTACGTTTGGGCATCATCCCCCGACCACGCCGATATGGCCGAAATGAAAACCGCAGGTAGACGTCCTGCGGTTTTCGCGGAATACGGGGTATGGTCGAGGGGTCGGGGTAAAACGTAGTAGATGGGCAGGTTTCGTGGCGGGAGCATCGCAGGCAGCCGACCGAGGGCGCCCGGAAGTGTGCGGGGCACCCGCCTAACGACCGATTTCCAGCCAATTGCACAGCACGTTGGCTCGTAACTCCATTTCCGTCGTCTTTTGCGCCTTAGTTTTGCACCTATAGCGCAATTTCAAGCGCGAGCAAAGACTTCGGACGATCGCGTCAAGCTGCTCTGCATCGTTAAGCATGTCATGCGTAACCAGAAAGACGTCATACCCCATGCTTTGCAGGGCTGTCATGCGTTTGGCATCGTGGTCGAGCACGGCGCCTGATCCGTGAATGACCTCCCCCTGAATCTCCACAATGCCTGCCTTCATTATGGTTGGATTTACGATCACGATATCCCCGTAGCAAACTTTTTGCCCTGCAATGCTCTGCGCCGATGCGGTAAGCGGCGTAAGGTCGTTGACGTAAACGTTTCGAAAGCCGGCACCACCGCAAGAGCGAGGGAGCGATAGCAATAGAATTCCTGCAACTTCAAGCGGAGAGGCTGCTATACCCGTCACCATCTGCGCGGCGTTGTAAAACTTCATACCCCACTTTCGTCTTTTCATCTTACTGGCGTACTCGTGAAGCTCACGTAATTCGATGAGCGGCTTCCTCATCCAGAGCGAAGTGCCCTTTAGCTTTGTTACCTCTTTCGTTTTATTTTGTCCGTTGGGCCCCTTCGCATTTACCTGTTCTTTGACTTTTATGCGCGCATAAACGCGTTTCCATTGTGGTTCGTCTTGGCTTTCATCGAGGTCAAAGAGGGATTCGGTGGTTGCATTCTCAGCAGCGTCTTTGCCTTTGTCTAGTTCCGCTTCTGCTGCGGCGGTGGGCTCAAAGACCGAGAACCACCCGCAGAATTCGTACATGGCAAGGACAAGATCGGTTGGAGACACAAAGCGCGCCATGGTAAATAGCGTCGCAAGTGGATTGGTAATCCTAAAGTTCATCGCGGTTTCCAGTGTGCTGCCCACCCCCGAAGCATCATCACAGTGGATTGTTGTCCGTAATCCTGAATGGTAGTTAACGCCACCGGGCACTGTTGTGGTAATAATCGGGGTCTTAAGAACATCGGTTACGAAGGGTGATTGGGCCAGGACTCGCCAGCCGTCTTCGGAACTTGGCAGGCGCGGGTAGAGGTCGCGTACCTGGGGTGGGCAGCGCCAGTAGCGGAATGCGGTGTTTGCGCAGACGATCTCGTCCATGTTGGTCTCCCCTGGGGTTGGCCGCAGGCTGTGCGGAATGCGGGTGAGGCCGATTATCTATGGGGTCATCACGCGGGTAAGTACCGGAAGCTGACCAAACGCTGACCAAAAACTTGACGCGCTCGAATGAAAGGCAGCCGCGAGGCACATAACTCGCTGGCACAGGTCGTGGGCTAAAGGTTCATGTCTCCACATTTGCAAACAGATCGCATGGTAAATTCAATGAAAGAACGCATGGGCTTTATGCAAAACCGGTGATGACGTCAGCACGGGAGAGACGTGCTACAAACAACGCTTTTGAGAACTTCGATTGGATTTTGGTGTCAGCCTTGGTGTCAAAAAGAAAAAGGTCAGAGGCTAAACACCACTGACCTGTGCTTTAGATGGTGGGCGATACAAGATTCGAACTTGTGACCCCATCCGTGTGAAGGATATGCTCTACCCCTGAGCCAATCGCCCGTCGCCTTTCGGCAAAAGAGATACTATCATAGCCGCGCGTGGTTTACCAAGAACTTTTTGCCGCCGATTTTAAATTCGTGGGCGCAAACCGCGCCACCGCAATATGGATAGCCGACAAACCAGCAGCTAAACAGTCCTTTATCGTTTAATCCACGAGGTCTCGGGACGGCAGATAAGACGCGCGTTGTTGTAGGCCATGTCGAGCGTGAGGCAGGTGCGCGCGGCGTAGAAGCCGTCCTCGCGCTGGATGGTCAGCGCCAGCTCGGGCTTGTCGCCGGTCAGGCACAGCGGCAGGAGCAGCTGGATCCGACCGCCGTAGAACTGCGGCACCGCGAGCGTGTAGTTGGCGGCGGCGCGGCGGGCGGCCTCGACGACGGCGCCCTCAAAGGCGCGGCGCAGCAGCAGCGAGTTGCCCTCCCCCATCAGGCTGGCGGGAATTCGAGTCAGGTTCTCCTCGTCGCCCAGAATGTGGTCGATGTTGGAACGGATGGGCAGGCGGTAGTCAAAGACCAGCTCGGAGGGGTCCTCGGCAAAGCGCACGCGGCACGGTAAGTACTCAAATGAGACCAGCATGGGGTCGCTTTCCTTAAAGAAACCCTTCAAAAACCAGCGTTGGCGCGCATCGGACTTGGTGTTGGGCTCAAACAGGCCGTAGATGGTCTCGTAGCGGCGTGTGTACAGGCCGGTGTTGAACAGGCAGCGGTCGTCGTCGAACACCAGTGGCAGGTTGGACGGAGCGGTCTGGTCCACGTCGCGCTCGGTCAAAAACACCGCGCGGCTAAACGAGAACGACAGGTAGTTTTTGAGGATGCGGTTGCTGGGACCCCAGTCCTCGGGATCGGCGAGGTCGGCCAGACGGTCGTAGCAGGGCTCGGGGCAAAACGCAAAGTCGTAGACATTGCTGCACAGGGTGCTGGGGATTTCCATGTGGCGTCCAATCCATTCAATAACCGGCGTGCGGATGCTTAGATTCTATACGCGCGACGGGTCGATCGTGTCCGCAACGCAACCGCGGCGAAGCTCTTCGGCGAGTTCGCTGGTCGCGTGGCTTCCGGAAACGAGGTCCTGGATCCAGGCGTAGTACTGGTTGTCTTTGGGCTCGGGGGCGTCGGACAGCACGACCGGAGCGCCGGCGAGCCTTAAGACGGACAACGCAAAGACAAGGCTGGTGCGCTTGTTGCCGTCCTCGAAGATGTGGTCCTTGACCATGTGCTCGGCCACGTAGGTGGCCTGGTCAAAGATGTCCGCGAATCGATCGGCCGGCGATTGGCCGAATATCGTACAGAATGCACCCGCAAGCACAGACTCGACGCGTCCAAGCTCATGCGCGGCCCGGTCGCCCGTGGCGTCGGTCGTATAGCAGCGCCCGACCGTCATCAGCGTGCTGTGAAGGCGCATCACGGCCGCGGCCATGACTTCGAGCGATTCGGCATCGTCGAGCACGAGCGGCGCGACGGGAATCCCTTGCCCTCCAACAGCCGCCATCATGAGTTCTCCAAGAGCCTGAGCGCGTTGGGCATGTCCGCAATGGTCAGCCGAACGGCCTCGTCGATCAAAGTGGTGCTGTCCGGATCATCGGGTAACGTGCGGGGTGCTTTCGGCGCGATAGGGTCGGTTGCATGTGCTGTACAGTCGTCAAAAGTCATGCTTTCAGGATAGTTGTAGCAATAACTATCAGGCCGTGTCGTTGAATCTAACGTTTTCATCGCGCCGTCCTTCTGCTGGCTGAATCCGAGCGTTTAACCCGAGCATTTCGACCATGCAACGTAAATAGATTTTTCTTGAGGCAATCAGTCATCGCTGTCCAAGCGTTTAGATGCCAGGTCGAAAACCTTGCCCTTGTCCCTTGCACCTATTGCGATGATTTGAACTACTTCGACGCGCCCATCGCGGATGCGATAAATTACGCGAATGCCATCTGTGCGAAACTTAAGTTCCCGACAACCTGCAAGAAGGCCCGAAAGTGGCTTGCCAATTTCATCGGCCCGAAGTGCAAGACGCGCAATACCTTTGTCCACCATAGCGCGAACTGAACCATCGAGTGCCAGATACTCTTTCTCGGCGGTCTTGTCGTAAAACTCGACCTTAAACCTAGCCACGTTCACTCGAACAGCTCCTCATCGGAAATGGGATCGGTCGCCTCGGCTTCTAGCATGGCCTCGAACCTCTCACGTCCCACGGTATCGGAGAACGGGATGCCCTTGCGATTCGAACCAGCGTCGCCCCGTGCGAGCCTTGCAGCTGCTATGGCGTGTAGGCGCTCCTCTCGGAGCTGTTCGAGTTCAACCGCCATCGCCTCGAATTCGTCGAAGCCGACGATAACAGTATCGATGCCATCGTTCCTGTCTGAGACAAATTGCGGCTCCCTTCGAGCGCGACGCCTCGCTTCGCCAAAATTTTTGCTTGCCTGCGTCGAGGTCAGTACCTGTTCGCGTCCGAAAACGAGTTTCTTGTCTATCACGGCAACCATAGCAACCTCCCTTAAAATCTGTCTCTAATACGTATTATAGTTCCCTTTAAATACGTACGTAAAGGAAAGTTAAACAGCAATACTCTCAGTCTTGATATTCTCGGATGAACAGGGTTTCGAGTTGTACTCTAGATCAACTGGTTGCCAGACGAGGTCCTCGATAGCGCAGTTTAGGGTGTTTGCGAGCGCCAGTGTCGAGGAGACCGATGCACGGCGCAGGTCGAGTTGGTTCTGCTCGTAGAGCTGTATAGCGCGAAGTTTAACTCCCGATTGGGTGGCGAGCTGTTTTTGCGTTAGTCCGGCCGCCTTACGTGCTGCCTTGAGGCCCTTTTTGTCTGCTTGAGCCTTGTTCCATTTTTCGATAATAATTCCAGCAAATTTGTCTTCGAGGGCTTCGTGGAGCGGATGGTATGATCCAATGACCCAATCGAACGGAGCAACTTCGAATAGGTCGCTAAAGCCCAGGCAGCTTGCCCATTGCGTATAGGCCAAAACCCAGCCCGCCCAGTATTGCGGGGAACGGTCGAATGGATAGATCTCCCTGCATTCGGCGGGCTTTAGCCCCGCACGGGCGATAATTTCGCGCGCAAGTTCGTCGCCCGACATGCCGCAGATAACACGTGGCATTCCGCGCTCAAACTGTTTTATCTCAAGAGCGTTCGATAGGATCGCCGTCAGCTCGGCTGGATTCAAGCCTTGGTCACAGAGGGCAAAATCGACTGCCTCGCCCAGCGTTCTCATGGCGTCCTCGAGATACATCTCACTGTATGCGCAGGTCATCTACTGTCATCCCCTCTCGAACGATGTCGAAGATGCGGATTCCCTCAAACGGATTCTCGGAAAGTAGCTCCCGATACTGCCCCCTTGCCGCTTCATCTCGCTCCTTGGCCAATGGGCCGTACTGAGCTTGAGGCGCACGTTCAAATCCAGCAAAACGAACGCTCTTAAAAGCGCGCTCGCTTTTGAGCACAATCTGCTCCCCCAGGTTGCCAAGCTTCATGGCACGACCCAGCTGCTCGACGGTGATCGTATTGTTTACAAACGCCCTGGCATAACTAAAGTATGAGTCATCCGCACGCCATCCTCTAATCACATCGCAAGCGTCGGTGTCGGGCAGAAAATAATCGTGGAGATATTCGCATGCCCCCACGGCGATGGCGGTGTCCTTGCGAAAAGAACGATGCTCAACGAGCAACGCTATCCAATGCAGAACTGAATAATGCGGCGATAGTAAGTCGAGCAACTTGAGGTCTGCCATATCGAGTTCGTATCGATTTGTAAAGCCATCAGCATCTCCCGAGCATGCCCATTCCTTTGCAAGGTCAAGGCTTTCCGTGCAATAGAACCCCTGCCCATAATCGTTATGGACTTTTCCCAGGCCAAACTGGGGAACCTCAACAATCTTCTGGGAACCATGCCACAGCTCCATGTGAGCCTCCTAACGGGTATCGCTCTAACGATAGTCTAACATACTATCGTTAGAGCGATACTTGTACTGAAAGATCGAGAGGGCGAATGGAACCGATTCCAAGTTCATACCGGCTTCTAAGAATGTCGAATCCGAAAGTATGCGGCAAATTCCAGACTTGTCGACCACGCCGGGATACGTCAAAGCCTCCACCTGCGGTTTTGTTGGGAAAAATCGGGTTGTGCTCGGGGTTTGCTTAATTTTCCCCGTACTTCCGAAATATAGGCATTTTGTCAGCGATTTGAGGTGCCTTCGAGCGCCATGTTGATGCTTCCGAGCCAAGAGCAATTGGTTAACGGACGAGTTAAGGCACACTATAGCTGCTATATCTTTAGTAATTAAAGCGGCGCATCCAAAGACACCCTCTTTCGAATCTTAACTAGACAGGGGCCGTGATCGCAAGGCGACGCAACTTAACGGAATGAACGGTTTCCGAGGGTCATAACGCATTTTTTGGGGTATCGACGTTACCGGCCGCAACGGTTGCGGACGCTCGAATCGACATTCTTCGTACCGGAATTTGTACCAAGGCGAATTTCGCGGCTTCCGGAGACGCAACGCCACGAAACCGGCCCATCTACTACGTTTAACCCCGACCAGCCGACCATATCCCGGATTTCGCAAAAACCGCAGGCCGTCTACCTGCGGTTTTATTATTAACGAAAACGGAATGGTCGGGGGATGCCGGCCAAACGTAGTAGATGGGCGGCTATCGTGGCGGGCGTTCCGTAGAGCGGTCGGAATGGCACCGGAAAGGCGGGCCGTGGCCGCGCGCCACGCGCGCCTCGCCCTTCACAAGTTTATGAGTTTTAGTATCCAAAGCCGAGGGAACATGTTAAATGCAGTCAGTAAACCCGCCCGGCCTCTGGATGTATCAGCTCTGGCGCTGCCTGAAAATACGCAACGCTTCCTCTGGCTCGGGAATATCATCGACGATAACTTTCCAGGCGAGGGATCGAACTACTTCTCGATATCCATGTGCTACGAAGTTTCGAAAGCCCCTAATATCGTTCCATGGATACTCCGGAAAAGCTCCTCGTCCCGTTTACGCCGCCTTAAAGAGACGCACCTCATCCTTTTCAATGCTCTTGCGGAATGCAGGACGCATATGCTCGGGAGGGTTGGTGACAATCTCAACATCTCGCCCGAGCTCTTTTTCGAGCTCAAGGGAGAGTTCGTATAGTGTGCCGAACGTCATTGTTTCACCGCAGACTAGACGCAAATCGATATCGCTATCTGGCGTTTGCTCGCCACGGGCGAAGGAGCCAAATAGATATGCCTCGCGGACGTCGTAACGAGACAGCACACGAGAAACAGCAGCGGATATGTCGACAAGCGTAATCATGTCTCAATTTTACTTACCGATTGAATGGAAGGCAATTGCCATGCGCCCGTTCCACAGGCCCTAGAGAGGGGCTGTATCCGGTAGTATGCGGCAAAATCAGAGCATGCCATGCACGAGAGAAGTCGGCAAAGCCTCTACTTGCGATTTCTTTGCTTGAAAAGGGCGGTGTGCTCGGGGGTTTGGGAATTTGCCGCGGACTTCCGTTTTGCGATTCCGGAAGTGCGGGGAAAACCGAGATCTGGCGACCAGACCCTGGTTTTACGCTTCAGCGACCTGCAGTTTTGTTCGCAAAAATCGGGTTGTGGTCGGGGGTTGCTTATTTTTCCCCGCACTTTCGAAATATGGGCATTCTGGCAGCGATCCAGGTGCCTTATAACGCCATGCAACAGGGCGCAACGCTCAAAATCTACTTTGCAAGAAGCAGGTTCTCCTTGAGCTCGTCTCGTTCGACTAGAGAACTGGACGCGCTTTCGTCCGGCATGGCGAACGTCCTTGGCACAATCCCAACGAGCGACACGGTAAAGTCGTCATTTCTAACCATTTTGCTAACCATCATGGTTAGCAAAATGGTTAGAATATGGGTAGAATAGAATCGGAAGGCGGACAGCATGAAATTCCAGGAAACAGAGACAGTCGAGCTGAAGGCCGTTGCGCAGGACGGCATCAAGAAGGAGATCGTCGCCTTTGCGAATTGCGGCGGCGGCACGGTCTACGTTGGCGTCGCCGACGACGGCGCCGTGCCGGGCGTCGAGGACGCGGATGCGTGCGCCCTGCAGGTCTCCAACATGGTGCGAGACGCCGTGAAGCCGGACGTCACCATGTTCGTCAGCTATAAAACGCTCGACTGCGACGGGAAGGCGGTCGTGGCCGTCAAGGTCCAGCGCGGCACGAACCGCCCCTACTACCTAGCGAAGAAGGGCCTGCGCCCCGAGGGTGTCTACGTGCGGCAGGGTTACTCCTCCGTCCCGGCGACCGATGCTGCCATCCGGCAGATGATC
The DNA here is from genome assembly GCA_900541825.1 of uncultured Collinsella sp. Taxonomy (GTDB): domain Bacteria; phylum Actinomycetota; class Coriobacteriia; order Coriobacteriales; family Coriobacteriaceae; genus Collinsella. Next base: position 22,937 of record UQLJ01000018.1, read on the forward strand.
AAGGAGACCGACGGCGACAGCTTCGAGGACATGCGCTCCCTCGACCAAGCGCTCACCTTCGAGTCGACGAAAGGGGAATTCGAGACACGAAAGATCCCCTTCGGCGCGCCGCAGATGCAGACCCTGAAGATAGCCTCATCGGACGGTCTCTACACAAACCTCGGCCTGCTCCTGTCCGACCAGTGCCCGCATACCGTAAAAGCGGCCGTTTTCGAGGGGACGGACCAGAGTGTGTTCAAGGATCGCCGGGAGTTCTCCGGGTCCCTCATGCAGCAGCTCGACGAGGTCTACGACTACATCGACTTCCACAATCAGACCCATGCCACTTTCCAAAAGCTGCTGCGCGTCGACACCCGGGACTACCCGGAGGTCGCCGTGCGCGAGGCCTTGCTGAACTCGCTCGTGCACAGGGACTACTCCTTCCACGCCAGCACGCTGATCAGCGTCTACGACGACAGGATCGAGTTCGTGTCAGTCGGCGGCCTTCTGCCCGGCTTGGAGCTGGAGGATTTGATGATGGGCGTCTCTGCCTGCCGGAACCCGCATCTCGCCAACGTCTTCTACCGCCTGCAGCTCATCGAGGCATACGGCACGGGGATGAGGAAGATCATGGGGGCCTACGCGGGTGCGGCCTCTCAGCCGCAAATCATGGCCACGAACAACGCATTTAAAATCGTCCTGCCCAACATGAACTTCGCAGCAACGGCAGCGGAAACGCCTGCGGCAAACAGCAAGGAGGCACCCGCTGCTTCCCATTCCCGAGAGGACGAGATCCTGCAGTTCTTGGCAGAGCACCCCTCAATCACCCGAAGGGAAGCGCAGACGTTGCTCGGGATCGGCCAGTCCACGGCCGGCCGCATATTGAAAGAGATGGTGGATAAGGGGCAAATCGCAAGGCACGGCGGAGGTCGCACCTTGCGATACGAATTGGCGTAACGATGTGTCTCTGAGGTAATTGCCCACTACGCCTTCCGTCCAGGCAGGCATAGCAAAAGAGAGCCGCGACCACTCCCCTCGATTCGATTCATTTCTAACCATTCTAACCACCATGGTTAGAATGTGCCGATTTCCCAGAAGGGCTTGTCTCAGCACTGCGAAGTTGTGGAGCGTGACGCGGCTGGGGTAGCTGAGCTCTGCTATGGTGTCAGCCGTGCTGACACCCAACCCGGCGAACGTTTCGATGGTCTTCGCCCTTTGCCCTGCGCTGTACATCCGAATGATCCTACCGGTTCTCTTTTGGCCCAGGATTTCCACCGCAGTCCCAGGGGGCTAGAAGGATAAATCAGGCAGGGCCATTGCAGCGCTACGTGTTGAGAACTTGGCCAGCAACGAGAAGTTTGTGAAACGTTTTGTGAAGCGTGGCAGGACGAAGCTACCTCTCGGCAAAGGTACCCCAACCGCCGGCAGGAACGTCGACACAGCTTTCGAGGTAACTCTTCATGATGTCTTCCAATGTGGGCACGCGTCCTTCGGCCAATATGCCCAAGGCATCCAGCACATCGAATACGGCGGCTGCGTCATCGACCCCGAGGAGGTCTTCGTTGCACAGGTCCAACCTCGCACCAAGCACAGTATACCCGTGCTGCACAGCGACCCTCGCAAGGGCATCGTCATCGGCAACCAGCGGGTGCCTTTGGATCTCGACAACCAGCCCATACTCTTCGCCGGGCTTTCTGGAATCAAGATCGAACGCGAGCCCGATCTCTTGGACGACGAGCCACGTTTCGGCATATAGCTTCCCTGCCTCGTCCAAGAATAGCCTCGTCATGGCGGGCACGACATCCCCATACCCAAGAAACTTCCCGCAAAGAAGCGTTTTCGACAGGGAAGAAACCTTCGGATAGCGAGACAGCCACGCCCTGCCCTCTCGAGTTTTAAGCAAGGGGCAAACCTCTTCGGGATTTCCAAGCATTTCCGTAAGCATGTAGAACCTGGCACAGAAGGCGGCGGCGGTAATGTTAATCCGAATGCCGGGCGCGTAATGGCTCATCGGAGTCTCGAAGCCGGCGGCCCTTTCATACGCGCCTCTGCACTCGGCACGCATACCAAGCAAGGCGTAGCACAGGCTCATCTCGAGATAGGGATATCCGAGGGACGGTTGCTTGTTGAGCGTAGCGAGGCGCTCTTCGGCAATCGAGAGCTGCATTTTTGCCACCTCGGGTTTGTCGTACAGTGTCAGCTGGGCAAGCTGCCATCGACACTCTAGCGCCGCCATAACCTGCAAGCTTCCCTCAAGGAGGCCTATAGCCTCATCAGTGTACGACACGGCGCGCTCAACGTTCTCTCCCACCATTAAGGCTAGGGCAGCGCGTTCTCGCAGCACTTGGGAGCGCCGCAGAATCGCCTCGGGAGGAAGGCCATCCTCCATCACATCCAAATCATGCTCCGCGTCCCCATCCTTGAAATACCGCATTACGCTCTCAGCCAAAGTATTTAGGGAGCGGTCATCCACCGCCAAGCCCGAAAGCATCGCCCTCAGGTTCATATGGGCATAGTAACGTGCATCGGGGTCGCTCACGCACAAAAACCGATCGCATCCTTCGAAGAAATTGAGCACGGGGGCGGGGTCGAGCCCGTCGGCCCACGCGATTCTTCCCAAGCTCGCCATAGCGACGACGCGCTGTTGCTCGGAAAGGGAGGCATTGCTGAGGGTGCTTTCGACCTCGGCCAAATACAACTTGTTCCTGTCCTCGATGCTTGCCCCTATCTGCCTCATGAAAAGAAGCCGCAGATTGAAGAGCTGCCCAAAATCGTTGGGGCCAATCGGCGCAAGCGCCTTTTCGCATTCCTCAATCAACCCCCACCCTTCTTCAATGCCGCCATCAGGCAAGCCGATTTTCGTTTTATTCAATGTTGCATTCTCAAACAGTAGCAAGAGGAACGACTTATTCCGAACGCCCAGACGCTTGGCTTCACGATACGTCTTCTTGAACTCGTCGTCGGCGACTTTGAACTGACCGTTCACGATATAGCCAACCGCGCGGTTGTGCCAAAGCTGGACTTTGATGAAAGGGTCTGTCTTGTCGGATATCTCGGCCAAGGCGCTTTCGAGTTCCGCTTGCGACCCAGCACGATCGCAAGCGGAGTCCGCGATAATATGGAGGGCGAAATGCCTGAAAGCCGGTTCTAAGTTTTCGTCCTCAAGCATCCTTTTTGCAACGCCGTTGTTTCCCAAGTAGATGTTGCAGAAAATCCTGTCCTTGTCGAGGCAGGCGAGCTGCCTTCTGGACAGTCGATCACGGTCAACCGAGTTCATCAGCCTGAAGGCAGCTACGTAGTCGCAATCGGGAAGAGAGGGATCAGCCTTGCCCACTATGTCATCTAGCCGCTGCGCACACCAAAAATAGTTGGCGGGAAGAGCGAGCAGACACACCGCGAGAAAGACCGATGCCACACCCGTCAACCATAAAAGGCTAAGCCTAACCGATGCAAACAATGCGACGAACGCCAGTGCCACAACAAAGATATCAGCCTTGTAAAACCGCGCCAAAGCCTGCTTACACAACCACAGCAACGCCGGCGCGACGACAATCGAAACCGCCAGGATAGAAAGGGCCAGGTCAGGCCCCGTGATGATATCAATCGCAGCAAGGATATCTTGGAACCCCATAATCCTCCGCTAGACTCGAGTCCAATACTCGTTTGCTATTGTAGCTTGCATTCTATAGTGATCTTCCTTCATGTAGTTTCAAATAGAACACATGTTTTGGAAATTGTTTTTGCAATGACTGGGATATCCGCAACCCGCCGCCAGCATAAAACGCGCATTGTGAGAATTACCTGATCAGCCAGTTTGCAAATACTACCAGCGGACTGCATATGCCAGCTCGATTGCGAGCTACGAGGGCTTCGCGGCGTGCGCATGTTCACCGGCGACAAGGCCGTCGGCATGGTCGGCTCGCTCGCCGAGATGTTCCCTCGGGCCAAGTGCCGGCGCTGTGCAGCGCACTTCATCCGCATACAGTGGTCTACTGCCCCTGCGCCCTGTACATAGCCTCGGTTGTCTCGTGGGCGCCGGCCGCCGTCAGGGTGGCGCCGTGCTCATGGCACGCCGTCCAGATGGGCTCGCCCCCGAAAAGCCGTACGAAGGCGAAAAGTAAGGCGAGAAAATGGCCTTCCTGTTGCACCTGATTGGAATGGGTATGGGGCTGTGCACGCTCGTCGCCTACGCCTGCATCAAGGTAGGGGCTGAAAGCGAAGCGGTTGACGACGCGAGCTGATTAGTGATCGTCAAACTGTTCGGAACCGAACGAAAATAGAGAGGCCCTTTGCAAAAAGGACCTCTCTACTGATGGCATTCTAGAGAACAGCCCTGGATTGCCCTAAGGCAACAGTAGTGAAATCTTTTCCTTGACCTTACTTGCCATGGCGTAAGACTTAGCAGCTTTGGATGTTCCGCCAAGGGCCAGATAAACATCCATCACCATGTCCGCAACAGTTTGAATAATTTCATCTGAAAGCTTGTCAAGGTCGAGATTCTCTATGTCACCAAATGTCAGGCTATCTTTATTGGACAACATGGAAGCAACGCCCATTATCACGTAAAATCTTATGTCGCTTATTTGGGAACCCTCTAAGTCTCTCTTAATTTGTGGAAACTTCAGGCAAACCTGTTTTCCGAGACTAGCGGCTCTGTAGTAAGCCTCAAGGTTGCCATCCTGCCCAAATATTTTCTTATATTGAACTTCGTCAGACAAAAGTGTCGACGGTCTTGCCCTTGCCTGATCCGGCCTGCCGAGAAGTATCGACATCATGCATTGCGCAAGAAAGGAGAGGGTTACGATCTCTTCTCTCTTCCTCCCCTGGTTTTTGTAATAGTTCTTCCGCCTTTCGTAATACAGTCCATTTCTTTTCATGTAGAGTTCTATCTGGATATGGATTTGGTCAGTAGCGCGAAGCGATGTCTTTTTCACCTGAGTTTGGTTGTTCGTCGCCAGTATCACTCTGTTTCTGGTCTCATCGCTTCCCGGCACAAGGATTTTTACCATCACATTTCTGGAATCTTCGGCGTCTTCTGTGCGAGACTCCATAAATTTATATATTTCATACGACGTTTGAAGTCCATTAACGATGCGAGGCTCTTCCATTTTCACTTCTGCTCCTGCTATTTGGTAGGCTTCAGAAGCCAGTATCGTTACCCCGTTGTTGAGCCACCAGAAATCGTCTTCGCTAGGATGCTCCAACGTTTCCCTGATTCCTTTGTTGACTGAAACATTTCCCTCGTAATCTCTGACGTTCGCCTCAAAAAGATAGCTACGGAGCTGTCCTTGGTCGTCAGTGAGGAAGCGGTAGTAATCCGACAAAGACACCAGGCCAAAGACATCCGTTCTCTGAGGAACTGATGCATAGGACCCCGAAAAACGCATAACAAGCCCACTCTCTGCGGGAGGCGACCAGATGCGCATCAATTCGTCTGCTCCAACTAAAACACACGAAGAACTAAATCGGCTTACGCCGACGATTTCGTCAATGGCAGCGGGAAGCTGCTCTTTCTGAATCTTAACGCCGTCCGATGGTGAATCCGCATTCGCGATGTACACGAACTTCATTCGGATTTCATTTCCGGCCATCGCCGCCGCTTGAATCGCTTCTCTTATTCTTCCAAAAGTATCGATAACGCGATCAGAATATTTATCGTCGAAATCATTTAAGTTTTTATCGAATGTCAGAAGGTCATTGCAGGTGTCCTTCCACTTCAAGAGCGCGTCTTCTTTGAATGATTTTGAAACCTTAGTCTGAAGAATAACAATTTCAACCCTTGATCCACGATTGATGTAGTTTTGAATCTGGACATCCTCACTCAAGAAATAATTGTTGGCGAAGATGTAAATAGCATCGCAGCCCCCGTCTCGCGACCCTCCAATGAGCCCTTCCGCTATCTCATCGTCGTCAAGGTCGTATGGAGCCATGTATCGAGAAGAAGCCAACAGTTCAAAGTAGTCCCCTTTAGAACTATATTCAGTCTGCTTAGAGAATTCGTCCGAAATGAATCCGTCTATCAGAATCTGGCTGTTGGTTGGCATTCTTCCTCTTAAAGATGAATAAGCTAATGAAATGATACGACTTTTATGATTTTAGTGTAAGCACCAAAACAACCGCGTCTTAACAGCCTGATAAGCTTTGGGCAAAATCGTCGCAACACTTTATTCAGCATGGGCTGCGGTGACGCAGGCAAACATAGAACGCAGGAACATGTGGGCAGATCGTGAGTAACCGTCTTTCTCCGTACCGCCCGCTACAGGCGGTACGGAGAAAGACGGTTACTCGATAGGTATCTATCGGAATGCGACGCTGCTATATCACTGCATAAACTGGTCGACTTTGGGAACGGTTACGCTTTCAATAGCGGCACTTATTCAGATGACGGCAACTATAAAGTTCAGACAATCAAGAACGTGCGGGACGGCAACGTTGACTGTTCTGACGCCAATCGTATCGTGAACATTCCTGGCCGCATAAAATCGTATTGCAGACTCATGCTAGGAGATATCGTGCTTTCGCTCATGGGCAGTGTTGGTAGGGTCGGAATTGTTGCGGAACCTGACTGTTTACTTAATCATCGAGTTGCCGTGCTCGTTTCTGTCAGGAAAGACACGCTGACAGGATTTTTTTCTGGTTCTGGCAAACTGCCTTTAAGGAACATATGATTGGCATTGCACAGGGAACTGCCCAGTCTAACCTGAGCGCCTTGAAAAACTACAGTTGGAGATACCCCATAATTCCGGTGCCATTTCGGCACTTTGCGAGAACTTGATGCCTCTGTTCGATACCATTCTCGACAACAGGATTGAAATGCAAGCACTTTCCTCGCTTAGAGACGCTCTCCTGTCGATGCTAATGAGCGGGGAAAATCGCGATTGACGAGGTTGTACAATTTGAACATGGACAATAAGGGAACAACGACAAGTTACGAAGGCGTGCTGCCCTCCCATATGCCATTCGATATCTGGGAGGTATACGCCCGTCTCGTGCTTCAATTCCTTGATGAAGCAACGTATAGAAACCTGTCGCATAGGGACAAACCCGACCTTTGGGATGAACTCCATGACCTGGGAGTCGAGGTAACCCAAGCAATATCTCAAGAAACCCAGGAGGCGGACGCTTTGTATGCGAAGCTCCGCGAAACGGATGACGCAAAGCTTAAGGAACGGCTGACGGAACGAATCGAGCAGGTTGGTGCTGAGGTGTTTGATTGGGGCCTCTTCGGTCCCAGCGGCAAAGATTCTTTTGGCCTGGTTATAGAAGCTTACAAGGAAAAACTTGGTAAGCTAAACGGCGGCGGGTATAGGCCATTTGCGCACAATCACCTATTCATAAGGTCGGATGTGCTGGCCGATACGGTAATGCTCGAAGAGGCGCTTGCTGCCTTTCTTTCATTGAGTGCATATTCGGTCTCTTTCGAGCGCGTCATTGTCACGGTGCCAGGGCATAACTACGATTTCGATCTTGTATCTCAAATGTATAAAGCCATATCGTTCGGAAGTGATGATCAATTTAGGATCGCTGAACAAGCGAGGGCGCTTGTCTTAGGCGCGGAGATGAGTTAAGCCACCAAATAATCATTTACCGGGACGTAGGCCTACGCTTCAGAATTGTTTCCATCGAACCAGGAGGAAAGGAGCCCCCGATGGAAGCGCTGATCAATATGGTCCCAGCTCAGATGCAGCCGGTTCTAGACTATCTGCAGCTAAAGCAATTAAAAGCAGTGCTCGAAATCACTCTGCAAAGCCATGCCGAAAGCAGCGTGCCCAGCCGCTGTGACACTACGTCAAATTACTGGCTGGGATTCAACAGCTATCTAACGTTAAATCTCTGGTTTGGATCGGTGGCCAAATCGCTCTAAACCAGAGATTTAACAACTTCCAACCAGATTTTTTCATACTCCATAAAACTCCGCTAACCGAAAACGGTCGAAGTTACATTCAAACCATTTGGAGCAATTTGGATGTGTTCCGCTCTGTGTGCTGAAAACAATCTCGTATTCGGCAACGAGGAACGTTTCTGCCAGTTTTGGAACGCGATGTCCAGATGGATCTGCAAGCGGAATATAAAACAAGCGGCGCTACTATTAGTAGCGCCGCTTGCATCATCAAAGAAGAATCGTTATCGATCGTCTCCGGGGTTTTTCGTTCAAAATTAGAGCATGTCGATTACGGCTCATCGAAGTCCATCCACTCTACAGGCTGCATTAGACCGTAATAATCGACGGGCGTTTTGAATCGAATCCTGCCCAAATGACCGTCGCTCTTCCGCACCCAACTGCGTCCGTAGCGATCGGTGAAAGCCACCTCGCAGCCGAGGGCCCTATGCATCGAACAATCGAGATGCCCGACGCACCTCACGGTTTTGCCCGGAGCAACGGACGAGAGTAGAACTCTGCTGTTGCATCCCTCGACGTCCCTCCCGTCTTGAGGCCCGGCGCCTTGGACAAGTACGGCAGTGAGGATAACTTGGTAAACGATGTCGTTGCTATTGTTCATCACTTCTAGGCCGACCTGTGTCCCGAAATCAATCCTAATCCTGCCAATCGTGGTCGTCTCCCTCTCAGGCATCCTGACCACACGGGCACAGATGGCTGATGCCTGGCTCCGCGCGGCCGTCCGGCGGCCCCGTATCAGCGAGACAATCCACTGGACGAGAGTGAGCGCCAGAGCTAGGAGAGCAACAACCGTGCCGAAATCGATTTGACCGTTGAAACTAATTACAACGCCATCCGGAATCATTTGATCATCCCGTCCACCATCGCCGCCGCCTCAAGGAGAGGCTTCCAGTCGTCGGGCCCCACCTGGCGAACGGCTCGCTGCTTCCGTCGCACATCTCGCATTCTGACCGCAGGCATCTCGTGAAGCCCGGGGTAAATGAGCACGCGATAGAGCTCGTAAAACCCTATTTCAGACATATCATCGTCGGAGCGCACGATGACAGCTGGAAGGCGGGGAAGCCCAAGCCCAGAGCAAAGATCCTGAATTCGACCGAGAACCACGCGCAAATCTGGGACCCCCGCTTCGACCGCAAAGCCCTCGGCGAGCTCGTCGTGGACAAAGGGAAGTCTCTCGACTTTCGCCAAGCGAAGAGTCTCGCGGGCCACGTTCCCAAAGGTCAGTTTGAAGGGCGCACCGACAAAAGAGGTATCATCCTCCGCTGTACGAATCCCCTCGATGTTGTCACGCGCGAGCGTCATTCGCATCAACCCCTCCCGGCCAATCTCTCAAGATGGAGAAGCAATCTTCTCAAACCGCACAATTCAGAGCTTGCGATGGTTCTCAGCAAACCAGTTATCCAAGGTTTCCACACGATGCCTTAAGCGCTTCTCATACAGATTTGCGGGTACCCCGAGCAGATCAAGAAGAATAGCCCTGTACATCAATGAGAGCTTTTTGAGATAGAAAGCACTTTCGAGGCCATTGAGATATTCATCCTTGGGCTGATTGGCCTTAATATGCATAATCCTGACTCGACTGCACTTCAGCTTAGATAAGAACGCATCATAGGCTTTCTTTCCCATCTGCATTTCATAAGCAAAAGCTACCTTACCAAATTCCCCAATGACTGCATCGAGGCACTCTTTTAATGTAGGCTTATTCTTTGCGGCCAAATCAGGGAACAGTCCCCTTTCTTTGTTGCACATCTCAATCAACGGCTCAGCGAGCTCGATGAGAAAAGCGCATCGAATGTCAATTGGCATCCCAGACCTCGACATAGCATACAGGTACATCTGATTTGTAATGTCGAGCTGCTCCACCAAGTAAAGCCATTTCCCAACCAAGTCGTCAGTCAAAACATCGCAATAGTCAACGAGTTTGTCGTTGGGAATATTCGACGAACGTAAGTCGGAATCGAAATAGCTTAATCGCCGAGCTAGAACCTGTCTGACCTCCGCCTCGCCGTCATCGCCATCCGGCGAGCCGTCGAACTCTGCCCTGACCAATGGAACAAAAGCCCCATCGAACAGCATCAGAAGTCTTTCAATTATAAACAACGGCGTTTGAATGTTCGTCCACGGAATCGGTTCGGCAGCAACAGTGGTTATCTCCCTGGTTCGACATTGCTTGACGACAACATCGTATGCAATGTCCCCGCATCTCATGTTGACGCAGATCTCATGCGGTCCGCCCAGAGCGAGACCGTCTTGCTCATAATACGCGGAAAGCGTTTTAAATCTGGGAATATGCTCTCCCATTGCCCCTCCTGCAAGCAATACCTTTGCACCGTTTATATCGAGCAGGAAACCCAAGAAGCAGTGGTGCGCTGAATATTAGTGCAAACCATCCTAACGAATGGTGGCCGAAGGCCATCCTGTCGGGCAGCAAATTCGGTCCGGATTGCCCGAATCGCCGCCTAAAACGCCTGCATCTTACCACCGCTACGCCGCCTTCGCGGGCAACACGACGAATTCCAGGAGCACCGACCTTTCGGCGCGAACGGCCTCCACGGGGCTGATCGGCGGCTCGGCCGACTCCTCGCCATCCGTCTCGTCCAGGAGTCCCATAGTGGCGATGGCGCACCTGCAGGACCAGTCCCCCTCCAATCTGCAAGCCAAGTTTTTGAAAAAGACCCTATTTTGCACTTTGACACGCCGAGGTCGCCGCAGGAGAGTTGGGATAGATAAAAGGCCTGGCCTCGACTCATTCGAACCGAGGTCAGGCCAATTTTTGCCTATTTACAAAGTCCTGCTCATATTAAAGCAACTGGAGTTGAAAAAGGATAGCTTCATCCGATAGCGTACAGGTATGACCATGCCGGCTTCGACACTGTGCGTGGGAAGTCTTTACTGAAGCGCTTTTTTGACCGCCGGATAATCCCAATAGTATTTACCGTCCCTATAATACATCATGGCGACATGGTTTCCGTGGTACCTAACAGCCTCAGGACACTTCGACCTGTCGACCCGCGTGTTGTTATACAGCACCACGATATCGATATCGGCCTCCATGGCCTTATCGCACTCGTACTTGATGTAGCTGCGATAATCAACGCTATGCATGCGGGCACAGCTAGAAGTCCACGCGTTATAGCTTCCGCAATACCGACAGCTTCCCTTAGTCACGGTGTCCGTCGAATCCCCCACGATAAGCACGAAACGTTTGGAATGATCCATTCTCTCTTTCAGCGAGCTCTTTATGCTGCAGGGCAGGCTGGAATCGCGCGACTGCTGTAAATTGTGGGCATCCGTAAATGAAAGCCCCCAATAGTCGCTGTCGTTCCATTTGTGCAGCTGGTCCACAGCATCTCGGTCGCCATCCCAGTCAGCAGCGATGTAGGTCCTCGTCCTATAAACCATCTTTCTCTCCAATCCTATTTTCCCAAGCCTCAATATATCCGTTGACTTCGTATAGCCTCATTCGTGCAGCGGTCTTCTCCGTCAAGACGACCACGACGCCTTCTTTGAAATGTCGCTTCGAAGCCCTCAGGGTACAAAGCATGCAGCGAAGAAGGTCGTCCTCCGAGGGCTTCCCGCCGTCGAACCTGGTTATCCCCGACCCCAGCAGCGGAAGAACGACAGGTCTGCCGGCATACATCCTATCTAGCTCATCCCACATGTTGAGCAGGCATTCCTCATATTCGCCACGGCGAAGGCGTGCTCGGTTTAGTTTGTCCATATGCGTGAAGGCGAGCAGTGCGTACTCGTTGTAGTCCTTGATGGTGCCGAGAGGATAGCGAATCCTACCATCCCCAGCTTTGCAAGGCTCCAACAAGCTCGGCCCCAATTTTTCGACTGTACGCTTGAGGGTATTCCAATCAGCGTACCTCTTGATAAAAATGCCGTTGAGAGAATTCCTTGAAATAACCTTGTCATCGACCTGGATGTCGAAATACTCATCGAACGGGATGACCTTCACTCCGTCCGTAGCAAAAAGGTCGCCAACCACGATGTCGATGTCCATACCGTTAATCGCCAAATGGACACCGCTCCTGCTGCGACGATATGTGACGACCGCCGCAAGAATGGCTATCAGAATAAAAAGAACAACGAAAACGAAGAGTCTAAACAGACACCCCGAACCCTTCGGCAGCAGATCAATGAGAGACACGCCCACAACCGCCATAATCGTCGAAATTGCACCGATGATTGCCATCGACCATTTGGCGGACTTTTTCACAAGCGACCAAGTAGCTATATAAGCAATTTGTTTTAGCAAACCACATCTTCCATGAAAGCACTTATATAGAACGCATGATAGCCGTTTCTCGCGCAGCTAGTTGAGGCTTTTAGCTCTCGCAGCCAATTCATTATCATACATTTGCATTCGCATCTCTGGTCACGAACTCATACGCCCCACACACGCTGCTCTACCGCCCAGGACACCCCCACGGTCCTCGCCAATGCAAACCAAGGTCAAGAGCCATCGCCGCCTCGTTTATCAATATAGCAGCTTACAATCGTAACGAACGCTTGTGCGATTATACTAGCAATGAAATGAGCACCTCCTCCAGCAACACCAAGGAAAAGAGAGCACACATGAAACGATTAGACGAAGAGCCCACATGCGAGATCGCCAGGGAATCACTAAAACACGACCAACTCGGTCGCCGCGAAATTGTCGCCCAATTTATCCATCTACTTTACAGCGTGAAGGGGCCCTTATTCTATTTTCATAGACGCCCCTTGGGGAACAGGCAAAACCTTCTTCGTCAAACAAATCATCGAAACCTTGCGCTTCGGAAACCCGCACATCGACGCAAATGCCCCATCGGACACATCGATCTTCGACAGCAATCTCATGACCAAGATGAGTGAAGATCCTTTTCTGCCAATATACTTCAATGCCTGGGAAAACGACCATTTCAACGACCCGATTGCCCCACTATTGGCAACCATAGCAACCATGGCCGACAAGAAAAAGGTCAATCAGGAGAGAAGCGTTTCCGATATCGCAGCAGGGGCAATAGACTGCGCTTTGTCTTTAACGGGGCTGAATGCAGGAAAGCTCCTCGAGGCAATTAGCGGTAACGATTTCCTTAACGCGTTCAGAAAGAGGCAGGAGCTGAGGGCGAAAACCGAGGAACTCGTGTCAGCGCTTCTGCCGGAAGTCACCAAAAGGGCCGTGCTCTTCATAGACGAGCTCGACAGGTGTCGGCCGGAATTCGCTATGCAGCTACTCGAGCAAACAAAGTCTCTTTTCCTTCAGGATAACATCGTGGTCGTTTATTCAACGGACAGAACGCAACTTGCCTACTCACTCCAAGGAGTCTATGGCCAGAATTACGACTGCCGGCGATACCTTCAACGCTTCTACGACTACCGATTCGATTTGCCCCGAATCAATCCAAATACGTACCTCGAAGCGAAACAGGCCAACATCCATAGCGGATACTTTTTCACGGAAATATGCCAACGGTTTATTGAGCAAAACAACGGAAGCCTTCGCGATTTCAACCGGTTCATCGACAAGCTCAACCAAGGTGTCATCTACATACTGACCGCCTTCGACAGGGAAGGAGACTGGTCAATCTCGTTCTCAAAGAATGCACTTTTGCCGACCTTCCTAACAATGGCGGAATATGAGCCCGAACAATGGGAGCTGGTCAAAACCGGAAAACGCTTCGACCATGTATTTGAGTTCGCAAAAGAGAACGATAAATTCATGGAGTATCTAGACCGCATCATACTGGGAGAGTGCAAATACTTCGAGAAAGGCGGTGAGCCAACTGATGACATTCGAAATAGATACATCGAAGACTTATGCGCGGAAATCTTCCTCGACAGTGATGATGACCCGAGGCTCAAACGAAGCAGAGAGATGCTTAGTATATGTGGCTCGCTCGACAAGAAGACGCTACGAACTTTGATATTTCCCAAGAACGTTATCGGGAAATAGGCGATTAGAAGTGCTTCGCACGAATTATCTGAATTCCGACGCGTATCTCCGGGGCCTCTTTGATTTGCATATGAGGTCAGCCACCATGTGCTCGATGATGCGCTTGGCGTGCTCCTTAGCGTTCCTCGTGCAGGAAGCCGAGGGAGCGGCCGCGTTCTTCCCGTATGCCTTCGCGATCGAATCCTCGGGATCGACCATCCGATAGGAAGGAAGGCAGCATGATATTGGAGTAGAATGACGATTAGATTCTAGGCGATTACACCAACAATCGGGACACCACCGCAAGGCGCCCGCGGTCATGAAAAATGGCGTCGCAACGAACGAATGGCATGCACAGCGCCTCCATGGCCTGCCCTAAACAAGAGAGGCCCCAGCCACCGCGTGGTGGCTGGGGCCTCTTATCGCTCTAAGGAAGTTCGCTAGTCGCGCTTGAAAAGGTCGCGCGTGTACACCTTGTCCGCCACGTCCGTGAGCTCGTCGCTCCAGCGGTTGGCGACGATCACGTCGCACCCGGCCTTGAAGGCCTCCAGGTCGTGGGTCACCTCGGAGCCGAAGAACTCCGGCGCGTCCAGCGTGGGCTCGTAGACCACCACGGGCACGCCCTTGGCCTTCACGCGCTTCATGACGCCCTGGATGGAACTCGCGCGGAAGTTGTCGGAGTTGGACTTCATCGTCAGGCGGTACACGCCCACGACCGGCTTCTCCTTGCCGGCGTACACGCGGTCCCACACCATCTGCAGCACCTCGTCGGCCACGAAGTCCTTGCGGGTGCGGTTGGCCTCGACGATGGCCTCGATCAGGTTCTGGGGCACGTCCTTGTAGTTGGCGAGCAGCTGCTTGGTGTCCTTGGGCAGGCAGTAGCCGCCGTAGCCGAAGCTGGGGTTGTTGTAGTGGCTGCCGATGCGCGGCTCCAGGCACACGCCGTCGATGACGTCTCGGGTGTTGAGGCCGCGGACCTCGCAGTAGGTGTCGAGCTCGTTGAAGTAGGCCACGCGCAGCGCCAGATAGGTGTTGGCGAAGAGTTTCACGGCCTCGGCCTCGGTGGTGCCCAGCACCAACTCCGGGATGCCCACGGTGCCGTCGGCGTTCACGCGCTCCAACTCGGCAGGATCGGCACCCTGAGCGAGCAGGCCGGCGAACTTCTCGGCGGCTACAACGGCCTCGGCGTCATCCTTCGGCGCGCCGACCACGATACGAGAGGGATGCAGGTTGTCGTAGAGAGCCTTGCTCTCGCGCAGGAACTCGGGACTGAAGAAGATCTTGCTGTCGCCCAGCCTCTCGCGAAGGCCCGCGGTGTAGCCGACGGGGATCGTCGACTTGATGACGATCCAGGCGTCCGGGTTAACCGACCGCACGGCGGCGATGGCGGCCTCAACGGAGCTCGTGTCGAAGAAGTTCCTGTCCGAGTCGTAGTTGGTGGGCGTGGCGACGACGGCGTAGTCGGCGCCGGTGTAGGCCTCGGCCACGTCGACGGTGGCGTGCAGGTCGAGCTCGCGCTCCCCCGCCTTGGCCTCCGCCAGGAAGCGCTCGATCTCGTCGTCCTGGATGGGCGATACGTAGTTGTTGATCTTCTCGACCTTCTCGGGCACGATGTCCAACGCGTGCACCTCGTTGTGCTGCGAGAGCAGGACAGCGAGGGACAGGCCGACGTAGCCGGTACCGGCGACAGCGATCTTCATTTTCTTCTCCGATTCAAATAGATTGTGTAAATCAGGCATCTAGCACGCACCCTTACCCGTAATAACCTCGATCACCGTGAGGATGACGATCTTGAGGTCCATTGCTGGACCGCGCCTGGCGATGTACTCCAGGTCGCGACGGACCATGCCGTCGAATCCCGTCGAGTTGCGCTCGGTAACCTGCCACCAGCCAGTTATGCCTGGCTTAACGGCCAAACGCTGCAGGTCGTACTCGGTGTACTCCGCGACCTCATTCGGCAGCGGCGGGCGCGGGCCCACCACAGACATCTGCCCCAGGAACACGTTCAGGAACTGCGGGGACTCGTCGATGGAGTGCTTGCGGATGAACCTGCCGATCCTGGTGACGCGGGGGTCCTCCTTCATCTTGAACATGGCGCCGGCGATCTCGTTCTGCTCCTTGAGCTCATCGAGGCGTTCGTCGGCGTCCTTGTACATGGAGCGGAACTTCCACATGCGGAAGGTCGTCAGGCTGCCGTCGGGGCGGGTCTGCCCTACTCGGATTTGGCTGTAGAATGGGCTGCCCTCGCTCTCCAGGCGGATGAGCGCCGCTAGTACCACGCTGGGAATGGCGATGGCAACGAGCACGGCACCGCTGAACACGATGTCGAACGCGCGCTTGACGGCCCTGTAAGCCAGGCGCGAGCGGTCCCAGTCCATGATGGATTGCATGGCCCTGTAGCGGCCGGCGCCCTCGCGCCGATCCATGGCCTGAGCAATCAGCGCCGCCCCCACGGGCGCATTACTCTCTGTTACTTCTTTAGCAGCCACAGTCAAACTTACGTCCCCGTTCCCCAGGGATCCCCCAATCGGTAAATTCAAAAATGCGAACGAATAGCTGGTGCGACGTCTCCCTTACGTTTTGCTAGGAACGTCGAGCGGTAGCAGCTCCCTAAATGCGGAGTCACCTTCGCCCACGTCTACCAGGCACCAGCGTTTATGGCGGTCGATCTTTTTAACGCGGGCCTCTTGCCCCACCAAGGGACCCTGCTCTATGTGCAACACGCCGTCTTCTATGCGCGCTACGCTGTTGCGCACAACACCGTCGTCGTCCAACACGCTGCGGTACCAGTCCTGTGCATCGTCCGGCATGGGCATGTACGCCCGCTCCCTACTGCCGGCGATGCGACAGCCAAAGCTCAACTGGGCCAAGGCCCTATCGAGCGCGGCGGCATCGTGCGTGGCGACGAAAAAATATTCCTTGTACATGGGTTTGGTTTGGAGCGACCATGCGCCGTCCCGCTTAAACCAGAACTCCTTTTGCATCACAAAAGCGTCCTGCATCAACTCGTGCGGGATAATGCAGCGGACCTTCTCGCAGGTCTCGCGCTCTTTTCCATGGGGGGTGTGAGCCAGATACCAGCGGACGCGGCCGTGCTGGCTGTTGGTGATGGCGCCGTTAAATGCGCCCGGCAGCTGCTCTTGGCGCCGTGCCGTCTGTTCCATGTTCTCGCACCCCCCTTTTGGCTTTGCGATGCACGCAAATGCAGGGGCGTTTAGAACAGGCTTCTCGCTCGCAGCTAGGCGCAGTCGCAAAAGTACAGGTTTTTGTAGAGGGGTATGGAGATGCACCTACTGGCAGTACATTTTGCGTAATCTGGGCAAACGCTGATTAATTGCTCGTATAATGTCATCTGTCGAAGGATACAAAAACCTGTACCTTTTTGTGCAACAAAAAAAGCCGCTCAACCAGCGGCTTTTCTTATTTTGGTAAGAAAAAAGGCGACCGCCCTTTGTGGACGGTCGCCTTTGTTAATTGTTGTGAAGCTTGCCTTAGGCGCGAGTCTTGATCTCCTCGAGCACCTTCGCAACAAACTCGTCAACACCCATCTGAACGGTCTCGTTAGAGCGATCGCGGACGGAGATGTTGCCGGCCTCGACCTCCTTCTCGCCCAGGATGAGCATGTAAGGCACGCGGTCGATGCTGCGGGCCTCGCGGATCTTGTAGCCGATCTTCTCGTCGCGGTCGTCGCAGACCACGCGAATGCCGGCATCCTCCAGCTTGGCGCACACCTCGTGGGCGTAGTCGCGGCTCTTCTCGGAAACCGGAAGGGCCTTGACCTGCACGGGAGCCAGCCAGGTGGGGAACTTGCCCGCAAAGTGTTCAATCAGAATACCGATGAAGCGCTCGATGGAGCCAAAGCACACGCGATGCAGCATGATGGGACGCTTCTTGGTACCGTCGGCGTCCACATACTCCAGGTCAAAGTTGAGCGGCATCTGGAAGTCGAGCTGGACGGTGCCGCACTGCCAGGTACGGCCGAGCGAGTCCTCCAGGTGGAAGTCGATCTTGGGGCCGTAGAAGGCGCCGTCGCCCTCGTTGACCTCGTAGTCCATGTGCAGCTGCTCCAGAGCGGTGCGCAGGCCCTCCTCGGCGCGCGCCCAGTCCTCGTCGGAGCCCATGGAGTCCTCGGGGCGGGTGGAAAGCTCAACGTGATACTTAAAGACAAACTTCTGGTACACGGAGTCGATGAGGTTGACCACGCCCACGATCTCGTCGGTCAGCTGGTCGGGACGCACAAACAGGTGGGCGTCGTCCTGGTTAAAGCAGCGCACGCGGAACAGGCCGTGCAGGGCGCCGCGCAGCTCGTGGCGGTGCACCAGGCCAATCTCGCCGGCGCGAATGGGCAGCTCGCGATAGGAGTGCGGCTTGGAGGCGTACACCAGCACGCCGCCCGGGCAGTTCATGGGCTTAATGCAGTACTCTTCGTCGTCGATGACGGTGGAGTACATGTTGTCCTTGTAGTGGTCCCAGTGGCCCGAGGTCTTCCACAGCTGCTTGTTCATGATGAGCGGCGTGGAAATCTCCACGTAGCCGGCCTTGTGGTGGATCTCGCGCCAGTAGTCCAGCAGCGTGTTCTTAAGGATCATGCCGTTGGGCAGGAAGAACGGGAAGCCGGGGGCCTCGTCGCGCATCATAAAGAGGTCCATCTCGCGGCCGATCTTGCGGTGGTCGCGCTTCTTGGCCTCCTCCAGCATGTGCATGTGCTCGTCGAGCTCCTCCTTGGTCGCAAAGGCGACGCCGTTGATGCGGGTGAGCATCTTGTTGTCCTTGTCGCCCTTCCAGTAGGCGCCCGAGACGCCGGTGAGCTTAAAGGCCTTCAGCGCCTTGGTATAGCAGATGTGGGGGCCGACGCACATATCGATGTAGTCGCCCTGCTGGTAGAAGGTGATGCGGGCGTCGTCGTCCAGGTCGCCGATGTGCTCGACCTTGTACTTCTCGCCGCGCTCCTCCATAAGGGCGATGGCCTCGGCGCGGGGCTTCTCGTACACGGTGAACTTGAGGTTCTCCTTGACGATCTTTTTCATCTCGGCCTCGATCGCGGGGAAGTCGTCCTCGCTGATCTTGACGCCCTCGGGCAGGTCGACGTCGTAGTAGAAGCCGTTGTCGGTCGCGGGACCGTAGGCAAAGTCGGCCTGGGGGTAGAGGCGCTTGATGGCCTGCGCCATGATGTGCGCGGCGGAGTGGCGGATGACGTGCGTGACCTCGTCCTGCGGGAGCTCGGCCACCGAACCGTCATTGTAGAGTGCCTTCATGGGTATGTTTTCTCCTCTCGGATGCCTGATGCAAGTGCGTGCGATGCGCTCGGCGTTTTTGACTTGCATCATTATAGGCAGGTTGCCTTGGTATACAAGCGCCCGCCGCACCTTAATGGCACGGCGGGCGATTTTCTACGCATGCTTCATCGTGTGGGCGCGGGGCTACGGGGCGCGCATGCGGCTAGCGCGTAGTGCGCGGTGCCCGTGGCTTGCGGCCGGCCCGGCGATGGATGCGTTACTGGATGCGAGTTCGGCAGTAGGGGCAGACCTTCCAGTGCGCATCGAGCGGGCGATGGCAGCTGGGGCAGACATTGCGAACCTGGGTGTCGCACACCGGGCAGACGACGAAGTCCTTCTCGATGGGCGCGCCGCACTGCGGGCAGGTGCCGTACTGGGCAAGCTGGCGCTCGCGCAGGGCCATGTCCAGCTCCTGCTCCTCGCGGTCGGACGCGTAGGAGTGCGGGCGCAGGACCAGGTAGGCAATGAGGCCCACAAACGGGATGAGGGCGATGATGCCCCATGCCACGTAGGCGCTGGCGCCGCGGCGGCGAGCGTCGATGAACACATAGACGACCGACAGCACATACAAGGCGATGATAAAGCCAACAAAGGCATAGACGACGCCCATAAGCTGCGGCGACATGAGCTCGGAGATGTACTTGGACATTACGGGTACCTTTCGGAATATTAACAGTCCGGTCAAGTTTACCACGGGGTTTGTTTATATGGGACTACGGCTGGGTACGGGGCTGGCGCGGACACAAACATCTCAATCTGTAACAGGTTCTCAGCTAAATCGGGTCTAGATGTTACAGATTTAGACGAACGGAGGGCCCGCCAGACTAACGTCTCAATCTGTAACATCTGGAACCCAAATCCTCGTCTAACTGTTACAGGTCGAGACGAACGGTTGCCGTAGTTGTCGGTAGACGAGGTTGTCGACGTTGCCGGGTCTCCCCTCGTCTGCCGTTGGCGGGTGCTGCGGGGCTGTTCGCCGCATTGCCGCTGCTCTGGGGGTGTGTAGACCGTAGGATAGTCTTATTGACAGCCTGTCAACTCGTCTGGGAGGCACTGTGACAGAAACGTTTGATATCGCGATTGTCGGCTCGGGCATTACCGGGTGCGCCATCGCGCGGCAGCTCGCGCGGTTTGACCTGTCCATTTGCGTGATAGAGGCAGCAAACGATATCGCGCTGGGGGCTTCGAAGGCCAACGGCGGCCTGGTGCATGCCGGCTACGATCCGACACCGGGCACGGTTAAGGCGCAGGTCAACGCCCGTGGCTGCGAGTTGTACGGTACGTGGGCACAGGAGCTGGACTTTCTGTTCTGCCGCACCGGGTCGATGGTGTTGGGCTTCAACGACGAGGACCGCGCGCATCTGGAGCAGCTGCGTAGCAATGGCCTTGCCAACGGCGTGCCCGAGCTGTCGATCGTCGGCCCCGAGCGCATCCACGAGCTGGAGCCGCGCGCGAGTGCTAAGGCGACGTGCGCGTTGTGGTGCCCTTCGACCGGTTACGTCGACCCTTTTGAGGTCGCCATCGCCGCGCTGGAAAACGCCGTTGCCAACGGCGTGACGTTTATGCGTTCCGCGCCGGTGGAGGCGATTGAAGCTGTCGGCTCGGATGAAGGAGCCGCGCGCTTTACGCTGGCAACGCCCGCAGGAGACGTGCACTGCCGTTACCTGATCAACGCCGCGGGCAACGGCGCCGCCGACATCTCGCATATGGCGGGCGCCGAGGAATTCCAGATGGTCTGGCGTCAGGGCAACATCGTGGTGCTGGACAAGGAGCCGCGCACGCTCATGCCGCTCTACCCCGTGCCGACGCCGGTGTCGAAAGGCGTTATCGTGACGGGCACCGTGCATGGCAACACCGTGATCACCGCCACGGCTGCCGTGCGCGAGCCGGGCGACACGCAGGCCTATGCGAGCGATGTGAACGCGCTGCTGACCGGCGCGCGCAAGCTGGTGCCCGATCTGGATACGCGCCGCGTGGTGCGCTCATTTGCCGGCGGGCGTCCGGTCATTCAGGGAACGAACGACTTCTTTATTGGACAGTCGGCCGTGGTGCCGGGGCTGTTCCAGGCGGCGGGTATTCAGTCGCCGGGTGTGGCGAGCGCGCCGGCCATTGCCGAGCGCATGGAGCACGTGATGCGCGAGGCGGGCGTGGAACTGCACGAGCGGGCGGACTGGAACCCAATTCGCCGCGCGCCGGACGACTTTGACCGCGCACCGCTGGCGCGCAAGGAGGAGCTGATCGAGTCCGATCCCGCGTGGGGACAGATTGTCTGCCGCTGTGAGACGGTACCCGAGGCCGAAATCGTGGCCGCGATCCGACGCCAGCCGGGCGCGGTTTCGGTCGAGGGCGTCAAGCGCCGCTGTCGTGCCGACATGGGCCGGTGCCAGAGCGGGTTTTGCCAGAGCCGTGTGGAGGCGATCCTGGCGCGGGAGCTGGGCTGCGACCCCAGCGAGGTGTTGTTGGAGGACGCAGGTTCTTGGCTGGTTGAGGGACCGCTGAAGGGGGTGCGCTAGGATGGCGGAATTCAAATCGAGTGCTACAGACAGCGGTGCCGTTGAGTCAGTACCGACGCAGGCGTTCGACGTGGTCGTTATCGGCGGCGGACCTGCCGGCATGGCGGCCGCGCTGGCCGCGCATAAGGCAGGCGCACGCGTGGCCATCGTGGAGCGCGAGCAACACCTGGGCGGCATCCTGCGCCAGTGCATCCACCCCGGTTTTGGTCTTTCGCACTTTAAGCAGGAGCTCACCGGTCCCGAGTACGCGCAGCGCTTTATCGACCAGGTGCACGCAACCGACATTGCGCTGTTCTTGGGCAGCATGGTGCTTGGGATTGATTCGGGCAAGGACACGGGCGCGTCGAGCGTGGACGAAGGTGCGGGAACCGCCGCAGTCCATACCGTCACGCTTATGAGCCCTGCCGGCATGCTGCAGCTCACCGGGCGCGCGGTCGTCCTTGCCATGGGTTGCCGCGAGCGCACCCGCAGCGAGATCAAGATTCCCGGCAGCCGACCCGCCGGCGTGTTTACGGCGGGCCTGGCGCAGCGATACATCAATATCGAAAATCTCAAGCCCGGCTCGCGTGCCGTCATTTTGGGCTCGGGCGACATCGGGCTGATCATGGCACGTCGCTGCACGCTCGAGGGGATTTCGGTCGAGGGCGTGTACGAGCTCATGCCGTACGCCAACGGTCTGCGCCGCAACGTCAAGAACTGCCTGGAGGACTTTGGAATTCCGCTGCACCTGTCCACCACCGTGACGCGTGTGATCGGGCACGATCGCGTGGAAGCTGTCGAGGTGAGTCAGGTCGACGAGCGCCTGGCGCCCATTCCGGGGACCGAGCGCGTTGTTCCGTGTGACACACTGCTGCTTTCGGTGGGCTTGATTCCCGAAAACGAGCTTTCGGTTGCCGCGGGCGTAGAGCTTGACCCGCGCACGCGCGGCGCCGTGGTGGATCAGAGCCTGCAGACGGGCGTGCCGGGCATCTTTGCCTGCGGCAACGTGCTGCACGTGCACGACTTGGCCGACAATGTAACGACCGAGTCCGAGAGGGCCGGTGCAGCCGCGGCGGCGTACGCGCTGGGGACCGGCGCGGGCGCCGTTCCGGACTGCGAGCTCACGGTCTCCCCTGCCGGCATCGCGGGCTACGCGCTGCCGGGACGCATTACGACTGTGACACTCACCAGACTCAACTTCCGTGTGCGCCGACCGGTAGATGCCGCCCGCGTGAGGATCTTGGCCGACGGCGAGGAACTGTTCGCCGGCAAGGTCCGTGCGTTTAAGCCGAGCGTAATGGAGAGTTTCCCGCTACCGGCAAAGGTGATTCAACGTGCACTCGACCTGGGTACCAGCGAGATTGTCCTGTCCGTTGACCCTGTTGAGGGGGCGTAAAGCCATGAGCACAAACGCAATCGAGACGCTGAAGTTCAACTGCACCACTTGCCCATCCGAGTGCCTTCTGACCGTAGAGGTAGAGCGTGACGCAGACGGCGTCGTGGCAGAAGTGCGCTCCGTGACCGGCAACAGATGCCCGCGTGGTGATAAGTTCGCACATCAGGAGCTCACCTGCCCCATGCGCGTACTCACCACCACCGTGGCCGTATCCGGAGGCGACGAGGCGCTGCTGCCCGTGCGCACGGCTGAGGCCATCCCGCTCGAACTCCACGCCCAGGCGATGGATCTCATCCGCGGCCTAGTCGTCAACGCCCCCATCCGCATGGGCGACGTCGTGCTAGAGAACCTCCTAAACACCAATATCGACCTCGTCGCCAGCATGGACATCGACCGAGCCCAAGTAGCAAATTAGGGACGGGGCTCTTTTAGCTACCCCGCCATCCACCCCGCCCTCCTCAGCAGTTGCGGTGGAATAGTTCCTGGTTTCCGCCAAAACCCCGTCATCCAGGAACTATTCCACCGCAACTATCCTTGGAATCGGTATTCAGCTTGTGCCTACTTTAGTGCCATTTCAAAACTATGCCGGATTACGGGGCCAATTCGGAGACCCCCATCCATACCGGCAGTTTTCGATTTTTGATAAGACGTCTACCTGCGGTTTTAATTTCGCGATTTTTCCCATGGTCAAGTAATACAGGTCCAGCCCCGTAATCCGCCATACTTTTGAAACCAGCCCATTTGGGACGGGCCTCTTATGACTACTTTTGTCTACATGCCTGCTAGGCTGGCCATGCCAAAGAGTGTCCCAAAGTGCCGGCATAAAAGGAACGTCCCCAACTGCCGGGCTTGGGATACCATGGTGGCAGCCTAGCGAAAGGATGTTTCATGGCACATGTCGATGATCAGCGTGTGGCGCGCGTGCTCGATGCACTCGAGGCTCAGCACCCCGGCGCGCAGCTACTCGTAAACGACCCGTGGTCGATCTACTACCTGACCGGTTTTTATGCCGATATGTTCGAGCGTTTTTGCGGTGTGCTGCTCGCGCGCGGTAGCGAGCCCGTGATCTTGGTCAACGCGCTGCATCAGCTGCCCGAGTACGACAATGCCCGCGTGGCCTATCACACCGATACTGACGTTGTGGCCGACGCCATCGCTCGCGAGGTCGATCCGACCAAACCGCTCGGCATCGACACCGTCATGCGTTCCGGCTTTTTGATGCCGCTCATGGAGCGCCACGCCGCAAGCGAGTTTTTCCTGGGCGACTTTGCCGTCACCGCAGCGCGCACCCACAAGGATGCCGCCGAGCAGGAGCTGATGCGCGCGTCCTCGGCCGACAACGACGCCGTGATGGCCGACGCCATCAAACTCGTTCACGAGGGCGTGACGGAGCGCGAAATTGCCGACCAGATGCTCGGCCTGTATCGCAAGCACGGCTGCGAGGGCTTTAGCTTTCCGCCGATCGTGAGCTTTGGTGCTAACGCCGGCGACCCGCACCACGAGCCCGACGACACCGTGCTCAAGCGCGGCGACGTGGTGCTGTTCGACATTGGCGGACGTCACTGCAACTATTGCTCGGACATGACGCGCACGTTCTCTTGGGGCGAGCCAGACGAGGAGACGGCGCGTATCTACGACATCGTGCGCCGCGCCAACGAGGCCGCCGAGGCGCTCATCGCACCGGGCGTGCGCATGTGTGACCTGGACCGCGCCGCACGCGACGTGATTGAGGATGCGGGCTATGGGCAGTACTTTACGCATCGCCTGGGACACTCGATCGGCTTGCAGGACCACGAGCCAGGCGACGTTTCACTCGTCAACGAGCAGGTCGTAGAGCCGGGCATGACGTTCTCCATCGAGCCGGGCATCTACCTCCCCGGCCGCACCGGCGTCCGCATCGAGGACCTAGCCCTGGTGACCGAGTCCGGCGTCGAGATTCTCAACGCCTACCCCCACGATCCAGTCCGCCTAGACTAGCCAATGTGACAAAGGGACAGCCCCTTTGTCACATTGCGATTACGCCGCGCCACGAAAACGGCCCATCTACTACGTTTAACCCGCATGGGTCGACCATAACCGAGTTTTCGCAAAATACGCAAGCCGTCTACCTGCACTGATAATTGTTCTCGGGGGAAGCGGGCACTGCGGGGCGCGGCA
>UQLJ01000019.1:0-47578 GCA_900541825.1 uncultured Collinsella sp.
CGCGCATAAAGAAAGCCTCCCATTTCTCATGTCCAAGAAATGGGAGGCAGTTCAACATCCGTTCTAGCGGGCTTATTCAGATATTTCGGCTACGCGCTCGGTGGCTCAGACAAATCTTTACGCAAACAGGCCGTAGATGCTGATGTTGGCCTTGGCATAGAGGCCGTTAGCATACTCGGTCCACTTGGAGCTAGCGCCTGAGGCCTGCGAGGAATACTGCTGGTAGGCGGTGTAATAGGCGGTCATGGCCTGCTTATAGGTAGCGCTATCGGCCGTAAAGGCATCGTCAGCGAAGACCTTGGCATAGGTGCTATCGGCGTCCTTCCAGGTGCCCTTCTCGCTATCCCACTCGTCGCCGGCAAGGTTGATGATGTAGTCGGCGTAGTCCTTGCTCGCGGTCTCCTCGTTGCCGTCAGCAGGCTCAGTCGGGGCGATCGGCATGCTTGCGGAGGTGTCGCCGACCTTCTTCTTGTAGAGCTTCTGCAGCGTCGCGGACTGACGGACGATCTGCTTGGCCTGGTCCTTGGACACGCCGTACTGCGTGGCCATGGTCTTGTAGTCGGAGGTGCCGATGGAATCCTCGGCGTACTGCTTCATTTCCTTGGAAGAGACGGTAATGCCCTCGTCCTCGGCAGCGTCCAGCAGAATCTGGTTGCGCACGTAGGACAGGATAACATCGGCAGACGGAGCGGTGTAGTTGCCGTCGTCGTCCTTGACGGTATCGAGGCTGTACTGGCTCTCGATGGCCTCGCGCGCGGTGATATCGCTCTTCTTGCCGTTGTAGCTATAGCTTGCCACGGTCGAATCGAGCTGGTCCTCGGTCAGGGTCGACGAGCCGACACCCTTACCGCCAAAGCCGCCATTGCCAATAAAGAAGCCGACCACGGCAGCGATTACGATGGCGACCACAAAGGCGGCAATCATCGTCTTCTTGTGCTTGGATGCATGGTCGTCTTCATCGGAGTCGTCCTCATCCTGGGCCTCGGGCATCAGATTCTCGTCAGCGGCGTCCGCGGCAATCTGAGCCTCCAGACGGGCGTCCTCCTCCTCGGCCGTCGTGCCGGCGGCAATGTGCTCGGCAGACGTACCGGCGACCAGATCGATCTTCTCGCCCTCGTCACCGTCGGGGCCTTCGCCGCGCTCGATGATCTGGATGCCGTCGATCTCGTCCTTCTCGTCCTTCTTTTGAATCAGACCCATATCGGTTACTCCTTGTTAGGAAACATAGTCCCCAATAGAATACGCCCGACAGAGCGCCGGGCGTATTGATTCTTAGGTTATACGCAAACACTTAAGTACTATTTAGGCGTTTGCAGTGTGCATACCTTAGGCCAGGTGCGCGATAACGGCATCGGCAAAGGTCTGCGTGCCCACAGCGCCCTCGACGGAGCCGGTCTGGGCACGACGCACGTCACCGGTAACCTGCTCGCCCTCGTCGAGCGTGGCAGATACGGCGGCACGAATGCGATTGGCAGCGTCGTTCTCGCCCAGGTGATCGAGCATCATCGCAGCAGAGAGGATCTCGGCCGTGGGGTTGGCGATATCCTTGCCCGCGATATCGGGCGCGGAGCCGTGCGTTGCCTCGAAGATGGCGCAGTCGGCACCGATGTTGGAGCCGGGAGCCATGCCCAGACCGCCCACCAGGCCGGCGCACAGGTCGCTCACGATGTCGCCGTACAGGTTGGGCAGCACCAGGACATCGAAGTCGTTGGGGTTCTGGACCAGGCCCATGCAGGTGGCGTCGACAATCTTGTCGTTGAACTCGATATCGGGATAGTTGGCGGCCACCTCGCGCGCCACGCGCAGGAAAAGGCCGTCGGTCGCCTTCATGATGTTGGCCTTGTGCACGGCCGTCACCTTTTTGCGGCCGCAGCGGCGGGCATACTCAAAGGCATACTCCACAATACGGCGGCTCTTGGCGATAGAGATGGGCTTGATCGAGATCGCGGAATCCGCGGCGAAGGCCTTCTGACCCGAGCGCTCGACAAGCTGCGAGAGCTCCTCGACCTCGGCAGCGCCCTCATCGAACTCGATGCCGGCGTAGAGGTCCTCGGTGTTCTCGCGCACGATAACCAGGTCGACATCGCGGAAGCGCGAGCCGTCGCCCGGCTGCGACAGGCAGGGGCGCACGCAGGCGTACAGGTCGAAGTGCTTGCGCAGGGCCACGTTAACGCTGCGGAAACCCGTGCCGACCGGTGTGGTGATGGGACCCTTGATGGCAACCTTGGTCTCGGCGACCGCATCGAGCACGTGCTGGGGCAGCGGCGTGCCAAACTCGTCCATGACGCCGGCGCCGGCCTCCTGGACGTTCCAGTTGATCTGGACACCGGTGGCCTCGACCACGCGGCGCATGGCCTGCGTAATCTCGGGACCGATACCGTCACCGGGAATCAGGACTACATCGTGCGCCATAATCTGTTACTCCTCGTTTTCGGCGTCGTCAGATTTTTTAACGCTAGCACGCTTCTTCTTTTTGGAGAGATCAAGGTCAAAGCGTTTAACAAGCATTTCGCAAATCTCGCTCGAACGGGCTTTGAGATAGCTGCCCTTGCCGTTCTCGGCGTCGAACTTAAGGCGCAGCGCGAGCTTCTCGGCGACCTCGGCGTCAATCTCGCCCTGGCCAAACTCGTACAGGCAACCGAGCATGTCGCGATACTCGAGGTCGCCGTGGTAGCACTGGATGGCCTCGTCCAGGATGGGCCAAGCCTCGCGCGAACGCTCGACGCTCGTGGCGCCCCACACGCACAGCAGGCGGAAGGCAGCATAGCGCAGCGTGGAGGAGATCTCGTCGAACAGTGCGGTCTCGGCACCCTCAAAGGCATCGCCCAGCTGCTCGGGGCACGTGGTGGCGAGCGCCGTCAGGGCATCGAGGGCCTCCCAGCGGGTCTGAGCCTCGGGGCGGTCGAGCGCCTCGATCAGCGCGGGCACGCAGGGCACGACGCGCTGCGGATCGCGCTCGGCAAGCAGGTGCAGCACGCGGGCGGCAAACTGGCGGATGCGGCGCGTGGGGCAGCCGAGTTCCTTGACCAGACGGTCGACGGCGTTCTCGTTCTCCTCTGCCAGCTGAAGCTGTGCCAGCTCCTCGTCGGTGAGCTGTTCGTCTTTGTTTTCTGCCATAGTTACCTCTTCTTACTATTTCTTAGCGTGCTTGCCAGCACCCTTGCTGTCATCGGTGACCGAGATGAGCTGTCGATCGGCCGCGCCATTGCGACGCGCACGGCGGCGTTCCTCGGCGTCGCCCGCGTCGGCGGCGGCACGGTGAGCCTTGTTGACGTTAAAGACCTCGTCGTGCTTGCGCCACGGACCGACGGACTCGCCAAAGCTCATTTTAAGACCGGCGATAAAGCCGCCGAGCCAGCCGATCGGCGCAAACTGCACCAGCGGAAACAGCGAGAACACCCAGGTCAGCAGGACGACTGCCGCCGCTCCCGCAAAGTTGGCAATCCAGTAGTCGCGCTTGGTGATGACGCGCTTTTCGCACGCCCACTGACCGCACAAAAAGCCAATGTAGATCGCAAAGAGAAAGAGCACCAGCGCTAACACCACGAACGTCCAGCTCATGGGCGCTACTCCCCGTGATGGTGGCCGCAGCAGCACTCATGGCCGTCGTCATGGCCGTGGCCGCCGCAGCACTCGTGATCCTCGCCGTGATGGTGACCGCAACCGCACTCATGGTCGTCGCCGTGCTCGCCGCAACCGCAGCCGTCCTCGTGAGCGCCATGCTCCTCAGGACGATACTGCGACCAGTCCAAACCGGCGGCGATGGCGTCGGCCTCCTCCTTATAGAGGACTGTGATGGCCTGGGTGCCCAGCTTGGCGCCACCGATGGCGTCGAGCATGTCGTAGAGCGTAAAGGCGACGTCGGCGCCGGGCAGCGCGAGCTCGCGGTCATCGGCGTAGGCGAGCGCCAGGCGCAGGTCCTTGATGAAGTGCTCGACCATAAAGCCGGGCTTGTAGTCGCCGTCGAGCGCCTTGGGCGCCAGGCTCTCCATGGCGCCGGACTTACCGGTGCCGCCCAGGATCATCTGACGGGTCTTCTCCAGATCGAGGCCGCTCAGCTCGGCAAACGCCATGGCGTCTGCCATGCCGACCATGCAGGCGCCCAGCGACACCTGGTTGGCGAGCTTGGCAGCCTGGCCCTTACCGGCGCCATCGAAGCAGCAGATGTTGGCCGCGAAGGTGGCAAGGATGTCGCGGACCGGCGCGATGTCGTTCTCGGTGGCGCCCACGATAGCAGTAAGCGTGCCGGCGATAGCTCCCGACTCGCCGCCGGTGACGGGGCAGTCAAACGCCATGCGATCAGAAACCTGGGCGGCCTCGGCAATGTCGCGCGCCAGCTCGGGCGAGCTCGTGGTAAGGTCGATCAGGACCGCACCGGGCTTAGTGCACGCGAGCAGACCGTCGCCCGCCAGGTAGAGCTCCTCGACCTCGGAGGGATAACCCACCATGGTAAAGACGACATCGGCGTTAGCCACGGCATCGGCCGGCGTATCGGCCCAGGCGGCACCGCGCTCGATAAGCGCGGCAGCCTTGGACTTGGTGCGGTTGTTGACCGTGACGGGATAGCCGGCATCCAGGATGTGACCGGCGATGGGGGCACCCATGATTCCGGTGCCGATAAATGCGACGGAGAGCTTGTTTGCCATGAAACCTTTCCTTTTGGGTTGGGTGTTGTTACCAGGTTGAATACTCGATGCCAGCGTTTGGGCAGTGAGCTGGGATCGATTACGGCCGCGTTACTTGCCTACTGACCGCGCACGCGGCGGGCGATGCGGTCGGAAAGCGACGCCTTGTCGGCGCGGTTCTTACCCCAAAACGCGCAGGCCACCATGCCGGGGCCCACGTGCGAGCCGATGGTGGGACCCACGGAGCTGCGAATGATCGTAACGTCGGCGCAACCCTCCTCCTTGCGGATGGCAGCTTCGAGCCAGTCACCGTCCTTTTCGGCATCGGCAGTCATAATGGCGATGGGCATGGTGCGATCGGGCACGTAGTTCTCGCGGAACGACTTGAGGATGGACTTGAGCGCCTTCTTGCGGCCGCGGTTGACGCCGATCAGCGACAGCGAGCCGGCAAGGTCGTAGGAGAGCTCGGGCTTGACATCGAGCTTTGCCGTGAGCTGTGCCGCCGCGGGCGGAATGCGGCCGCCGGCAGCCAGTGCGTCGAAGCTCTCGAGCGTAAAGTAGCCGTGGACGTAGGTCTTTGCTTCGTTTGCCCAATCGACCAGCTGCTTGGCGGTCAGTCCCGCCGAACGCTGGCGCACGGCCTCGAGCGCCAAGAGCGCGCCGGTCGCGCAGGGCAGAGCGTTGTCGACCACGTAGAGCTCAAAGTTGGGATACTCGGCGCGCACGGCATCTGCCGCCTGGCACGCGGAGTTATAGCTCGACGACAGCGCCGAGGTAAAGCACAGGTAGACCGTGGGCGTGCCCTCTTTGGCGCACTCGGTAAAGAACTCGATATAGCGACCGAGCGACACAGCCGAGGTGGACACGCGGGCACCGGCGCGCATGCGGTCGTAGAACTCCTTGGGTGTGATGCTCGACCAGATGTCATCCGTGCGTTCCTCGCCATCGATAATGAAGGGGAAACCCAGGATATCGACATCGAGGTTCGCGGCGACCTCGGGGCTAAAGTCACAGCAGGTATCGACGACGATGCGGCAACGGTCCGAATGACCGGCGGATGCGGCCTTGTCCATCAAAGCGACTCCTTACGTAAAAAGGCGGCCACCCGCATGGGATGGCCGCCAACCGTTAACTCATGCAAGTTAACGTATTTTACTCGTCAAGTGTTTCGATACGGGGCTTGATGATGCCATATCCACCATTCTTACGGTGATACACCACATTGATAAGGCCGGTCGTCGCGTTCTCGAACACGTAGAAGTCGTGGCCAAGCAGATCGGTCTGCACCAGCGCCTGCTCCTCAGTCATCGGGGTGACGTCGATAACCTTCTCGCGGACGAGCAGGTCGTCCTCCTCCTCGGGCAGCAGCAGGTCGGCCAGATCCTCGACGCGCTCGACCGGCGCGACATCCGCGGCGCTGGCACCGCCCTGGCGGTTGTCCACGACCTTGGTCTTGAACTTGCGCAGCTGGCGGGTGACCTTATCGGCGGAGAGGTCGATGGCGGCGTACATATCTGCACCGTGCTCGGCAACGCGAATCACCGAACCGCGGGCACGAACCGTAACCTCGACGATTGCCGGGTTGGGGTTCGAGGGGTTCTTCTCATAGCGAAGTACAACGTCGACCGTCATGGGCTCGATATCGAAAACCTTGAGCGCCTCGCCGATCTTCTCATCCACATGCGCACGCAGAGCATCGGTTACCGTCGTCTTGCGTCCAGAAACCTTGATATCCATACGTGGCTCCAATCTGCCTCGGGGACTTACTGTACTGGCTATGTACCCATTGCCGTGCATTTAATCACGCGGATTCCTAAAGACCCGAATAACGATTGCTTGATACCGCATACCGAAGTCTCGCACTTTTCTGTGGCAAAGTGCGCTATAGGAGGGAGCCGGCGACTTTGGTTTTGCACCTAAAAAATGTCTTTGACCTGCTGGTTTTACGGAAACGAAAAAGCCGGGCTCCCCTGTTGGGAAAGCCCGGCAATGCGTGTTGAAACCGTGAAGAGGCGTCTCTCTTAGCGCATAGGAGACGCCACCCCTAGCAATAACTAGCTATTGAGCTTGTTAATGTCGTCGTCGGTGATGGCGCCCTCCTGGCTAGACGACGGACTGTCGCCGTTGTTATCAGAGGCGTCGTCATCGGAGGACTCGGTCTCGTTGGACGTGGAGTCGGATGCCTGCACATTGGCCCCCGAAACGGTCTTGGCGGTAAGGTCATAGGGCATCTGTCCGTACCAGACGCAGTGGACTGCCTCGAGCGTGCCATCGACCGTGATGCCATCGAGGGCATCGCTCGCGGCACGGCACAGCTCATCGTTAGAGCTTAGGCCTGCGACGCCAAGCGTGGAGGGCGCCTCGAGCGTACCGACATAGGAGATCTGGCTCATCAGACGCGCGAGGTAGCCACCAGCCGTGGAATCACAGATCACGTAATCGACCTCGCCCGACTCGAGCGCCTCAAAGCACTCATTGATGTTGGAGAAGGTCTTTTGGTTGGCGGTGATGCTCTGCTTAGCAAGCGCCTCCTGCGAGGCCGAGGACGCCTGAACGCCCAGGGTGGACGTGTTAAGGGTATCGGTGGAAACGCTTAGCGACCCACCATCGCTAGTTTTACCGAACACGGAAGTGGCATCGTACAGGCAGGTGCCGAGCGAGCTAATGTCCCCGTCCGTGGAGTTAATCTCGCCGATAAAGATATCGGCCTTTTTGTCGCCGAGCGCGGAACCTGTCGAGGACGCATCGACAAAGGCGACCTTAAGGCCCATGCGGCTTGCAAGGGCGCGGGCGGCGTCAACCGCATACCCCGTGAGCTCGCCGTCGGCGCCCTGCATGGCCTGCGGCGCATCGGAAGTATCGAGGGCAACCGTCAGGGTTCCGGGAGTGACCAGGGCATCGTCCGACACCGCCGGCGTGACCGTCTCGTACTCGATCTGCTCGATCGTGGGAGTCGTGAACGTAGACAGCGGGTTGAACGCGCATCCGCTCAGGCCCAAAACGGCGATGACCGCTGCGGTCCCAGCACCTAACCGAGCCGCGTGCATCAAGCTGCCCCTCACCATGTCCACTACCCTGCCTTCTGTGTCGTATACGATCCGTGCGTTGCGCGGAATATCAGGTTGTTCCCACCAGCTGACCTGGTATTTGACCCCACACTTGCGCACCGGGGTGTTTGCTCGGGAGGCCGCAGCCACCTTCACGACTGGCCCGCTCGCCCGCGAGGCGGTATTGCCCCAAAGAAAGTAGAACGGACGGTGCGGCTTACATCTAGGACGCGCCATGATCGCGCCGCGCGCACGCGGTCGCTTACGTGGATCCCTTTGACCGCGTCTGTCTTGGACTAGGACGGGCATTTCGTCCGTCCGCAACCACAGCCTGGCAGGAACGTAGCGCATTATAGCTAAGTTCAAGCTAAAGTTTAAGGTTAGGGACGTCATTCGCATCGTGAGCACAGATTTTGCAGGTCGGAGCGGACCATTCGTACCCCCATGAAGCCCGGAGCTCCCCTACGGGGAGCTCCGGGGCACCCGTCTCAGGGTGCCGCGGCCAAAAAATAGCAAATATGAGTACTGTTACCAATTTAGTAGCAGACAATTTTGGCCTCTCGGACAGATTTTGCGCTCAGTGTCGCCAACCTGATGCTTAGTTATTCTACATTTGTTTATTATCTTCTTACTTTACGACGCCTCCGAGTCCTAAATTCCTTGATTTTGCTGTTACTGATTTAGTGACAGTACTCATATTTGCCATATTTTGGCCAGGGCATATGATTAACCCCCTATTTTCGACGCGAATTAGACCGGCTTAAGCCCAAAACACGCCCGCAGCGTGTTAAGCAACGCCTCTTGCTTCTTTCTGCGGGCATCGACACGATTCCGGTACCGCTTTCGCATACGCTGGTGGATGCGCCATGCGAGCGCTTCCATCGCTTCCATGTCGCAGAGCATTTCGTTGTTGACCGTCGCGACCTCGATTCCCATAGTAATCAAGCCCGTGTTGCGTTTTTCATCATGGATACGTCCCCTCCGGGAGGAATGGCCCAGCTCACCGTTGTATTCCAGGTCAAACCGGGCTTCTTCCTGATACGCATCGCAAACTGCATGCGGCATCCCCGAGATTGCCTGCGCGCGGTCATCGAACTCGATCTTGTAGTCGGTCTTAAAGGGACCGCAGGCAAATCCGCCATAGGAAAACGGAAGCGAAAACAGAGCGAGCATGATGCACTCCATGGGTGAGCGCAGGTTTTCTGACAGGTAGGGACACAGGCGTAGCAGTTGTTTGGCCGCACTCCCCTTACATGCCGCGAGGTAATCTGCCAGGCGATCGGGCGTCAGCACCGGCTCGACTTCAAAGTAACCCACGTCTGCCGGTTGGTCCTTGTCCTTTGCAAGTCTATTCGCAACAGGCGAGGTGTAGGGAGGCAGATACTTCCCGCGATCGCTCAGTGAAATCTTGGAACACAGTTCCTGGGCCAGGGCAAACGCCTGGATACAGCCGACCTCGCGGGCGACGGCAACACAAAGGGCCTCGGGAGATAGGCTGTACACCCCCGGTTCCACCTCTAGAATCGAGCCGACAGGCAACCCGGAACACACGGACCAGCCCACGCCAGGCATGCGTCGGCGCTGCGCCGCAGATCCCACCAGCAAGCACAGATCTTCTTGCACCTCGCCGCTTTTGGCTCCAATTCGCACCAGGTCGGGAAGATAGATATCCTCGGTCGAAGGCGATGACGTACACAGCACGCGGCGCTCCTCCTCGGGCTCAAGGTCCTTCCAGCCGATGTAGCCCATCTGCCGGCGCTCGGCGCGCATCATGCGTAGCGCCGAGGCGCCTGTTAGGATTATGGAAGCCGCTAGCTGTTCGCCTGTCGGCTCGTTGCACCGCTCAATCTTTACCGCCACACGAATCACCCCTACCAAACGCGTGCGATAGCGAGGCCATCAACGGCCGCGGCGCCGGCGCGCTTGAGTTCCGCCGAAGCCGCTGCCATCGTCGCACCCGTGGTGATAACGTCGTCGATAAGCAGCAGGCGGCGGCCCCGCACGTCCTCAACGGTCTCGTACATGCCTCGGGCGCGTTCACGGCGTTCTTCACGACCGAGTTCACGCTGGTCGCCATGCCCGTACTTAACGAGGGCGTCGAGCAGCGGAACACCCGACAGCTCGCAAAATGGGCGCGCGATGGCTTCCATATGATCGAAGCCGCGTCGCCGAAACGCCGCCGCCGTCGCGGGCACAAACACCACTGCATCGGCGCCGGACAACACACCGCCATAGCGATCGGGCGCCGCGACCTGGGCATGTAAGGCGGTGTCGTATAGCAGCTCTGCCAGATACGGCGCCAGGCGTCGCTCGCCCGCGTCTTTGTACGCTTTAATGATCCGCGGCAGCGGGTGCGTGTAAACGGCACATGCCAGGCACCGGTCGAGTGCTTCGGCCATCGCCGAGGACGTACCCTCGACCGAGCACTCGGTGCACAGCAAGTCTCCAAACGGGGCGCCGCATCGAGTGCAGCTATGCCGCGGGTCGATGAGCGCAAGCGCCGCCAAGCAGTCTTGGCAAATAAGCGCGCCGGAGCGCTCGCAGCCGGCGCATCGCGTGGGCGACAACGCCTCAAGCGCCTCGTGCGCCGCCCGCTCGGCAAACGGTAGCAATTCATCCGCAAACGGTAGGATGTCGGCACCTTGCAGGCATCCCAACACGTTCAAATGTCTCTTCACGACACAACCCTCCCTACGCTCGGTCGCAGGGAGGGTCGTTGATTCAGCGCTATGGTACCCCGGCGCGTTTGGGGCCAGGCGGGTTAAATCCGTTTGCGGGCGCTATTCGCCGGTGGGCGGTTGCGGTGCGGACGAGTTTTGGGTCGAACCCTCGCCACCATCTTGACGCGGCTTGCGGGAACGACGACGGCGACGGCGCTTCTGGCCCTGGTCGGCCGAACCCTCGCCACCACGATCTTCGCGCAACTCGTGTTCGTCGCGAGCAGTGCCGCGCGCGGCCTTGGCGGCCGCCCCTCCGCCATCTCCGGGGCGACGGCGCGTGACCTTAACCTCGCCATCCGAGACCTGATCGGCCACGGAGGGCACCGAGGGCTTTTGCTGCGTGCCCGAGGAATGGCGACGACGCGGACGCGGGGCGCGCTCGTCATCGTTGCGCTGCTTGCCACCCTTGTCGGCAGGCGCGTCGGAGGCCGAAGCGCCCTTGGGAGCGGCACCGGCCTCGCGAGCGGCTGCGGTGCGGAAGGCGTCCTCGCGCTCCTCGCTCGACAAATGGCGGCGGCGACGGCGCGTGGGATTCATGCCACCGCCGCGGTTTTGCTGCTGAGGCTGCTGAGCCTCGCGCTCGCGGGAGGAATTCTTGCCTGCGGGAACGGCCTCGCCGGCATCGCCCGAACCCGAGCGCTTGCGGCGGCGACGTCCACTGGCAGCCTCCTCAGCCTCGGGCGTCTCGGCCTTGCCGCGGCCCTTTCCGCGGCCACGACCCTCGCCCTGGCCCTGACCGGAGCGAGCATCGGATTCGGCATCGCGGCGACGGCGTTTGGGCATCGACGTACCGGCCAGACGGTCGGCACTCGACAGGCCATCGCCCACGTCGACGCCGTTCTCGCGATCGAGCTCCATGAGCGCCAGGCGCATCTCGGGCGATTCGATGCGCTCGAGCACGTCGCGCGTCACGCAGTCGGGGCGGCAGTTGCAGCCCTGCTCGGCGGCCTTCTTTTTGCAGCCCTCCGAGCACGTCATATCGGCCAGGTTGACCTTAAAGACTTTGCCGTTCTCCAGGCGCAGCACCAGCTGCTCACGCGGCGTGTCATACTCCTGGATACGCGCCTTGCCAAGCGGCGTATCGATGAGCGTCTTCTTTTTGGGCGCACGGCTCTTAAAGTCCTTGTACGCCTCGAACTCATAGCGCAGGCAGCACATCAGGCGGCCGCACACGCCGCTGATCTTGGACGAGTTGAGCGGCAGGTCCTGCTCTTTTGCCATGCGAATCGAGACGGGCTCAAACTGTCCGCCAAAGCGCGTGCAGCAGAGCTCCTGTCCGCATTGGGCATAGCCGCCCACCAGGCGGGTCTCGTCGCGCACGCCAATCTGGCGCATGTCGACGCGAATGTGCAGCGTCGAGGACAGGTCCTTGACGAGCTGACGGAAATCGACGCGCTCCTCGGCCGCAAAGTAGAACACAGCCTTCTCGCCGCCAAACAGGTACTCGACGCCGACCGGCTTCATCTCGAGGTCGAGCTCTTTGACCAGACGACGGAAATCGACCATGGCCTCGTCGCCCTGGATGGCCAGGTCGTCGGCAAGCTGCAGGTCGATGTCGCTCGCCACGCGCAGCACGGGCTTGAGCGGCTGGCCGATCTCATCTTGCGGCACCTCGAAGGGATCGGCCGTGACCAGGCCGATCTCGGTTCCGCGCTCGGTGGAGCAAATGGCATAATCGGCCTCGAGGATATCCAGATCCTGCGGATCAAACCACAGGTCGCGCGAGGCGTAGGTAAACTTAACGGGTACGACTAACGGCATTTCAGTGCCTTCCTGATATCGAACAGCATGACCTCGATGGCCAGCTGGGGAGTAACGTTTCTGGCGATGTTGCGCTCGGCGGTCGCGACCGCCTCGAGCGCCCGGGTGGCACCCGCAACATTCGTCGCGGCGGCAAGCCGCCCGATCGTGTCGCGCACGTCTTCGTTCACGACGTCGGCCGCCTCGTCCTGAAGTGTCAGCAGCACGTCGCGCATGAGCGTCCGCGCGCTCGCCAGCGCTTCCATGATACCCGAACGCTCGCGCGCGTTGAGTTCGCGCTTGTTGCGGTCCTCAAGCTGCTTCAATGCTCCACGCGACAGGTAGTCGGCGTTTTGCTCGAGCACCTTTTCCTGTGTGGACTTGACCTCGGCGAGCGGCGCCTTAACGGCGACGATGAGTGACTTGGCGCGGCTGAGCACGTCGGCCTCGTCGGCGGCGATAAGCGAATCGATGGCGCGAACCATCTGACGGCGGGCGTCCTGGCGCTCGGCGCTCTTGAGGAACTCGATGCCACGCGTGGGGCTTCCCGCTACGGCGACGGCCATGCGGCAACGCGCAGGGTCCTGACCGGTGGCGCGGCTCACGGCCTGCGCGGCGACGACGGGCGATACCAGCCGAAACGGCACGCACTGGCAGCGGCTCACGATGGTGGGCAACATCACGTCTGCCGAGGTGCCCAACAAGATAAACATAACGCCCTCGGGCGGCTCCTCGAGTGTCTTGAGCAGCGCGTTGGCGGTGTTGGCGCGCAGCTGCTCGGCACGGTCGATGATGTAGACCTTGGCCTTGGCACGGATGGGCGCCAGAGGCACGTCGTCGAGCAGCTCGCGGGTCTGGGCAATGAGGTAGCCCGTGGCGCTCTCGGGCGTGTAATAGTGCACGTCGGGGTGCGTATGGCGAGCAACGCGCACACAACTGTCGCATGAGCCGCAGCCATCCTGCTCGCACAGGAAGGCTTGGGCGAGCGCCCACGCGGCGTCGAGCTTGCCCGCGCCGGGCGCGCCCAAAAACAGGTAGGCGTGCGATGCGCGACCGCTGGCGACGGCATTGGTCAAAAAGTCGCGCACGCGCTCTTGGGTGTCGAGCTTGGCCAGCAGACTTGCCTGAGCGGGGGCCATGCTACTCGGCCTCCTGGGCAAGCGCAGCGGTGACGGCGTCCTGGGAAATGTCGAGGCCGTAGGCGCGAACCCGCTCGACCGTCTGCGCGAAGACTTCCTCGATGGACGCGGTCGCGTCGATGAGCTTTACGCGGTTTGGTTCCTCGGCGGCAATGGCGCAAAATCCCTGGTAGACGCGCTCTTGGAAGGCCATGCCCTTAGCCTCCATGCGATCTGCCGCACCACGGGCTGCCATGCGCAGCGCCGCCTGCTCGGGCGTGATGTGGTAGACGAGTGTGAGCGCCGGGTGCGTACCCGCGACGGCCAGGTTGTTGGCATCGCGCACCATCTGACGATCGAGGCCATCGGCAAACGCCTGGTAGCAGGTCGTGGAATCGTAGAAGCGATCGCACAGGACCACCTTGCCGGCTGCGAGCGCGGGGGCGATGACCTCGTGCACCAGCTGGGCACGCGCGGCCTCGTAGAGCAACAACTCGCAGGTGTCGCCCATCGTCGTGTTGGCAGGGTCGAGCAGCAGGGCGCGAATCTTTTCGCTGATGGCAGTGCCGCCCGGCTCACGCAGGGTCACAACCTGGTAGCCGGCAAGGTCGAGCGCACGGGCAAGCAGGCGCGCCTGCGTAGATTTACCGGCGCCATCGACACCCTCGAGCGTAATGAAGCTATGTTGAGCGGGCTCAAAAGCCATGGGCGCAGCCCCTTCCTACAAGGCGCGTAAATGCGAGTTATAGCAACCAAGCCATGATACCCCAGGGGCAGGCGCGTCCCAAACCCCACCTAGTCATTGGGGACGTTCTTGAATGACTAGTCGTTTAAGAACGTCCCCAATGACCAAAGGCGCCTTTCCAAAGTTGCGGTGAAATAGGGACTGATTGAAGCTCTGAGACCGCCAAACAGTCCCTATTTCACCGCAACTTATGATGGGGAATTTTGGACGCTGGGTATAATCGTCGTATTGATTTGAAATGTGGCGAAAGGAGTGGCAATGTCTCGGTATTGCGCCTCGTGCGGCAAGCTTCTTGCAGATAATGCCAAGTTCTGCACCTCGTGCGGTGCACCCGTTGAGCAAACAGCCGCGAGCGATAGCCAGCCCGCTTTTGAGCAGACCGGCTCCCTTGATACGCCGCAAGCCAAGGCGGACGACCCCCTCGCCTATCGCCCCGACCCCGCCGCAAGCCCCGCGGCCGTCGAGACCACGCAGCGCATACCCGTCGCGAGCGGCTCGCCCCAACAGCAGCCGGCTCCCGCACACGCGCCCGCTTCGCCACAGACCCCCGCTCCCAAAAAGAGCGGCACCGGGCCGCTTATCGCCGTTATCGTTGTGCTGGTGGCGATCATCATCGCCCTGGTCGTTTTCTTTGTGATCAAGCCTTTCGACAACGCCGCCACGCAGACGACTGCCGAGGTAGCTAAGCTGCACCATGACGTCGACGACGATGACCTAAAGCCTCTCGGCGATCCCAACAGCCTGTACGACGATGATGACGATGACGACGAGGATGGAGGCGAAGCAACGCTCTCCGAGCAGAATCTCTACCGTCGACTGAGCGAATACTACGACTTACTCGAAGACCTCGACAGCTACGTCCGTGGCTGCGCGCAAAACTTCAACGGCAGCTATCTGGAAGAGGATCGAACCACCCGTCAAAATCTCGCCGACGTCGCCGAGCGCACGGAGGACACCATCGAGCAGTATTACGACATCGTCGAGGACCTAGACGTCCCGACGAGCTCCAAGAACTACAGCTCCTGGAAAGACATCGTTGCCCTGTATGACGACCTGGATCACCGCATTGACGCAATCTGTGATGCCTGGGAGATCAGCCTGAAATACACCAAGCCTGCGGATCACAAGAATGAGATCGTGGCGCCGCTGTCGCGCGACAACGTGGCGGGCACCAATGACAATAAGTACCGCCTAGACTTTGAGGAGCGCTACCCCGGCGCCAAACCCGTCGAAGTGAACTAGCGCTTTGTCGTTCCCGAGCCGGCAGTTAGGGACGTTCCTAAACTGCCGGCAGAAAAGGAACGTCCCTAACTGCCGGATAAAAAACGAGCGAGGATTTTGAGGTCCTCGCTCGTTTTTGTTTTAGGTGATGCTTCGACCGTGCGGCTACTTGTCGGCAGCGGTCTTTTTGGTAGTCGACTTCTTGGCCGTCGTCTTTTTGGCGGTCGTCTTCTTGGCAGCAGTCTTCTTTGCCGCCGTCGTCTTCTTGGCCGTGCTCGCCTTAGTCGTGGTCTTGCGGCCGCGGGCGGGCTTCTTCTCCTTGGTCGGGCAGTCCATGTTCACGCAGATGCGCCACGGACCGCGCGCCGTGTTGACCACCACGATGGGGGCGCCGCACTCGGGGCATGTCTCACCCGTCGCCTCGAGCTTACCGCGCGCCGGCAGAGGATAGCTCACGCCGCAGTCATCGTAGTTGGTGCAGCGGATAAAGCGCTTGCCGCTCTTCTCGCTCTTGTGCGCGATCAGGTCGCCATGGCGTCCGGCCTCGGCGCACACCTTGCACTCGCCCACCTTAAGGTCAGGCTCGTAGTTGGTGGGGCACGTGGGGTTCACGCAAATCTCGAAGGCCTTCTGGCGGAACGGCTGGCACTTAATGCGCGGCGCGCCGCACTCGGGGCACACGGCTGCCTCGCCCTCGAGCGGGCTTACCTTGACGCCGCTCGGCACCGGATAGGTCACGTCGCAGTCGGGCCAGCCCATGCAGCCAATGAAGCTGCCACGGGTCTTGGCGCTCGTCTTCATAACCAGGTCCTTGCCGCACTTGGGGCAAGCGCCCACGCGCGCATCGGCCGTGACGGCGTCGCTGATGGCGTCGCCCAGCTCCTGCGTGTGCTTGAGCAGCTCGTCGAGCACGCCAGCCAGCAGCGCGCGCGAGTGCGTCACGACATGCTCTTCGGTGTCCTCGCCGCGCTCCACACGGGTCATATCGCCATCGAGCTCGCTGGTCATATCGGGGCTCGTGATGCGCGGGGCAAACTGCGTCAGCGCATCGATGATGGCAATGCCCAGCTGGCTCGGCTCAACGGGATCGTTTTTGAGATAGCGCACGGCATACAGGCGCTCGATGATGCTCGCACGCGTGGACTTGGTGCCCAGGCCGCGCTTTTCCATCTCCTGCACGAGCTTGCCCTGGCTGTAGCGCGCGGGCGGCTCGGTCTGCTTTGCCTCGAGCTTAATGTCGAACACGTCGACCGTATCGCCCTGCTCCAGCGGTGGCATCTGCTCATCGCGCTTAAGTCCATACGGATACGCCTCGCGGAAGCCCGGAGTCACGAGCACATCGCCCGAAGCCACGAACGGCTCACCGTTCACGTCGAGCTCGAGCTTGGTGTTCTCGATGGTCGCGGGCCCCATGAGCGTTGCCAGAAAGCGGCGGGCGATGAGGTCGTAGAGCTTACGCTGGCCGCCGTCGAGCGTGGACGGATCGCCCTCGCCCGTGGGGTAGATAGGCGGGTGGTCGGTGGTCTCGACCTTGCCACGCGTGGGCTTCATGGGACCGGCGAGTACCTTTTTGCACACGGGTGCCAGCGCCGGGTTAATCTTTGCCAGGTCGCTCACCACGGCGCCCAGATCGAGCGTCGCGGGGTACACGGTATTGTCGACACGCGGGTAGCTGATGAGGCCCGCCATGTAGAGGGACTCGGCGATGCGCATGGTACGCGCAGGCGAGATACCCTCGGCTGCAGCGGCAGCCTGCAGCGAGGTGGTCGCAAACGGCGTGGGCGGCTGCTGCTTGCGCGAGCGCTTGGTCACCGCGGCGACGGTTGCCGTCGTAGCGCCGTCAACGTGACCGTACGCCGTCTCAGCAGCATCCTTGTCGGTAAAGCGCGCCGTCTTGTGCGCGATCTTAAAGCGATCGTCCTCGGCAGCGCCTTGCGCGGCACCCATGCCGCGAATCTGCCAATAGTCCTCGGGCACAAACGCCATGCGCTCGCGTTCGCGCTCGACCACCAGGGCAAGCGTCGGCGTCTGCACGCGGCCGGCGGAACGCACGTTGCCAAAGCCGCCAAACTTGGCGAGCGTCAGGTAGCGCGTGAGCACCGCACCCCAAATGAGGTCGATGTGCTGACGGCTCTCGCCGGCGTCGGCCAGATTCTGGTCGAGCGAGACAAGATTGTCGAAGGCCTGCGTAATCTCGGCCTTGGTAAATGAAGAATACTGGGCGCGGGCGACCGGCAAGTCCGGCGCGACCTCGCGCACCTTGTTGAGAGCGTCCGAACCGATCAGCTCACCCTCGCGATCGAAGTCCGTGGCGATGATGACGCTGTCGGACTTTTTAGCGAGGTTCTTGAGCGAACGAATGAGCTCCTTCTCGGCCGGCAGCTTAATGACGGGCGCCCAGGTAAGATAGGGCAGGCTCTCGAGCTTCCAGCCCTTGATGGAAATGCCGTCGGCAAGAAACGGCTTGCGCTTGGTGTCGTACGGCGGGCGGGCTAGGCCATCGGGCATGTCGGCCGGCAGCATCTCGCCGTCCTCCGTGACCGAATACCAGCCCAGCTTTTTATCGAACAGCACGCTGTCGCAAAAATCGGGCGCAAGGATGTGACCGGCAAGGCCGATGGTCACGCACTCCTCGCCCTTCCACTCAAAACGGTAGATGGCGGTGTTGTACACCTTGTCCTTTTTGGGCTTACCCGTGGACAGCCGCTCGGCGATTTGACGCGCGGCGTCGTTTTTCTCGGCGATGATGAGCTTCAAAAAGAGGCTCCTATCTCGTATCTCTGCGGCTACGCCCGCCCGTATGGCGGCCGACTTACGCCCTTGCTTGCTCAATCTGCCCGATGAGCCAATCGCACCAGGCATCCATGCCCTCGCCCTTGCGCGCGCTCACGGCAAACCGCGGCGCCTGCGGATTCAGGTCATCGAGTGTCTTAGTATACCTATCCATGTCAAAATCGAAAGCCGGAGCCACGTCGACCTTGTTGAGCAGCTGCGCGCCGGCGTGTTGGAAGATGCCCGGGTACTTGATGGGCTTGTCGTCGCCCTCGGGCACCGAGAGAATCATGATGGACAGGTTCTCGCCCAGGTCAAAGTCGACCGGGCAGACCAGGTTGCCCACGTTTTCGATAAAGATGACGTCGATGTTCTCCAGACCCACAGCCTGGTCGAAGGCGTCGACGGCCTCCATGATCATGTTGCCCTCGAGGTGGCACAGGCCGCCCGTGTTGATCTGGATGGCGGGCATGCCGGCTTCCTTCATGGTGATGGCGTCGACATCCGAGGCGATATCGCCCTCGATGACAGCACAGCGCAGGCCGGCTTTGTCACGCAGGCGCTCGTTGGTGCCCAGAATCGTGGTGGTCTTACCCGAGCCGGGGCTCGACAGCACGTTGATCACGTAGGTGTTCGTCTGCTCAAATCGCTGACGCAGCTGATCTGCCAGGCGCTCGTTGCGCGACAGAATCGGCGATGCAATATCAATCGTTTTCTCGGCCATACTTAGCGCTCCTTACTTTGGCCCCTTTATACCCCATCACCAGATGGCTAGCGGGCTAATCGTCGGGGGTTTCGATTTCGATACTTGCGATATCGAGCTCGCGG
Source organism: uncultured Collinsella sp. (assembly GCA_900541825.1). Classification (GTDB taxonomy): domain Bacteria; phylum Actinomycetota; class Coriobacteriia; order Coriobacteriales; family Coriobacteriaceae; genus Collinsella. Next base: position 18,817 of record UQLJ01000019.1, read on the forward strand.
CCGTGCAGTAGGCGCACGTTAGCACCACCACACTGGGGACAGCGACAGTGAAAGCGATCGTGGTCGAAAACCTCACCGCAGTCCAGACACTCGCTTTGTGGATGGACCTCCTCCACGGCAAGCTCGCAGCCGCGCGTGAGCGGGTCCTCGTCGCGAAATGTCTCCCACGCAAAGTCGAGCGCCTCGCGCACGACCTCGGTCATATCCCCGATACGCAGCGTTACCAAAACGGCGCGCGAGGCCCCCGCCCCACGCGCCGCGCGAATCACTGTATCGAGTATGCCGTTGACAATGCCAACCTCGTGCATACCGATTTACTCCTCGTCGTCCTCGTCGTCCGAGAACAGGTCCAGACGACTCACGAACAAGCCCTCCTTGCCCTCGCGTGCGGTAATGACCACACGGGCGATGGCAAGCGAAATCTCGTAGAGCGAGAGCAGGGCGCCATACATGAGGCCCAGCGTAACGGGCGAGCCGTCGGGCGTAATCACAGCCGAGCCCACAAGCAGGCCAACGTATACGTAACGCCAGGCACTGCGGAAGGCCGCATAGGACACGATGTGGAAAACGGACAGGTAGAAGATGATGAGCGGCAGCTCAAACGCCACACCAAAGCCGATCATAAAGAGCAGCTCCATGTTGACGTAGTTCTCCAGATCGGGCAGCGCCGTAGCGACAGCCGAGGTCTCGCCGATGAGCCACTCAAAGCCCGCCGGGATGATGATGAAGTAGCAGAAGATGGCACCCAGGAAGAACAGCACCGTCGAGGCGAGCACCGTGGGCACAACCCACTTGCGCTCGTTGGGGCGCAGTGCCGGCAGGAAAAATGCCAGAATCTGCCAGATGATCATGGGCGTGCACATGACCACGGCCATCTTGATGGCAAGCGAGAAGCGCAGGCCAAAGCCGCCGAGCGTGGTGGTGATGTAAAACTTACCGTCCGGCACAAAGGAGCGGATGGGGTCTTCCAGGATGTCGAGAACCACGGGCGTGGCGAAATACAGCACGATAGCGGCAGCAAACACCGATACGACCACGATGGTCAGACGGCGACGGAGTTCCCCCAAATGATCGAAGAGCGGCATGCGCGCAGGTCCGATAGGCATTACTCGTCGCCCCCCTTCTGAGCATCGGTGGTAGCAGCGGCGTCGTCCTCGGCCTCGAGCTCGCGGGCGAGCTGGTCGACGACGGCCTTGCGCTTGCGGGGACGACGGGCGTAGAGGTCAGCCGTCGTGGGCTCCGCCGGCTCGGGGTCGGGCTCTGCGGCGGGAACAGGCTCAGCGGCCTCGACGACAGCAGGCTCACCCTCGGGGGTCTCGCCACCCTCGGCCTCAGTCTCCTCGACGGCGCCCTCGCCCTCGACGGAACCCTCGCTTGCGGCCTTCTCGGCAGCAAGGCGGGCGCGACGCTCGGCAAAAGTCTCCTTCTTGGCGGGCGAAGCCGTCTCGACGGCATTCTCATCTGCATCGGAATCGTCGTCGACGGCAGCAGCCTTCTTGGGCTTAATCGGTGCCGAAGCGGCCTCGCTCACCGGATCGATAATCTCGGACTGAACAACAGCCGTCATCTTTTCCTGCGTCTCGCGGAACTGACGGATGGCACGGCCGATCGTACGGCCCATCTGCGGGAGCTTATCCGGGCCAAACAGCAAAAAGCCGAAGACCACGATGATCGCGAGCTCACCCTCTCCAATACCAAACACACATACCTCCAAGGCTCGATGTGAGTCGAGCCCGCACCGCGCCATTCGGCCGGAACTCGTCTATTCATTCGGTCAAGTATAGCGCCCGGACGCCAAAACGTCCGAGCGCATCACAGACATATGCCAAACGGCACGGCCCTTTTTGGGGCAGGGCTTATGCCGCCGTGATCGAAATCTCCTGGTCGACGCCCAGCAGCTGTACCACGCGTATCACCGGAGGCTGCACGTTGACGCAGCTAAAACGCTTGCCGTGGTCGTCCGCATGGTGCGCGGCACCCACGAGCACGCCAATACCCGTCGAATCGATGTAGCTCACCTGGGCAAAATCGAGCTCAACGGCCTCAGTGGGCTGCTCGAGCGCCAGATTGATGGCATTGCGCAGGCTATCGGCGTTAGAGATATCGATCTCGCCGGTTACCTTAATGGTGTAGAGCTCTGGCGTGGGGTTGGTGGAAATACCCAAATCCATGTATACGCTCCTTTACGTATCGAAAGTGCGGATAGTACGGGAAGCCGCGCGTTAGGCGCGCTCGGCACGCGCAAGCTCGGCAGCGACGAGCTTCACAGCCAGCACCAGAACATCGAGCGCGGCCTCCAGGTCCTCGACCGTGGGATAGCTCGGCGCGATGCGGATGTTGGTGTCGCGCGGATCCTTGCCATAAGGCCAAGTGGCACCAGCCGGCGTGAGCTTAACACCCAGCTCGGCGCAGAGCGCCGCAACCTTCTGGGCCGAGCCCTCGGGGCCATCGAAACTCACAAAGTAGCCGCCGCGAGGATGCGTCCAGGTAGCGCAGCCCGTCTCGCCCAGACCCTCGGTGAGCCTGCGCTCAACCGCCTCAAAGCGCGGGCGCAAAAACTCCGCATGCTTCTTCATGTGCTCCTTGACCGCCTCGATAGTAGGAAGGAAGCGAACGTGACGCAGCTGGTTGAGCTTGTCGGCGCTGATCAGACCGGCCTTCAGGCGCTTGGAGAACTCGGCAATTACCGCGGGGCTCGCGCCGATAAAGCCGATACCGGCGCCCGGGAAGGTGATCTTGGACGTCGAGGCAAAGGCCACCACGCGGTCCTCGGTGCCCGCCGCGCGGGCGAGGTCAAAGATGTTGGCGAGCTCGTCGGTCTCGTCGTACAGATCGTGCACGCAGTAGGCGTTGTCCCAGAAGATGCGGAAATCGGGCGCTGCCGTGGGCATCTCGACCAAGCGGCGCACGGTGTCATCGCTAAAGGTGATGCCCGTGGGGTTGGAATACTTGGGCACGCACCAGATACCCTTGATGGAATCATCGGCGGCAACGAGGCGCTCGATCTCGTCCATATCGGGGCCGTTGTCGGTCATCGCAACGGGGACGTTCTCGATGCCCAAGTCGGCGGTGATGCCAAAGTGGCGGTCGTAGCCGGGAACCGGGCACAGGAACTTGACCTTCTTGCCGTCGTGCGCGGCCTCGTAAGCCTCCCAAGGGTCGCTACCACATGAGCCGCAACGCCAGAACATACCGGCGATATCGTGCTCGATCAGCAAGCTCGACGAGCCCAGCACGAGCGTCTGCTCGGCGGGGCAACCCAGGAACTCCCCCGCTAGCTTGCGTGCCGAGGGAATGCCCTCAAAGCAGCCGTAGTTGGAGCAGTCGACGTTGCCGTCGTGCAAATCGGCGTCGGCGTTGAGGATATCGAGCATGGGGCGCGAGATGTCCACCTGGGCGGGCGATGGCTTGCCGCGGGCCATATCGAGCGCCAGGCCCTTGGCCTTGACCTCGGCGACCTCGGCCTTGAGCGCCTCGATGGCGGCATCGAGTTCGGTGGTTTCCATCTTCTGGTAGATCGTCTGCATGGGTGCGACCTTTCACGAAGCGGTACGTTGCAATTCTTCTAAGTATAGACCGCCACCGTCGCAACGTTATGAAGCCGTGATAGATTAAGTCCATCGCAATGAATTACGAATCGCCGCGCATGCCGGCGTGGAGCGCTCAAGGAGGCACTATGGAGTACGAATCGTTCCAGGCCGAGGAATTCGGCGACCTGCAGCGCCTGGTCGACGGGCTGTTTTACGACCGCCACGCCATCGACCGCCTGGATCTGATCGTACAGGCCGAAATCTTGGACCTGGCGCCCGATCTCATGGAGATCGTCAACCTGCTACCGCCCGGCTATTACGACCGCCAGTCACTTTGCGACCAGCTCAACTCCGCCTTGGCCGCCCACGGCTGGGGCGCCGTCTACGGAACGGTGGAATAAGCCTCGAGGCCGACGATTTGGCCCGTTTCCCGACCCTGGCGAGGCTTGTTTTAGGGCTTGTGGCCAAAAAAGGGCAAATATGAGTACTGTTACCTTTTTAGTAGCAGCGATTCTTGGTCGAAATCGGCAAAGCTGGACTTGAAACTCCTTAATCACCGTCAGTTAGCGCCGAATTGGAAGTCGATGGTCACTCATTAACGTACAGTTCTTATAACTTTGTTCATTATTTTCCACACCTAAAATGAAACGCCGTTTGTGACAGTACTCACAAACGGCGTTTTTTGACCACGGGGGCATCTGGCAGGGGGCCAGTAGCACCCTGATCCGAGTTTCGAACGCATCCAAACCGGTTCTGGTGTCTGTTTTCGAGCTTTTACTCGCCCTTGGGCGCGGGGTGCTTGCAGATCACACTCATGTAGATCATGCCAAGTACGGCCGCGGTGACAGAGCCGGCGAGAATAGCGGCCTTGGCGGCCAGAACCTCAAACTGGGCCGTCGGGAAGGCGAGGCCGCTGATGAGAATCGACATGGTAAAGCCGATGCCGCCCAGAATGCCCACACCGGCAATCATGTGCCAGTTGACATTGCGCGGCAGCTCGCAGGCCCTAAGCTTAACCAGGGCAAACGTCATGCCAAAGATACCGATCGGCTTACCCAGCAGCATGCCAAAGTACACGCCGAGCGTCACCGGGTCGGTGAGCAGCGTGCTCATGTCCACGCCCACTAGGCGAACCTGTGCGTTGACGAACGCAAAGATCGGCAGGATCACAAAGTTGACCGGCGTGGAGATCAGACGCTCCATGCGAATGAGCGGCGGGGTCACGCGGTGCATGACGCGCTCGACCTTGGTAGTCGAGACGGTAAAGTCATGCTGGCCCAGGATGTGTGCCTCGTCATCGTAGCGGTCATCGAGCAGCGGCAGGCACTCGCCCAACCAATCGGTGAGGCTATCGAGCTTGACGCCGCACTTGGCCGGGATGGTAAAGGCCAAGATGACGCCGGCGAGCGTAGCATGCACGCCGCTCTTGAACATGCAGAACCACAGCAGCAGGCCCAGCACCGAGTACGGGGCAAGGCGGTAATGCTGCGTCTTGTTGAGCCACACGAGCGCGCAGGTCACAAGCGCGGCGGCGCCCAACCAAAACGGATTGGGGCTCTGACCGTAGAAGATGGCGATGGCGGCGATGGAAATGAGGTCGTCGGCGATGGCAAGCGTCGAGAAGAACACACGCACGCCGTTGGGCACGCGGTTGCCCAAAAGCGACAGCACGCCCAGCGCAAAGGCAATATCGGTTGCCATGGGAATGGCCCAGCCGTTGTGCGCGCCGGCATGGTTAAAGATCAGATAGATGCAGGCGGGAACGACGACGCCGCCCACGGCCGCCAGCATGGGAAGCATGGCCTGGCGCGGGTTTTTGAGCTCGCCGACCGTCATCTCATACTTGAGCTCAATGCCCACCAGCAAAAAGAAAATCGCCATGAGGAAGTCGTTGACGAATAGCTCGACGGTGAGACCGGCCGTAAGGTTGCCCAGACCCACATACAGCGGGGTCTCCAAAAAGTGATGGATGGCCTCGTAGGCATCGGTATTGGCGCAAATGACGGCGGCGATGGCGGCGAGGACCATGACGGCGGCGGAAATCGTGCCGTTCTCGGCGATGCGCTCCCAGATGTCGTGGCGCTCAAAACGCTTGCGCTCACGAACGTTGAACAGCTGCTCAGTTGCTGCCATGGGCGGCTCCTTTCACGGGAAAGCTCCCGTCTTAAAAAAGCACGGCCCGCCCAAGTGGCGGCGCCGCGCTCTAACGTATTACGCTTGCATCTAGCCTACCCTGCACGACAAGCACGCAGGCGTGGCCGAAAAGCGGAACCACAGGTTGAACATTATTTGCTCAACGGCACGGGCACGCCTGTCCAAGAGACGACGCGGCGCCGTGCACAAAAAAACGACCGGAGCGCGGGGCGTCCGCGATCCGGTCGTAGCGTTTGGTCAACTAAACCTAGCAGGCAGCCATGATGGGGGCAGCGACCTGCTTCTTACGGGAGAGGACGCCCGGCATCCAGACGCCGTCGTGCTCGTCAGCAATGCCCAGGCCCTTCTGAGCAGCCTCGGTCTCGCCCTCGAGCAGGACCTGCGAGCCCTCCTCCATGATGTCAGTGATGCACAGGACGATGCCGTCGGCACCCTTCTCGGCGGCGTAGGCGCGCATGGCCTCGCGAATCTCGTCGATCATGCCAAGCGCACGGCTCTTGTCGACAGTCTCGTACTGGCCGATGAGCAGCTTCTTGCCGGCAGGCTCGAACATCTTGATGTCGTTGCCGACCATCTCGGCTGCGGTGAAGGAGCCGGACGGACGGGTGAGGAAGACCTCCATGCCAAACTTGACCGGGTCGACGCCCACCTGCTCGCCGAGCTTGGCGGCGACGGCGCGGTCGACATCGGTGGTGGTGGGGCTCTTGAGCATGAGCGTGTCGGTCATCATGGCCGAGAGCAGCAGCTTGGCCTGGACGTCGGAAAGCTCAACGCCGAGCACGCCGGCGAGCTTGGTGACGATGGTGCAGCTGGAGCCCCAGGGCAGGCAGATGTAGTGCAGCGGGCCGGCGGTCTCGAAGTCGCCGATGCGGTGATGATCGACAACGCCAAAGACCGTGGCGTCCTTAAGGCCGGCGACGGACTGGGCAGACTCGTTGTGGTCGGTGAGGACGACGAGCTGACCAGCCTCGACGGACTCGATCACGCGGGGCTCGGCGATGCCGGCGTCGGCGAGCAGCTTAGCGGACTCGGCCGGAAGCTGACCAAGGGCGCAGGCCTCGTAGGTGTTGCCGGCATACTCAACCTGGTTGAGCAGCTGGGACAGGACGACGGCGCTCATGATGGCGTCGTTATCGGGGTTCTGGTGACCAAAGACAAGAACGTTTGCCATGGATATCCTCCACTTGATATGTGTACTTGGACGTAGCTATGGTAGCACGCCGATGCCGAGCCTTCGCAGACGGAAGGGCCACGGCATATTTTGGGGCGCAGGCACGGGGGCCAAGGCTGTCCCTTTTGCACCATGTTGGTGCAATGTAACCTGCCCCCCTTGCACCAGCTATTTACCGGCAGCGCGCAGGGCTACGTAGGCAGCACCGATGATGCCGGCGTCGTTTCCGAGCGAAGCGACCTTGATGGGCGTCTCGCGCGAGGCGGAAAGCGCGTACTGCTTAAAGTGCTCGCGAACCTTGTCGAGGTAGACATCGGCCGAGGCGGAGGCGCCGCCGCCGATGAGGAACATCTCGGGATCAACCACGTTGGCAATAAGCGCCAGTGCGCGGCCGAGATAGTCGGCCATGGTATCGGCCGCGGCCAGCGCGAGCTTGTCGCCCTCGCGGCAGGCCTGGAACACGTCCTTGGAATCGGAGGGGCCGGTCAGCTCGATGGGCTCGATGCCCGCCTTCTCGCACTCGGCAAGGTAGTTGCTCACCACGCCGGCGGCGCTGGAATACTGCTCCAGGTGGCCATGGCCGCCGCAGCCGCAGGTGCGCTCCTCAGCCGGGTTCAGGCACATGTGGCCAATCTCACCGCCAGCACCCACAACGCCCGACACCACGTCGCCGTTGACGATAACGCCGCCGCCCACGCCGGTACCGATGGTGACCATCACCACGTTCTGTACACCCTTGGCAGAGCCGAGCCAGGCCTCGCCCATGGCGGCGGCGTTGGCATCGTTCTCGTACTTAACGACCGCGTCGGGGCAGTGCTCCTGAATGGCGACCTTCAGCTCGGGCAGGTTAATGGCAATGTTGGCCTTGACCTTGGCATCGCCCGACGCCGGGATGGGGCACGGAACGGCCAGGCCGATGCCCGCTACAAAGGCGCGCGGAATCTGAGCCTTGGCGACCACCTGATCGATAGCCTCGGTCACCGCGGCAAAGCCCGCGGCGTCAACGATGGGAGGCGTAGGCACGCTGGCCTTGGCAAGCAGGTTGCCGTCTTCGTCGAACAGACCCTCCTTAACCGAAGTGCCGCCGACGTCGATGCCGATGTAGTACTGCTTAGGTTCCATGGGAGCCCACCTTTCTCGTTTAAACATTGCCTGTATGGTACCGCTCCCAAGGCAAAAACCTACCAAAAAGGGACAGGTTTGTTTTGGCAGGTTTTATCTGGGGAAACGCGAATGGGCGCTTAACACGACATTACTCAAATGTTTATCTATTTAGAGCGCTCTAGTTTATATGCAAAGCGACTTTTAATTATATCTTTCTCGAACTTTTTAAAAATATAATAGGGATGCTTAGGTGTTAACTATACTTTCTTTTATACTCAATCAAGTTGGAAAGGAGGTTCCATGATTCCCAAATACGAGGCAATAGCTGCAGATATTCGTCGAAGTATCGAGGACGGCGCACTAAAACCGGGCGACAAACTGCCCACCGTCGTTGAGTTCTGCGAGCTCTATAGTGTTTCCAAAATCACCATCAAACGAGCTATTGAACAAATCACCGAGGAAGGCCTTATTACCAGCCGGCGCGGATCGGGTACCTACGTTAAGGACACGGCGGGACTTCCCGGCCAGGCGTTTTTCCAGGGCAAAAACGACCGCGCCCAGGGTTTTTCGTATGAGCACCGCGGGGAGAAGGTGACCTCGGTGGTCTACGATTTCTCGATTGTTAATCCACCGGCGGACATCGCAGCCCAGCTGGGAATTGCCGAGGATGACTTTGCCTACCACATCGTGCGCGTGCGTCAGGCCAATGAGAAACCCATCGTTATCGAGTACACCTACATGCCCCTCGAGCTGATTCCAGGCCTTAAAAAGAAGGACCTGCACGGATCGCTCTACGGCTTCATCCGCGAGCAATGTGGGCTGAAGATTTCGAGCTTCCACCGTACCATTCGCGCCGTGGCGGCAACCGAAGAAGAAGCTGAGCGCCTGGATACCAAACCTGGCTCTCCCCTGCTCGAGCTCACCCAGATTGGCTTTTTGGACAGCGGCGCCGCCTTTGAGTATTCGGTCTCGCGCAACGTTAGCGACCGCTTTGAGCTGCACAACGTAACGTTGGCATAGGTTTTTATAGTCATGCGGGCGCTCGTTTTGAGCAGCTTCACGCGGCGCCCGCGCAACACAATGGGGTATGAATATGTCCGATTTGATTAAACTCACACCGATCTTCCACGAGAAGATCTGGGGCGGTCGCCAGCTCGAAACCGTTTTCGGCTACGACATTCCCGAGGGTCCCATCGGTGAGTGCTGGGCCATCTCGGCCCATCCCAACGGCGACTGTCAGATTGCGGAGGGACCGTACGCCGGCCACACGCTGTCGTGGCTGTGGGCCGAGCACCGCGAGCTCTTTGGCAACTGCGAGGGCAAGGAGTTCCCGCTGCTCATCAAGATTCTGGACGCCAAGGACGACCTTTCGATCCAGATTCATCCCAACGACGAGTACGCCGCCAAGCACGAGAACGGCAGCCTGGGCAAAACCGAGTGCTGGTATGTGCTGGACTGCGAGCCCGGCGCCACGATCATCGTCGGCCAGCGTGCTAAAGACCGCGCCGAGGCCGCGCAGATGATCGAGGAGGGCCGATGGAACGACATGCTCAACGTACTACCGATCCACAAGGGCGACTTTTTCCAGATTGATTCCGGTACCGTTCACGCCATCAAGGCCGGCACGCTCATTTTGGAAACGCAGCAGTCGTGCGACGTGACGTATCGCCTGTACGATTACGACCGCCCCGGCACCGACGGCAAACTACGTCCCCTGCACATTGAGCAGAGCCTCGACTGCATAAACTTTGATGCTCAGGCTCCGACCGACGGCACGGTGACCGCACCCGAGGTGGATGGCGTGACCGAGCTCGAGTCTTGCCCCTGTTACACCGTCGATCGCGTGCGCGTTAACGGCAGCAAGACCCTCGACCAGCGTTGGCCCTTCATGTGCCTGTCGGTCATCGACGGCGAAGGCACCGTCTGCGGCGACCCCGTCCACAAGGGAAGCCACCTGCTGGCCCCGAGCACCGTCAGCTCCATCGGCCTCGAAGGCAAGATGGAACTGATCATCAGCCACCTCTAGGTCGCAACAACAACCAAAACGAAACAAGGGGCTCCCCCGTTCTTCAACGAGGGAGCCCCTTGCCATGTCTAAGTATTCAGCCCACCCGGCTCTCCAGATCAAAAAGCGAACGAGCAAAGCGACGTTCGTCCAGCAACGTTACCCAAGGACCTGGGCGGGCGTATAGGGCAACATCGATCGCGAGTTCCGCACGAGCCGGAGAGCACTTAATGTGCTCTCCGTGCGAGCAGGACTGCCCGAGCAGGCGATGTTGCCCTATACGCCCGCCCAGGTCCGCCGGGATCACGACAGCTTAACGATCGGTGCAAAACCTTTCATAAGCTTTTTGGTCTGGCCGGTCTTTTCGAATTGGACCTCGATCATGTCTCCGGCGACCGAGATCACGGTGCCCGTGCCAAAGGTCTTATGACTCACGGTATCGCCCGCGGCAAAGTCTTGCGACGCGCTGGCACGATCGACCTTGCGCTCCACCGTTGGCGATACCTTGGATGACGGCTTTTTGGCTCGCGGCGCGCCCGAGCCAAAAGTCGAGGCAACACGGCCGGCGTCGGGCGAAACCCCACGATGGCGCTCGGTGCCATAAGTGTTGCCGCCAAAGAAGTCATCGAAGCTCGATCCGCTGCGCGATCCAGAGCCGCCGGTCGAGCGCGTATGCGAGCCAAACACCTTGCCGCCATACATGTCCGAGCCCATACCCGAGCCAAACGTGCCGTGACGGTCGCCGCGCTTCTCCCAGCCCGTGCCCTCAAAACCGGCAGAACCGATACCGCTAAACTCGATGTCCTCAAACGGAATCTCGTTGAGGAAGCGCGAGCGCGGGTTGGCAGAGGTCGAGCCGTAGGTGCGGCGTGTAGCGGCGTAAGTCAAGAACAGGCGCTTGCGAGCACGCGTGATGGCGACGTAGGCCAAGCGACGCTCCTCCTCGAGCTTGCCCGGATCGTCACTACCGCCAAAGTCGTGCACGTGCGGGAAGATGCCTTCCTCCATGCCGGCCACGAACACCGCCGGGAACTCCAGGCCCTTGGCGGAGTGGATGGTCATCATAGTGATGGCATGCGTCTCGCCGGCCAGGGAATCCAAGTCGGAGCGCAGAGCCAGCCACTCCATGAGTGCAGGCAGCGCCTTGCAGGTGAGCGGGCCGTAGGTGCGCTCGATCTCGTCGGCATGTACGGCACCCGCCGGCAGCTCTGTCGGCGCGGCATAGGCGTTGCCCGCGATGGCGGCAGCCAGGGCATCCTGCGGCGAGAGCGCCGGGGCCGCCAGGCTGTCGAGCGGATTGGAACCCGCGGCATCACGCGCGCCAACGAGCGCCTCAAACGAAGACACGGGCGCAGACGGGCCGGGCTCGGGCGCAGGCGCGCTCACCACAACGGGCTCGGGCTCAACGTCGGCGGGCACATCGGCAACACCAGCAGCGCGCAGCTCTTCCAAGCTCTCGAGCGTGCCTTCGATATCCTCGTGCGTCTCCTCAAATTCGGCAGCGACACCCAGGAATTCCTGGATGTTCTCGGCGCGGCTCTCGGACTCCATGGTGCCCTCGGCGCGGAAAGCCTGCAGCAGGCCCGTCTTATCGACAATCATCTCGACAACGTCCTTGAGCTCGCCGTCCATGCGGCGACCCTCGCGCACCAGCGACACAAAGCTCGACAGGCCATTGCGCACCTTGGCGCTAAACATGCCGGTTTCGGCGCACGCGATCTCACAAGCCTGGAAGAACGAGCAACGGTTGTCGCGCGCCAGCTGCTCAATCTTTTGGATCGAGGTGGAGCCGATGCCGCGGCGCGGCGTGTTGATGACGCGCTTGACGCTCATCTCGTCGGCCGGGTTCACAATCATCTTAAGATAGGCCATGACGTCGCGGATCTCGGCACGGTCGAAGAATCGCGTGCCACCCACGATCTTGTAGGGCACGCCTGCGCGCAGGAACATATCTTCGAGAATACGCGACTGAGCGTTGGTGCGGTAGAACACGGCGATGTCGTCGTAACTCGTGCCCTTGGAGTGCAGCTTCTCGATCTCGCCGGCAATCCAGCGGCCCTCGTCGCGCTCATCGCTTGCCTGGAAGGCCTGGATCTTCTCGCCATCGCCCTCGGCCGTAAACAGGCGCTTGTCCTTGCGCTGCGAGTTGTGGCTCACCACGGCGTTGGCGGCGCTCAGGATATGGCCCGTGGAGCGGTAGTTCTGCTCCAGCTTAACGGTCTTGCAGTTTTTAAAGTCCTTCTCAAAGTCCAGGATGTTGGTGATGTCGGCGCCGCGCCAGCTATAAATGGACTGGTCGTCGTCGCCCACGACCATGAGGTTTTGGTACTTGGCGGCCAGCAGGTTGGCGATCTCGTACTGGACGTGGTTGGTGTCCTGATACTCGTCGACGCTAATGTAGCGGAAACGCTCTTGGTACTTGTCGAGCACCTCGGGGCGGGTGCGCAGCAGCTCGAGCGTGCGCACGAGCAGGTCGTCGAAGTCCATCGCGTTGGCGGCGCGCAGGCGGCGTTCCAGCTCCAGGTAGACCTGCGCGGCCTTTTTGTCGTTGGGGCTGTCGGCGGATTTGAGCATGTCCTCGGGGCCGATCATGGCGTTTTTGGCCGAACTGATCTTGCTGCGGATCATATTGATGGGGAATTGCTTTTGCTCGATACCGAGCGCCTGCATAATATCGCGCACCATGCGCTTGGAATCGTCGTCATCGTAGATGGTGAACTGACCGGTGTAGCCCAGTAGGTCGGCGTCCTCGCGCAGCATGCGCACGCACATGGCATGGAAGGTGCACACCCACATGCCGCGGGTACCGCTGGGGATGAGCGCTGCCAGACGCTCGCGCATCTCGGCCGCGGCCTTGTTGGTAAACGTGATGGCAAGGATCTGCCAGGGCTTAACGCCCAGGTCGCCGAGCATATGTGCGATGCGGAAGGTCAAGACGCGGGTCTTGCCCGAGCCGGCGCCGGCGAGCACCAGCAGCGGGCCCTCGGTGGTCAGGACCGCCTCGCGCTGGGCGGGATTAAGGCTGTCGATGTCGACGAGCGGCTTGGCGGGTTTGGGTGCCGGCGCGGGAGCGTCGTAGATGTCGAGCGGGACGAGCTCGGGCTCCGGCGCAGCAGGGACGGCATATGCATCGAGCGGCACGGGTTCCGGCGCGGGCGGCACGGGTACCGCGGCATTCTTTTCCCAGGGCAAGGGCTGGGTCATGGGCGACTCCTCATCTGACGGACGGCGCGCCTGCGGGCAGCGCCATAGTTTGAGCCGTATCAGTATACCGAGCCGCGCGGACGCCGACGCAAATCACACCACGACTCCGTGCGCCACCGTCAGGCCCGCCCCAGCGGATTTGGTGCAATGGGGTCAGGTTACTTTGCACCAATCTATTGACAATCACGAAACCGACGATGTCATGGCAGCAGCAGCGAGCGATGGTCAGGTCGAACAAATTGGCATGAAAAGGGGGCGGCATAGACCTTTTGGTCATGCCACCCCCTTTGAATGACAAGTTGTCGCCCCGGCCGCCGCGCAGCGTCGACTAAGTTAGAGGCCGAGCATCGGCTCCAGAACGAAGAAGTATGCGAGCACTACGATGCCCAGGATGATGCGGTAAACACCGAAGCACTTAAAGTCGTGACGGCGGACGAAGCCCATGAGCCACTTGATGGCGATGAGCGAAACCACAAAGGCCACAACGCAGCCCACGCCCAAGATAGCGACCTCGTTGGCGCCGAACGTGCCGCCCTTGATGAAGTATTTGACCAGCTTGAGTGCACTCGCGCCAAACATGACAGGGATGGCCAGGAAAAACGTAAACTTGGACGCCACCGAACGTGTACAGCCCAAAAGCAGACCGCCAATGATGGTAGAACCGGAGCGAGACGTACCAGGCACCAGCGAAAGCACCTGGAAGCAGCCGATGCCCAGCGCAGTCTTCCAGCTCAGGTCCTCGAGCGTGGCGATGGAGCCAAAGTCCAGATTCTCGTCATCGTCCTCATCCTCAGCGGTAGCCGCGGCGGGCGCCGCAAAGTGCGCACCGGCGGGACGTCCACCCGACACCACAGCACGCGAACCAAACGAACCGGCAACGGCCATTTCCTCGCGCTTGCTCGCGCGCCAGTTCTCGATCACGATAAACAGCACGCCGTACACAATGAGCGCCAGCGCCACGACGGGAGCATTGTAGAAATGCTCCTCCATCCAGTCGTTAAGCGGCAGACCGATCGCCGCGGCGGGAATGCAGCCGAGCACAATCTTGCCCCACAGCACCCAGGTGTCGCGACGGCCCTCCTTGCCCTTGCTGGGCGAGAACGGATTGAGCTCATGGAAGAACAGCACACAGACGGCCAGAATGGCGCCGAGCTGAATCACGACCAGGAACATATTCCAGAACGTCTCGCTCACGTTCATCTTGACGAACTCGTCCACCAAGATCATGTGACCGGTCGACGAGACGGGCAGCCATTCGGTGATGCCCTCGACCAGGCCCATGAAGGCAGATTTTAGAAGCTCGATAATATCCAAAGGGACCCCCTCGTTAGACACCCGCCGATATTGTTCTGCGGACGGTGCGGGCGATGTCCCATTATCAACCGTTGGCGGCACGCCTGTGCCTACCCTTACCAAAAAACTCGCCCGTTCACAGAATTGCGAGCGGTCAAACCCAAATCCTTGGGTATAACTGCAACAAGATAAAGTGTCCGGCGGCCAACGCGCCCGCGCCCGCCCGATGCACGAGCCCCGCGCCCGTGCGATAGACCAAGGAGGAAACCATGAACGAGGGCTACACCAAGGTATTTGTTTCACTCGATGGTACTGAGCAGCAGGATTTTGTGCTCGCACGCGCCATCAAGGTCGCCGCGAACAACGGCGCCAAGCTAATCATCGGCCACGTTATCGATTCCACGGCGCTCGAGAGCGCCGGTTCCTATCCGGTCGATCTGGTCAACGGCCTAGAGGAGGCATTTAAGAACTCCATCGCCAAGCAGCTCGAAGAGGCCAAGGCCAATCCCGATATTCCCGAGGTCGAGGTCATGATTCGCGCCGGCCGTATTCGCGAGACGCTCAAGGACGAGATGCTCGACGTGGTTAAGCCCGACCTGGTGCTCTGCGGCGCCCGCGGCCTGTCCTCGATCAAGTATGCGCTGCTGGGTTCGATTTCGACGTTCCTGCTGCGCAACACGGACTGCGACATTCTGGTCGTGAAGTAGGTTCCTTCCCGCCGGCGCAAGGCCTGCGGGGTTATCACGCCGACGTCCTCGCCGCTTCGCGGCTGCGGGATGTCGGCTTAGATAACCCCTCCCGGCCTTGCGCCTTCGTCACCGTACTTCAACGAGTTGGCTGATAAAAGATGGCGTGCCGCCCCGTTTGGGGCGGCACGTTTTGTTTGGGCGGCCGTTTGCCGTGTGCGTTACTCAAAGTATTGGAACTTGTTCGTTGAAAAAGCGAATGTTACGACGAAGCCTTCGCCGGGCTCGGATGCCGCGGTGACATCGATGCCCATCTTGGAGCACAGGCGCGCCACCAGGTAGAGGCCAATACCCGTTGCACGCTTGGTGGTGCGGCCGTTGTCGCCGGTAAAGCCCTTCTCGAACACGCGCGGCAGGTCTGCCGCACACACGCCACAGCCGTTGTCCGCGACGGTAAGCTCGATGCGCTCGCTTGCCAGACCCTCATCCAGCAACGCGCCCGAAAACACGATCTTCGCGCCGTCCTCGCACGCGTATTTAATGCTGTTCTGGATGAGCTGCCCCAAGATAAACTCGAGCCACTTCTCGTCGGTAAAGACCTCAAAGTCGAGGTTCTCGCACACCGGGGCCACGTGCGCCGCGATGAGCTCGCGCGCGTTGGCTTTAATCGCGCCCGTCACCAAGGTCTTGAGATCCCAGCGGCGAATCAGGTAGTCCCGCTCCACGACTTCCGAGCGCGCGTAGTACAGTGCCTGGTCGATATAGCGCTCCACGCGAGCCAGCTCACGGCCCAGGTCATCCACGCGCGACAGGTCGTCTTCGCTGCCGTCCAGGTTTTCCAAAATCAGGTGGGCCGCCGCCAGGGGCAGCTTGGCCTCGTGGACCCAGCTCTCGATATAGTCGCGATAGTCATCGGTCTGACGCCGGCCTTCGGCAACCTCGTCGCAAGCAGCTTTGCCCACGCGACGCAAGACCTCGTACTCGAGCTCGCCCTCGGCATAGGTCGGGCATTGCACCATCTCCTGCACCCATGCGGGACTCTCGAGCTCCTCGGCCGCACGCTCCAGCTGACGCAGAAAACGGCGACGGCGCGCGTACTCGACCACGATGCCGAGCATACCAAAGATAAAGGACACGCCGACCGCCACGACCACAATAGATGTCGAAGCACCGGCGACCGTCAGCACAAAGCAGCTCAGCAGCACGCCGCACGTCCACACGGCGACGGGAAGCAGCGCATCTTTAAAGAACTTGCCAAACGACATAGCCGGCCCCTAGACCGAATAGCCTTGGCCGCGATGCGTCGTCAAATACCCCTTGATGCCGATTTTTTCGAGCGTGGTACGCAGGCGGTTGATGTTGACGGTGAGCGTATTGTCGTCCACGAAGGCATCGGAGTCCCACAGGTCCTGCATGATGGCCGAGCGCGAGACGATCTTGCCCGCGCGGCTCAGAAGCAACGAGAGGATACGCAGCTCGTTTTTGGTGAGCTCGGTGCTGGTGCCCGTTTGCGTGTTGGTGACCATGGAGCGTGCGAGGTCGAGCTCCAGTCCCTTGTGGACGAGCGTGCTGCGCTCGCCCGCCGCCGCGGTGCGACGCAGTAGTGCGTTGATGCGCGCCACGAGCACACGGGCGCTGTAGGGCTTGGGAACAAAGTCGTCCGCGCCGAGCGTCATGGCCATGACCTCGTCAATCTCGGTCGTGCGCGACGTGAGGACGATGATGGGAACCTCGGATTCGCGGCGAACCTCATGGCAGATGTGCTGGCCGTCTTTGACAGGGAGTGTGAGGTCGAGCAGCACCAGGTCGGGAGCGGCGGCGAGAATATCGCGCGAGACGTGCTCGAACGATTCGCAGGCCTCGATTTCAAACCCGGCGCGGGCAAGAATGTCGACAAGCTCACGACGAATGGGCTCGTCGTCCTCAACGATATAGATCAGCGGCATGGGTTCCGCTCCCCTCTTGGTTGTCCTGCCACCATTATGGCTGCGAAACTGCAGGTGTGCACCGCGCGCGGTGCCAAGGTGACAGAACTGTTCGCGAGCGGGGGCGTTTTGTCCGCCTCGCACTCGTAGAGGTGGCGGGGACCAAAATGATTCTTTAATCCCCGTCCCAGAAAATCATTTAGCGGCGGGCGCGGAGCTTTTCGTAGCCTTCGGCGAAGAAGGCAACCGTAGCGGCGTCGGCCTCGGCGGCGTCCGTCTCGGTTGCGGGGACCACGCCGTGCTCGTCGCTCACCAGGAACAAGGCGCCCTTGAGCTGTGCGGGAATGTCTACGCGCGTGACCGGGATGCCTTTGGTCTGGGCCAGCTGCTCAATGAGCGTCGCCGTGCCGCACAGGCACTCGTCCGCTGGCGCCACAAAGGCAAGCTCGCCGTTATCGACGGCGGCGAGCAGCTCGGGCGCCACGCCGGTTTCGTCGGCCTCGGAGCGGGCCTCGGCGGAGCGGGCACGTAGCGCCTTGGCCGACGTATCGGTTAGCGGCTCGTACTCCCCCACCGTCATGGCGGCGTTGCCGTTGACGTCGATCACCAGCATGAGCACGCCGTCGCGTGCGGTGTAATCGCCCTCGGCAAGCGACCACTCAACGTGCTGCTTGGCCCAGCTGAGCATGTTATGGGTAAGCGGCTCGCCCTGCACCAAGCGCTCGGACAGTGCGCGAATGTGGCGGTTGAGCATGGGCACCTTTTTATTGGACATGCGCCAACGGCAGACAAGCGCGGGCTTGTCGAGCGTAAACTTCTCGACCGCCTCCTGATTGGCGCAAAAGTCCTCGTACGCACGCTGATCCTCGGCATTGCCAAACAGCTCGGCATCATCAATCTGGGGCATGGTTGTACCTTTCGTGTTAGTCATTCCGTCCTCTTATACCAAAAAGACGGCCCTCCAAACGGAGCGACCGTCTTTTGCAGAGATTATTTTGACGATATGGTCAGGCGACCGATCAGCTTAATGGGATAGAACAACATCCCATTAAGGGTTTTCCAAGTGCCCGAGATTGCCCCGAAAGAGGAGCGCCGCGTACTAAATGTACGCAAGCGACGGTTTGAGGGGCAAGGTCGGGTGCTTGGGAAAGCCCCTAGTGCCTAAAATGCCTGGCACCCGTAAAGACCATCGCGATGCCATGCTCGTTGCAAGCCTGGATGCTCTCGTCGTCGCGCTTGGAGCCGCCGGGCTGGATGATGCAGGTCACACCGTGCTCGGCAAGCACGTCGACGTTGTCGCGGAACGGGAAGAACGCGTCGCTTGCACAGGCAAAGCCGCCCTTCTCCACGCCCTCGCGCTCGCAGAAGTCCTCGGCACGCTCGCAGGCAAGCAGTGCGGAGTCAACGCGGTTGGGCTGACCCGGGCCCATGCCAATGCCGGCCTTGCCCTTGGAGACCAAGATGGCGTTGGACTTAACGCCCTTGCAGACCTTCCAGGCAAACTCGAGCTCGGCCATCTCGGCGTCGGTGGGCTTGCGGTCGGTGGGGAACGTAAAGGTCGCGGGATCCTCGGTCACATGGTCGACTTCCTGCACCAGCATGCCGCCGTCAATGGAGCGCAGCTCCACCTGGGCGCCGTGGTCCACACCGCCGGTGGCCAGCACGCGCAGATTGGGACGCTTGGCCATGCGCTCGAGCGCCTCGGCAGTGTAGCTCGGGGCGATGATAACCTCGACGAACTGCTTGTTCTGATCGGCAAAGTGCTCGACCAGCTCATAGGGAACCTCGCGGTTGCAGGCGATGATGCCGCCAAAGGCGCTCTTGGGATCGCAGGCGAATGCGCGGTCGTAGGCAGCCGTGATGTCCTCGGCAACGGCAGAACCGCAAGGGTTCTGGTGCTTGAGGATCACGCAGGCCGGCTCGTCGAACTCGCGGACCAGGTTCCAAGCGGCATCGGCATCCAGATAGTTGTTGTAGCTGAGCGGCTTGCCCTGGATCTGCTCGGAGCCCACGAGCGGGAACTGCGAGCTCGCGGTGTTCTCGCAGCCCTCGGCAAAACGGTAGACTGTAGCCTTCTGCTGAGGATTCTCGCCATAGCGCAGGTCGTCGACCTTCTCCAGCGAGATCTCGAGCTTGGCAGAGGTGTCCGCCACGTCGCTTGCCTGGGCGGCAAGCCAACGGGAGATAGCCGTGTCGTAGGCGGCGGTGGTCTGGTAGACCTTCACCTGCAGGCGACGACGGGTGGAAAGCGTGGTGCAGCCACCGGTCTCGTGCATCTCGGCCAGGACGGCATCATAGTCGGCCGGGTCGGAAATGACGGTAACGCTCGTGGCGTTCTTGGCAGCAGAGCGCAGCATGGAGGGACCACCGATGTCGATGTGCTCGATGGCGTCCGCGAAGGTGACCTCGGGGTTGGCGACGGTCTTCTCGAACTCGTACAGGTTGACGACGACCAGGTCGATCAGCTTAATGCCGTGCTGAGCGGCCTCCTGCATGTGCTGCTCGGAATCGCGGCGGGCCAGCAGCGCGCCGTGGACCTTGGGGTGCAGCGTCTTGACGCGGCCGTCCATCATCTCGGGGTAGCCCGTGAACTCCTCGATGGGGGTTACGGGAACGCCCGCGTCCTCGATGGCACGAGCCGTGCCGCCCGTAGAGATGATCTCGACGCCAAAGTCGTCAACCAGCGTCCGTGCGAAATCGACGACGCCCGTCTTATCGGTAACCGAGATCAACGCGCGTGCGATCTTCACATCAGATCCCATGCAGTCCTCCTGTCTGGTACGCCGCCGTGCTCTGTGAGTCGGTGATACGTCGATCTGCAGCGCTCGCGCAGCGGCATTGAAAATACTGATTCAATGTAGCGCATCGAGCGCATCGATGCACCCCGCAACGGGCGCATGTGCAGAAAAAGTTTGCGAGCGGAGGGGATGGGCACGGCACTGGGCACGGTGAGTTCATGGAACACAGGGGCACCATAATTTGATGCCAATGGCGTGGTAGAACTGTGCTCGATATGCATCCGCAAAAGAAAGAGGCACCATGGTCTCGCGGGTTCTCTACCGACCGTTTGATACCGAAGACTTCGACGCCATCGCGCTGATTCTGCAGCAGCTTTGGCATAACAATTCGGATAACGATGAGTACAACCGCCTTGAGGCCGCGTGCGACCTCGCCTATTGCCTTTCGTCGTCGACGTTTTCACAGGTTGCCGTAATCGACGGTCAGGCGCGTGGCATTTCGCTCGCGCGTGCGGGACAGAGCTCCGGCGCCACCGTCAGAGAACATTGGATGGATACCGAGCGTGCACTGCTGTCGCAGATGCGTGAGCTAGAACCCGAGTCGTGCGCCGAGTACCTCTCGTTTGTGCGCGCAACCATTCGAACCAACAACCGTCTGCTCGAGAAAAGCCCACTGCCGCATGACAACGAGGTCACGCTGCTTGCCGTGGATCGCGATGTCCATGGCCTGGGCGTTGGCTCGGTGTTGCTCGATGCCGCGGTCTCGTATCTGTCCTCGCGCGGGGCGACAAGGGCGCACCTGTACACCGACTCCAACTGCTCGTGGAAGTTCTACGAGCTGCACGGCTTTAAGCGCGCGGCCACGCACCGCGCCAACCGCGAAGAGCGCCGTCACGACATGCCGCGCGAAAGCTTCCTCTACGAACTTGACCTAACAGCCTAAATCTGGCAGTTAGGGACGCTCCTTTTATGCCGGCACCCCGGGACACTCCTTGGCAGCAACCACACCTAGTCATTGGGGACGTTCTTAAATGACTAGTCGCTGGGGACAGTCTTGATCAAAACGGCCGCCGAAGCCCTCGTTGGCATCGCCCTATAGGGGGTCTGCAAATAGCTGTGGTCAAAAAACATCAAAAATGAGTACTGTTACCTTTTTAGTAGCAGCGCAATTCGGCTTTTTCGGGTCTCTTAGGCGTCTCGGCACGTCGGATGAACTAACGTATCTCCCCAAATGTACAATAAAATGGACTCCTAACGAGAAATAATATCGTTAGGAGTCCATTATTTAGTACAAACAAATGTGACAATCTAGGCAACAGTACTCATATTTGGCATTTTTTGCCCACTGCCCCTTGCGCGAAGGTCCGCAGCGGAAAGTATGGCCCGTTTCGATGCACAAAAATGGGATGAATCTTCCCTGGCAACCGCCCAGAAAGATCCACCCCAAAGCAAGCGCTCGCTAGAACGTTCCGCCGCCGCCTCCGCCGACGCCGCCGCCTCCGCCGCCCGAGAAGCCACCGCCTCCGCCACCGCTCGAGCTATCGGAACTCGAAGCCAGCTCGCGGATGGTCTCGTGGTACACGTCGTTGAACGAATCGAGCGGAGACTCGTTGCCGTAGTGATGGTAATACCACCAGTAGCAGGGGTAGTTGTCGTAGAAATCGTCGCTGTTGCGCAGGTCCGCAGGCACGGCCTCGGCCAGCTGTCGCAGCACTTCTTTCGAAACGCCCAGGGCAACGCCCATCACCAGCAGCTTGTTCCACAAGATCAGGTCGCCGGGGACGGCCTCCTTCAGTCGCGTAAAGTCCTCGAGCCAATGCTTGAGCGCCTTGCAGCGAGCCGCCACCTCGGCGCCCTCCGGCGTGTAACGGCGGAAGGTGCAGCTCAGGACAAAGCCCACAATCGTGACGGGGATCGAGATCATAGCGGCACCGACGTTGGCGTCCGCAAAGTCGGTATAGAACAGAGAGCCCAAAATGCCAAAGACAATGATGATGCCGAGAACCAAGCCGGCAACCAGGGCGACGGTGCCGTCCGAGGCGATAAGCTCGCGCGCCTCCAGCTTGCCCTTAACCGTGCTCTGATAGTCCTCGAGCTTGTCGCCAACAGATGTGGTGCGCTCGCTAGCGTACTCCTCCAGCTCGCTAAACGTGCGCGAACGGACTCCGTCCTTATCGGGCTTAACGCCAGCGAAGAAGACCTTGAGCACGTCGCGATCGATGCCGTCCTTCTTGGCAGCCTCCCAGGCCTCGTCGGTCACTGTGATGCGATACGTCTGCTCCTCTTTTTCGCGACGGAGCAGACCCTTCTTCTTGGTCTCGGTCGCTTCTTCCAGCTTGATCACGCGGTCGTCGGTCAGCTTCATCAGTGTGGCGATATATGCCTGATCGGGCACGTCGTTCCAGCTCATGAGAGCTGCAAGCACCGCGGGATGGTCGGCAGAGGGCACATCGCGGAAGTACTCGTCCTGAAAGAGCGGCTTGGGCTTGGGCCTGCGCAGCTTGAGCATCACGATCACACCGGTATAGGCAACCGCCACAACAACACACACCACGGCAATCGCGCTGGCAACCGCACGCGCGTGCTCACGGCGGGCGTTAGCTTCGTCTGCCCATTCCTTTTCTTCGCTCAGGATCGTTGACATGCGCTCTTCGCCCGAGGCGGCAAGCTGCGGTACCCAGTCACTGGGGAAGGCGATGCGTGCCTCAGCGAATTCGCCCTGATGCACGCAGGGAATGGTATAGGTGACCATGGGTTCGTCCGCATCGAGTGACACGTCGCCCGTCAGCGGGCCGTGGCCCCATGCGCGGAAGTTATCGCCCTTGACGGCCGTCGTCCCCGCGGCGGCGTTTGCGAAGTAGACTTCCATCTCGACATCGTCGGAGTCCGCAGACCAGCCGTCGCCCACAAACTTCCAGTAGAGCTCGGCGGTATCGGGCCAGTTCATAACCGCACCGGTCATGGTGTAGCTCACGTAAAAGATCGCGCTGTCGCCGCTCTCGTGAGGGCTGAATACCTTGATCTTTACGCCGCCGTCGGACTGTTCCACCGTATAGACGCCGTCGTCGCCTTTGTTTGCATAGTCGACCCTGTTAAACGCGGTGTCGTCTTCCTCGACGCTCAGCACATTGACGCCCGCCGCGCCTCCCTGCTGATTGGTGCCCGCATTGATCTCCCAAAACACGCCGTTGATGTCGTCATCGAAATCAAACTGGCGTCCCTCGACAACGGTTAGCGAGCCGTCGGCCTCGACCGTGGCACCGATATAGGTTTGGGTCATGGAGTAGCCGTCGGCGTGCGCGGCGGCAGGCAGCAACAACAACGCAAGCGCAACGAGTACGCAGACGGAAGCAAATCGCGCAAACAGGCGGCGCTGCCGGCTGACTTTGGCGGCGAGGGTGTTCATAGGCACATCCTTTATCTGTGGTATCAACAGCGTTATTGTCCCACGTTTGCGAGCGTACGACACGACCGTCTAGGTAAGCGGGGCGTCAATTGGGACAAAAGTCACGCCCGCGCCCGGCACCTGGGGACGTTCCTTATCTGCCGGCAATCTGGGACACTCCTTGGCATAGCCCGCTCCGGCAATAGACACCACTTCATAGCTCCGTCACAGGTGTAGCGGCTTTGTGTGGGCGCGGCGTGAGCCGATTAAGCCGGCGAGCGAGGGGCATAAAGCAGTTGAGCGAAAACGGTTTGCCCCTTTGCCGTTCGCTTGAGGATCATGTCCCCCTTTTCCGCGGAAACCCCGGCAGTTGCGAAGAGCTGCCGGGGTTTCTGTCGTTTGAGGGGTTGGCTGGCGGGCGCGATCGAGCTGTCGAGTCGGTGCCTCCCCCACCTCCCGCGCTATACTCGTCCGCATGGATATCAACGCACGCAACATAGCAACACACGCCGCGGACGCACCGGCAACGGCAGTGCCCACCCCCGTCGTGGGCCGTTTCGCCCCGTCGCCCTCGGGCCGCATGCACCTGGGCAACGTGTTCAGCTGCCTGTGCTCGTGGCTTTCGGCCCGCAGCCAGGGCGGCAGCATCGTGCTGCGCATCGAGGACCTGGACGATCGCTGCAAGCGCCCGGAACTTGCCGCTCAACTGATTGACGATCTGACCTGGCTGGGGCTCGAGTGGGACGAAGGCCCCTACTACCAGCACGATCGCCTGGATCTGTACGAGGACGCCCTGCGCCAGCTGCAAGACGCCGGCCTCACCTATCCCTGTTTTTGCACGCGTGCCGAACTCCACGCCGCGAGCGCACCGCACGCCAGCGACGGCACGCCCATCTACCGCGGCGCCTGCAGAGGTCTTTCTGCTGATGAAATCACCCGCCGCAGTGCCCTGCGTGCTCCGGCCACGCGCCTGCGCGTGCCCACCGTCGACGATCTCGCCAGCGACGTGATCGAATTCGTGGACCGCACGTACGGAGCCCAATGCGAAGCACTCGCCACCGAGTGCGGTGACTTTTTGGTGCGCCGCAGCGACGGCGTGTTTGCCTATCAGCTGGCCGTGGCGGTCGACGACGCTGCCATGGGCGTCACCGAGATCGTACGCGGATGCGACCTGCTTGGTTCCACGCCGCGCCAGATCTATCTGCAACATCTGCTGGGACTGCCCACGCCGCACTACGCGCACATTCCGCTGCTCATGTCACCGGACGGCCGCCGCCTTTCCAAGCGCGATCGCGATCTGGACCTGGGCGAGCTCCGCACCCGCTTTGGCACACCCGAGGCACTGTTGGGATGGCTCGCCGGGCAAACAGGCATCGCGCCGGACACCACGCCGCGTACCGCCGAGCAGCTGGTCGAGCACTTTAGCTGGGACGTCATCCGCGCGCATCGGGAGAACATCACTGTAACGGTCGAGTAGCCAGCCACCCCGCCTCTACGCAACATCCCAGGGCTGGAGTTCGTCGCCCAAGCGAACGATGCAGTCGTAGAGCACGGTGTGACGCTCGGCCGGGTTGGCGTCACGATGAAAATGCCCGTAGTACCAGCGCTTGTAGTCCAGGTGGTCCTCCAGCTCGTCGAAAAACGTGGTGAGTCGATCGACATCGGGATAATTCCAGCCAGGTGCCGGGTAAAGCGTGGGCGAAAGCATGCGCGTGGAGCAGGTATGGGTGATCGCATAGTCGACCTTCCAACCCACGCTGTCGAGCTTTGCCCGCGCCTCCTCAAAGTTGCGCTCGTCCGGCAGCTCCTGCGGCCACCAGCTGGAATACGGAATGCGGTATTCCTTATCCACGCTCGTGGCGCCGCCCATGGTAGAGATCGTTGGGCCGTCGAGCTCAAAAACCTCACCGCGCGTCAGGCGTCGGATGGGCGAGGTGTCCGACAGGCGCTGCGTCAGGCCGCCGTGCCACAGCTCCATGGGGCGCTCCGACCAGTGATCGAAACGCTCGTGGTTGCCGTCGACAAACAGCACGGTATAGGGGCGCGACTCCAGCCAGGCGATGTCGGCACATTCCTCGGCAGAGAAATCCCACGGAAAGCCAAAGTCGCCCGCGATGATGAGATAGTCGTCACTTGTCAAACCATCCCCAAGATCCCAGTCGCGAAGCTTTTGCATGTCGACGCCGCCGTGAATATCGCCCGTCACATAGACCGTCATCGGATCACCACTTCCCTGTAAGTCGCTAGCCCACATTCTGCACGATCACTAAGTCAACCGTTCCAGCCCTTCCATCCTTTGGGACCTACCCTCGCTCTTCCATCCAAACGGGTCAAACACCCAAAAGATCAAATCGAGCACGCCGCCGGTCATCATGGCGCCGGCAAGAGCCATGCAAGCATGCAGAAAGCTGGCACTTCGGAGCACGTCGAACGGCCCCAGAACAGCCAGCAGCGCGACCGCTGCGCCGGCTACGCACAGCGCGAGGCACGGCCCCGCGTCCTTAACGCACTTCTTTGCGAGATGCTTTGCGTTGTCACTCATCGGTATCGAACTCCTTAGAGGGTCGTTGTTCAGACGCATGCCGCCGCGGCAGAGCGGGGCGGCAGGGTAAGTGTCACATACTGTGCGGACATCAATGGAGAAACCGCCTGCTCGACCAACCTTTGACGCCGTTTTGCACCGACACCACATCCCCCGCTATCGAGGTCTAATACTTTTCCCACCGCTACCCAAAAACTCATCCAACATTAATCTTGGCTCAAGAATCGCTTAATCTATAACCTGCACTATAGAGTTCGACCAAGGGCGAGGCGGCGCCGCGCAACGCAGGCCGCCGAACGCAACGCTCGCGCCCATCGAACGAAAGGACAGGTCATGGACGACCTCGAAAAAGTTGAAACCATCCGCACCAAGTGCAACGTGAGCTACACCGATGCCAAGGCCGCGCTCGACGCCGCCGACGGCAACGTCTTGGATGCCATCATTTGGCTCGAGTCGCAGGGCAAGACCCAGACCACGTCGGCGCACGCCGCCACCGAGTCCGCGCCAGTCGATGAGCCCTCAGCCGAGATGGTCGCCGCGCAGGCCGCCTACGAGAAGTCGAGCGAAAAGACCGACTTCTCCAAGAAGATGGACAGCGTGTGGGAGTACCTCAAAAAGCTCTTCCGCCTGAGCCTGGACACCAAGTTTATCGCCACGCGCCGCGACGCGATCATCCTCAACATTCCCATCCTGATCCCCATCGTCGCGCTGTTTGCCTGGGGCGCCACGATATGGCTGATGCTGATTGGCCTGTTCTTTGGCATGCGTTACCGCATCGATAGCGACGGCGACGTACCCGGCAGCATCAACAACCTTATGAATCACGCTGCCGATGCCGCGGACGACATCAAGCAAAATCTCAACGACGACAAGTAATCTCAGACGGGGGCACGCATGGCACGGATCCTGATCGTAGAGGACGAGGAGAAAATCGCCCGCTTTGTGACGCTCGAGCTGGAGCACGAGGGCTACCAGGTGGAGCACGCCGCCGACGGCCGCACCGCCGTGGACCTAGCGCTGGAGCGCGACTACGATCTGATTCTGCTCGATGTGCTGTTGCCGCAGCTCAACGGCATGGAGGTGCTGCGACGCGTCCGCAAGCACAAGGATGTGCCGGTGATCATGGTCACCGCGCGCGATGCCGTGATGGACAAGGTGGCCGGGCTCGATGCCGGCGCCGACGATTACCTGACCAAGCCGTTTGCGATTGAGGAGCTGTTCGCACGGATCCGCGTGGCGTTGAAGCGCTCGGAGGCCGTGCGGGCGGCTTCGGGCGTTGGCGGCGTTGGGGCCGGGACGGGCGCTACGGGCGCCGCTGCGATACCCCCGGCTGGCGACTCGACCCAGGCATCCGCCTCGCCCTCCCCCGCCGCGCTCGCCGTGAGTTCGGTCGCGCTCGATCCCGACCGCCGCGAAGTCACGGTCGGCGGCTCGCCCATCGCGCTCACTGCCCGCGAGTTCGACGTCCTCGCCCTGCTTATGGCGCATGCCGAGACCGTGCTCACGCGCGAGCGCATCGCGCACGAGGCGCTGGGCTACGAATACGTGGGCGACACCAACAACGTCGACGTGCACATCGCGCACCTGCGCGCCAAGATCGAGGACGCCGGCGGCGCCCGCATCATCCAGACCGTGCGTGGGGTGGGCTATGTCTGCCGCGCGTAACGCCGAGGCCAAGCGCGTCACATCCATCGCCCGCGCCATCAACTGGAGCTATATGTGGCGCCGCTTGATGAGCTACGTCTGGCTCGATCTGCTGCTGATGGTGATTGCGGCGGCGATCCTCGTCTATGGATACAACCAGATGCTGCCCGACGGCGCGTTTACCGCAGGATGGATCCCCGGCGTCGCCGTTCACGGCATGTCGCTGGCGCCTGCGCGCGGCTGGGACCTGGCAACGCTCACCTATACCGTCGAGCTTGCGCGTACCACCAAGACTTTCCCCCTCGCGCAGGACCTCGTCGCGCTATGGCCTCTCTACCGTGTCGTTGTGGGTTGGCAGGTCATCAGCGTGCTCGACATGCTCGGCGGCGCCCGTCGCGTGCGCCGCACCATGGCACCGCTCAACGACCTGGCCTTGCGCGTGGACGAGCTCGGCCGTATGCAGCTCTCCGGCGGCAAGATGGAAACACTGGAGCAGGCCATCGAGCGCGCAAGCGTCGACTCGCCGAGCGTCACTACCGGCGACGCCGACCTGGCAAGCATCGAGGTTGCACTCAACCGCCTACTGCGCCAGATGCAAGAGGCCAAACTGCAGCAAATGCGCTTTGTCAACGATGCGAGCCACGAGCTGCGCACGCCCATCGCGGTGATTCAGGGCTACGTAAACATGCTCGATCGCTGGGGCAAAGACGACCCGGACGTGCTGGCAGAATCTATCGCGTCCCTCAAGGCCGAAAGCGAGCACATGCAAGAGCTCGTGGAGCAGCTGCTGTTTTTGGCGCGCGGCGATGCCGGGCGCACGGTCCTGCGGCGCGCAAATACCAACCTTGCCGCACTGGTCGACGAGGTATGCGAGGAATCGCAGATGATCGATACCGAGCACACGTATCGGCTGGCCTTTGACGCTGCGCTTGTCAGCGACCCGCGCTGCGACGCGCCCGTCGACGTGGCGCTCGTGAAGCAGGCTCTGCGCGTGATCGTGCAAAACGCCGCCAAGTACTCGGATGCGGGAACGACCGTCACATTTGGCGTAGCGCCGGATGCGGGCGCGGGCACGATCGACATAAGCGTTGAGGACGAGGACATCGGCATGAACCAGGAATCCGCAGCTCACGCGTTTGAACGGTTCTACCGCGCCGACAATGCACGCGATGCCGGCGCACAGGGCTCGGGTCTGGGGCTTGCCATTGCCAAGTGGATCGTCGATAGCCATGGCGGCGTCATTGGCGTGACCTCAGTCGAGGGCGTCGGCAGCCGCTTTACGATTCGCCTGCCGCGCTAGGAAGCCCCTCGGCATAAATCAGAACCACCCTTAAAAAGGGTGGTTTGCTCTTAGGGTATAACCCACGGGCCCCGGGCTCGC
>UQLJ01000020.1:0-45742 GCA_900541825.1 uncultured Collinsella sp.
CGGTCTTTCATGCAGCAGGGGCTCTCAATGTTTTTATGTCCTGCTCATATCGTCTGTGCCGGCAGAAAGGGACTGTCCCCAACTGCCGGGCGGAACCGTTTAGCGGTGCCGCTGCCGGCTGGGCAGGCTGAGCTGGTATCCTTATGCGGTAATGTCTCGATTCGTTAGGATTGCATGTGAGAGCTGCCACTGTCCTTCGTTCAGCTATATATCGCGCCTTGGCCGTTGCGCTTACCGCGCTCGCCGTACTGAGCGCCGTCACGCCCGCCCCTGCCTTTGCCGCCGACTCCGACCAGCAGGTCAAAACGGTCCGCGTTGGTTGGCTCGTCAACAACGAGGGCTTCCAGGACGGCACCCCCGGCGAGCGTCTCTCGGGATGGGGTTACGAGCACCTCCAAACCCTGTCGTACTACACGCCCGGCTGGCGGTACGAATACGTCTCCGGCACCTTCACCGAGCTTATGGACATGCTCGAGGCAGGCGAAATCGACCTCATGCCCAACATCTCCTACTCCGAGGAACGCGCCCAAAAGCTGCTCTTTTCCTCGAACCCCGAGGGCACCGAGCGCTACTACATCTACGCCAAGCCCGATCGCGACGATCTGGCCAAGGGTGACCCCCAAGCGCTCCAGGGTCTCACTATCGGTTGCAACTCCGACGTTATGCAAACCTTTGTTGGCCGGCAGTGGCTCGCCAACGAAGGCATTACCTGCACCTATAAAGAAATCGACACTGGCGGCGCCCTCTTTGACGCGCTCGCAAACGACGAAGTCGATGCCGTCATCATGAACGACACCATTTCGTCGCCCGATGCGTCGCCCATGTTCTACGTTGGTTCGAGCGACTACTACTTTGCCGTCCCCAAAAGCCGCCCCGACCTAATGGACGACATCAATGCCGCCATGTCGGCAATCGCCCGCGTCAACCCACGCTATATCGACGAAGTCAAATCTAACTACTCGGTCAAAAACAGCGGTTCATCATCGCTCAACGGCCCCGAACGTTCCTGGCTCAAAGCAAATGACAACACCATCACGCTCGGCTACATTACGGGCAAACTCCCCTACTGCAACGAAGACGAAAACGGCGAAATGGAAGGCTCGCTCGCATCGCTTGCGACGACGTTGCACGATAAATTTGGCATTACGGTCAAAACCGTCGCCTTTGATAGCTACAAGATGATGTCAAAGGCTCTGTCAAAGGGAAGCGTAGACGTTGCGCTGCCGGTATACCGAGATTACTGGTTTGCCGAGCAAACAGGCGTTGTGCAGTCGATATCGTTGGGGACCATATCCCTCACCGCCATCCACACCGGCAGCAACCTGAACAAAGACCTTCAGAACATCGCCTGTACCAAATCGTCGTTTGTCAACAAAAATGCACTTGAAAGTCTGTTCCCCACAGCGACCGTAACCGAATACCAATCCGACGATGAAGCGTTCGACGCCCTCAGGAAGGGAACGGCGCACTGCATCGTCGCTCCCAGTTCACGCGTAAAAACCATCGGTGACCGTTACGATCTCGAGGACTGCGAGACGACCGAGCTCCCTGACACCTGTGAGCTCTCGTGCTGGATTTCGCGCGGAAAACCCGAGCTGTTGGGAATCATCAACAAGGGCATCATCAATGCCGGAGAATCGCTCTCCGCAAGCAATTTCTCCTCCACGTCGTACACGGCCCAGGAATCCAACACGCTTCAATTCCTTTATCGCAACCGCACCGCCATTGCAGCTACCCTCATCGGTATGTTGTCGGTCGGCATCGTCCTGCTCATCTGGGCGCTCGTGCGCGCTCGAACCGAGCGCAAAAAAGCCGATGCTGCCAACGCCGCTAAGACGGCATTCCTCACGCGCATGAGCCACGACATCCGCACGCCGCTCAACGGCATCCTAGGCCTTATCGAGATCGAGGAATTGAAGGAAGGCGATATGCAAGTCGCCCGCGAGAGCCGTGCCAAGGCGCGCGTTGCCGCCAATCACCTGCTCTCGCTGATCAACGACATCCTCGAGATGGGCAAAATCGAAGACCGCAAGCTAACACTGGAACATGCGCCTTTTAACCTCAAAGAGCTCTGTGACGATACGCTGGTGCTGTGCAAGCTCCGCGCGTCCAGTAACGGAATCACAATGCAGGACAATAGTCTGCCGTACGCCACGGGGCCATACATGATCGGCAGTCCCACCCATATCCGACAGATCATGATCAACCTGTTAGACAACAGCATTAAGTACAACAAGCACGGCGGCTCCGTCACCTTTAGCTCAAAGACCAAGCCACTCGATAACGGGCGCGCGCTCTTTTGCTTTAGCGTTTCGGACACCGGCATTGGTATGACTCCCAAGTTTTTAAAGCATATCTATGAGCCGTTTGCCCAAGAAGGTGACGACGCGCGCAGCAAGTTCCAAGGAACCGGCATGGGCATGCCAATCGTCAAGTCGCTTATTGAACTGATGGGCGGCACGATTGAGATTTCGAGTGAGGTTGGCGTGGGGAGTACGTTCAACGTCCAAATTCCGCTCGATATCGACAAAGACCCTCAAGCAAGAGAACGCGCGGACGAGCAAGCAGACAGCTGCTCGCTTGCCGGCATGAACGTTCTTTTGGCAGAAGATAACGAGCTCAATGCCGAGATTGCCCAGGCGCTGCTCGAAAGCGAAGGCATTGTCGTAACTCGCGCCGCCGATGGCAACGAAGCGGTCGACCTATACGTTGGCCGTCCCGCCGGCAGCTTCGATGCGATCCTGATGGACATTATGATGCCGGACATGGACGGCTACGAGGCAACCCGCGCGATTCGTCTGAGCGAGAAGGTCGATGCAGCCGATATCCCCATCATCGCGCTCACCGCCAACGCCTTTGCCGAAGACGCCCAGGCGGCACACGATGCCGGCATGAACGCCCATCTGTCCAAACCGCTCGACTTTAACAAGCTCAAAAACATACTCGCCCGCATCAAGAAAAACGGATCCGTTTCGCTATAGTTTGTGCTCAACCACCACGCACGACCAGAAAGGAAGCCAGCGATGTTTAGGCCCTTACGTCGAAAGAAACGCGCCATCACCGACGAGGAAGCGCGCGAGCTGCTCGCTACCTGCAAGCGCGGCGTCTTTGCCGTCAACGGCGACGATGGCTACCCGTACGCCATTCCCGTCAACTACTTCTTCGACGCCGAGCACGACAAGATCTATTTCCATGGCGCCAAGGCTGGCCACAAGGTCGACGCACTCAAGCGCGATGACAAGGTCTGCTTTACCGTTTACGGCAACGAGTGGTACCAGGACGGCGACTGGGCTCCCTACGTTATGAGCACCGTGGTCTTTGGCCGCTGTCGCTTGGCGAATGACACTCCCGCGTTTATCGAGGATAAAGTCCGCCAGCTCGCGCTTAAGTACTACCCTTCTGCCGAGGAAGTCGAAGAGGAAATCGCCAAGGACATTAAGGGCGTTCAGCTGTACGAGATTACGATTGAGCATCTTTGCGGCAAGCAGATTCAGGAAAAGTAAGCCTCAAAAGCAAAACTCACAAATAGCAATATGGCCCGGTTCCAACCAACATGGGAACCGGGCCATATGCTTATGAAGCGTCGGCGGCTATGTGCGCAAGCGCCTCAACGAGCTCCTGCGAGCTCACGGGTTTACTCAGGTGCGCGTCCATGCCCGCCTCGCGCGAAAGTCTGCGGTCGTCGGCAAAGGCATTGGCACTCACGGCGATAATCGGCGTGGTCGCGGCATCCTCGCGATCGAGCGCTCGAATCTGACGCGTGGCCTCAAGGCCATCGATGCCAGGCATCATGATGTCCATCAACACCACGTCGTACTCGTGCGGTGCGCTCGCGGCAAACGCCTCAACGGCAGACTCGCCATCCTTAGCATGCGTCACGACGGCACCGGCACGGCTGAGCGTAAACTGCGCGATCTCGGCATTCAGATCGTTATCCTCTACGAGCAAAACGCGCAAGCCCTGGAGCGTATCGCCATCGCCCGCATCCGCGCGAACTGCCTGAGGAATCTCGGAGCGCTTGCATTTCTCGAACGGCAGGCGGATGGTAAACGTCGTCCCCTGCCCCAAGACACTCGTAAAGCTCATGGTTCCGTCCATAAGCTCCACCAGCTGTTTTGCGATAGGCGCGCCCAGGCCAGTTCCCGATGAAGCGCCTTCCACCTGCTGCTCCTCGCGGCAAAACGGCTCGTAGAGGTGCTGTTGGAACTCCTCGCTCATGCCAATACCGTTGTCGGCGATCGTGTATTCATAGACGGGGACGCCATCCGCTGGCTCCACCTCGCGGCACACCAGGCGAACATATCCGCCCTGGCGGTTGTACTTGACGGCATTACCGGCAATATTGAGCAACAAGCGCTTGAGGTGCGTCACGCTCACCCGCGCATAGGGATGATTAAGCGTCTGCTGGTCGCAGATAATTGTCACCAGACGCTCCTCGGCCTGGCGCTCCAGAATATCGCGCACTTCACAGTTGAGGGCCACCAAATTTATGGGCACGAGGTTCAGGTCGACCTGTCCGCTCTCCAGGCGACTCATATCGAGGGCCTTGTTGGCAAGGTCGAGCAGCAGTCCCGATGCCGTCCAGATTTTTGAGCGGCACTCAGTCTGCTTTTGCAGATCGTCCGCGTTGGCATCGCCAACCTCGACCATGCCGCGAATGCCGTTGATGGGCGTGCGCAGATCGTGGCTCATGCGGCGCAGAAACTCTGTCTTTGCCGAGTTGGCAGACGAGGCCTCACGCGCCGCCTTTGCCAGCTTGTCGCCATAGTCGCGCTCCTGCTGCAGCAAGTCCGTCAAACGTCGACGATCAGCGCGGCGACGCACCATCACGACAACGGCTACAACACCGCTGTAGAGCACCAGCACGCCGGCAGCAACAGCCGCGACGACCTCAAAGTAACGCCGCGCCGAGGCATAGGTGTACACGTAGAACCCGCGCGCTTTTCCAAATGTGCCCAAATACCACTCGCCGTTGGCGTTAACCAATCTGACCTTACCAGCCGGGCATCGATCCTTTATACCGTCGACAATGAAGACATCCGTCGCAGGCAGATCAAACACGCCCAATATGGTGGGTTCAACGGCATTGGTCGCAACGACCTTGCCGTCGCTTTCGATCACGATATTGCCGCTGTCGATGGTCTCATAACCACCGAGCAAGCTCTGCAGTTTGAGCGTATTGCTCGCGACCGCCTTGGCGCTCTGGTGTCTCACTGCGGCAACGATGCCCTCGCCATCCTGCCGAGTCACGCAGCCAATGTCTGCGACCGAATCATCCGCAAGCGTGATACGGGCGGTATAGGACTTAAGCAGATGGGCTGCCACCTCCAACACGGGCGCTTCCTTGAGATACGCAGCGAGCGACTCGTAGCCCACGTCATCCGTCGAGGACTCGGACACCAAATTGCCCGATGCGTCCGTCACGATCAGTGCGCTCACGTTGAACTGGTCGGCATATTGCTCCAGCGTGGCGTTATCCACCGAACCGTCGCGCTCCATATCGCGCGCTGCCTCTCCGGCAATCTCCATAACGCGAATCAGGTTTTTGGTCGCATAGGCGCTATTGAATGCATCGTAGGAAAGGCTCTGCGTCGCCACGTAATCGACAACGTCGGCAAAGCGCTGCTCGGCTTGGGCCGCCGTGTAACCGTAGCTCATCATGCCGGCAACAACCGAGAGCGCTATCCCCAGCAGAGCGACAAGGAGCCATGCCCCCGCCGAACGATTGCCCCGCTCCTGAGCGGCGTGGTCGGGCGCATCGATCATGACAGACCCTCCATATTCAAAAATGGCGAAGGGTCATCAAAATACTTTGACACCAGGCGTTCCATGGTGCCGTCGGCTAGCATTTCCTGGTAGGCACGGGTGAGCTTGACGTCGATGCCGCGCGTATCGTTGATATCGAAAGCGGTGCCCAAACCAACCTCTAGCAGCGGCTCATCCAAGATGCGATACGTCACACCATAGTCTTTTTCGTAGGTGAGCAGCGAGGACTCATGCGCGGCGATGGCGTCGACCAGACCTTCGACGAGCGCCGGGTTCAGGTATGAGCGGTCCGAAAAGCAGTAGAGCTCTTTGATCTGCGGAACGTTTTCATTTGTGCGATTGAGCAAAATGTCCTCGGGCTTGGTGGTGGACTGAACCGCCACGACCTTATCCTCAAGATCGGCAAGCGTATAGATATCGCTCTGGGGATCGACCGCGACCACCTGGCGGCTCGCAAGGTACGGGCCGGCCCAACGATATTCGTTTTCGCGACCCGTCATGCTAAAGCTGCACATGACACAATCGAGCTCGCCGCTCGCCAGCAGCTCCTTCTTCTTTTCCCAGTCGATCAGCTGGTATTTTGGCTTGTAACCAATGCGAGCCAAAGCCTCGGTCAATATCTCGACATCCAGGCCAACAATATCGCCGTACTCGTCGGCATACACAAACGGTGGATAGAGGTCGCTGCCGACGTTGAGCGTCTTAAGGTCGTCGGCCTTGGCCTGCGAGGCGTCAGGGACTTTTGATGCTGGCGTCGAGGCTTCGTCATTGTGCCCGGAACAGCCAGCTATCGCTATGACAAAGGCACTCGCCACTGCAAGCGCAACAAACAACGAAATGGCAACCGAGCGACGGGGTCTTTTCATCGAGCTCCAGACGATCCTGTTTACAGACTGAAATGGCTAAAGATAATAGCAAATAAAACCACACGAGCGCCCAATGGTTACAGACGTTTTACCATGCGGGGCCTTCCAGCCGACTTGGCAGAAGACCCCGCATGCAGTGCTCACTTACCGCGCATTAAAAACGTAGCGGTCCAGGCGGTCGCACGCCTCCCTTACGCGCGAAAGCGGCAGCGCCAGATTCACGCGAATGTGGCAGGGCCCGTGGAACGGGCGGCCGTCCTGATATCCCACGCCCACGCGCGCCCCCTCGTCGAGCAGCCACTGAATATCGCTGCCATGCTCGCGGCACCACTCGGTGCAGTCCAGAAACACCATGTACGTGCCCTGCGGACGCGAATAGGACACGCCCTCAAAATGCTCGTCCACGTAATTGCAGAAGTACTCGATATTACCGGCAAGCACCTGGTTGAGCTCGTCCACCCACTCGTAGCCCTGCGGCTGGTAGGCACCGATAAGCGCATGCATGGAGAGGACGTTCATCTCGTTGTAGTGAGTCTTGTTGGACACGGCGCACACGCGGTCGCGCAGCGTCTCGTTGTAGATGATGTGGTAGCTGCCGACTAGACCCGCCAGGTTAAACGTCTTGCTCGGCGCATAGAGGGCAACCGTGCGCATGCGGGCATCCTCGCTCACCGACTGCGTCGGGATATGCTTGTGTCCCGGCAGGATGATATCGGACCAAATCTCGTCCGAGATCACCACGCAATCGTGCTGGCGATAGATGTCCATGGCGCGCTCGATCTCGTCACGCTCCCATACGCGGCCGCAGGGATTGTGCGGCGAGCAGAACACCGCGGCATGGATGTGGTTTTGGGCGAGCTTATACTCCATGTCCTCAAAGTCCATACGCCACACGCCCTGATCGTCGAGCTTAAGCGGGCTGTGGACAATGCGATAACCCGCGGCTTCGATAGACTTGGTAAAACCAATGTAGGTGGGGCTATGGACCAGCACCGCATCGCCCGGCTGGACATACGCGCGCAGTGTCGACACGACACCGCCCAGCACGCCGTTTTCGTAGCCGATATGTTCAGGGCGCAGGCACTCGACGCCATTGCGGCGGCTCTGCCATTCGATGATGCGGTCAAAGTACTCGGGGCGCGG
Source organism: uncultured Collinsella sp. (assembly GCA_900541825.1). Taxonomy (GTDB): domain Bacteria; phylum Actinomycetota; class Coriobacteriia; order Coriobacteriales; family Coriobacteriaceae; genus Collinsella. Next base: position 7,776 of record UQLJ01000020.1, read on the forward strand.
GTTAAAGTAGCCAAACATGGGATGCTGAGCGCGCTGAATGATGTGCTCCTGAACCGTGGGCACCGTGGCAAAATTCATGTCGGCCACCCACATGGGAATGCGGTCGAAGCCCTCGTCTGGTGCGTTCGGAGCCATACCGGGGATCTCGCCCCAAGAGTCAACGGCGATGGAGTCCATGCCGTGGCGGTCGATAAGCGAGCTAAAGTCGTATTTCATGCTGAGCTCCCATGCAAAGCGGACTATTTTGGTAGGCGTTATTGTCCACCAGTATGGGCGATTTTGACATTGGGTTTGGCGCTTAATTTGACGGGTTCAGACGAATGGCTGGTTAGTCTTGCGCGTCGTTGACGGCGACTACGGTTAGCTGGGTTTTATCGACCGTAAAAGATATGTCGAGCCCAGCATAAGCTAAGTGGTAAACGCGGTTTGGCTCGTGCTTGCTGCCCGCGCGGCGCGGATCTTGGCAAAGGACCTCGACCAAGCCGGGGAGCTTTGCGGGCGGGACCATATCCTGCAGCGCTTGTGGAAACTCAACATCGAGCTCTTGCCACGGAGCGCCCTCAATCCAGCCGCCGGTCGCATCCGGGTGGCAGTCCGCAAACGGGATGTAGGGCTTGATATCGTAGATGGGCGTGCCGTCGCGCAGATCGGCCCCCAGCACATGGATGATGGGGCCGTCGTCGGTAAGCTCCACGCGGTCGAGCTTAACGCAGGTGAGCCCGATGGGATTAGGGCGAAACGGACTGCGCGTGGCAAAGACACCCACGCGCTCGGCTCCGCCCAGACGCGGCGGACGCACGGTCTTCGACCACTTGACGTTGGTGCCGGACCTGTCCTGCGTTTTAGCGTCGACGGCAATATCCTTAGCCGTGCCGCCGGGCGTTCCGTTTTCGAAGCGCCACAGCAGCCACAGGTGAGAGAAGGAGTCCAGGCCCTCAACCGCTGCATTGGAGGCAAATTCCGGCTCAAAAAAGATTCGTCCCTGCAGATGGGGCGCCAAAAAGCTGTTGCGCGGGATGCCGAACTTCTGCGGCAGGTCGGTATGTATGTGTGCAATAGGTTCCATGCCGGTCATTGTACGGCATGGAGGCGTGGGGCGTTGCGCGCAATTCTTCGCCGCGGACTCCTGTCGTGCAACCAACGGTTGCTTGGAAGGGCGCCTGCCGCCGCGTATGCTTAAGCCATCAACCAGCAGAAAGGAGCCGCTATGGCCTTTGCAGAAAAGCTCATCGCTGTCCGTCGCGCCCATCGCCTTACCCAAGAGCAGCTCGCCGCCAAGCTCTTCGTCACACGCCAAGCCGTCAGCCGTTGGGAACGCGGCGAGGTCACACCGGGCATCGACATGATGAAGCTCATTGCCGCCGTGACCGGCGAGCCACTGTCTCATCTGCTCGAAATGCCCGAGCATTATTGCCAGAGCTGCGGCATGATACTCACGCCCGACGACTGCGGCACCGATGCCACAGGCGCCATGACCGACCATTACTGCAAATGGTGCTACGACCACGGCAAGTACACCTACGACACCACCATGGAGGCAATGATAGAGGATTGCGCCCCGCGGCTGGCACAAAACACTGGCATGTCGCTCGATGAAGCCGTCTCGCTCATGGGCGCCGTGCTGCCGCAACTGGAACGCTGGCGCACCGTGCGGGAAAACGAGGAGCGCTACGGCGCCGAAGCGCGGGCGCGCTATGGCGATGAGGCTATCGATGCAGCAAACGAAGCGCTGCTGGACATGGACCCTCAGACGTGGAACGACATGAAGGAACTCGAACGCGCTATTTTGGGTCAGCTCTCGATTGCCATGGGCGACGGCGATCCAGAGAGTAACGAGGCCCGCAAACTTGTCGCAATGCACCGTCGGTGGATTGTCCTTAACTGGGGACACGAACCCCAAGACGAAGCATACCTGGGCCTCGCCCACGGCTATCTTGCCGATCGGCGCTTTATCGACTACTACGACAAGCCCTGTGGCACCGGAGCCACGGCGTTTCTGGTACAGGCCATCGAGTCGTCGTTGACGCGCGCATAGACCGCGGCGGCTTTGGGTATTTCAATCAAAACCTCAACCGATTGGAGACCTATGGCTACTGATCACGAGCTCGCGCTGTACGTTATGACCGGCTGCCCGTACTGCATAAAGGTCAAGCGATTCCTTGCCGATAACGGCGTGACCATTCCCGAGCGTAATATCTCGACCGATTCCGATGCCGAGCAGACACTCATCGCCGTAGGCGGAAAGCGCCAGGTTCCCTGCCTGTTCATCGACGGCAAGCCACTCTACGAGTCGAGCGACATCATCGCGTGGGTGCAGGAGAACCTGCTCTAGCACTCGCGTTGCGACCGACTCGCCCCAACCCATACGACCCAAACATGTACGCCAGCATCCAAAGTCGACATTTTTCGACATCTTTGGATGCTGGCGTACAGCTTTTTGGTAGTCATGGACGCTCTTGGCCGGCTAATTGTTTGAGGAGACCTTTGGATTATGGCTGTTTGACGCCTCTGGAAAGGTTTCCGAGAGGGCTGCGGTCAAAAAAGGGCAAATATGAGTACTGCTACCTGTTTAGTAGCAGCGATTTTGATCACTTCAGGAACTATTCAACGTTCCACTCGTCCGCAGGCGACGTTATTTCTCCTCATATGTTCAATAAAAGTAGCCCCTAATGGGAACAAATCTCATCAGGAGCCGCTATTTATAGCAAAATAAATGCAACCATAATGGCAACAGTACTCATATTTGCCCTTTTTTGACCACGACCCTCCAGAATAGTCGCTGAGAACGACACTATATGACAAAATCCGGCACTTGGACGTTCTTATATGAGTAGCCATTGAAGGACACCTAACGACTACTCCCATTCGCGACACACTGTGTCGCGAATTAAGCTGGTCTCACCACCGAAGACCAGTGAAAGCTCCTGGCCAGAATCTCGATAGTTTGTTAAAGTGCCCCCCTCTGCAAGTTCAATGAGCGCTCATGTTCCAAACTGAAAAATGAAGAAATATCGAAGCCATCGACGCTCATTTCCTATCGAAAAAAAATAGTCAAAACAAGCTAATTAGCTTGATAAGCTGCTTGTATTTTTGTCTACAAAACTGTATACAAAAAGAGATTCCGACAACCAGCGCTCGACATTATGCCAATCGATAGGAGGCGCTATGGACGCTAAGCAACTCGAAAAGATGATCGGATTTGCCCCCGGAGAGTTGGAAAAGGCCGCGGAGGCATACGAAAAAGATGAGTGGCCGAAGGGTCGCACCATTAAGCTGGGAAGACCGCCGATTTCTGACGAGCCAAGCGTTGTTTTATCCGCACGTGTGGGTGAATCGGTCCTTGAAGCCTTTGATGCAAAAGCAAAGCGCCATGGGCAAACACGCACGGAGCGACTCAGGGAGCTCATCACGCTCGATGCAATGATTGCCTAGACTCAACTCCCCCGCCGACCCAAACATATACGCCAGCATCCAAAGTCGACATCTTTCGACATCTTTGGATGCTGACGTACAGCTTTTGCAACATAGTCATTGGGGACGTTCTTAAATGACTAGTCGTTAAAGAACGTCCCCGATGTCTAACTAGCCGCGGAAGCGAGCTATGGGTGCGAGTGGCTGCTCGCGAAAGACCCGCTCGACGGCGGCGCGGTATTCGTCGACCTTTTTGGTCTTACGTACGAGCTTGTGAACGGTAGCGGGGTCGGCGAAAGCGCACTTGGCGTAGAACCACCACTCCTTCATACGAAAGACCGCGTTGCCGCCAATCTCTTCTGCATAGACCGCAAACAGCGTGTCGTGGAAACGCTGCAGTTCGGCTGCCGTGGCAGCAGGACCGCCCTTAACCATGCGAGCCAGCGCGGGGTTCGCGAGCAGGCCACGCCCTAGCATTACATGGCGCGTGTCGGGATAGGCCTCCGCCAGCGCGTCCATATCCTCAAGATCGAAAATGTCGCCGTTATAGGCCACCGGAAACGGCGCACGTTCCAGCGTCTCGCCGTAAAACTCCTTGCGCGGCGAGCCCGTATAACGGTCCTTCTGTACGCGCGGGTGCACAATCAGCTCTGCCAACGGCATGCGGCAATACAGATCGAGCACACGTTCATACTCGTCATCGCGTTCCAACCCCAGCCTGGTCTTTACCGATACCGGCAACGGCGACCGCTCGCACACATCGCTTAAGAACGCCTCGAGCTCGTCGAGATTGCGCAAGAAACCCGAGCCCTTGCCCTTGGCGACAACCGTTCCCGAAGGGCAACCCAAGTTGAGATTGACCTCGCGATAGCCCATGCCGGCGAGCACCAGTGCCGCCCACACAAACTCGTCCGCGTTCTTGGACATCAGCTGAGGCACCACGTTGAGCCCCTGGTTATTGGCAGGATCAATCTCCTTAAACGCCTTGCCGCCAAAGCGGTTTCCCACCCGCGGCGGCGGCAAAAACGGCGTGTAATAGCAATCGAGCGCACCGAAGCACTCCGCATGCACGCGACGGAACACATGCCCGGTAATCCCCTCCATAGGGGCCAACGATAGAATCATCTACTCTTCTCTCATATCAACGAACGTGGCAAAGGGACTGCCCCTTTGTCACATTATTCGGAGCGCAGGGCTTCCACGGGATCCTTTTTGGATGCGCTACGGGCCGGCAGCAGGCCAGCGACAACCGTCAGCAGCACCGAAATTGCAATGAGCACCAGCGCATCCTGCACGGGCAGGCTCATCAGATTGGGTACCTGTTTGGCAGTAAGCGCCCAGGCATTAACCGGAAAGCTCACGGCCACCACGACGACAACAGCAAAGACGCCGGCAATGAGGCCCTCGATAAAGGTCTCGGCATTGAATACGTTGGCCACGTTACGCTTCGACGCGCCGATCGCACGCAGGATGCCAATCTCCTTTTTGCGTTCCAGCACGCTGATGTAGGTGATGATGCCGATCATGATGGAGCTCACCACCAGGCTGATACTCACGAATGCGATGAGCACCAAGCTGATGGTGTTCACGATATCGGTCACCGAGCCCATGATGATGCCCATGTAGTCGGTGTACGAGATGGCTTGTTCGTCGTGGCCGGCGGCTTTGACCCGCTTGTTGTACGCATCGATATGGTCGAGCACGCGCTCCTTGGCCTCAAAGTCGCGCGGGAAAATCTTGACCGAGATGGGGTCTGCCTCGTCCGCATAGCCCAACGTGGTCAGATTGTTGTCGTAGGTGAGCTTCGACGCCTTGGCATAGCTCATCATGAGCGAGCTCAGGTCCTCGGCGTCCATGTTGAAATGGATAGCACGAGCAAAGGCACTCGCATCCACGCGCATGGCGCTCGCCAGGTTAGCAAAACTCGAAGACATCTGCGTCGCCATCTGGTCCATAAGCCCTGCCGCGCCCGCCTTGAGCTGGGATGATACCGTCGACGCTATCTGCTCGCTGATTGCCTTCATCACCTGATCCATAGCCTTCTGCAGATACGGAGCCAGCTGCTTTTGCACATAGTCGCTCATCGCCCGCTGCAGACGCTCGACCAGGGCATCGCCACCGAGTGCCTTGAGCTGAGCCAGGCATTGCTGGGCTGCGGCATCATTCTCAAGATACGTCGAGAATGCGGCAGCGAGCTTTGACGCGTCTTTAAGATCTTCGGGCGACAGCGCCTTAAACTGATCAGACTGCAAAAAGCCCTCAAACAGCTGGTTGGCTAGTGTTCCCACCTGCTGCATTTGCTCGGGCGTGAGTTCCAGACCGTCAAAGATACCCGAGAAATCTGGGGTTGGCGCTTTTGCCATGATGTCGCTGAAGTCGATGTCCTTGCCAACGCTCGAAAGGTCAATGTCCAGCCCGGACAAGTCAAGACCCGACAGGTCCATGCTGTCGGCAACACCCGAGAGCGCAGACGCATCAAACGAGAACGCGCTCTTGAGCGCCGCCTCGTCCACACTGAACATGCTGCCCAGATCCACGCCTTGCTTGGCCTCGCTCTGCAGTTCATCGAAAGACTTGCCCGTAAAGACATCCGTCTCGGGATGCGCAAGCTGCTCTTGCACAATCTGCGAAACGGCGGCGCGCTCCATAAGCTGGCGAGTCAGTGCATGCGTATAGGCAATGCCCGGAGACAACGCACTCGCATTGGCTGTCTCGTTAGGTCGCACCACGCCCACAATGCGCACGTCAATACCGTCGGCAACCTTGGCGGCCATAAAGTCGGCGTCGCCAGACATGTCGGTCCACATGCCGGTCTCTTCGTTTTTGCGATAGGCATCGGCCGGCGACAGCACCTTAAACGTCGTGGACAGCGCATCGTCGTAGGTAAAGTCGGTGCCGGTCTCGGGCGTCTCAACCTTGCCGTCAGCCGTCATGGCGCTGTTAACCAAGTCGTTGAGCTCGTTGATATCCAGCGCGCCGATGCTGTAGAGCGTGTAGTCGCCCACCGTTCCACGGCTCGAAAGCACCATTACGGCTTCGTTAGCAGACGTGGGCCAATGACCGGCGACGACATCGTACTGGCTGTCGAGCAGGCTCTGGTCGTCAATCATCTCGTTAAAGACCGAGGTTCCCATGGATTCCATGCTCACCGTTGCCGCCGAGCTCGCGCCTCCGCTCATGGCCTCGGTCATGGCGTTGGGCACCAGCCGGACAGGCTTCTCATCGCCCTTGCCGGCACGATAGACAACCGGCGATACACCGTAGCCGTACTGAATGGCGTTGACCTCTTTGTCGATGCCGTCGCCACCGGCATCGAGCCATGCCTTAAAGCTCGTCATGTCGTTAGACTTAACGCTCGCAAACATATCCTTTACGGCCGTAACCACGGGAATTTTATCGGTTCCCTTAGCCTTGCTGCCGGCACTGTCGTCGGACGAATCCACATATTCAGGCGAGTCATCATCCGCAGCCCCCTGTCCGCCCATCATGGACGACAGGTCGTAATCCTGCTTGGAAATGGTGAGCGGGTAGCTCGAGAGCGTATCCTCCTCGACCTTTTTGATGTAATTGTTCACGCCATTGGAGAGCGCCAGGATCGCCGCAATGCCGATAATGCCAATCGAGCCCGCAAAGGCAGTCATGGCCGTGCGGCCCTTCTTGGTCATAAGATTGCGGGCAGAAAGCCCCAGCGCCGTCACAAAGCTCATCGTGGTTTTGCGCGTAGGCTTGGCCTCGCGGCGCGTGGCGTCGGCGACATCGAAAGGATCGGAATCGTCGGTGATCTTGCCGTCTGCCAGGTTGACGATACGCGTGGCGTATTGATACGCCAGCTCGGGATTGTGCGTGACCATAATAACCAGGCGGTCGCGCGCCACGTCCTTGAGCAGGTCCATGACCTGTACGGATGTCGTTGAATCCAGGGCGCCGGTCGGCTCGTCGGCCAGCACAATCTCGGGATCATTGATCAGAGCGCGAGCGATGGCCACGCGCTGCATCTGTCCACCCGAAAGCTGACTCGGGCGCTTGTTCACGTGCTCGCCCAGACCGACTTTCTCCAACGCCTCGCGCGCACGCTGGCGGCGTTCGGCATGCCCCACACCCGTGAGCGTAAGCGCCAGCTCCACGTTTTCCAAAATGGTCTGATGTAGAATGAGGTTATAGCTTTGGAACACAAAGCCGATGCGGTTGTTGCGATAGGCATCCCAATCGCGATCGTGAAAGTCCTTGGTCGAGATGTCATCGATCAGCAGATCACCGGAATCAAAGTGATCGAGCCCACCGATAACGTTGAGCATCGTAGTTTTACCTGAGCCTGAGGGACCCAGAATGGCCACGAACTCGTTATCGCGAAAAGCCAGACTTACGTTGTCGAGCGCCACCTGCGTAAACGACTGGGTAACGTACCTTTTGCAAATACCTTTGAGCTCCAGCATGGACGGCAACCTCTCCTGCGCAGGCACCCTGCCCGCTCTCCTCCGCCGTTCGTATTCGACGCGTTTGTCCTACTCTATCCCCATTTTTTGCCGGCGCCAGTGAGGAATGTAACAAACCGCGCCAAAAAACGAGCGGGACGGTGCTCAAAAGAAGAGGTCCCGAGCGGGACCTCTATATGGTGGAGCTTATCTTGAAAGGTAGCGGACTACTTCGCACAGCGACACACGATCCTCGCTATGCTTTACGCGTTTTTTTACTGCTCGCTATTCGCAATCGCCTGGTCGATAAGTTTGTTGAGTGCTGCGCGCTGCTCGGCGGAGCTGATGGCTCCCACGATTGGATCCCCTACGATGTTGCCATTCTGATCGATGACATACGTTGTCGGGAACGAGAACAAATTTGACGTAAACTTACCGGCCTCGCTATCCGACTTGAACCAGATGTTCTTATACGTCACGCCCTTCTTGCTCAGCACGTCCTTGGCATCTGCAATCTCGCCCTTGTTGCCATCGAGCGTAAAGGAATTGACGCCCACGACCTGGCCGCCCTTCTTGGCAAGCTCCTGATTCAGTTTCTCAAGATCACCCAGCTCGCCCACGCACGGCTTGCAAGTGGTGAACCAGAAGTTCATGACGGTGACCTTGTTCTTAGAGAACAGCTCGTCGCTGCTCACGTCGTTGCCGTCCAGGTCCTTGCCCGTAAAGCTGGGGAACTTCGTCGCCTCGCTCGAAGCATTGGCACCAGCCGTCATGTCAGCGGTCGAAGCGTCGACGCTCTCGCCTGCGCTCGGCGTGCTTCCACAGCCGGGGAACTCCTTCTCCAAGCTCTCGAGCTTGTCCTCGATCTCCTTGATCTGCTGTGCACCGGCCTTGAGCGTCTTAAGCTCATCCGCCGTGAACTCATCCTTGGCACCATCGATGGTCTTGAGCAGGAAATCGCCGTAATTGCTGCCGTCCTCAATCATTGCCGAGTCTTTATTTGCCGCATTGAATACCTTTTCCCACAGCGCGTTATCACTCGAAAAGATATCGTTCTCCTTTTGCATGAGTTTTGCATACAACTCGGCGGCCTCATCGGCATTGGTCGGCTTCTGCGCAGTGAGTTCTGCAATCTTAGGATCGGAGCCCGCAGATTCGCTCACATTGCCACCGGGTGACGAACACGCCACAAGACACAAGGCCAGCACCGGTACCATAAACAGGGCCGCAATCTTAGAAAGCTTCATGGTCATTCCTCCGTTTTGTCGAAGCTTGTTTACTGTTTATCGGCGGTCAAGGGAAGCTTTTCCGCCGACACATCCAGGCCATAGCGATAGCTGATGGCATCGACAGGACAGGCCCCGATGCACTTTCCGCACCGGATACATTCGGCATGATTGGGCGCGCGGACCACATCAACGTCCATCTGACAAACCTTTGAGCACTTGCCGCACGAGACACATTTGCATGCATCGACCCGGATCCCCAGTAGGGACACCCTATTCATGAGCGCATAGAATGCGCCGAGTGGACAAATCCATTTGCAGAAGGGGCGGTAGAACAAAACGCTCAGCACTACCACGGCAATGAGAACGGCAAGTTTCCAAGTAAAGAGATGTCCCAACGCAGATCGAATGCCGGCGTTGGCAATGGCCAGCGGAATGGCGCCCTCGAGCACGCCCTGCGGACAGATGTACTTACAAAAGAACGGGTCGCCCATGCCCACGTCGTTAACCACCAAGACGGGCAGCAGCACCACGGCAAACAGCAGCACGACGTACTTGATGTATGTGAGCGGCTTGAGCTTTTTCGTGGAGAACTTTTTGCCGGGAATCTTATGAAGCAGCTCCTGCAGCCAGCCAAACGGGCACAGAAAGCCGCATACAAAGCGCCCCAGCAGCACGCCGAGCAAAATGAGCGTACCGGTAACATAGTAAGAAAAGTTGAACTTGGATGAACCTACCACCGACTGGAACGACCCGATGGGGCACGCACCCGATGCCGCGGGGCACGAATAGCAATTAAGTCCAGGTACGCAGACTGTTTTTCCCGCGCCCTGATAGATGCTTCCTTTGGCAAAGTTTGGCAGGTGAATGTTGGTGACCAGCGTCGCCGCCGCCTGAATGAATCCGCGAAATCGGGCCAAAACATGCGACGCAGTGTTTTCTCTTTTATCCAATTCCGATACACTCCAAGCACAGCCTAATCGCCTTGGCCAGCACGGCATCCGCCTCGCCACGCATAACACCAAAGCACACCATGGCCACACCGACGATCAGCAACGCAACCTGCATTACAGGTTTTATCGCTTTGAACAACCTGACCACTCCTTTCGTCACACGACCTATTGGACCATATCGACTATAAAATCCGTGTTAAGCGCGATTTGGAATGTGCAAGGAGACTGTTATGCGTATTTTAATCGTCGAAGACGAGCGAGCGCTGTGTGATGCAATCGCGCGCAGCCTGCGAAACTTGGCGTACAGCGTCGACTGCTGTCACGACGGGCAGGAGGCGCTCGACCTACTGGACGTTGAGGCCTTCGACCTCGTGGTACTCGACCTCAACCTTCCCCGTATCGACGGCATGACCGTACTCAGGGAACTTAGGAAAACTGACTGCGAGACTAAGGTACTGATTCTGTCCGCACGTGGCGAAGTATCCGATAAAGTCGCCGGACTCGATGCCGGCGCCAACGATTACCTCACCAAGCCGTTTCATCTGGACGAGCTTGCGGCAAGGATTCGTAACCTTACCCTCAGACGCTTTACACAAAGCGACATAGTTTTAACCTGCGGAAAGCTCAGCTTTGACACCAAGGCGCGCATCGCTTCCGTGGGCAGCGAGGCTTTATCTCTTACGCGCAAGGAAACAGGAATCTTGGAATACCTGATGCTTAATCAGGGGCGTCCGGTAAGCCAAGAGGAGCTTATCGAGCACGTTTGGGATAGCACCGTGAACAGCTTTAGCAACGCAATCCGCGTTCATATCTCGTCACTCCGCAAAAAGCTACGCATCGCTTTGGGATACGACCCGATTCGCAATCGGATTGGAGAGGGCTACGTTATGGAGGATAGCGAATGAAAAGGCTTTCGCTGCAATGGCGCATAACGATTATGACGGCACTGCTCACGTGTGCGGCATGCGTGCTGACGAACTGCCTGGTCGGCTATACGGGTATGCGCTACATGGATGCCATCGGCAGTGACATCTCGGCCCTTAACGCAACCGGCGAAGACTCGCCCCAGGCGTTCGACCCAACGAAGGGGAGCCTCGATGACGAGGTCACGATCGTCGTAAACGACGCACAGGAGTCTTTTGGCACGACAGCCTGGTACATCACGGCTGGAGTCACACTCCTTGGCGGCGCGCTGGCATACTTTGTGAGCGGCCGTGCACTCAAACCGCTACGGGCTTTTGCAGCCCAGGTTGAGCGTGTGCAGCCTGACAACCTAAGCGAAATCAGACTCAATGAAGATGTGCCCACCGAGCTACAACGATGCAGCGCTTCTTTCAACGACATGATCGCTCGTCTTGGCGAAGGGTTCTCTGCACAGCGTCAGTTTACCGGCAACGCCGCACACGAGCTGCGCACCCCGCTCGCCCTTATGCAGGCACAGATTGAACTATTCATCTCCGAGCACTCCGGCTTGCAACCCGAAACAGCCGAGCTGCTCGGCCTGCTACAAGAACAAACCGAGCGGATGTCGCGGATGACCAAGGTATTGCTCGAGATGAGCGAGTTCCGCAACGTTCCTTGCGAGGACGATGTTGAACTTGGCCCCTTGTCCGAAGAGGTCCTCACCGACCTTGCACCACTTGCCGAAAATAAAGGCATAGCCCTCAATTGTGCTGGAGACGCTTTAGTAATCGGGAGCGACACGCTCCTCTATCGGCTGGTGTTTAATCTGGTCGAAAACGCCATCCGTTACAGCCGCTCCGGCTCGACTGCCAGCGTCTCCATCAGCGACAGCGACAGCCACGTGCTCCTACGAGTCAAAGATGAGGGCCCGGGAATACCCAAGAAGTACCGAGAGAGCATCTTCCAGCCGTTCTTTCGTCTAGACAAATCCCGCAGCAGGGCATATGGCGGTGCAGGACTCGGACTAACGCTCGTTTGGGAGATTGCAGCGCTTCACGGTGGCGCTGTAGAGGTCGAAGCAAGTTCCGAGAACGGGACCACCATGCTCGTAAGCCTTCCAAAACGATCCGCAGCGTCAACCGAACAGTAAAACGAAAGGGGTCCCGAGCAGCAGGGGTACAATTGCTGCATTGTTGCCAGCTGTTGGGAGATGGAAGATGGACTGCGATGGCTACCCATGCGTTCCCATGCCGTTGATGTGCACCGCCTTTGTGCCGGGGCAGATTGACGCTGCGGTTGCAGGCATTTCCGACCCCGATTCGCGCGCCATCGCCACGGCAGAAGCGCTGTACTTTCGCGGACAGGCCACCCTCGCTGCCAAGACGGCGCGCCCCTATCTTGACGCCACCGATCCCGCACCGCGCTATTCCGCATGCTTTATCTGCGGATATGCCAGTCTGTCGCTCAACCGTATCGCCGACGCCCGTCGGTGCCTTGCGGGCATCCTCGATACGCCAGCCGACAAAGAATCGCCCGCCATCCACGCCACGCATATCCTGTTCGCCTCGGCCGCGAGCGTCCTGTTGCACTTGCCTTCCCCGTATTCTGCCGAAGAGTTTTATCCACTTGCGGCGCATCTGCCCGAAGGCCTGCGCCTGTTCGCCAGCTACGTGATGGCGCACGCCTTGTATCTGCGCGGCGAATACGGCCGCAGCCTAGGCATGGCGGAAAACGCCCTGATTATGAAACAGGGAAGCTATCCCATCTCGGAACTGTTCCTGCACCTGGCAGCTTCCATGGCCTGCATGAGCCTCAAGGACATCGACACCGCAAAGGCACACTTCGGAGCCGCTTGGGACGTTGCGCGTCCCGACGGCCTTATCGAACTCATTGGCGAGCACCACGGCCTTTTGCAGGGGCTTATCGAGGCGTGTCTAAAAACGCAATACCCTGACGACTTCGCACGCATCATCGAGATTACGTATCGATTCAGCTACGGCTGGCGGCGCATCCACAACCCCGATTCGGGCGAGGACGTGGCCGACGATCTAACGACCACGGAATTCACCATGGCCATGCTCGCCTGTCGCGGGTGGACCAACGCCGAAATCGCACGCCATATGGGAGTATCGCCGGGCACCGTCAAAAACCGCCTATCCGGCGTATACGCAAAGCTTGGCATCGGCACACGCGCCGAGCTGGTCGCGCATATGTTGCGTTAGCGGCCAGACTACCTGGCATATCGAAAGCGTCCCGGGGGCCCGACGCTTTCGCACGCTCAAATTGGACATTTTGGCCATCGAACGGCACTACCGCCACGTGGCGCCTTCTCGCAAAATTGGATTATTTCCACCGATACCTGCGGGATGGGAGCCAAAGATGCTTGATCGCCGTTCGTTACTTGTTGCCGGAGCGTCCTCGCTGGCGAGCGTTATGTTGCCGCGCGTGCCGGGAAGCGCAAACGCCTTCATATTGCCGTTCGCGCCCACCGAAGCCCATGCCGACGAAAAAGACCCCTTCAGGGTGCTCGTTCTCTCGCGCACCATGTTTGGTGTGGTCGTGGTCGACGTTGCCAACAAGAATACGCCCATCACGGGTGCCCAGGTCACGCTCACATCGCGCTATGCCGCAGGCAAGCAACTCGCCGCCACGACCGATGACGAAGGCACGGCCATCTTTGAGGTCGCGCCGCTTTCGGAAGGCTACGTGGACGAGGCAACGCTTCTCGACGCGTACGACTTTAACGGCGGCATCTCCATTAGCATGGCAGGCTACCGCGATGTCGAGATTCCCCTCGCGCGTATCCAGGGCGGCACCGCCATAACCGCTCCAACGCGTCCGCTTTCCGACGGCGAGCCGTACTTTCGCCAGCTCACATTCGACGATTGGGACATCCAGTACGCCGACGCTACATTCATGGCACTGCCGAAGGACGACACGGCAAACGGGCAGCCCGACACGCACGCCTTTACCGTGCAGGCACATCTGCCACAGGGTGGACAGGCAACGCTGCACATCAACAAGGTAATGCCCGCCACGAGTAGCTCACCCGAAACCGTCACGCAGATTGGCCAAGTCAAGGCCAGCGCATCGGGCACGAATAATCTGGCGACGTTCACGCTCGAAGACAAGTTCCTCGATGCAGCGTCAAACCTTCTGGAGGAAGGATGCAAGCTGCGCTTTGTCCTCGACTACCAGGGCAAAACCTACACGCTCTCATCCCCTATGGCCGTTGTTACCGCGCCGGCGGCAAAGGCGGAATCCGGATCGACCACTATCGTCCCCACTACCATGGACCAAGAGATCACTCCGTTTGATTTCCCGGCGGCGTTTCCCGGTATCGGCGGCAATAAGTTCACGTGCTGGATGCCCACATTTCCCATTCTGTTCGATTTCTCGTTTGCTGGATACGTGCTGTTTGGCGGAGGGTACAAACCAGCTAGCTATATGAACGATTCGGGCAACCCTGATCCGGAATACTGGAAGAAATCGCCGCGCGAGTCGGGCGCCAAGCAGGCAAACCGCTACCTCGACGAGATGGAGGGGAAGTGGAATCAGTACAAGAGGATGAGTGCCGGTTCGGGCACCGATCCAAGAAACACCAAGCTCCTTCGCCACCATTGCACGCCGCTGTTCACGATGGATATCGCCACACAGCTGTACGGCTCGCTCGCCTACGATTGGGTGGGCAAAACCTGGGGTAACAACAACGACCCCGCATACGGCAATATTAAGGCCCTCTTCCAGGTAAGAACCGACCTCAATTGGACCGAGCAGTTTACCCTAGGACCGGTGCCATTTTTCCTAAACGTCAACCCCTGGGTGCTGGCAAAACTGGCGCTCGCCGTGGGTGCCCACACGCACGGCAGCGGCGCGGCGTTTTTTAAAAACATTTCGCTCGACTATTCAAACACGTCGGGCTCGTTCACCATCCAGATCGGGCTTGCCGTCACCTTTGGCGCCGGCGTTGCAGGCGTCGCTTCGTCTGCCGTGCGCGGCGCCGCATCCCTCACGCTGTTCATTGGGTACGAAAAGGCAAATGGACACCAGCTTCCGCGACTGCGTGTAGGTGCAGACGTCGATGTCGATGTGATACTCCAGTTTGTGATGTTCAAGTGGACCACCAAGGCCTGGTCGGGGTCGTGGCCCACACTCCTCGATTCGTGGAATATGTCGGTGAACAATGGCAACCAGTATGTGTTCCAGCGCTCTGAGCTCGCATTGGGTGGAGATACGCCTTACACGCTGGATGCCCGCTTCGGCATGCCCGGCAACATCGAGGCGGGCGGCGTGCCGCAATTTATCGCATCGGCCACCATCGTCACCAACGCCGAGCTGCTCGCACGCGCTGAGGTTAAGGCCACTGCAAGGAATGTCGCGCCTACCGTACGCGATTGGGACCGGTCGGTCACGCGCATTGAGCTCGAGGCGAATGCAGAAAGCGACGACACGGGACAGATCGAGCATTTCGTCCATGCACTGATAGAGAACGACGAAAACGCCGCGCCGATGTATGAGTACACCTATATCGGGCAGGCGAAGGACGCCGTTGCGGACCCCAACGCCAATTCTGCTGGTGTATCGAAGGACGAGCGTGGCGGCATCAAGCCCTCGAGCGACAACGTGCTGTTTACTGGCGTGCTCAGCGAAGCTCACATGAAGCTGGCGATTATCGCCGGCGTAGAATGCCTGTTCCGCATCGCCTCGGTGCGCTACGGCGAGAATGGTCGTTCGCGCCTGGTGGTACACACAAAGGCAAACGGAACGTGGTCCGCTCCCACGCCTGTGGACTTTCCCCTTGGGTTTGGCGAGGGCGACGTGGAGCGCGACGGCATATACGATTACGACTTCGACGTGGTGGAATATACGGACGGAAGAGGAAACCAGGACGCCTACGTGTTGCTGGTCTCGGGCGAGCGGCGTGACGGCGACGACACCCTTTTCGATACGGCGAGCACATCCGGCATACTGTCCGTTGTGCGCCTGCACATAAGCAACGACGGAGTTCGCGTGATATCGCACACGTCGTGGCGCAGCATCTCGCGCGGCCGCCTTCAAGAGGATGGCTACCATTGCCTGCAGTGTCCGCGCATCACGGTGGGCAAGACACTGGTCGACGGACGTCTGTCGGGCGCTTACCTCCACCGCCGCGGGACTACCGCAGAAAAGGCGCTCGGCAGCGAGGCTGAGGTTGCGCTGGAGTGCTTTACCCTGTGGTCGGACGTTTCGGGCGACAGCCTGACGTTCCGCCAAGTTCTCCGCTTTCCGCAGGCACCGTCGAGCATCGAGCTGGGCGTACCCGAGAATATCAACGGCAAAATGGTGGTGCCCGTTGCATACGAAACTGCAAACGGTTGTGGCTGCACATCGTATGCCGTGATCGGCCAGTCCATCGCGGGTTGGGGCGTTATGCCACCAGATGCCACAGTACCCCACGCGGTGCCGTGGCCACAACATTCGGGCTTTTTGGCAACCGTCAACGAGCAACTGCAGCATATTACTTGGACGCGAGGAGCATCGGCATTTGCAACGCAGCCCGTGGGTGCCGCAGGCTGTGGCCCGGCATCGTTTAGCGTAAGCAACAACGGCAGGTGCGTGCTCTATGTAGAGAACACCAATGGCAAGGTGGGACAAACCTACGACGAAGAAGGCAACCCGGTAGCAGTGATGGGCAAGCACTTCCGCATCTTCGCCAGCACCTTGGCAGGCGATCTGTTCACGGAGCCATTCGTGATGTGCGAGCTGGACCATCCCGTCGATCAGATAACGACATTTTTGACGTCGGGAGGCATGCTCTCCGCGCTCGCCACGCACATTGTGAGCGCGGAGAAGAGCGAGGCAGAGCTGCACGGCATCGAAGTGCCCTTGGTGGCGTGTGCCACTCCGACGGGCGCGGTCGCTACCTCGGGCGCGGTGGTGCCCGGAGCAGCAGGTGAATCCTTTATGGTCACGGTGCGAAACGACGGCAACACCTTGCTGACCGCCGGCACGATCGATCTGTACCGAGAGGGCTCCAGCCAGCCGTTCTCCAGCGCATCCATCGGATTCGGAGCAAACGCACGCATGGCTTCAATCTACGATCCAGAGCTTGCCGAGGACGCTTCGGCCAACGATATGGCACACGTGAAGTACGCGCTCGAGACGCTGGGCGCATGTTTTGCAACGCACCCGCTGGTAGCCGACAACGGCAACGCCGTGCTGGCACCGGGTTGCACGGCACAATTCCGCATGAGCTTCGCCATCCCCGAGAGTTGGAGCGACGAAGTGGGCAAACGCGTAACGCTGTATGCGAAGGCGCGTAATCTGGTGGCGCTCGATCCCGTAACGCTCGAGGAAATTCGACCGGGCGCAAACTCGGCGCTGGGTGCCGTACTGCACGAGCTTCATGTGCCCGACGCGGCATGCGAACGCTCAGAAGTTCAGGTCGGCGTATGCGACAACGCGGATACGACAGGACTTCACGACGCCCCGATGACGGCGGACAGCGATAGTGGCTCGAGTGGCGGCGGTACCGACTAGGGCGGCGGCTCCGGCGGAAGCAGCTCCGGCAGTGGCAAGGACCACGGCAATAACAAGCGCTCCGGAAAAGCGGGCGCGCTTGCGGGCACGGGCGATGTCAACGCTCCCCTTACGGCAGCCGCTGCAGCACTCGCCGCAGCAGGCGCCGGCCTCATCGCCTACAGCGCCCGCCGCACGGCGCTCGAAAAAGACACCGCCAATGAGGTCAATTCGGATAGGTCTCGCTAGCTCCTAGTTACTTTTGTGAGAGACGCCGACTCGGCTCATCGAACACCAAAAGGGGCTGGTTCTGGATACCCAGAGCCAGCCCATTTCGCATTAGATATCATCAGGGGAGTCGAGTTCTGCCTCGAGCTTGGCACGGCGTCTTTTCGCCAACAATCCGCACGACATGTCTTCGACAGCGTATCCAACCGCAAACGCAGCAAGACGCATTCGGCCGCCTTCAAACTTACTCGGGCAAAACCGACTCGGTTTTGCCCGAGTAAACGAATCTCCATCGAACTCCGAACGATTGTTCGATGGATTTCGTGTTGGGTGGAATCGTCTGTGGGCTGGGCTATGCTACCTTGACTATCTATATGACTTAAACGCAGCAAAGGAGCACCGAGAGAGCGAGTATGGCAAAAAACACCGCAAACTATGGTAACGACAGTATCCGCCAGCTCAAGGACGAGGAGCGCGTACGCCTGCGCCCCGCCGTCATCTTTGGCTCGGACGGACTCGACGGCTGCGCGCATGCCGCCTTCGAGATCCTGTCCAACGCCGTTGACGAGGCGCGCCAGGGCTACGGCAAGCTCATCACCCTTACCGCCTTTCGCGATGGCTCCATTCAGGTAGAGGACAACGGCCGTGGCTGCCCGCTCGACTGGAACCCCTCCGAGAAGCGCTTTAACTGGGAACTCGTCTTTTGCGAGCTCTATGCCGGCGGCAAGTACAACAACAACCAGGGCGGCGACTACGACTTCTCGCTCGGCACCAACGGCCTGGGCTCGTGCGCGACCCAGTATGCCTCCGAGTACATGGATGTCACGGTTTGGCGCGACGGCAACAAATACTCCCTGCACTTTAAGAAGGGCAAGGTCGTCGGTGCCAAAAAGAAGGCACTCGAGATTGAGCCCAGCGACGAGGACCGTACCGGCACCACCATCAAATGGCGCCCCGATCTTGAGGTCTTTACCTCCATCAGCATCCCCCACGAGTGGTATCGCGAGACCATGCGCCGCCAGGCCGTGGTCAACGCCAACGTGACCTTCCGTCTGCGTATCGAGGGCGACGACGGCGAGTTCTCCGAAGAGGACTTCTGCTATCCCAAGGGCATCGAGGACTATGTGCTCGAAAAGGTCGGTACCGACTATCTCACCGAGCCCTTCTTTATCGAGGCTGACCGCCGCGGTCGCGACCGCGAGGACTTGCCCGACTACAATGTAAAGATCACCGCGTGCATGTGCTTCTCGCGCACTTTCATGATGCAGGAGTACTACCACAACTCATCGTGGCTCGAGAACGGCGGCTCACCCGAGAAGGCGGCCCGTAGCGCTCTGACCAGCGCCATCGATGCCTACATTAAGCAACAGGGCAAGTACAACAAAAACGAGAGCGGCATTAAGTGGCAAGATGTCCAGGACTGCCTGGTACTGGTGACCAACTGCTTCTCCACCCAGACGTCCTACGAAAACCAGACCAAGAAGGCCATCAATAACCGCTTTATCCAGCAGGCCATGACGGCATTCTTTAAGGAGCGCCTCTCGACCTACTTGATCGAGAACAAAGATGCCGCCAACAAGATCATGGAGCAGGTGCTCATCAACAAGCGCTCGCGCGAGAACGCCGAGAAGACGCGCCAGAGCATCAAGACCAACCTGCAGCAGAAGACCGACATGGCCAACCGCGTGCAGAAGTTCATCGACTGCCGCTCCAAGGACAAGAACCGCCGCGAGATCTACATCGTAGAGGGCGACTCGGCAGCAGGCGCCATCCGCACCTCGCGCGATGCCGAGTTCCAGGGTGTTATGCCCGTCCGCGGTAAGATCCTCAACTGCCTGAAGGAGGATTATCCGCGCATCTTTAAGTCCGACATCATCATGGACCTCATGCGCGTGCTGGGCTGCGGCGTGGAGATCAAAGACAAGCGCATCAAGAACCTTGGCGCCTTTGACCTGGACAACCTCAACTGGAACAAGGTCATTATCTGTACGGACGCCGACGTCGACGGTTACCACATCCGCACGCTTGTGCTCACCATGCTCTATCGCCTGGTGCCCACGCTCATCGACGAGGGTTACGTGTATATCGCCGAGTCGCCGCTCTACGAGATCAATTGCAAAGAAAAGACCTACTTTGCCTACACCGAGCTCGAAAAGAACGGCATCCTCAAAGAGATCGGCGACCAGAAGTGTTCCATCAACCGCTCCAAGGGTCTTGGTGAGAACGATCCGGACATGATGTGGCTCACCACCATGAACCCCGAGACGCGTCGTCTGATCAAGGTGGAGCCCGAGGACGTCACCAAGATGGAAACCATGTTCAACCTGTTGCTGGGCAACGACGAGGCGGGCCGCAAGCGCCATATCTCGGAGCACGGCAAGGAATACCTGGACCAGCTGGACCTGCAATAGCAGCAAATCGATAACGACGGCCCATAAGAAGTTCAAGAGGAAATCGTGGCAAAGAAGAAGACGAAGAACCAGCCAAAGAAAAAGCAGGTCAACGCCGAGAACGTCATCGGCCTGCACTCCGAGGTCACCGACCAGCCGATCACGCAGACGCTCGAGGTCAACTACATGCCCTACGCCATGAGCGTCAACGTCTCGCGAGCATTCCCCGAGATCGACGGCTTTAAGCCCTCGCACCGCAAGCTGCTCTACACCATGTACAAGATGGGTCTGCTCAAGGGCGAGCGCCAGAAGAGCGCCAACATCGTGGGCCAGACCATGAAGCTCAACCCGCACGGCGATGCCGCGATCTACGAGACGATGGTGCGCCTGGCGACGGGCAACGAAGCGCTGCTTGCGCCCTTCGTGGAGTCGAAGGGCAACTTTGGCAAGTACTATTCGGGCGACCTGAGCTACGCCGCCTCGCGTTACACCGAGGCCAAGCTCTCCCCCATCAGCGCCGAGATCTTCAAGGACATCGACAAGGACCCGGTCGACTTCGTCGACAGCTACGACGGCGCCATGAAGGAGCCGCGCCTGCTGCCCACCACGTTCCCCAATATTCTGGTTTCGGCCAACAAAGGCATCGGCGTCGCCATGGCGTCCGACATCTGCGGTTTCAACCTCAACGAGGTCTGCACCGCCACCATGCATTACCTGCAGGATCCCGACTGCGACCTGCTCGAGTATATGCCCATGCCCGACTTCTCGACCGGCGGCGAGATCATCTACCGCCGCGAGGAGATGGAGAAGATCATCGAGACCGGTCTTGGCAGCTTCCAGATCCGTTCCCGCTGGCGCTGGATTCCCGAAGAGCGCATCATCGAGGTCTACGAGATCCCCTACACCACCAAGACCGATGTCATCATCGAGCGCATCGTCAAGCTCTCCAAGGAGGGCAAGGTCAAGGAGATTGCCGACATCCGCGACGAGACCGATCTTTCGGGCCTGCGCATCGCCATCGACCTTAAGCGCGGCGTCGACCCCGACAAGCTCATGGCCAAGCTCTATCGCTCGACCACGCTGCAGGATTCGTTCTCGTGCAACTTCAACGTGCTCGTCGACGGCTATCCCCGTGTTATGGGCGTGCGCCAGATTCTGCACGAGTGGGTCAAATGGCGTATTGAGTCCACGCGTCGCCGCATTAACTTTGACCTGGGCAAAAAGTCCGAGCGCCTGCACCTGCTGCACGGCCTCGAGGCAATCTTGCTCGACATCGACAAGGCCATCGCCATCATCCGTGGCACCAAGCTTGAAGCCGAGGTCGTGCCCAACCTTATGAAGGGTTTCGACATCGACGAGACCCAGGCCGAGTTTGTTGCCGAGCTCAAGCTCCGCAACATTAACGAGGAGTACATCCTCAACCGCACCAAGGACATCGCCAAGCTTGAGAGCGAGATTGCCGAGCTTGAGAAGATCCTCTCCAGCGAGGAGAACATCAAGAAGGTCATCAGCGACGAGCTGGCCGCGGTCAACAAGAAATATGTGATGCCGCGTCGCACGGGCAGGATCGAGCCCCATGAGGTTATCGAGGTAAGCTTGGAGCCCGAGGTCGAGGAGTACCCGGTGACCATCATGCTCTCGCGCGATGGCTACCTTAAGAAGATGACGGACCGCGTGCTCAAGAAGGCGACCACGCTCAAGTACAAGGACGGCGACAAACCCTTTATCGAGTTCCCGTCCTCCAACACCCACGAGCTGCTGGTCTTTACCAACAAGAGCCAGGTGTACAAATGCAAGGTTGCGGCGTTTGAGGACACCAAGTCGGCCCAGCTGGGCTCGTACCTGCCGACCGATCTTGAGATGGAACCCGACGAGAGCGTCATCTGGGTCATCGACCCCGAGGACTATAAGGCCGACGTGCTGTTTGTCTTTGAGAACGGCCGCGTGGTGCGTGTCGCACTTTCTGGATACGTCACCAAGACCAACCGCAAGCGCCTCAAGAACGCTATCTACGGCGGCAGCAAGCTGCTGTATGCCCAGGTGCTCAAGGAAGACCGCGACATCGCACTGGTCTCGAGCGACTATCGTTTGATGAACTTCAACACGTCGTTGCTCAAGACCAAGACGACTACCAACACGCAGGGCGTCCAGGCCTTTACCGCCAAGAAGGGCCGCTCGGTCACCACCGTCGGCACAACCGAAGAGATCCTTGGCGCCGGCGTCTCGGCCGAGAAGTTCACCGCGCAGAGCCTCCCCTCAGCCGGTGCCCTCATGAAAGAAAACGACATGCCGAGTTTGTTTGATTAGGACGACGGCAGAACCGCCATGGTTTTACAAAGCAGCGGGGCCCGGAGCGCAGCAATATCGCGCCCCGGGCCCCGCTCGTTGCGGAGGTCATCCTCGGAAATGTCGACGATACGGGGGCTTCCCGCACCGTCCTAAGCCGTTAGCAAAACTCGCAAAAGTTAGCAAAAGTTGCAAAAATTAGCAAAACTTGCAAAGGAGCCACCATGGAGTACAGCAAATGGCTCCGCCATGCCAGGCATGCTCGAAGATATTATCGAGCGAACCAAAGAAGCGGCAGATAGCTACCTTTCACAGTCTCACGCGCGCATGAACGGCGTTCAAATTGGTCCAGTGGGCATCGATTGGACATATGTTCAAGAAGCCCAGGGCAACTGGCGCACGTGCATGAATGGCATCTTCAGGCAACTCGAGAAGCATGGCATCGGGCTTCTCTCGAAACGACCTATCGAGAGCTTTCCGATAAAGACATTGAGTTTTTGCTCGCGATGCTGCCCGATTCTGGCCCCAGCAGGATCTCGGAGATAGCCAAACGCATGGGCGTCGCCAGCAACTACGCAAGCCAATACAAACGCCGCCTCCTCGAGGACGGCGTTATCGGGGAACGTGGGCGTGGCCTCGTCGGCTTCGACATCCCCGCGTTCAGAGAATTCTTGAACGAGAAGGCGTTTTAGCACACCGGAATTGTCCGCGGGAGCATCGTTGCATGGCAATCAGCATTCCTCCTGGTAAGGGCAGCAAGCATTTCCGCTAGTGCTGATTGCCATGCGCCCCTCTTGTCCTTAGGCGAGCTTGCGGGCGAGCTCTCGCACCCCTTCCAACTTGGGCGACGATGCCATGCTGTCGCGCTCGGTCATGCCGCTGATGGTGACAATGCCCTGGTCCTCCCACTTGCAGTACGCGCATGTGGCCCTGTACATAGCAATCGCCGCATCATAGACGCCCTCGCTGTGGCTATCGAGCAAAAGGGCCGTCTTGGTGAACGGGAAGCCTGTAGCACCGAAGGCGTACAGGCGGTCGATGGCGGCCTTCTCCTGCGCAGTGATATCAAACCAGTAGATAGGCGAAGCGAAGACAACCATATCGGCGCCTTTCAGCGACTCGATCACGTCGACCATGTCATCCTTCTGCACGCAAGTGCCCTCGTGGGCGAAGCAATACTGACACCCCAGGCAACCACCGATTTTCTTGCTGGCAACACGGACGACCTCGACCGCATTACCGCCCTCACGCGCGGTCTCGGCAAACGCCTCGACCATGGTGTCGGTATTGGCGCCCTTGCGCGGGCTACCACTCAATACAACGATATTCATAGGATTCCCTCTCCTTCATGCTGCAGGCGCGCAGCATGTTTTCTTGTAACCAAAACGAATGGAGTTAATCAATCGCCTCGTTTCAGCTACTCCCACTCTTTAGAAGAATCGTTACTGGAGACTTGGCATTGAATCGAGGCACGCCTTATTTCAGATATTCCTCAAAGAATGCCTTCAGCTTTCCAAACGGAATGATGTTCATCTGATCGTAGAGGTCGGTATGGCTGGCACCGGGGATAATGAGCAATTCCTTGTTGTCCCCCGTCAGCTTGCTGTACGCGGTTTCGCTGAAATAGCGGGAGTGTGCTTTCTCGCCATGCACCAGCAGTACCGCAGAGCGAATTTCGCTGCTGTATTGCAAAATCGGCATATTCAGGAACGACAGCGAGGACGTCACATTCCAGCCACCGTTGGAGTTCAGGCTGCGGGGATGGTAGCCTCGCGGAGTTTTGTAGTAGGCGTAATAGTCCGCTACAAACTGCGGCGCATCCTCCGGTAGTGGATCGACCACGCCGCCCGCCAGCGCATAGCTGCCGTTTTTATAGTCCTCGGTGCGCTGTACGTTCAACGCTTTCCGCTTTTCAAAGCGCGCCTGCTCGGAATCCTCGGCGTCAAAATAGCCGTTTGCGGTCACGCGGGTCATATCGTACATGGTCATAGCCGCGGTAGCTTTGATACGGGTGTCGATGGCCGCCGCATTGACTGCCATGCCGCCCCAACCGCAGATACCGATAATGCCGATACGCTCCGGGTCAACGCTTTCCTGCACGGAGAGGAAATCCACCGCTGCGCAGAAGTCCTCGGTGTTGATGTCCGGGGATGCCACATAGCGGGGCGTACCGCCGCTCTCGCCGGTATAGGACGGGTCAAAGGCAATTGCGAAAAAGCCCAGCTCCGCCATTTTCTGCGCGTACAGACCGGAGGACTGCTCCTTCACCGCGCCAAACGGGCCGCTGACGGCGATGGCGGGCAGCTTGCCTTCCGCGTTCTTAGGCACGTACACGTCGGCAGCCAGCGTGATGCCGTAGCGGTTGTGGAAGGTCGCCTTGCTGTGCTCAACCTTGTCGTTTTTGGGGAACACCTTGTCCCATTCCTGCGTCAGTTTCAACTGCTCCATGCCTAAGCCTCCTTGTCAGTCGCTTTAAGGTATTGCTCGTCGTCCACGGGCTCCAACCACTCGTTGGAGGCCTTCTCGCCCGGAACCTCCACTGCGAGATGGGAGAACCAGCTGTCGGGCGCCGCACCGTGCCAATGTTTCACACCCGGGGCGATGTTGACCACGTCGCCAGGGCGCAGTTCCTGTGCCGATTTGCCCCATTCCTGGTAAAACCCTCGACCGGCCACGCAGACGAGGATCTGTCCGCCACCGCTTTTGGCGTGATGGACGTGCCAGTTGTTGCGGCAGCCGGGCTCGAACGTCACGTTGTAGACGCCGACCTGCTCGGTGGAAAGGGGCGCGAGGTAGCTTTGCCCGATAAAGTACTTCGCAAATGCGTCGTTGGGGGCACCGATGGGAAAAGCCATCTCGTTTTGGTGTCGGGCCTTTGCGTCGGTGCCGTCGCCCTCGTCCACCCAGACCTCCTTCGCCATGCGGAAGGCCGCCCATGCCTTGGGCCATCCCGCATAAAACGCCACATGCGTAAGGATTTCCGCTATCTCCGCCCTAGTCACGCCATTGTTCTTTGCGGACATCAGATGGTATTGGAACGAAGAATCCGTCAGCCCCTGTGCCATCAAGGCAACCACCGTCACCACGCTGCGGTCTCGAAGGGAAAGCCTGTCTTCTCGGCTCCACACCTCGCCGAACAGCACATCGTCATTGAGCTGTGCAAATTTGGGGGCAAAATCCCCCAGGGCATCTCTGCCCGCCGTCTGTTTAATCGTCATGTTTGATTCCTCCTGTCGATGGTTTTGAGTACAAAACCGCTTCCGCGCAGCTAAGCCGCGTCTAGACTCCCATGCCCATTCGTCGCGCCTGCTCAAGGGCGGGGTGACCGGCGATTACTGAACACCCCTTGCGCCCCCAATTTATATTGACGAGAATGAAGGTAATACCTAAACCTAACTTTAGGTCAATGAGTTAATTCAAGACTCGTCCGGAGGGACCATGTACACAATCGGACAGGTAGCAGATATGTTCGGTCTGCCCGTTTCCACGCTGCGTTATTACGACAAGCAGGGATTGTTCCCGGAATTGGAGCGGACGTCCGGCATTCGCCGATTCGGCGATACAGAACTCGAGGCGCTTCGGGTCATCGAATGCCTGAAGAAGGCGGGAATGGAGATCAAGGACATCCGCCTGTTCATGGAATGGTGCGCAGAGGGTCCATCAACATACCCCCAGCGCAAGGCCATGTTCGAGGAGCGGAAGGCCCACATGGAGTCGGAGATCGCAAACATGAACCGTGCGCTGGATATGCTGAGGTTCAAATGCTGGTACTACGAGCAGGCGATCCAAGATGGTAACGAGGATAGACTGAAGGCGCTGATTCCCGACAATTTGCCGGAAGAGATCAAAGATACCTACGATAACGCCCACGCTCGATAATGCCGCCCGATGCTCAAGGGGCTTTGGCGAGGAGTCGTTTTAGGCAGACATACAAAAAGAAGGCCTCAGAACCAGAAGGTTCGGAGGCTATTTGATTTTCCGCCAGGAGGGCTTCCAAGTGCCGGGACGTTTCCCTCGGCTTTTTCTTATCCGGCAGAATCCCGCGATATCCCCGTATGACGCTCAGAACTCCTGCTTGCCGAGCAGCCACCTCGCGAGGTCCAGCACGAGAACACCATCCCGGGTATAGGGTTCATGCCTCGTGCGGGCGATGAGAACTTTCGGGAACGCATCCCTGACGGATAGCAGCGGCGCGAGCTCCCTCTCGGTTTCGGAACTCGAGATGTTTTTAAGTTCCGAAACTGAGGGGCGATGCACGTAGGCATATTATCGAGAATTCGAAATTCCGACCCCAATCACAGCATGCCGGCAGCGAGGTCAATGCGCATTCGCACGTGCTACAATCCAACCACCAGAGATGAAAACACAGCCCCCGTCGGGTAGTCGTGGGCGTGCGGGAGTCCGCATCAGTAACCTGCCTCCTTGGTTGTCCCTTCTCTGCATGGTCATCTACATAAAGGAGGAACCAACCATGCAGATCAGTGTGTCGTCCACCCTGACCGTATATCACGACGGCCAATTCTGGGTCGGGCTGGCGGAGCACGTCGAGGACGGAAGGTACGGCGTCGCCCGCATCGTCTTCGGCGCGGAGCCATCCAATGAGGAAATCCTGCATTTCATTACAGGCAAATGGGCAATGCTCTCGTTCTTCGGCGACGAGCCGACCGAGGCGAGCAAGCCCGCGAAGAACCCCAAGAGACGCGCCCGCGAGGCGTCGAGGGCCCTTAAGCAGCCGGCAATGGGCACCAAAGCGCAGCAGACACTCGCGAGCCAGAGGGACGCAATGAAACGGGAGTCGGTCCGCGCAAGAAGCCAGCACCGCGCGGATGAGGCGGAGGCGCGCTTCGAGCAGCGAAAGCTGAAGCGCAAGCAGAAGCATCGTGGGCACTGATCGCCATTTGCAGCAAGGCAAACCATATGCAGCAGCGGCGCCAGTTCCACTTGAAGCCGACGCCGCGCAGACGCTAATGGTGACGGCTATGCACGGGCACGGTCGCGCCACCGCACTTCACAGCTTGTTTCTCAAGTATTTGGGACGCACACGCGGCGTTCAAAAATGCGGAGCGACTCCGCATGGCTCGAGACTGAGCCGAGGTGCCCTACTTCTCGCCCTCCAGCAGCCCCACGATGCGGTTGATGTCGACGGCAAAGCGAGGCCTTCCCTCGCGCTCGTAGCGGTCGAGGTATGCCTGGCACTCGGAGACAATGCGCTTGGTGTTGCCATCGATGATGCGCTGGAGCGTCTCGTAGTAGGCCGAGCCCTCGGTCCTGAAGCGGCGTTGATAGACCTTGGTTATGGGGAACATCTTGATGTAGTGGATGCCGTGGCGGCAGCCGGGACGCGTCGTGGGGCGGGGTGGCAACGCAAAGTACTGGTCTTTGGGCACGTTAGGGGCGATGTTGGAACGCAGCGGCACGGCGAAGTCCCTGCGCTTCCCGCGGAAACGCAGCCTCACCACCACGATGCAGGGGCGATTGTGCTTAAGCATGAGCTCGCGGTCGCCATCGACGAGGTCGAAGAAATCCTGGGGATGGATACGATCTTCATCGGTTACGCCCCCTTCATACGAAGCGGGGCCCGCATCGCTGCAGGCCCCTACAGGTGGGCGATATTCTACGCCTTGCGGCACCCCGTCGCCCACGGAGGTTAAACGTACACGTAAGCCGTACTCTGAAAGCCGCGGCTTCCGGCAAGTAGTTTATACCACGAAAGGTCGCTTTCGATGCGCTTAGCTCGCAAAATAACACTCGCTGGGCCGTCACCCCTGATCTTCTCGACCGTCTCCTCCGGGTACTTATTGCGTGCCACGGGCACCTCCGTCCTTATTATCGCGATAAACATACCATGAGTGGCGTACGGGTCGAGAAGGGCTGGCGCCAAAAGAGCCCAACGGCCGTTACAGCTTCGTTAGAAACGCGCCCCACCATGGATGGTGAACCCGAAAGGTAAGGCGCGCGGGCACGGCGACTCGGCCCGCGCGCCCGGAAGAGAAAGGACGAACCCATGGGTTACATGCTCGAGACGCGCGGGCTCACCAAGCGCTTCGGCCGCGGCGACCAGGCGCAGGATGCTGTGGCCGACGTGAGCCTTCATATCCGCGAGGGCGAGGTGTACGGGCTGCTCGGCCCCAACGGCGCCGGCAAGTCGACAACGCTCAAGATGATCTGCGGGATGCTGCGGCCGACGGCCGGGGAGATCCTCTTTGCCGGGCACGCCTGGCGCCGCGAGGACCTCTACGCAATCGGCAGCCTCATCGAGGAGGCGCCGCTCTACCCCAACCTCACCGCACGCGAAAACCTGCGCGTGCGCACCACGCTGCTGGGCCTTCCCGAGAGCCGCGTAGATGAGGTGCTCGCCGCCGTGGGCCTCGCGGACACCGGGAAGAAGCGCGCCGGGCGCTTCTCGATGGGCATGCGGCAGCGCCTGGGGCTCGCGCTGGCGCTGATCGCCCGGCCACGCCTGCTCGTGCTCGACGAGCCCACCAACGGCCTCGACCCCATCGGCATCGAGGAGCTGCGCGACCAGATCCGCGGCTTCGCGGCGGCGGGCACGACGGTAATCGTCTCGAGCCACATCCTCTCCGAGGTGCAGCAGATGGCGGACACCATCGGCATCATCTGCGGGGGGCGCCTCGCCTACGAGGATGCGCTTCGGCCCGGGCAGGACCTCGAGGAACTCTTCATGAGCTTCTGCCGGGAAGGGCGACGAGCACGCGGGGAGGTGGCGGCATGACGGGCGAGAAAGGCGGCCTGCTCGCGGGCCTGCGCGCCGAGGCCCTGAAGTCGCGCCACGCGGCACCGGTTCGCCTGGCCGTGCTCATGGCGCTGCCGATGCCGCTGCTCGGCGCGATGCCCTACCGGGGCGTGCAGATCTTCAGCGCGTGGAACTACTGGTACGCGCTCTTCCTGCCCGTGGCTCTCTCGCTCGTGGTGGCGTGCGTCGCGCGGGCGGACGCTCGCACGCGGATGCGGGGGCTTCTGGGCCTGGGCTTCCCGCTCGGGCGCGCCTGGTGGGCCAAGGCGCTCTGGTGCCTCGCGCTCTGCGCGCTCTCGAACCTCGTGGTCTTCGGCATCTACCTCGCGGGCTCGGCGTTCTCCTCGGAGGGCCTCACGGTCGCGGGCACGCTCACGATGCTCCTCTGCGCGCTCGTCAACACGGTGACCGCGGCGTGGATGATCCCCGCAGGGCTCTTCCTCACGGCGCGGCTCGGCATGCTCGCGGGCATCTTCTGCCCGCTCGCCACGCAGCTCGTGGGTGGGTTCGCCTGGTCGCTGATGCCGCTGCCGCAGCTCTTTCCGCCGTCGGCGAGCATGGTCATCCCCACGAGCTTCATCCCCGTGCTGCCGAGCGGCGAGCCACTCGCGGCGGACATGGCGCTCGGCGGGGCGCTCGCGGCGGACGGCATGCTCACACTGGCGGGCCTTGCGGTCTGCGCGCTCGCGTTCGCCGCGCTCACGGCGGCGGGCGCGGCCTGGTTCGCGCGCTCCGAGGAGAGGTGATGGCCGTGACACAACTCTCCGACCCGACGCCACGCATGACTCTCTCGCGGGCCCTGCTCTCCGAGGCCCTGCGCCTGGCGCGCTCCCCGCTCGCAGTGGTGCACCTCGTCTGCGGCCTGGCAGCCGGTCTTGCCTGCGGCGAGTACTTCTCCATAACCCGATGTGACCCGGCGCTGGGCGCGGACGCCTACGCCCAGTTCCTCGGCGCCCTCATGCCGCTCATGTCCGCCATCGTCTGCGGGCTCGCCGTGGACGAGGAGCGCGCTGCCGGGCGCCTCGCCAACCTCACGGCGGTCCCCTCGCGCGGGCGTGCCGTCGCGGCGAAGCTACTCGCCCTTGCGGCGCTCGGCGCGGGCGCGCTGGCCGTGGCGCTCGGCGTGTTCGGGGCCGTGCTCGCCGTCGCCGGGCGCCTGCCGCTCGGGCCCGCTCCGCTTGCGGCCGCCTGGGCGGGCATCGTGCTGGGCAGCCTGCCCCTCTACGCGCTGGGGCTCGGCGTGGCCCTGCGCCTCGGCCGCAACGCCGCCATCGGCGCCGGCGCGGCGGGGATGCTCCTCGCGTTCTTCTCAGTGGGCGGACTTGCGCACGGCCTCATGACCGGCGAGCTCACCGGTGCCCTGGCGACGCCCCTGAGCTGGGTGCCGCTCGCCTGGCCCGCGCGCCTAGGGTCGCTCGGGGTGGAGGCCTTCATCGACGCCGCACGCGCGGCGGGCCCTCTCCTCACGACTGCGCTCGCTGGCCTCGTGCTCACCCTGGCAGCCGCCGCCGTCCTTATCGCCTGGTTCTGCCACTTCGAGGACGGGAGGGCAGATGCGTAGGAAGCCGCTCGCCGCCGTGCTCGCCCTCCTCTCCGCAGCGCTCGTCCTGGGCGGGAATGCCCTGCTCGACGCCGGCTGGGGGTCGGCGCTGCGCTCGATCGCCGACCGCGTGCTGCCCAACCCTGAGATCACCATGTGGACGCCCGCGCCCGAGCCCGGCAGCCACGCGAGCTCCTACGCCGACGCCACCGGGGCGGGGGCGAACTACGTCTACCTGGTGGACGCGGCGGACGACAGGGGCAATGTCCGAGAGCTCCAGCTCATCTTCTTCGGACGGGAGTCGGACGGCGAGGGCTGGCTCGAGATCGAGGCGCGCGGCGGCTCGGGCGTGCGCTACCGCGCGTGCGATGCGGCCGAGGCGCCCGCGGCTGCGCGCGGGGCTCTGGACCGCTGAGCGCGGCGCTAGTACAATTCCGACGGAAGTTTCAGGAGGTCGAACATGGCGAGGATACTGGCAGTGGATGATGAACGGGCGATCCTCGACGCGCTCGCGCGCGTCCTCGGCCGCGACGGCCATGAGGTCGTCAAGGCGGCGGACCCGACGGCGGTCCCGGGGATGGACCTCTCGCGCTTCGACCTCGTGCTCTGCGACGTCATGATGCCGGGGCTCGACGGCTTCGAGCTCGTGCGGCAGATCCGCCCGGACTTCGACGGGCCCATCATATTCCTGACCGCGCGCGTGGCCGAGGAGGACGCCGTGGCCGGCTACGGCCTGGGCGCCGACGACTACGTCCGCAAGCCCTTCGGGGCCGCGGAGCTGCGCGCCAAGGTCGCGGCCCATCTACGCCGTGAGCGCCGGCCGCGCTCGCACGCCCTCTCCTTCGGGGAGGTGCGGATCGACCTCGGGGCGCGCGGCCTCGCCGTGGGCGGCGAGGCCGTACCGCTCACGCCCACCGAGTACGCCATCTGCGAGTACCTCGCCCGCCACCCCGGGCAGGTCATGAGCCGCGCGCAGATCCGCGAGGCGGTGCTCGGCTGGGAGAGCGACGCCGACGACGCGGCCATATCCATGCAGGTCAGCCGCGCCCGGAGGAAACTCTCCGAGGCCGGCGCCGATCCGATCGCGACCGTCTGGGGGATGGGGTACAAGTGGCAGCTTTGAGGACCGGGGCGCGAGGTCGCGGGGGCATGCCGCTCTCCTTCGTCATCGCGCGCTACTTCGCCTACGCGTTCGCGGCGGTTGCCACGGCGTGGCTCGCCTCGTTCATGGCGCTCTCCGCGGCGATCAACGCGGGCTTCGTCTACGAGGCAAGCTGGGGGCCGGCCAATACGCGCGAGGTCGCGGAGGGCCTGGCACGCGACGGCGTCTGCGGGCAGCAGGACGTGCCGACGGCGTACCGCTACCTCATCCTGAATAAGGACGGATACGTGCTGATGACAGACCTCGAGGGCACGCGGCTCGAGGACGCGACGGAAATGGCCCGTGCGGCACTCGCCGCGGATCCGGGCACAGTGGAGATCGAGGGCGGGGGCTCGGGCCTCACCTACGCCGCGTTCCCGCTCAAGGGCGGCGGGGCCTGCGCACTCGTCAGCGAGTACCTGCCGCAGTGGGTCTCGCGCGACCTCGCCGGCCTGCTTCCCAACCCGCAGAACCTCATGCTCGTCGGCGCCGCTGCGGGAAGCGCGCTCGCGCTCGCGCTCGTGGCGCGCCGCGCGAGCCGCGTGATCTCGCGCAAGATGGCGCCGCTCGCGGAGGCGGCGGAGCGCGTCGGCGCGGGGGAGCTCGACTTCGCGGTCGGCAGCACCAACGTGCGCGAGGTGAACGACGTCCTCGCCGCAATGGACGCCATGCGGGCCTCCCTCGCCGAGTCGCTCGAAGCCCGCTGGGCCGCGGAGCGGGGGCAGCGCGAGCAGGTGGCGTCGCTCGCCCACGACCTCAAGACGCCGCTCACCGTGCTGCGCGCCAACGCCGACTTC
Source organism: uncultured Collinsella sp. (assembly GCA_900541825.1). Lineage (GTDB taxonomy): Bacteria > Actinomycetota > Coriobacteriia > Coriobacteriales > Coriobacteriaceae > Collinsella. The sequence goes on from UQLJ01000020.1 coordinate 40,315, forward strand.
GTGGCGGAGGAGCTGGAAGACGAGAATGACGCCGACCTCGCGGCCGCCGCGCGCGACATAGCCGGCAGTGTCGAAAGGCTCGACGGCTACGTGCGCCTGCTCATCGAGGCCTCGCGCGGGTCCGGCGGGGCGGAGAGGGCCCCCATGCGGCCGGCCGAGCTCTGCGAGCAGGTCCTCGCCGAGGCCGCCCAGATCGCCCGGGCGCGAGGCGTGACGCTCGACGCGGCCACGGGCCCTGCTGTCGCGGGCGCGCCCGAGGCCCCGCTCGACCGAACCGCCCTGGCGCGAGCCGCCGCGAACCTCGTGGCCAACGCCGCCGAGCACGCGCGCTCGCACGTGGCGGTCTCCTGCGACGTCGCGGGCGGACACCTCGTCATCGAGGTGTCCGACGACGGACCGGGCTTCTCTCCCGCCGCCCTCGAACGCGGCTGCGAGCGCCTCTTCACAGACGACTCCTCCCGCTCCTCGCGCGACGGAGGCCGCCACTACGGGCTCGGCCTCCACGCCGCTTCCGAGGCCGCGAGCGCCCACGGGGGCTCCGTCTCGCTCGCCAACAGCCCCTCGGGCGGCGCGGTGGCCACCATCGCGGTCCCCCTGTGCGGGGCCTGACGACTCAGGCCCCGCGCACCGGCGTGGCTCGCAACCAAACGCTTCCCGGATAATAATGCCCGTTGCGGGGATCGCCCTGGCTAGTCGCCGCCCACGTGCATGAGCATGTCGGCGATGCGAGTCGCCATCTCGTCCGCCGCTGGACGGATGTTGGCGACCCAGGACGCAAGGCCGGCCTGATCGGATGCCTCCGCCTCAAGCACGTCGCAGTTCGCGGTCACCGCCATGAGCGGGGTGACGAGGCCGTGCGAGGCGGTGCAAACGAACGCGTGCTCCCGCGCCGCGGCCTCCGCCACCGGTCGCAGGGCGCGTCCCGCTGCCGCCCACGCCACGGCGAGCGCCGCGAGGAAGATCGCGATGCAGGAGGCGAGGCACCCCAGCCCGAGGCCGCATAGTCATCGCCATATCGAACGGCGTAAGTGTTGAGCACCGACTCAATGGCTTCATTTTGATCCTCACGGGTAAAGGCCGTAAGGTCGACCATTGAGGTAAAGTTGACGTACGGGGAGGCGATCCCCGTACACCCTCTCAAGCATCGATCGCTCGAAGCGGTTGTATGCGGGGATCGCCTCCCCGTACGTCAACCTGGTGCCAACTTCGGGAAAATCGCTGCGTTCCATATGGTCTCCTATCATTTAAATCGAGCGTTGATTCTTTGGCGCGCGTCGCCGGCGCTGCACCCCACAACAGCGGTTATTGTTTTCGCGTGGGTGTATCGCCTAGTACGCAGGGCGCAGGTCTAGCCTGAAATCCCCCTTGGCGATGGCGAGGCTGTAGTTCGACACGGCTAAAATCACGACGCCCATCAAAACCAGGCCGCAAGCGGCAATCAGCTGTTCCGACGAAAAGCCGAGGGCCTTCTTTCCGTCATCGCACGCCATCTCCGCTACGGCTTCGATTGGCGAAATCGTCGGGATGCCTACCGCCTGTCTAGCATTGTTCATGGTTATCTCCTTCGCTCTTTTCCATTGCTTCGGCCCTTATTTTCAACCGCCATCGGAATTTCGTCTCCTCTGACAGGCTTTGATTACCTACAATTTCATAGGTAATAATGCTGTTTATGGAGGGCCTGCCATGTCTAGGACATTTACCGAGGAGGAGATCTCCGAGTTAAAGGAATCCGGATTCGCAGCGAGCGGCACATCGAGAAGCAGGATCCTGTCCGTCCTCGACCTTCTCGTCCGATTCACTGACGAGAGAACGGGCATATCCGCATCGGAAATCGCACGCGTCATAGGCATCTGCTCCGAAAAGCCGACGTCGGAGAACGCCATCCTCAAGGACCTGCACCAGATAAGCGAAAGCATGCCAATGGGGATCCGCGTAGCGATACCAGGCCACGGCGAGAACGTCGGGTTCAGGGCCGTGAACAAGCCCTTGTCGTCCGAGGAGGCGATTCTCATCTCGGACGTGCTGGGGACGAGCTCCTTCATCGGCGAGGGGCAGAAAGACGAAATCTCCTCGAAGGTGCTTGCATTCTCTTCCGACTACGACGTCGACGAAAGCGTGGAGACCGTGTTCGTCGACCGCAAGGCCGGCAAGGACACTGACGCGATTTTCAGCGTCCTCCATGCCGCATCTCAAGCGATTCGGACGAACGAAAGGATGGCCTTCAAGAAGCAGGTTCACCTAATGAACGGATCAATCGTAAAAATCGGGCCGTACGAGGAGGACCCGGTGGCGATCGTGTTCAGCTTCGGCAGATACTACCTCGAGATCATGCATGTCGACGAAAGCGGTTCCTCAAGCCCCTACTTCCACCGACTAGACGATATCGTAGACCCAGTTGTCACCGGAAAGCCGCTGTCGGACTATGAAAAGGTCGAAGCGCTGAGGACGCGGGTTGTCGCGGACACGCGCCAGCGGATCGACATGTTCGGCTCGGACACCGCCAGGACACTGTTCCTCAAAGTCTCCGGCAGTCATGCCAAGTACGTTTACGAAAGGTTCGGCCACGACCTCAAGTTCTGCCATATCGACGAGAGCGGCGGAGACAATGTCGTCGGCTACGCCTGCGTCAACGTGATGCTGTCACCCACTTTTTTCAGGTGGCTATTCGGAATGGGCGGCGCGGTGAAGCTGGCGAAGCCGAAGGGAAAACGATGGGTCGGGAGCTTCCCGAATGCCGCCGCCTCCGACTTCGAATCCTATATGCGAGATTACGAAGCGGTCGCAGAGGGCTATAAAGCCGCACTGGAAGCTGCTATTTTGCAATTGGCCTGAAAAGCCGCCAACAAGAAAACAACCCCAATCGACTCGATTCGGAGAGCAAAGACACCCTTTTAAAGGCTTTGACCTGCGGGACGGAGCAGAGATGAACGACAGTAGCCAGATTATCTACAACGTAAAAAAGACCGCGACAAGAATAATCCAAGAGTATTTAAAGCTATGGGTCAAAGAAAGGTGCCCGGATAGTGAAAGCTGGACAAGGCAGGTTGAGTCCATTTGCGACGAGGCGCGCCGCAGGGGCGACGAGAACCCTCGCTTTAAGCCTAGCTATGACGCGGTAACCGCGCCACTTGACCGCGTTGGTCTCGAGAAAATGGACATGGGCAGCTGGGACCTAACCGCGCTGCGAACGATCGTCCTGCACATTCACCCCTTGGGCATATGGCTCTCTAAAGAGCAATACGAGCTCTTCGTAAAAATCGTGGATGACAAAAACTACGATTCGCACGAATCGACGAACGAACCCATGGAGTACGTCAAACCGTGGTCATGCGAGGCCCTGGACCGCATAGAGCTTTTTGCGAAGAGCGCAAATGGCTCGCTGCAGGAAGACCATTACAAGGAGTATTTCGAAGAGTCCATCAAGACGATCCGAGAAACGCGGGAAAGGAACAGAGAGGAATACGATACGCGCTATGGGCAAATAGCGGAGCTAAAACGACAAGCGGAAACCGAAGCACATGACATAGCAACATCTCGCGACCCCCTGAATGCCTACGGTGCCGCATTTCCGAAATGGATCTGCAAACTCCCTAACGACTCTCGCGCGTCCTTCCACCTTTGGCACAGCTTCAATGAGGCATTAGTGGCCGAAGGATTTACGCTCGCAGCATCGAACCTCGCGGATGCGTATTATTCAGGTGATGAAATCACTCCCATCGACTACGAAAAGGCAGCCTACTATTTTGAAAAACGGGGCGTAGATGGCCTCATGTGGTATCAACGAATCCAGTATGCCGGATTACATTTGCGTGGCTTGATTTCGAACGCCTCAGCCGATAGGGGCAATGCCATTCTTTCCGAAATGGAATCTCCCTCGATGAAACTGTGCCTTGCAAGGGAGTATCTATTCGGCAGATGGATACCGAAGAATTATGCAAAAGCGGCCGCGCTTTACGAGGCTTCCCCCACAAAAAGAGCGACCCCTGAATCCAATTCAAGCATCATGACGCCACAGGACTATGCAAACCTCGCAAGTCTTTATTTGGCTGAATTGGCAAATGAACCCTCACCTGGGAAAGGAAGCGAGATAATCGCCGCACTGGAAGATGCCCTTCGTGGCACCGATTCAACACTCCAGGCCTATCAAAACGAAGACGGCTTTACTTTCTACCGGGTGATAACTGCTGGCGGCAAAAACCATCGAAAGACACAGGGTTGAGATAGGCGGCATCGTTCGCCTCTGATTCGGCGTCAATGTCTACGCCGCTCGCCTGCCTTCCATTGTCAAAACGCTGGCTATGGCGAACCATGTCCCAGCGGGTGGGTACCATTTACCCGGGTGCACCTGGGGCAACGGGCTGAAAAGCTTGTGCAAGGTCGCTCGCAGAACACGCAACATCAAACACGACAGAAGAGGCGAACGACAGATGCCGGACCCCGGACGACAGCACCGCGGAAGACGAGCATTCCGACCACAACCGAACAACTCCAGCTACTAGGCAGGCGCCCGCATGGGCGCCTTTTACTTTTCAGGGACTTAGCTGCCAGCTAAGACACGCGGCTCATGGCCGTTTCGTGAAGACGCGACCAGCTCGACCCACCTCGACCCGTCTCCTCTCCTGCCGTGCTCACCAATCGACATCAGGCGGTTCAATCGTCGCGCAGACGAAAAGGGACACGGTGCCGTGCGGTGTGCTCGCGCGGTGCCGCACGGGAAGATTGGAGGAACCATGGCACGCACAGCCGAATGCGCCGCGCCCGAGGGCAACCAAGATCGCGACGAATGGATGACGGTAATCGAGATGCAGGAGTACATGAGGGCAAGCCGAAACAAGGCATACGACCTCATCTGGTCGGGAGAGATCGACTCGTACAGGCTCGGAAGGAAGCTCCTGGCGTGTTTCGTCAAGAGGATTTGAGCAGAAAGAGCATCGGAAATTGAGCAGTCGCAGCATCGGAAGCGCGCACGCTATTTGAGCGGCTAGCCCTCCTGCATGAGGGCATGGCGGACGCGGTAGGACTCGCCGCGGAACTGGACGAGCCTCCCGTGGTGGACGATGCGGTCGATCACGGCGGCGGCCATCTGGTCGTCCCCGAACACCGACCCCCACCTGCTGAACTCCAGGTTCGTGGTGATTACCACCGACTGCCTCTCGTATGCGTCGGCGAGGACCTGGAAGAGCAGCCTCGCCCCGTCCGCGTCGAGCGGGAGAAACCCGAGCTCGTCGATGACGAGCAGGCGGGCCTTGCCGATGAGCGCGGCCTCCCGGTCGAGCCTCCCGTCGTCGCGGGCGCGCCTCAGGCGCATCACGAGCGAGGACGCCGTGAAGAAGCGCGCCTCGAGCCTCCTCTCGCACGCCAGCGCGCAGAGGGCTGTTAGCGTCAATCTATTTTTCACCAGTTTCGCTAAACAGGCGCGCCGTTCGCG
>UQLJ01000021.1:0-45359 GCA_900541825.1 uncultured Collinsella sp.
GGTGAAGTCGTAACAAGGTAGCCGTACCGGAAGGTGCGGCTGGATCACCTCCTTTCTAGGGAGATAAATCTTCTAGAGAGAAAACACTTTAACTCGAATTGAGGGCAGGAGCCCGTCCGGTAGATGTCGCCCGCGATGATTCCCCGCAGCACCCGGTCCCCGGGGTCGCACCCGCGTACCTTGAGAGCCGCATAGCGATAGGAGAGAGATGGAAGAGATTCTCTTCCAGACTCGATTCTTTTCTGCGATTAAAACAGAGAATGATAGCAATCATTCATCCGATCCAAACAAGAAGAATTCACTTATATATGAGTGAGGAGCATCTGATCGCGAGCACAGTACATACACTGTGCCGCGGTATGAGATACCCGAATTGCGACATACGAGCGCTATTCATGATATCGATTAATTAACTTAATTAGCGACACGTGGATATCCCGCGGGCCCGATGCGGTCCCGCAAGATACCACGGGCGCACGGCGGATGCCTTGGCACAGGGAGCCGATGAAGGACGCGGCAAGCTGCGATAATCCCCGGCGAGGAGCACACATCCTTCGACCCGGGGGTCTCCGAATGGGCGAACCCATCCACAGAGGTGTGGATATCCCCGGCCCGAACACATAGGGCCGGGGAGGACAACCCGGGGAACTGAAACATCTAAGTACCCGGAGGAGAGGAAATCAATCTCGAGACTCCCCGAGTAGCGGCGAGCGAAAGGGGACCGATGGCCAAACCGTCGAGCGGGCATACCCGGCAGGGGTTCCGCCGACGGGGTTGCAGGGCCGCGCATCCGGGGGCTGCCGCCCCCGGGCGCAGGTCCGGCTGGGGAGCGGAACGGCATGGGAGGGCCGGCCGCAGCGGGTGACAGCCCCGTACGCGAACCCAGACCGGACGGCGCGACGCGGTCCCTGAGTAGGGCCGGGCACGTGAAACCCGGTCCGAACCTGGGTGGACCACCATCCAAGCCTGAGTACTACCCTGTGACCGATAGCGCACCAGTACCGTGAGGGAAAGGTGAAAAGCACCCCGGGAGGGGAGTGAAACAGTACCTGAAACCGTGCGCCCACGAGCAGTCGGAGCACCTTTATGGTGTGACGGCGTGCCTTTTGTAGAATGAGCCAGCGAGTCGCTGGCGCGGGGCGAGGTTAACCGAAAGGGAGCCGGAGCGAAAGCGAGCCTTAACAGGGCGACTTGAGTCCCGCGCCGCGGACGCGAAGCCGGGTGAGCTATCCGTGGGCAGGCTGAAGCGGGGGTAAGACCCCGTGGAGGGCCGAACGCACGTCGGTTGAAAACGGCGGCGATGACCTGCGGATAGGGGTGAAAGGCCAATCAAACCCGGAGATATCTCGTTCTCCCCGAAATAGCTTTAGGGCTAGCGTCGCGCGTTCACCGCCGGAGGTAGAGCACCGGATGGACGAGGGGGCTTCGCCGCCTACCGAATCCAACCGAACTCCGAATGCCGGCGGCCCAGAGCGCGGCAGTCAGAGCATGTGGGCTAAGCTGTGTGCTCGAGAGGGAAACAGCCCGGACCGCCCGCTAAGGTCCCCAAGTTCCAGCCGAGTGGCAAAGGATGTGCGTCCGCCCAGACAACCAGGATGTTGGCTTAGAAGCAGCCATCCATTCAAAGAGTGCGTAACAGCTCACTGGTCGAGTGGACATGCGCCGACAATACACGGGGCTAAGCTGGACACCGAAGCGGCGGGATTTTGATTTTCAGAATCGGTAGGGGAGCTTCCCATGGGCGGAGAAGCCGGAGGGCGACCGACGGTGGAGCGCATGGGAGTGAGAATGCTGGCATGAGTAGCGAGAGACGAGAGAGTAACTCGTCCGCCGTGAACCCGAGGTTTCCTGGGCAAGGCTAATCCTCCCAGGGTCAGTCGGGGGCTAAGGCGAGGCCGGGAGGCGTAGCCGACGCGCAGCAGGCAGACATTCCTGCACCGCGCACGCGGCGCTACGACCGACGGGGCGACGGATGGGGGTGGCTCGGCGGGGTTCTGGACGTCCCCGTGATGGAGCGCGGCCCGCGGACCAGGGAAATCCGGTCCGCACGAGGGCGAGGCTCCGGACGAAGCGATTGAGCGAAGCGAGTGAGCCCGAGGTCCCTAGAAAAACCCCTAGGCAGGCGCGTGCGCGCCCGTACCGCAAACCGACACAGGTGGGTGGGTAGAACATACCGAGGCGATCGGGTCAACCATGGTCAAGGAACTCGGCACAATGGCCCCGTAACTTCGGGAGAAGGGGTGCCCGCGCGTACGTGAACCGGCTTGCCCGGGGAGCGGAGGCGGGCCGCAGTGGAGAGGCCCAAGCGACTGTTTACCAAAAACACAGGACTCTGCAGAAGCCGCAAGGCGACGTATAGGGTCTGACGCCTGCCCGGTGCCGGAAGGTCACGCGGAGGAGTTAGCCGTCAAGGCGAAGCCCCGAAGCCAAGCCCCGGTAAACGGCGGCCGTAACTATAACGGTCCTAAGGTAGCGAAATTCCTTGTCGGGTAAGTTCCGACCTGCACGAAAGGCGCAACGACTTGGGCGCTGTCTCGACCATGGACCCGGTGAAATTGCACTGGTCGTGAAGATGCGACTTACCCGCGGAAGGACGGAAAGACCCCGTGAACCTTCACTGCAGCTTGGCATTGGCCGCTGGTCCCGCGTGTAGAGGATAGGCAGGAGGCACAGATCCGGAGGCGCCAGCCCCCGGGGAGCCGCCCTTGGAATACTGCCCTCGCGCGACCGGCGTCCTAACCCGAGGCCGTCAACCGGCTCGGGGACCGTGCCAGGCGGGCAGTTTGACTGGGGCGGTCGCCTCCTAAAGGGTAACGGAGGCGCGCGAAGGTCCGCTCGGGACGGTCGGCAACCGTCCTTTTGAATGCAAGAGTACAAGCGGGCTTGACTGCGAGGCCCACAAGCCGAGCAGGTGCGAAAGCAGGCTCTAGTGATCCGGCGGCCCCGAGTGGGTGGGCCGTCGCTCAACGGATAAAAGGTACTCCGGGGATAACAGGCTGATCTTGCCCAAGAGTCCACATCGACGGCAAGGTTTGGCACCTCGATGTCGGCTCATCGCATCCTGGGGCTGGAGCAGGTCCCAAGGGTACGGCTGTTCGCCGTTTAAAGCGGTACGCGAGCTGGGTTCAGAACGTCGTGAGACAGTTCGGTCCCTATCCTCCGTGGGCGCAGGAGAATCGATGGAGGCTGCCCCCAGTACGAGAGGACCGGGGTGGACGCACCTCCGGTGAACCGGTTGTCGACCAACGGCACGGCCGGGTAGCCGCGTGCGGCGCGGATAACCGCTGAAGGCATCTAAGCGGGAAGCCGTTCCAGGGATTAGTTCTCCTTCCGGTAAGGGCCCAGGTAGACTACCTGGTCGATAGACGGCAGGTGCAAGGCTGGCGACAGCCTCAGCCGAGCCGCACTAATCGCCCGAGCTCTTCCGGAACCGCACCTCGCGGCCCGCGGGACCCAGCGCTCATGCGCGGTCCGGGCACGAGGATGCCCCCGAGTCACATCTTTCCTATGCGCCATGCGGCCCCCAGGGCACGTGTAGAGTGAGACCCAGGACACCGTAACGGTGGGCGCCGCCCACCGGTCAGCGGCCAGAGCATGGGGGGCACGCCCGGTCCCGTTCCGAACCCGGAAGCTAAGCCCCATCGCGCCGAGAGTACTGCGGGGTCAGCCCGTGGGAGGCCAGGGCGCCGCTGACCGGTGGACGGCACCGAGCCGTACGCTTGAACTGAGAAGGGGGAGGCCTCGCGGCCTCCCCCTTTTTTGCGTTGTATACACGTTGTACTTTGGGACCTAGCTCCCCCGTATGTGCTCTTACTGTTTGGCTGTATTTTGAGTCCATCTAGTGTATTTGAGCGATAATTACTCGCATTGGCGTTAGGGAGGGCTTGATGTTTACCGTATTTGTCTTGGGCAATATTGCTTCGGGTAAGTCGACTGCCTGCCGCTATTTCGAATCTCGTGGCGCTATGCTAATCGATCTGGATGAGCTTGCAAAATCTCTGTATGTGCCGGGCTCTGATATCGTCAATACACTCGCGGATGAATTCGGTTGGGACATTTTGGATGAGGAAGGCGGCATTCGCCGCGGCATCCTCGCTTCTCGAGCTTTCGCTTCTCCTGATTCGGTCGCACGGCTCAATGACATCGTGCATCCCATTCTGATTGAACAGCTTTCGCTTAGGATTCTCGATCCGGTTTGTTGTACTGTTTCATCTCCCCGTTATCCTTTTGCGGTGGTCGAGGTTTCTGCTCCGACTGGTTTTGAGGATGCATTTGGCTTGGCTGATGAAATTTTGGTCATCAGCGCCCCTTTGTCAGTTCGTCGCGAGCGCGCTATTCAACGTGGCATGGAGCCATCTGATTTCGATGCCCGTTCTGCTTGCCAGCCCGAAGAGTCTGCGCTGTGCAATCTCGCTACAACTGTGATTGACAATGCGGCAGACGATAACTCGCTCTTTGAACAACTGGACGCATGGCTTTCGCGCCATGGGTTCGGGGATGTAGTGGATGAGGAGGAGGCCGATGCCTAAGACACGTTTCCTTACGTGGTATCGCCTTATACCGCTGGCTGCCGTTTTTGCCTTCGGCCTTATCTCATTCGTTTACTCGTATGCTCCTGCCGCTTTCTTTAAGCCGCTGTATCCGATTGACTACGAGGCGTATGTAAAGCAATCCAGTATTTCGCATAATCTGGATCCGTATCTGGTGTGCGCTGTCATTAAGTCTGAATCGAATTGGGATCCCGAGGCCGAGTCGAATCAGGGTGCTCAGGGATTGATGCAGCTGATGCCCGAGACTGCCCAGGATATGATCGCCAAGGGCCTTGTCGACGGTGGCGAGTATTCGGCCGACAACCTTAACGATCCGGCTACGAATATCGAGTTTGGCTGTGCGTATCTCTCGTATCTTCTAGCGTATTTTAACGGGTCGACTGACAGTGCCATTGCCGCCTATAACGCCGGCATGGGCAATGTCGACGGATGGGCGCAGCAGAGTACGTCGCTTCATAATGCAATCACCTTTCCCGAGACGCAGGCGTATCTGATTCGTGTCAATAATGCCTGGGTTCGCTACAAGACCCTCTATCCCGATCGGTTCGTATAGGACTATGCCTGCCGCCTGCGTATACTGCAGATATATGAGTTAGGAGTATCCATGGCGGAATTTGAAGTAGAACGCGTTGGTGGTGAACTTAAGCGCTTTGGCGTTGAAGGCTCTGACGTGCCGTTTAAGGTCGTGTCTCCCTATGAGCCTGCCGGTTCCCAGCCTAAGGCCATTGAGTCGCTTGTGCAGGGCGTGAGGGACGGAGACCGCTATCAGGTTTTGCTGGGCGTGACTGGTTCGGGCAAGACCTTCACGATGGCAAAGACTATTGAGGCCCTGGGAAAGCCGACGCTGGTCATGGCTCCGAATAAAACGCTCGCCGCTCAGCTTGCGAGCGAGCTCAAAGAGTTCTTTCCCAACAACGCTGTGGTCTACTTCGTCTCGTACTATGACTACTATCAGCCCGAGGCGTATGTGCCGCAAAGCGATACATATATCGAGAAAGACTCCTCGATTAACGAAGAGGTCGAGATGCTGCGACATCAGGCGACCGCATCGCTGCTCTCTCGACGCGATGTGATCGTTGTCGCATCGGTCTCGTGTATCTATGGCATTGGCTCTCCTGAGGACTATGCGGGTCTGGCTCCAAACGTCGACAAAAAGGTGCCGCTCGAGCGCGATGACTTTATCCATGCACTTATCGACATTCAATATGATCGCAATGACTATGACCTGGCACGCGGCACGTTCCGCGTGCGCGGCGATGTTGTCGACGTGTATCCGCCTTATGCCGAGCATCCGTTGCGGTTTGAGTTCTTTGGCGATGAGGTCGAGCTGATTGCCGAGATCGATGAGGTCACCGGTGAGATGCTTCGTGAGTATGAGGCCATTCCCGTATGGCCGGCATCGCACTACGTGACCGAGAAGCCGAAGGTCAAGGCGGCTCTGAAATCGATCAGCGAAGAGTGCGAGAAGCGCGTGGCGGAGCTCAAGGCGACCGACAAGTTGCTCGAGGCGCAGCGTCTGCAGCAGCGCACCGATTATGATCTTGAGATGCTCGAGACGATGGGCTTTTGCAACGGCATCGAGAACTACTCGCGTCATCTGGATGGTCGCAAGCCGGGCGAGCCGCCGTTTACCCTAATCGATTACTTTCCCAAAGATATGCTCTGCATCATCGATGAGAGCCATGTGACGGTGCCGCAGATTCGCGGTATGCACGAAGGTGACCGCTCGCGTAAGGTGACACTGGTGGAACACGGTTTTCGCCTGCCCTCGGCGCTCGATAACCGCCCGCTTCGTTTCGATGAGTTTGAGGCAAGGATACCCCAGTTCATCTACGTTTCGGCAACACCGGGCGACTATGAGCTGCGGGTGAGCCAGAACGACGTTGAGCAGATTATTCGTCCGACCGGTCTGCTCGATCCCAAGATCGATGTGCGTCCGGTTCGCGGTCAGATTGACGATCTTGAGGACGAGATTCGCGAGCGCGTTGCCCGCAAGGAGCGCGTGCTGGTGACCACGTTGACCAAGCGCATGGCCGAGGACCTGACCGACCATCTGCTCGACGCGGGCATTAAGGTCAATTACATGCACTCTGATACGGCGACAATGGACCGTGTCGAGATCCTGCGAACGCTGCGCGAGGGCAAGATCGATGTCCTCGTTGGCATCAACCTGCTTCGCGAGGGCTTGGATCTCCCCGAGGTCTCACTGGTGGCAATTCTCGATGCCGATAAGGAAGGCTTCTTGCGCAACCGCCGTTCGCTGATTCAGACGATTGGCCGCGCGGCCCGTAACGCCGATGGCGAAGTCATCATGTATGCGGACGTTGTGACCGATTCGATGAAAGAGGCCATCGAGGAGACGCGGCGCCGCCGCGAGATTCAGATGGCATATAACGAAGAGCATGGCATTGTGCCCAAGACGGTGCGCAAAGCCATCAACGACATCTCAAGTTTTATTGCCGAGGCCGAAAAAACCGTGGGTTCCAAGGGGCGCTCGAAGGGCGACTCCCTTGGCCATGGCGCATTCTATACGCCCGATGAGTCGGGCGAGGGCGGCGTGCCGGAAACGGTGGCACCCGAGCAGACACTTGCGGAGCAGTTGGAAGAACTGCCGCATGACGAGCTTGTGCGGATCGTCGAAACCATGGAAGAGGATATGCGCAACGCTTCTGCCGCCATGGACTTTGAGGAGGCGGCGCGCCTGCGCGATGCCGTCGTTCAGATTCGGGCGATGCTCGAGGGTGCGTCTGAGGACGAGACGATCGAGCGCTTACGTTCGCAGGCCCGCAAGGGTTCCACGTTCGCATCGGGCAGAAAACGCCAGGGTGCACGGTTTAAGAAATAGCGAACAGGCCCCGAGTTCCCTGTGGAGCTCGGGGCCTGTGTCTTTTGCGTGCTGGAATTCGTGCGCTAGAGGTCTGCGATCAGGGCTTCGGCACAACGAATGCCGTCGGTGGCCGCGCTCATGATGCCGCCGGCATATCCAGCTCCCTCACCGCAAGGGTAGAGGCCCGGGGTCGACACGGCATGGCACGTTCGGTCTCGGGTGACAGTAACCGGTGAGCTCGAACGAGTCTCCACGCCGGTAAGAACAGCATCGGGGCGGTCGTAGCCTCGTAGCTTTTTTCCGAGTAGGGGAAGTCCCAGGCGGAGCGACTCGACGATATGCTGCGGCAGGGCTTCGTCAATTGCCGTCCAGGTCACACCAAGCGGATAGGTGGGCTTTACCTTTCCGGGCGCCTTGCTGGCGCGTCCTGCGAGGAAATCTCCGACGAGCTGTGCCGGTGCGTTCCAGTTGGAGCCGCCCAGGCGATAGGCGGCCGCCTCGCAGGCACGCTGGAGCTCGATGCCGGCGAGCGGGTCATCGTTGGGAAGGTCCTCAGGCGTGACGTTAACGAGCAGGGCGGCATTTGCGTTGCGTCCGTCGCGGGCATTGAGGCTAGCGCCGTTGACGCACAGGTGGCCCTGCTCGGAAGAGGCGGCGACAACCTGCCCGCCGGGGCACATGCAAAACGAGAACACGCTGCGGCCGTTGGGAAGATGGGCAACAAGTTTGTAAGGGGCCGCCCCGAGCGCTGGATGTCCCGCCGAGGCTCCATATTGGGCTCGGTCGATGTCGCGCTGCGGATGCTCGATGCGAACGCCCATGGCAAAGGTCTTTTGTGCGAGGGCCACGTTGTGGTCCTTAAGGAGCTCAAAAATATCGCGAGCAGAATGCCCGCAGGCGAGGATGAGGTGCTTTGTCTCGATTGGCTCGCAAGCGGTGTCTTGGGACGATTGGACATCAATACCGGTAATGGCGCCAGACGCGTCGATGTGAATGTCGACGAGCTTTGTTCGATAACGGACGACACCTCCGAGCTGCTCGATGCGCTGGGATATAGCGGTGACAACCGTGGGAAGGATGTCGGAGCCAATGTGCGGCTTGGCATCCCACAGAATATCGCGGGGCGCACCCGCCTCGACGAAGGTTTCGAGGATAAGGCGATGGGCGGGATTTTTTGTTCCTGTATTGAGCTTGCCGTCCGAGAAGGTCCCCGCGCCGCCCAGACCAAACTGGATATTACTCTCGGGGTCGAGGATGCGCTCCTTTAGAAAGAGGTCGATCGCATGCGAGCGGCGAAATGCCGGGTCGCCGCGCTCGATGAGCAAGGGCTTAAGACCTGCTTCGGCAAGGGTGAGTGCGGCGAAAAGGCCGGCGCATCCGGCACCGATGACGACGGGGCGCTCTTTGGGTGCGCCGGAAACGGGGAAGGGGAATGAAGGCTCATCGTCATCTATCGCGCGTACGTGCGAGCGGTCACGTTCGGAAACGCTGTCGACCGCCTCTCGCTCGAGGTGGGGACTGGTCAGCTCAACACGAAAGCTCAGGATAAAATGGACGTCTCGTTTTTTGCGAGCGTCGATTGACTTGCGGTGGAGCTCGATGGACTTGATCTCGGAGTCCTTGCAACGTAGGACGCGCTTGGCGACTCGCTTGCCAACAATGAGGCAGGCATTTTCATCGCCGGCTTCATCGAGCGACGCGTTGACTTGGGTGATTTCGATCATCGAGGTCTCCTTAGAGGCAAGAAAGAGGCCGTCCGGTATCCCAGACGGCCCGAATGCGTTTTTGATTATAGACTGCGCGGCTACAGGCTGCTTGCAGCGCGAATGCCCGAGAGCCATGCCCACGCAAGGTTAAAGCCTCCGCAATCGGCGTCGATGTCGAGCGCTTCGCCGCAGACGTAAAGCGGGGCGTCGACAACGCTGCGCGCGCGTAGACTGGGTGTTGAGATGCTCTCGACAGATATGCCACCACGCGTGACCTGCGCCGAGCGCTCCTCGGCGGTTCCTTCGACGAGCAACTTAAAGTGCTTGAGGATCGAGACCAGGTGGATGACATCGTTGGAGCCTGGATGGCACTGCTCGAACGCTGTGCAGACGACGCGGGAGAGTTGCGGGGCAAGCATACCGTCGAGCCAACGGGGATCGCGGGGCGAAAAGCCGCCGAGCAGCTCAACGCGCCGGTTAAGCATATCGAGCAACTCGTCTTTAGAGAGGTCGGGGAAAACGTCGAGCAGGATCGTATCGCCGCGCTGGATACGACGGGAGAGGTTGAAGACAGCGACGCCCGAGATACCGAAGGTTCGAAACAGGACTTCACCGTCTTCGTGCCAGAGCTCATTATGATTGCGGGCGAGCGTCAAGCGGGCGCGGACGCGCAGGCCATCCAACGTCTTGAGTGCCGCCCGATCGCCGACGACCGTTGCCGATACGGGGCAGAGGATGGGGCGCAGCGAAGTGAGGGGGAGGCGAAACGTATCGGCGATACCGGTGGGGTTGCCACCCGTGGCGATAATTACGGCATGTGCCTCCAGGGCCTCGTTCTTGCGAGGGACATCGGCGAGCGCTTTCCGAAGCGAGCGGAGCTCCGATTTTCGGTCGTCGTGCTTTTTTGCCTTGAGCGCCCGCGCTGGACGGTCTATTTGGAGTGCCCAGCCTTCGGAAGCTTTGTGTGCCGAGGCAACGTTGGCTCCGCAGATTAAGGTGATACCCAGGCGGTCGCAAACATTGAGAAGTGCGTCGCGCACCGATTCGGCGCGAAGGGAGCGCGGGTACAGCCGGCCTTCCTCGGAGGTTGTCATGATGCCCAGCGAGGAGAAGAAACCCATAAGCTCTTGTTCGGGTTGGGGGCCCATGACAGATTCGACGAATGCGGGGTGGTTATACCGCTGAGGATCAATCGATTCGTTGGAGAGGTTGCAGCGGCCGTTACCGGTCGCAAGGAGCTTAAGGCCGCAGGCGACATCGCGCTCAACGATGCAGACGCTTTTGCCAGCACGTGCGGCCGTAATGGCGGCGGCGAGGCTTGAAGCCCCGCCGCCGATTACCAGGACGTCATAGAAGGCGCTCGTGTTCACTTAGGCCTCGTCGGTCTCGTGCGGGGTAATAGCCTCGACGGCAGAGACTGCCTTGGGCAACATGCCATCGGGCAGTGCGGTCTCGACCTCGCCCTTATCGCAGGCCTCGGCGAGTGCCGGATTAATGGGAAGCGTGCCCAAGATGTCGAGGTTATAGCGCTCTGCGACCTCGGGGAGCTTGCTCTTGCCAAAGACCTCGATCTTCTTGCCGCAGTCGGGGCACTCAATATGGCTCATGTTCTCGACGATGCCCAGAATGGGGACGTTCATCTTCTCGGCCATGTTGACCGCCTTGGCGACGATCATCGAGACCAGATCCTGCGGGCTCGTGACGATGACGATGCCGTCGACGGGCAGTGACTGGAAGACGGTGAGTGCGACGTCGCCTGTTCCCGGAGGCATGTCGACCAGCAGGTAGTCGATGGGGCCCCACGAGGTCTCGCTCCAGAACTGCCTGATGGCGCCTGCGATGACCGGACCGCGCCAAAGGACGGGGTCGGTCTCGTTTTGGAGCAGAAGGTTGGAGCTCATGACCTTGACGCCGTGCTCGGAGATTTCAGGCAGCATGAGGTTGCCAAGGGCATGGACGTGGCGTCCGCTCATACCGAACATCTTGGGGATAGAGGGACCGGTGATGTCGGCATCGAGGACGCCGACCTTGTGGCCGTGACGGGCAAGCTCGGTGGCGATGGCACCGGTGACAAACGACTTGCCGACACCGCCCTTGCCGGAAAGCACGGCGATGACGCGTTTGACCTCGGACAGCGTATTCTCCTCAAATTGCGACGGCGACGTTTGTCCGCCGGCGGCCTGTGCGTGCTCGCAACCCATGTATGACTCCTTTGTATATGTTGGGGCCGGGGCCCCGTGATGTGACACGAGCGTCATTGTACCCTCGTTTGCGAGCGGGAGTCATTTACGATGCATTTGGGCCGAGCGTGCTTGCAATACGATGGGTCCAAGCGAATGGGCGGGCTTACTGAACTTTGCTGGCGAACTCGAGGTATTGCATGCGCTGCAGCTTGTCGATCGTCGAGGCGTATGGGCTGTCTTCAGATTCCAAGTCGTAGCGCAGCCCGTCGGCACCAAGGTAGCCGGCGACATTGATGGTGGGCACATCTGACCTTGTTGCAAGCAGAGCCTTTTGATAGTCGGTGAGCGGGGCGCCGATCTTATTAAGGGTAATGGCTGCAATCTCGTTTGCCCCGACGGTGTCGTAGACGTTGAGCTCGGTATTGCCGGCGATTTCATAGTTAGCCCAGACGAAATATGTCGACTGATAGATACGGAAAGCGTGGCTTGCCGTATCTTCCTGAGGGTACAGCTCGTCGTTGAGAGTCGTTGCGGCGCTCGGCTGATGGTCGCCAAAAAAGACAAGGACAACCGGTCTGCCGATATTGCGGAGCTCGTTGATAAAGTACTCGAGGTCCCGGTCGGATGCGTTGATGCAGGTGAGATAGGTGTTGAGCGCGCTATTGGCGCCCTCGCTGGCTCCCTCGACCCAATAGTTTGTCAGCTCTTCGGCGGGAACGGTGCCGACATCGTATCCGCCATGGTTTTGCATCGTGACATCGAAGATGAACTGCGGAGCGTCGTCGGTCCTCAGCAGGTCGAGTATCTTGTCATAGGTGGCGTAGTCGCATACGCCGGCATGGTAACAGGGCGCACCTTCGAAATCGCCGATCGAAAGAAAGTCTCCAAAGCCCAGCTGCTGATAGATTTTATCTCGATGGTAGTTGACGGGGTTTTGCGGGTGCATAGCGGTAGCGGTATACCCAAGCTCCTTAAGGTCCTTTGCCAGACTGTTGACACCATTCATCTGATATAGCTGATAGGGGATTTTGCCTAATCCGACAAAGGCCGTTGTCGCTCCGGTCAAAAATTCGAATTCGGAGTTCGCCGTTCCGCCACCGGCGACCGAAGCGAGCATGGTGCCGCGAACAAGTGTGTCGGGAAGCGAGTTGTAGAATGCGGGGCCGGTGTACCCGGCCGCCTGGAGCTGCTCAAAGCACGAAAGGTCGCTAAAACTCTCGTTCATGACGGCAACAATCGTCGGCTTGATTTCATTGAACTGGGCAACGGCCGCCGCGCGCTGCTCGCTCGAGCCATACGTGCTGTCGTAGGTGGCGGAGAGCTCCTGCTCGATGCTCTGCGCCTCATCGGGCGTATAGTCTTCGGGCTTCTCAATGGGCAACTCGTTGACCATTTCGGTGAACGAAGTGATAAAACCCTGAGACGCATACGTGGTGATGGGCTGCCAACGGTCAAATCCAAAATTCAGCGCCTGCTCCAAGTCGATGCTGGAAAAGCCCGAGAGCCCCACAACGGTCACTAGCAGAAAAGCGCAGAGGTTAGCGGCGATTGCGGGGAAGACATGGGTGGGCGTACGGAGCTTTCTCGGTCGGATAAGCGAAAGAAGCCCCAGGGAAATCTCCAGCAGGGCGAGAGAGGTTACGATTCCGGCGGTAAAGGTAAACTCGTATCCCTCGCTCACTTCCATTGCGGTGCCAAGGGCCAAGATATCGCTTGGCAGGATGGCCTCGCCTTTAAACGTTATGACGAAGTGCTCGGCAATGCCAAGGATGCAACAGGCGACGGACACGAGGGCCATGACGCCTCCATGACGCTGTCCCAGCAAATAAAGGGAGAGCAGAACCGTCGCGAGCAGCCCGACGGAAAACCCGAATGAGTTGGCGGGAATGCGATAGAACGTTTCGTTACAGGCAATTTCGAGTGAAACGAACGAGAGCGCTGAAACAGCGGCGATGACAAGGATGTCACGGCAAATACAGGCAACCGTTCCCGTCGCAAGATCGGTTTGGTCGATAAGTCCCGAAACCAAGGGCTCGACAAGAAGTATGACGGCGGTAGCACCGAGCGCCGAATAAGAAAGGACCCATAGGGAATTGTCCTCATTTACGAGCAATTGATTCGTAATCCATGCAGCTACCATGCCGAGCGGGATGAGGAGCGTCGCGCACCAAAAGACGCGGGCAATGGGCGGCTTTTCATTGTGTTTGATTGAAAAATATACGCGCACCACGACGATGGCCACGATAAGGACGGCGATGAATATGGGCAGATTGGCCATGTCGCTCGAAGTGATTTCAAGGGGGATATCTTCGGTCATGGACGTTCCTCTGTTACAGCAAATTAAGTTCAGTATTAGATTACCGTAACCTTTCCACGGCATTTCGAGAAACAAAGCACCCGATACGCAAAGCTAAAGGTCTGCGAATCTTGTATTACGAACATCTGTGCGCGTCGAGTGCGCTAAACTCATCGGCAGTATGATTCGATGCAATAGGAGGCAAGGAGCTTCCATGTCTGATTCTTCTATCGTTATTCGCGGCGCTCGTGAGCACAACCTCCGTGATATCGATGTTTCCATTCCGCGTGACCAACTCGTGGTCATTACCGGTCTTTCTGGCTCGGGCAAGAGCTCGCTGGCATTTGACACTATCTATGCCGAGGGCCAGCGTCGATACGTCGAGAGCCTTTCGAGCTATGCGCGCCAGTTCTTGGGCCAGATGGACAAACCCGACTTGGATTCAATCGACGGCCTTTCGCCGGCGGTGTCGATCGACCAAAAGACGACGTCTAAAAACCCTCGCTCGACGGTTGGCACCGTAACCGAGATTTATGACTATCTGCGCCTGCTGTTCGCTCGTGTGGGCACCCCGCACTGTCCCGAATGCGGCCGCGTCATTGAGCGCCAGACGACCGACCAGGTTGCCGACAAGGTCTTGGCGGCGGGGGAGGGCCGCCGCGCGTTTGTGCTGGCACCGGTGGTGCGCGGGCGAAAAGGCGAGTACACCAAACTGTTTGAGGACCTTCGCGCCGAGGGCTTTAGCCGCGTGCGCGTTGACGGCGAAGTGCGCTCGCTCGACGACCCGATCGATCTGGACAAAAAGTTCAAGCACGATATCGAGGTCGTAGTCGACCGCATCGTGATTCGCGAGAACTCGCTGGGCCGTATTGCCGAGTCCGTTGAACAAGCGACTGCGCTGGCGCACGGCAATGTGAACGTATACTTGCTGCCCGACCGCGACGCTCCCGAGGGGACCGAAGGCGAGTTGCTGGAGTATTCGCTGGCGTTAGCGTGCCCGGAGCATGGACACTCCATCGATGACCTGCAGCCGCGTGATTTCTCGTTCAACGCGCCCTATGGCGCGTGCCCCGAGTGCGATGGCCTGGGCTTTAAGAAGACGGTCGATGCCGAGGCCCTAATCGAAGACCCCTCGAAGTCGATCGCCGACGGGGTCTTTGGCAGCCTGTTTGGCAACTCTAACTACTATCCGCAGATTTTCGCTGCGGTCTGTAAACACTTCAAGGTGAGCGTCGATACGCCGTGGGAGGACTTGCCCCCTCGCGTGCGTCGTGCATTCTTGGATGGCCTGGGCGATACGAAGATCTCGGTCGACTACCAAAAGCTCGACGGACGTCGCAGCCAGTGGGATACCAAGTTTTCGGGCGTGCGCAATATCCTGTACGAGCGCTATATCGAGACGACGAATGAGAACACCAAGGCGCGCTTGGAGAAGTACATCCGCGAGGAGCCGTGCTCGAGTTGCCACGGCGCTCGTTTGCGCCCCGAGATGCTCGCCGTTACCGTAGGCGGTAAGTCCATTTACGAGGTCTGCTGCCTATCGTGCCGCGAGTCGCTCAAGTTTTTTGAGGGTTTGGAGCTTACCGAGCGCCAACAATTTATCGGCGGGCGCATCGTTAAGGAAATCCTGGAGCGCTTGCGCTTTCTGGTCGATGTCGGACTTGACTATCTGACCCTCGACCGTGCCTCGGCGACGCTTTCCGGTGGCGAGGCACAGCGTATTCGACTGGCAACGCAGATCGGCGCGGGTCTCATGGGCGTGCTCTATATTCTGGACGAGCCCTCGATCGGTCTTCATCAGCGTGATAACGAGCGCCTGATCAAGACGCTCGAGCGCCTGCGCGATATCGGCAATACCGTTATCGTCGTCGAACACGACGAGGATACAATCCGTGCCGCCGACTACGTGATCGACATGGGGCCCGGCGCCGGCGTCAACGGCGGGCACGTAGTCGCGGCGGGAACGCCTGCCGATATCATGGCGTGTCCTGAGTCGATGACGGGCGCTTATCTGACCGGCAAACGAATGATCCGGGTGCCTGATGAACGGCGCAAGCCCGGTCGCGGCTGCCTTAAAATTACGGGCGCTCGAGCCAACAACCTCAAAAACGTTACTGCCCAGATCGAGTTTGGTACGCTTACGGTTGTTACCGGCGTGTCGGGATCGGGTAAGAGTTCCCTGGTTACCGACACCATTGCGCCTGCCCTTACGAATGCCATTCACCGCTCGACGCGCCCCGTGGGTCCGTATAAGAAAATCGAGGGCATCGAGTGTATCGATAAGGTTATCGATATCGACCAGTCGCCGATTGGCCGCACGCCGCGTTCCAACCCTGCTACCTATATCGGCCTGTGGGATGATCTTCGCGCGCTGTTTGCGAGTACGCCGGAGTCGAAGGCGCGCGGCTACTCGCCGGGTCGTTTCTCCTTTAATGTGAGTGGCGGGCGCTGTGAGGCGTGCAAGGGCGACGGGCAGATCAAGATCGAGATGCACTTCCTTCCCGATATCTACGTTCCCTGCGAAGTTTGCGGCGGTAAACGCTACAACCGCGAGACACTCGAGGTCACCTACCGTGGCAAGACCATCTCGGACGTGCTCGACATGAGCGTCACCGAGGCGCTGGCCTTCTTTGGGAATATCCCGCAGAT
Source organism: uncultured Collinsella sp. (assembly GCA_900541825.1). Classification (GTDB taxonomy): domain Bacteria; phylum Actinomycetota; class Coriobacteriia; order Coriobacteriales; family Coriobacteriaceae; genus Collinsella. The sequence goes on from UQLJ01000021.1 coordinate 16,212, forward strand.
TAAGCGCAAGCTCCAGACGCTGTACGATGTAGGCTTAGGCTACGTGAGCCTGGGCCAGCCCGCCACGACGCTCTCGGGCGGCGAGGCGCAGCGTGTGAAGCTCGCCAAGGAGCTTCATCGACGCCAGACGGGCAAGACGTTCTATATTTTGGACGAGCCGACGACCGGTCTTCATTTTGAGGACGTCCGCCAGCTGCTCGATGTGCTGCAGCGCTTGGTCGATGCGGGCAACACGGTGCTGGTGATTGAGCACAACCTTGATGTCATCAAGGTTGCCGACCGCCTGATCGATATGGGTCCCGAGGGCGGTAACGGCGGCGGAACCGTTGTGGTTTCGGGTACACCGGAGCAGGTTGCGGACTGTCCGCAGAGTTATACGGGCAAGTTTTTGGCGCCGTTGCTCAGGCGTGACCGGGAGCGCCAGGCTCAACTTGATGCTCAATAAATAGGCGATTCAGTTTATGGGCGCCATCGACTCCTTGTGATTCGATGGCGCTTGCTGTGCCGAAGTGACGTATGCAGCCGAATTGGACATATACTTAATCCTTGCGTCCGAATGCGAGGGAAAGGATATGTCATGGCAAAGGCTGTAAAGACGCCAAAAACCAATGCGATGCGCGAGCTGGAAAGTGCCGGCATTTCCTATGTTCTACATACGTACGAAGACGATGGTGATGAGTCGGTGGGCCTGGGGGCCGCGATTTCGGAGCAGCTTGGCGAGGAGCCCGGTCAAGGATTTAAGACTTTGGTCTGTGTGACACCGTCCAACGACCATGTCGTGTGCTGCATCCCTGTTGCCGACGAGCTCGATTTAAAGTCCGCCGCGCGTGCCGCGGGGGAAAAGTCCTTGGCCATGATGCATGTGAAGGATTTGCTTGCGGCGACTGGCTACGTTCGCGGCGGCTGCAGCCCGGTCGGTATGAAAAAACGCTACCGGACGCTCATTGATGAGACGTGTGTCCTTTGGGATACCATTTTTATTTCGGGAGGCAAGCGTGGTTATCAGCTCGAGCTTGCACCCGATGATTTAATTGCATTTTGCGGGGCGACGGTTGCCGCGATTACGAGAGAGGACTGAGCGATGCCGCAGGAAGAATTGAAGCGCGGAGCTCATTTTGCAAAAGAATCTGCGCCTCAGACACCCTCATCCGAAGCTCCTTCGTCGCGAGATGACACTGACGACATGGGCTCGTCGGACTACTCCACGGTTGGTCGTTCCGCTGGGCTTATGACCATCCTGACCATCGTGTCTCGCGTTACCGGTTTTATCCGCACGTGGGCAATGGCGGCCGCTATCGGCATGTCGCTACTCTCGTCCTCCTATCAGGTCGCCAACAACCTGCCCAATATGCTCTACGAACTCGTGATGGGTGGCATGCTCGTGACGGCGTTTTTGCCCGTGTACATGGGCGTGAGGCGTGAGCAGGGTCGCGAGGCCTCGAACGAGTACGTGGGCAACCTGCTCGGCATTCTGCTTTTGGTGCTGGGTGGCATTTCGTTGCTGGGGACCGTGTTCGCCCCGGGCTTTATCTGGACGCAATCGTTCCTTTCGGGTGACGGCGGCAGCATGGATACCGCTGCGTTCATGTTCCGTTTCTTTGCCATCCAGATTCTGTTCTATGGTTTGGGCTCGGTGTTTTCGGGCGTTCTCAACGCACACCGCGACTACTTCTGGTCGACGTTTGCCCCGGTCCTCAACAATGTGATCGTCATTGCGAGCTTTATGGGTTTTGCGCCCGTGTCCGCACAGTTTGGCGAACGTGCCGGCATCATCTTAATTGCGGCCGGTACGACCCTCGGTGTCTTTGTTCAGATGGCATGTCAGATCCCCGCGCTTGGCAAGCACGGCGTGCATCCCCATATCCATATCGACTTTAAGGACCCCGCGCTGCGCCAGACGATTGCGCTCGGTATCCCGACGCTGCTCGCCACGGTGTGCATGTTTGTCTCGACTTCTATCACCAACGCTGCCGCGCTGGTGGTCCAGCCCGAGACTGGTCCTTCCGTCATCGCCTATGCGCGCCTGTGGTACACGCTGCCCTACGCGCTGATTGCCGCCTCGCTTTCGACGGCGCTCTATACCGAGCTCTCTCACGACGCACAGGAGAAGGATTACGACAGCGTTCGCACGGGCATTTCGCGTGGCGTCGCCCAGATGCTGTTCTTCCTGATTCCGTTCGCGCTGTACCTGATTGTCTTCGCGCGTCCGCTCAACATGATTTACTGTGCCGGCAAGTTTGATGAGTCCGGCGTGGCGCTGGTGTCCGAGTTCCTTGTCTACCTGGCGTTCTCGCTGCCGCTCTACGGCGTGGTCGTGTTGATGCAGAAGAGCTTCTCTGCCTTGCTCGACATGAAGCCCTATAGCCGCTATTGCCTGTATTCCGCCATCGGCCAGGCCGGCTCGGTTCTGCTGTTTGGCGTTGTGCTGGGCTTCGGTATGCCGGCAATCGCGCTTTCGTATGTCGTCGACTACGTGATCTTGGTCGGTTGTTCGCTGTGGTGGCTGCGTCGTCGTCTGCGTGGTCTTCAGGTCAAATCTATCCTGCATGGCGGTTTCTTTGGCCTTTTGCTCGGTGGCCTGGGTGCTGCCGCAGGCGCCGGCGTCATGTGGGCGCTTGAGCACTTTGTCGGCGCACTTGGCGGCTCGATTCTGATTACTCTTGGCTACGTTTGCGTTGCCGGTGTCGTCTCGCTTGCTGTTACCTTTGGCCTTGCCGTCGTCCTTAAGATGCCCGAGGTCTCGGCGCTGCTTCGTCGCAAGTAGGTGCGTGTGGCCGGTCACGACAACATTCCAACACTCGCCGAGCAGGTTTCGCGCGTTCCCACGCAGCCCGGATGCTACCTTTGGAAGGATGCCAAGGGCGATGTCATCTACGTTGGCAAGGCGAAAAACCTGCGTTCCCGTATGCGCCAGTACGTGACGCTGCAGGATGAGCGTCAAAAGATCCCGCTGATGATGCAGCTGGTGGCGAGCTTTGACTACATCGTTGTCGAAACCGAGCATGAGGCGCTTGTACTCGAGCGCAACCTGATCGGCCAGTACCATCCGTACTTTAACGTCGACCTCAAGGATGACAAGAGCTACCCCTTTATCGCCATTACAAAGGGCGACCTGTATCCCGCTATCAAATACACGCGTGAGCGTCATAAGCCGGGAACGCGCTATTTTGGACCCTATACCGATAGCCGTGCGGCACGTGAGACGATAGATACGCTGCGCAAGGTTATCCCCATCTGCTCTGCATCCTGTGCGGAGTGGCGTCGTTGTCGCCGTATCATCGAGTCCCACAAGGGCGAGGAAGACATCGTCAATATGATTTGCGCACAAAACGGGCGTCCCTGCTTCGACTACCATGTCGGGCGCGGGCCGGGTGCGTGTGTCGGCGCGATTTCCCCGGCAGACTATGCCAAGAACGTCAAGCGTGTCGAGCGCTTTTTGTCGGGCCATCGCAAGGATGTCGTCGACGAGCTGACTTCCGAGATGGCGGATGCCGCCGAGGCACTCGATTTTGAGCGCGCGGCACGCGTCAAGCGTCGTTTGGAGGTCATCAGGGGTCTGGACGACCGTCAGCAAGTCGTTTTTCCCTCCAGTGTCGATATCGATGTCATCGGTTTCTATCGCGAGGAGACCATCTCTGCCGCTTGCGTCTTTGTCGTGCGTGAGGGCCGAACAGTTCGCACCTGCGAGTTCATTCTTGACAAGGGTCTTGATGTTGGCGAGGAAGAGCTCCAGTCGGGCTTTCTTAAGCGCTATTACGACGAGACGGCTGATATTCCAGCTGAGATAAACCTCTCTGTCGAGCTTGAGGATGCGGAGGCGCTGGGGGAGTGGCTTGCAGGCAAGCGCGAGCGTTCCTGCCATCTCCATAGGCCGCAGCGTGGCGAAAAGCACCGTTTGCTCGATATGGCATCCAAAAATGCGCGCCATGCCCTCATGCGCTACATGATGCGAACGGGGTACGCTGACGACCGCACCAATCAAGCGCTCCTGGAGCTCGAAAGCGCGCTGGCGCTGCCGGCGCCGCCGATGCGTATCGAGTGCTTCGATATCTCGACGCTGCATGGAACCTTTACCGTCGCCTCGATGGTGGTGTTTACCAACGGACGCGCCGACAAGAGCCAGTACCGTCGTTTTAAAATTCAGGCCGAATTGGACGAGGCAAACGACTTCGTGTCGATGTCCGAGGTTTTGGGACGACGCTATGCTCCCGAGCGCATGGCCGACGAGCGCTTTGGCTCGCGCCCCGATTTGCTCGTTGTCGATGGCGGTAAGCCGCAATTGACCGCTGCGATCAAGCAACTTGAGGCTCTTGGGCTCGATATACCAGTTTGTGGCTTGGCAAAGGCCGATGAGGAGGTTTTCGTGCCTTGGGACGAGACTCCCGTCGTGCTGCCGACCGGGTCTGCTTCGCTCTATCTAATTAAACAGGTGCGCGATGAATCGCACCGTTTTGCAATCACATTCCATCGTGAGTTGCGTGATAAAGCCATGACAGTTTCGGTACTCGATGACGTTCCAGGCGTGGGACCCACCAGAAAACGTGCCCTTATGCGCCATTTTGGCTCGATGAAGCGTTTGCGCGCGGCGAGCGAGCAAGAGATCGCGGAAGTTCGCGGCATACCTGCCGATGTTGCCAAGGCGGTCCACGAGGCGCTCGTTGCGTGGAATGCCGAGCGCGCCGAGGCGGCGGCTGGCCATTCCGATAGCTAAACACGAGCCTAAACAACTGATATACATGATTGCGCGATTTTCAACCATTTATTTCGCCATGATTGCCTGCTGGTTTCGGGTTTTATTAACGCTAAAACGTTTGACTAACCCAAGCGAAAACCCTGCTATCCTGCGGGTTGACGAAGACTGATATCTCACCTCGCCGATACATACTGTCTGGCGAATCGTTTGTCAACGAATTCGGTGAACGGTAGTAAATACCGTTCAAGCGTATGTATGTATCGGTCGCCGAGCGCGGCACCTCAGTTGGGTTCGTCGGTAGGTAAGGTATATATCGTCCGCAAGTTGCGCGGGGGCAAGTCTAGATGCTCCCGAGTAAGATTCTCTATTGATAGGAGAAGACATGGCCATCATCAACAAGGGTATGTCCAGGCGTTCGTTCCTCGGCCTCACCGGCAGCGTCGCTGCTGTCGCAGGGCTTGGTCTCACCGGCTGCGGTGGCAGCTCTAACGACGAGGGTTCCGCTTCCGGTTCCACCGATTCCGCTAACCGTGGCGGCGGCGTGATCACCGCTGGTTCCGCTTACGCTCCGTCCAGCTTCGATCCCGCCAGCACCGGCTCCGCTGTGGGCCTGGGTGCTAACTGGCACGTCGTCGAGGGCCTCTACGGCATCGATTACCACGACTACAGCACCTTCAACGAGCTCGCCACCGACGATCCCAAGTCTGTGGACGACACCACTTTCGAGGTCACCATCCGCAAGGGCGCCAAGTTCTCCGATGGCACCGAGGTCACCGCTGACGATGTCGTTGCCTCCTACACTGCTTGCGCCGCTTCCGCTACCTATGCTCCGTTCTTCCAGCCCTTCGAGTCCATCGAGGCCAAGGACGCCAGCACCGTGACGGTCAAGACCAAGGTCCCCAACTTCTCCCTGCTCAAGGATCGTCTGGCCATCGTCCGCGTTACCCCGGCCACCCAGACCGAGGAGGATCGCGCCAAGCAGCCGATCGGCTCCGGCCCCTGGATGTACGACTCTATCTCCGATACCGAGATCACCCTGGTTCCCAACCCCGAGTACAACGGTGAGTATGCTGCCGAGGATAAGAAGATCCAGTACAGCATCCTGACCGACCCCACCGCTCGCGTTACCGCTCAGCAGGAGGGCTCCACGCTCGTTATGGAGCTCGTTACCGCTGATGCCGTCGACCAGCTCGAGAGCGCCGGCTGCAAGATCGATAACGTTCAGGGTTTCGGCACCCGCTTTATCATGTTCAACGTCGCCAAGGAGCCTTGGAACAACGTCAAGGTCCGTCAGGCCGTCATGTATGCGCTCGACACCGAGAAGATGGTCAGCAACACCTTCGCCGGCCTTGCCACTGCTGCCAGCTGCTACCTGCCCAAGAGCTTCACCAACTATCATGAGGCTTCCACGGTGTACAAGACCGACGCCAAGAAGGCTAAGAAGCTCATCGAGGAGTCTGGCATCACCCCGGGTGCCATCACCCTGCGCACCACCGACAACGAGCAGATTAAGGGCATGGCCGCTCAGGTCAAGAACGACCTCGACGCTCTCGGCTTCGATGTGACCATCCAGACCGATACCTCGCCGGCCACCTACGCTGCCATCGACGGCGGCGAGGCCTACGATATCCTCCTTGCCCCTGGCGATCCTTCCTGCTTCGGCGCTGATCCCGACCTGCTGCTCAACTGGTGGTACGGCGACAACGTCTGGATGCAGACCCGTTGCCCGTGGAAGGAGTCCGCTGAGTGGCAGAAGCTCCACGGTCTCATGGACGAGGCTCTTGCCGCCGAGGGCGACGAGCAGCAGAAGAAGTGGAACGAGTGCTTCGACATCATTGCCGACAACGCCGTTCTGTACCCCGTTGTCCACGTCAAGACCGTCTCCGCTTCCTGGGACGATCCGTCCACTGCGCCCAGCGGCGAGGCCCTCGATGGCTTCAAGGGCATCGGCACGACGAGCATGTCCTTCAGGGGCGTTGCGACCGTCAAGGCGTAAGACTCGCTTGAGTCTGTATGCAGGATGTCGGTCGTTGGGACCGTATCCTCATAGTTGAAACAAAGACCCGGGCGGCAACGATGTCGCTCGGGTCTTGTAATGAGTATCCGTACTCATATACCAGTTGGTCCTACCGACAAAAGAAAGGGGAGAGAACGTGAACAACTTGCTACGTTTGATTGGAAGGCGTCTTGTGGCGCTGCCGATCATGGCATTGGGCGTCACCGTCCTGGTGTTCTTCCTTATGTCGTTCTCCAAGACCGACCCCGCCTACACGGCGTTGGGTGACGGTGCCTCGCCCGAGGCGGTTGCCGAGTACCATGAGAAGTATGGTCTGGACGACCCCTGGCCCGTGCGCTACGTGCGCTATATGGGCGATTTGATCCATGGCGACATGGGCACCTATGGTGCTGCTCGCAACTCCGTTGCCAAGCGCATCTCCACGGCCCTGCCCGTCACGATGCAGCTGACCTTCATCGGTCTTGCCATCGGTGCGGTCGTTTCGTTTTTGCTCGGCGTCATCGCGGCACTGTATCGCGACAAATGGCCGGACCAAGTGATCCGCGTCTTTTCCATCGCCGGCTTGGCAACCCCGTCGTTCTGGCTTGCCGTTCTGTTGATCCTGCTGTTCTCTTCCTACCTTAAGGTGCTCCCGGCATCGGGTGCTCTGCCTCACTTCACCACGAATCCGGTTGGCTATCTGGGACGTATGATCATGCCCGCTATCGCCTTGGCATTTCCGCTGACGGGCCAGATGACTCGTATCGTGCGTACCGCCATGGTCGAGGAGCTCGACAAGGATTATGTCCGTATGGCTCGCGGCGCCGGCGTTCCCGAGAAGGTCGTCGTCGGCATCAACGTTCTTCGCAATGCGCTGATCACCCCGGTCACCACCCTCGGTCTTAAGATCGGTTACCTCATGGGCGGCGCCGTCGTCATCGAGGTTATCTTCAACCTCCCCGGCATGGGCACTGCGATTCTGCAGGGCGTTCAGGGCAACGAGGCGAACCTGGTTCAGGGCGTCGTTATCGTCGTTGCTCTTGCCTTCATCATCATCAACATCGTGGTTGACATGCTCTACCTGCTCATCAACCCGCGCATCAGGACGGTGTAGATTATGGTAAAGATTCGAGAGAAGCAAACCGAGCAGCTCGAGAAGGCTGCCTCCAAGGGGCTCAAGCTCGGTGGCTGGAAGAAGATGACGTTGTCTTCTAAGATTGCCGCCGTCGTGCTGGTGCTGGTCGCCCTGACTGCGATTCTGGCGCCCCTTCTTGCCCCCTATAGCCCGGTCGAGATCTTTACGGCTCGCCAGGCTCCCGGCAACGGATTTATCTTCGGTACCGACGATAAGGGTCGCGACATTCTGTCGCGTATGCTCTACGGTGGTCGTTACTCGCTGATTATCGGCTTTGGCGCCACCGCCATGGCTCTGGTCTGCGGCTCGGTCGTGGGCGCCCTTGCAGCGGTTTCGCGCAAGGCCGTCTCCGAGACGATCATGCGTATCCTGGACATCATCATGTCCATCCCGGGCATCGCCCTCGCGGCCGTCTTTGTCTCCATCCTGGGCAACTCCGTGCCGTCGATCATCTTCGCCATCGGCTTTATGTACACTCCGCAGATTGCCCGTATCGTGCGCGCCAACATCGTGTCCGAGTACGGCGAGGACTATGTTCGCGCGGTCATCGTTTCCGGCGCCAAGGCTCCGTGGATTTTGATCAAGCATGTTCTGCGTAACTGCATCGCCCCGATCATGGTCTTCACCGTTACCCTGGTCGCCGACGCCATCATCTTCGAGGCCTCGCTGACCTTCATCGGCGCTGGTATCCAGGAGCCCACCGCTACCTGGGGCAACATCCTCGCCGACGCCCGCGGCGGCGTGCTCGCCGGCCGTTGGTGGCAGGCACTGTTCCCGGGCCTGGCCATCATGATCACCTGCCTGGCGCTCAACATCCTCTCCGAGGGCATTACCGACGCCATGGCCGCTGCTCCCTCCGCCGCCCTGGATCCCACCGATTCCTCCAAGCGTCGCGAGGCCGACCTGCTGGTCTCCGACCCCGTTCGAGCCTACAAGGAGCAGGCCCAGTCCCTCTCCGCTCGCCTTGGCGCCCTGCGCGATGTCGAGCTCAAGCGTGACGATCGCCATGTGCCCGACGAGTCTGTTGAACCGATTCTCTCGGTCCGTGACTTCTGCATCCAGTTTGAGCATCACGGTGATATCAACGTCGTCGACCATGTCAACTTTGACGTCCGTCCTGGTCAGACCATGGGCCTGGTGGGCGAGTCCGGTTGCGGTAAGTCCATCACCACGCTGGCCATCATGGGCCTGACCGATGAGGACGAGCACCTTTCCGGCGAGGTCCTCTGGGAGGGCCGTGACCTGCTCAAGATGAGCAAGAAGGAGTGGTTCGGCCTGCGCGGTACCGATATCGCTATGGTCTATCAGGACGCCCTGTCCTCGCTCAACCCCTCCATGCTCATCTCTGCCCAGATGAAGCAGCTCACCAAGCGCGGCGGAACCCGCAGCGCCGAGGAGCTCCTGGAGCTCGTCGGCCTCGATCCCAAGCGCACGCTCGAGAGCTATCCGCACGAGCTTTCCGGCGGCCAGCGTCAGCGTGTCCTGATCGCTATGGCCCTTACCCGCGACCCCAAGCTGGTCATCTGCGACGAGCCCACGACCGCTCTGGACGTTACCGTTCAGAAGCAGGTTATCAAGCTGCTCAACGATCTTCAGGCCAAGCTCGGCTTTGCCATGATCTTCGTTTCGCATGACCTGGCTCTGGTCGCCGAGGTCGCCCATAACATCACGGTTATGTACGCCGGCCAGGTTATCGAGCAGGCACCCACCAAGGAGCTGCTCACTAACCCGATCCACGAGTACACCCGCGGTCTTCTGGGTTCCGTTCTGTCCATCGAGAGCGGTTCGGGCCGCCTGCACCAGGTGCCCGGCGCCGTTCCGAGCCCGCGCGATTTCCCCAAGGGCGATCGCTTCGCGCCCCGCTCGAGCCATCCACGTATTGGCCTGGACACCCGTCCGGTCTTCAAGCGCGTGCCTGGCACCGAGCACTTCTATTCCGAGCTCCCCGACGAGGTGCTCAAGGCAAATGGTTTGACCCCTCACGCGGAGGTGATGTAGATGAGCGAGACCGCAGTCAACGGCGTCGAGCCGATCATCTTCCTTGATGACGTCCACGTCACCTTTAGGACCCGTACCGGCTCGATTCTGCACCCCAACCTGGTTCACGCCGTCCAGGGTGTAACGATTAAGCTCATGCCCGGTCAGACGATCGGCATCGTCGGCGAGTCCGGTTGCGGTAAGTCCACCACCGCCAACGTCATGTGCGGCCTGCAGGCCCCCACGAGCGGCAAGGTCTACTTTAAGGGCAAGGACGTTACCAAACGTACCGCCGAGGACCGTCGCCACATGGGTCGCGTCATCTCGGTCGTGTTCCAGAACCCGGCCACGGCGCTCAACCCCCGCATGGTCGTTCGCGAGCAGCTGCTCGACCCCATGCGCGTCCACAACCTGGGTACCGAGGCCGAGCAGGAGAAGCGCGTCAAGGAACTCTTGGAGCTCACCGGTCTGCCCAGCTCCGCTGCCGAGGTTCTTCCCGGCCAGCTTTCGGGCGGCCAGCGCCAGCGCGTCGCAATTGCCCGTGCCCTGTCGCTGAACCCCGATGCCATCATCGCCGACGAGCCCACCTCGGCTCTGGACGTTTCGGTCCGCGCGCAGATTCTGAACCTGCTGACCGACCTTAAGAAGGAGCTCGGCCTGGCCATGGTGTTCATCAGCCATGACATCCAGACGGTCCGCTATATCTCTGACGACATCATCGTTATGAATGGCGGCAGGATCGTCGAGCAGGGCGAGGCCAAGCAGGTCTTCCAGCACCCCCAGGACCCCTACACCAAGATGCTGCTCGGCGCTGCGCCGTCGCTGCTGCATCCCAAGCTCGGCGAGTAGCCTCGCTTTCCCTCCCGTGCGCCCGGTTCCCTTGCCGGGCGCACCTCCGTTGCGATTTCGAAAGGTTGGGTTCACGAGCCATGCCAAGTGCTCAGGAGCTACAACATCAATTTGGTGAATATCGAGGCGCCATGCCCCGTCCATCAGATTTCGATCTCTTTTGGAAGGATCGCATGGCCGAGGCCGACGCCGTCGGGCTTGACTATGCGATCGAGACGGCATCGGTCGCCGATGCCGCGACCTGCCAGCTTTTCGACCTCTGGTATACCGGCATGTGTGGCGCGCGCCTGCATGCCAAGTACCTTAAACCCGTCTCGGACGAGCCCGTGCCATTGGTACTTCAGTTCCATGGGTATCCGGGTGCAAGCCGCAGCTGGTTTGAGCAGGCGTCGTTTGCGGGCATGGGCATGGCACTCATCGCCCTCGACTGCCCCGGCCAAGGAGGTCCCTCCGAGGACATTGGTGGATTTGAGGGCACAACGGTTGCCGGGCATATCGTCGCCGGTATCGACGGCGACCCTGCCAACCTCTACTATGTCCGCTTGCACCAAGATATTCGCATCCTGTGCCGCATCGTTCGCGAGCTCGAGGGCATCGATCTTGCGCGTGTGTTTGTGAACGGCGCGTCGCAGGGCGGCGGTTTGGGCATTGCGACCTGCGCGCTTAACAGCGAGCTTATCAATCGTGCCGCCATCCTCTATCCCTTCCTGTCAGATTTCCGCCTAGTCTGGGATTTGGATGCCGACGACATTGCCTACGAGGGCCTGCGCTATTGGTCTCGCTGGTTTGACGAGGACTCGACTCGTATTGACGAAGCCTATGCCAAGCTGGCGTACTTCGATTCCAAGAACTTTGCCCCTATGGTCAAATGCCCCGTGCTGTTTGGCACCGGCACAGCCGATATCGTCTGTCCGCCAGCGACGCAGTTTGCGGTCTATAACAACCTGACCTGCGAAAAGCGTCATGAGTTCTTTGAAGGCTTTGGCCACGAGGAGATTCAGGATTTTGACGATCTGATCATTCCGTTTTTCTGCAAGGGAGGGGAGGCTCATGTCTAAGTGCGAGAGCAATGTTGACGAGCTGATTGTCCCCGGACTCGTGGGAATTCCTGGAACGGTTTCGTCAAGGCTCGCAGAATATCGGGACTGGCGCGGTGATGTCCAAGCAGATGTTTCTGATTTAGAGACATGCGCTTCGAATCTTGAGATTCAAGGCCTGGCCATTACGGCGATTGACTTTGTTAACCCCTGCGCCCGTTACTCGGAGGTCTCCTTTGAGCTCGGTGACGATGCGATTCACGCTCGTTTGATCGAGCCTGTCGGTCGTGTCCGAGTATCTGAGCGCGTGCCGCTGTGCCTGATGTTCCACGACATCGATCGGCCTGTGCGCGGCTGGCATCACATGACGAGATTTGCCGCCATGGGTTATGCCGTGCTTGCACTGGACGATGAGGTGATTGGACCCAGCGATCTGCGGCAGGGGATTACTTCGCCTGCTTTTGTCAGGCGCGTCCGTTGGGGCTGTGCGTTGGCGAAGGTCGCGCGCAATCTTGATGGCATGGACCCCGACCGCATCTTTGCATGGGGCGAGGGTCTAGGCGGCGGAGTCGCGCTGGCGGTTTCTGCTCTGGACGAGCGGGGTCTCGCCTGCACGGCGGTTGCCAATCCGCTTCCCGGCGGCCTTGAGACGCTGTCGTCTCGGGTGCGCGGATCGGTGCTCATGGGCACATCGCTCATGGATGCCGCGAGCGACCCCAAGGGCCAGTATGCTGTATTCAACGGTCTTGAGTGTGACCGGAGGCATATCATCTATGTCAAATACGCTCACGAGCGCATCAATGCGTTCGAAGACGAAGTCGTCGACTTCTTTAACCAAACGTTCTACCCGTGTTCTTTGGCCTAGACGGCCTGGACACTGCCAACAAGAGTGGGCGGCATAGGGCTGCCCGCCAGACAACTAAGGAGATTCTTGTGGCAACTCAGAAATTCACCGGCGTTATCCCTCCCGTCGTTGTTCCCGATACCGAAGATCACCAGCTCGATGTTGCCTCCTTTGAGCGCAGCATCAACCGCATGATCGATGCCGGCGTCGATGGCTTGTTCTTCCTGGGCTCCTCGGGCGAGGTCGTCTTCTCCACCGACGAGCGTCGCCGTCAGATCATCGCCGAGGCCGTCCGTATCGTCGACCACCGCGTTCCCGTTCTGGTCGGCATCATCGACACCGAGACCGAGCGCATGATCGAGCACGGTAAGGTCGCTCAGGAGCTGGGCGCCGATGCGCTTGTCGCCACCTGCCCGTTCTATGCCCTGCAGGGCATGACCGAGGTCGAGGAGCACTTCCGCATCCTGCACGAGGAACTCGACCTGCCCATCTTCGCCTACGACATCCCCGTGTGCGTCCACACCAAGCTCCCTTGGAAGCTCCTTGCCAAGCTCGGCGCCGAGGGCGTCCTGGCCGGCGTCAAGGATTCCTCGGGTGATGACATCTCGTTCCGCTACCTCGTTCAGGAGAACGAGAAGAACGGCCACCCGATGAGCATCCTCACCGGTCACGAGGTCGTCGTCGACGGTGCTTACCTCGGCGGCGCCGACGGTTCCGTCCCGGGTCTCGCCAACGTTGAGCCCGAGGGCTACGTGCGTCAGTGGAAGGCCGCTCAGGCCGGCGACTGGGCTACCGTCAAGGCCGAGCAGGATCGCCTCAACGAGATTTCCCACATCTGGGATGTCACCTCGGGCGTCCAGGGCTATGCCGGTGGCGTCGGCGCCTTCAAGACCGCTATGAACCTCATGGGCATCTTCGACAGCCCGACCATGCCGCGCCCGGTGAAGGCCATGACCGGCGAGAACGTCGAGGCGATTAAGAAGGTCCTCCAGGACAACGGTCTCCTGTAAAGCTTCCCCAGACACCCGATCTTGGGGCTCAAGTGGCCGGGCGTGACCCATTAGGTCAACGCCCGACCACTTTCACCCCAACCTCGGGCACCTGGGAAACCTTTACCGTGCGGCGGGGTTAATTCCGACCGCAATTCCTGTAGTTGTTTTTATCTCCTAAGGAGAACGACATGGAGAACAAGTACGTCTGCTCTGTCGATATCGGCGGAACTAAGATCGCGACCGCCATTATGGAGTACCCGGCTGACGGCAGCGTGCCCCATCCCGTATTTGAGGCCGAGGTTCCTACCGAGGCCCAGGAGGGCGGCGAGGCCGTCTTCCAGCGTATCGAGGCGTCCATCAAGGCCGCTCTTGAGGCGAATCCCGATGTCGAGGTCCTCGGTGTCGGTATCGGTGCCGCAGGCGTCGTCGATCCCAAGACGGGCGCCATCGCGTATGCCAACGAGATCATGCCCGGCTGGTCCGGCGTTCAGTTGGGGCCGCGCCTGCGCGAGGACCTTGGTCTTCCCGTTGCCGTTGTGGGCGACGTGCAGGCTCATGCTCTGGGCGAGGCCCACTGGGGCGTCGGCAAGGGCAAGTTCTCCGTCTTGTGTCTGGGCATCGGTACGGGCATCGGCGGCGCATATGTCGAGAACGGCCGCGTGATGCAGGGCTTCCATGGCGCTGCCGGTCATATGGGCCACATCGAGTGCTCGGCTGCCGCCGGCATTCCCTGCGCCTGCGGACGTTCGGGCCATCTTGAGTCGGTTGCTTCGGGCACTTCCATTGGTCGTATGTACGATGAGCGCTTCGGTCGCGTCGACCCCAGCCGTCCTTCGGTCGGTCGCGACGTGAACGACCTGTGCCGTGCGGGCGACGCAAAGGCGACCGAGGTCATCCATGACGCCGGCTTTGCGCTGGGTGCCAGCTTGGGCTCGCTCGCTAACATTCTGGACCCTGAGGTCATCGTGCTTTCGGGCGGCGTGATTCACCAAGGTCCCGATTGGCGTTCGCAGACGTGGAAGGATTCGGTGCACGAGGGCTATGCCAGCCAGGCGCTCGACCCGCTTCAGGACACGCCGATCCTCATCGGTTCTCTGGAGGGCGATGCTCCGCTCATCGGTGCCGCCGAACACCTTCTTGCATCGTTGAAGTAAACATAACTACCAAGTGCGCCTTCTGAGGTGCCGCAGATTGACGTGAAAGAGGAGCGAAGCGTACTTCGGTACGCGAGCGACGGTTTGAACGTCAAGGTGCGGTGTCTCAGAAGGCTGTTTTGAGAAAGGTTGAGTCGAACATGACCGTTGATCCTTTGATCCAGTCCCTGAAGGGCAAGCTCGTCGTGAGCGTTCAGGCGTATATGGGCGAGCCGCTTCGTACGCCCGAGACCATGGCTCAAATGTCTCGCGCCTGCGAGCTTGGCGGTGCCGCCGCCATTCGCTGCCAGGGCCTTGCCGACATCGCCGCCATTAAGGGTCGCTGTGAGGTTCCTGTTATCGGCTTGTGGAAGGATGGACACGAGGGCGTCTACATCACGCCGACGCTGCGTCATGCTCGCGCCTGCGTTGCCGCCGGTGCCGACATCGTGGCGATTGACGCCACCGATCGCCCGCGTCCCGATGGTAAGTCGGTCGAGGATACCTTCCGCCCGCTGCACGAGGAGGGTGTGCTCCTGATGGCCGACTGTGCCACCATCGAGGACATTCGCCGTGCGGTTGATATGGGCTTTGACCTGGTATCCACTACGCTTTCTCACGGTGTTGCCGCCATCGACTGCACCATGGCCGATGGCCCAGATCTGCCGCTCCTGCGTCAGGCGACCGAGGAGTTCCCCGGTCTTCCCATCATCTGCGAGGGCCGTGTGCACACGCCCGAGGAGGCCCGCGCCGCGATTGATGCGGGCGCTTGGGCAGTTGTCGTAGGCACTGCCATTACGCACCCCACGAGTATTACGAGTTGGTTCAAGGCTGCGCTTGAGGCGTAAGACAGGCCTCGTATCCGCTTGGGGCGGTATACTCAATAAAGGCAATTGATCGCGCGGGATCCGCTGGCCGGGTCCCGCGCTTGTTTTAGGAGGCACACATGCAAAAGGGAGATGCCATGGATGCGGCGGAGCGCTCGGAGCGCATCCCCGATATCGTCATCATCACCGGAATGTCTGGATCGGGCCGAACGCAGGCCATGCATGTGTTCGAGGACATGGGCTACTTTTGCATCGACAACTTGCCTCCGCGTCTGATCGCCCAGCTTGCCGAACTCGTCGGCATCAATACGGGCGTGGGCAGGCATCTTGCCGTCACCTGCGACCTGCGCAGCCAGGGCTTGTTCGATGAGCTGCTCGATGCCGTTGCCGCACTCGAGGAGCGGGAAATGAGCTGTGACATTGTGTTTCTCGAGGCCTCTGACGAGGTGCTGATCCGTCGTTATAGCGAAAACCGCCGCCGCCATCCCATTGCCAAGCCGGGGGAGACTACGGCCGATGCGATTCAGCGCGAGCGCCTGCAGCTGCAGGGTGTGCGCGATCGAGCCGATATGATCATCGACACGAGCCGTCTGCGCACCTCTGCCCTGCGCAACAAATTGCGCATGGCGTTCTCCGAGCTGTCCGACCAGCAGCTCATGGACGTTCACGTGTTCTCGTTTGGCTTTAAGCACGGCATGCCCGTCGAGGCGGACATTATGATCGACGTTCGCTTCCTGCCCAATCCGTTCTACGATCCCGAGATGCGCACCATGACCGGTCTCGATAAAAAGGTCTCCGATTTTGTTTTGGACCATCCCAAGACCCAGGAGTTCTGGAAGGCCTGGACGCAGCTGCTCGATACGGTCATGCCGGGCTATATCGCGGAGGGCAAGCCACAGCTTTCTATTGCCATCGGCTGCACGGGCGGTCAACACCGCAGCGTTGCCATCGCCGAGGCCACGGCACGTTATTTGGAAGGCGCCCAGTATCACGTGAGCATTTCCCATCGCGACCTGTCGCGCGCTAACACGAAAGCATAGGTCTGCATGTCGTTTACCGCCGAGGTGCGTGACGAGCTCGCGCGCTGCGAACCCGAATGTGAATACTGCGATTTGTCGACGCTTGCCGCCCTGACGCGTGTGAGCGGTACACTTTCGCTGGCCGGCTCCGGGCGGTATCGTTTGACGGTCGCGACCGAGACAGGCGCCGTCGCGCGTACGATGATCACGCTGACGCATCGCATCCTTAAGCTCAAAACGGAATTCACCGTTCGTAAATCGGTCTTGCATAAGGTCCGTAACTATCTCATTACCCTGCCCGATCAACCCGACCTGGACAAGGCTCTGGTGCTGCTGGGCATTCTCGACCGCAAGGGAGGGCTCGTTGCCGGTGTTCCCCGGCACATCGTTGCCCGTCCCTGCTGCAGGCTTGCCTACATCCGCGGCGCGCTCATCGCCGGCGGTTTCGTGGCCGACCCCCGCGGCGACTTTCATTTGGAGATCGCGGTGCAGAGCGAGCAGTTTGCCCGGGGACTTTGCGATCTATTGGAGCAGATTGGGGTCCATGCGCGCGTTAACGCGCGGCGCGGATCCTTTGCTGTCTACATTAAGAGCGCCGAGGAGATCGAGCATCTTTTAAAGCTGATTGGTGCCAAGCGCAGCGTTGCCGAGATCGAGGAGGCACGCGCGGTCAAGTTGGTTAAGAACGATGTGAACCGTCGCGTGAATGCCGAACTGGCCAATCAGACTAGAAGTGCGGGTGCCGCCCAGCATCAGCTTGCGTTGATCGATGAGCTCGAACAGCGGGGTTTGCGCGACACACTTCCGGACGCCTTGGCAGTCTTTTGCGACCTGCGCGAGCGCTATCCCGATCTGTCGCTGCGCGATCTGGGCGAGATGGCTGACCCTCCCTTGTCGAAGTCTGCCCTGTACCATCGCGTTTTGAGGCTTGAAAAGCTCATTGAAGCAAACAAGTAGTTTGAAGTATCGACTTATATACGGATTTAGCTGCTATTGTATTCTTTAAAACGTTTTAACGTAAATTTGATTTTCAATTTCGAGCATTCTCGTGAAATTCAAGTCAAAAAAAAGGTATATTAGGCGAGTGGTTAGTTTGTGGGCCTCAACGGCGGGCGCTGTAGCTCGCGGGGGCCTTACGAAAGGAGACACAATGGCAGTAAAGGTTGCTATTAACGGCTTCGGTCGCATCGGTCGTCTGGCTTTCCGTCAGATGTTCGGTCATGAGGGCTCCGAGATCGTCGCTATCAACGACCTCACCTCTCCCGATATGCTCGCTTACCTGCTGAAGTACGACTCCACGCAGGGCAACTACGCTCGCGATCACGAGGTCGTTGCTGGCGAGGATTCCATCACCGTTGACGGCAAGGAGATCAAGATCTACAAGGAGGCCGACGCCAACAACCTGCCTTGGGGCGACCTCGACGTCGACGTCGTTCTCGAGTGCACCGGCTTCTACACCAGCAAGGCTAAGGCTCAGGCCCACATCAACGCTGGCGCCAAGAAGGTCGTCATCTCCGCTCCGGCCGGCAGCGATCTGCCCACCATCGTGTACAACGTCAACCATGAGACGCTGACCGCTGAGGACAACATCATCTCCGCTGCTTCCTGCACCACCAACTGCCTCGCCCCGATGGCCAAGGGTCTGAACGACTTCGCTCCCATCGTGTCCGGCATCATGACCACCATCCACGCCTTCACCGGCGACCAGATGCCGCTCGACGGCCCGCAGCGCAAGGGCAACTTCCGTCGCTCCCGCGCCTGCTCCGAGAACATCGTCCCGAACACCACGGGCGCTGCCAAGGCCATCGGCCTGGTTCTCCCCGAGCTCAACGGCAAGCTCATCGGTGCCGCCCAGCGCGTCCCGACGCCGACCGGCTCGCTGACCAACCTCTACGCCGTCGTTGACAAGAAGGTCACCGTCGACGAGGTCAACGCTGCCATGAAGGCCTACGCCGAGACCATCCCCGATACCTTCGCCTACAACGAGGACCAGATCGTCTCCCGCGACATCGTCGGCGAGACCCACGGCTCCATCTTCGACGCCACGCAGACCATGTGCTCTGACCTCGGCAACGGCCAGACCCTCGTTCAGGTCACCTCTTGGTACGACAACGAGAACTCCTACACCTCTCAGATGGTCCGCACCATCAAGTACTTCGAGAAGTTCGTTGCTTAATTTAGCTTTTAGCGAATAGCTCGTTGAGCGTCTAAAGAAGGGCGCGGCCTTATAGGGCTTACACCCTAGGGTCGCGTCCTTTTTATAAGAAATCGTCTGCCGTAATGGAAGGCAGACACGTACGAAAGGTAGAAGCAAACATGGCCTTTACCAAGAAGACCGTCCGCGATATCGATGTCGACGGCAAGCGCGTTCTCGTCCGCGTTGACTTCAACGTGCCTATCAAGGATGGCGTCGTTGGCGACACCACCCGTATTAAGGCTGCCCTGCCCACCATCAACTACCTCGTTGAGCACAACGCTCGCGTCATCCTCATGAGCCACCTCGGCCGTCCTGAGGGCACTGGCTTCCAGCCCGAGCTTTCCCTCGAGCCTGTCGCCAAGAAGCTCGCTGAGCTCTCTGGCCTTGACGTTGCTTTTGTTGCCGACACGTATGGCGAGAAGGCCGCCGAGGCTGTCGCCGCCGTCGAGCCGGGCAAGGTCCTCGTTCTCGAGAACGTCCGTTTTGACAAGCGTGAGAAGAAGAACGATCCCGAGATCGCCAAGAAGCTCGCTTCCTATGGTGACGTCTTCGTTCTCGATGCCTTCGGCACCGCTCACCGCGCCCAGGGTTCCGTCGTGGGCCCCGCCGCTTACCTGCCTGCCGTCGCCGGCTTCCTGCTCGAGAAGGAGGTCGACACGCTGACCGGCATCTTCGCCGAGCCCGAGCGCCCCTTCGTCGCCATCGTCGGCGGTTCCAAGGTTTCCTCCAAGATCGGCGTTCTCGATCACCTCATCGACTCCGCTGATACCCTGATCATCGGTGGCGGCATGGCCTACACTTTCTTCCTGGCTCAGGGCCTGTCCGTCGGTCAGTCCCTCAAGGAAGAGGACTGGGTCGAGCGCGCCGGCGAGATGCTCAAGAAGGCCGAGGAGAAGGGCGTCAAGATCCTGCTCCCCATCGACAACCGCGTTGCCGATCACTTTGGCGAGGACGCTGTCCCCGAGGTTGTCGCTTCCGACGCTATCCCCGATGACCGTGAGGGCATGGACATCGGCCCCAAGACCGAGGAGCTCTACGCCGAGGCCGTCAAGGGCGCTAAGACCGTGTTCTGGAACGGCCCCATGGGTGTCTTCGAGTTTGACAACTTCGCTCACGGTACCCAGGCTATCGCCGAGGCTGTCGCCGAGGCCGACTGCACCTCGATCATCGGCGGTGGCGACTCTGTCGCGGCTGTCAACAAGTTTAACCTGGCCGACAAGATGAGCTGGATCTCCACCGGTGGTGGCGCTTCCATGGAGCTCGTCGAGGGTAAGGCCCTGCCCGGAGTGGAGGCGCTTCTCGATGCCTAATCGCACCCTTCTCATCGCTGGTAACTGGAAGATGAACAACGACGTCGCCGAGGCCGCCAAGCTCGCCGACGAGCTGGCTCAGGCTCTGCCCGAGGTTCCGGCTGGCGTCGAGGTGCTCGTCTGCCCTCCGACCATCGACATCACCACGGTTCATGACCGCATTCAGGCTGCCCCCATCGCCCTCGGTGCACAGAACGTGTACTGGGAGGCCAAGGGTGCCTTCACCGGTGAGTCCTCTTGCGACATGCTCAAGTCCGCTGGCTGCACCTACTGCATCATCGGCCACTCCGAGCGTCGTGACTACTTCCACGAGACCGACGAGGACCAGAACAAGAAGGCTAAGGCTCTCGTCGCCGCCGGTCTTGTTCCCGTCTTCTGCTGCGGCGAGTCCCTCGAGGTCCGCGAGGCTGGCACCTATGTCGAGCACGTCGTGAACCAGGTCAAGGCTGGCCTTGCTGGTCTTGAGATCACTTGCCCCAAGCAGGTCGTCGTCGCCTACGAGCCCATCTGGGCCATTGGCACCGGCAAGACCGCTACCGCCGAGGACGCTCAGGAGGTCTGCGGCGCTATCCGTGAGACCCTCAAGGAGATGTTCGGCGAGGAGCTCGCTAACGGCATCCGCGTTCTCTATGGTGGTTCCGCCAAGCCCGGTAACATCGCCGAGCTCGTCGCCAAGCCCGACGTTGACGGCGCCCTCGTGGGCGGCGCTTCGCTCAAGGCTGCCGACTTCGCCTCTATGGTCGTCAAGGCAGGCGAGTAGGACATATGGCACAGCGTCATCTTCCTGCACTCCTGATTATCATGGACGGCTGTGGCCTGGCTCCGGCCGATGGCGAGAACGCCGTCGCCGCTGCCAAGACGCCCTTCCTTGATAGCCTGTACGAGAAGTACCCCCACACCACGCTCGGTGCTTCGGGCGAGGACGTGGGCCTTCCCGACGGCCAGATGGGCAACTCCGAGGTAGGCCACCTCAACATCGGTGCCGGCCGCATCGTGTTCCAGGAGCTTTCGCGCATCAACAATGCCATCAAGGACGGCTCCATCGCCAAGAACGAGGTTTTCGTCAAGGCTATGGACGATGTCAAGGCTGAGGGCAAGACCCTTCACCTCATGGGCCTTATGAGCCCTGGCGGCGTTCACTCCCACATGAACCACGTCGAGGCCCTGGTCAAGATGGCTGCCCAGCATGGCGTCAAGACCGTTCGTGTTCACGCCTTTATGGATGGCCGCGATGTTGATCCGCAGTCCGGTGCCGGCTACATGAGCGAGTTCTGCGCCTTCCTGGCGAAGATCTCCGAGGAGACCGGTTGCGACGCTCGCGTCGCCACCGTTTCTGGCCGCTATTGGGCCATGGACCGCGACAACCGTTGGGAGCGCATCCAGCGTGCCTACGACGTCATGGTCAATGCGTCCGATGCCGATGTCGACCCTGTTGCCGGCATCAAGGCCTACTACGAGAAGGACCCGCGCGGCGACGAGTTCGTCGAGCCCTTCGCTGCCCACAACGAGGGCATCCACGAGGGCGACGCGGCTATCTTCTTCAACTTCCGTCCCGACCGCGCCCGTCAGATGACCCGCGTATTCACGGACAAGGAGTTCGACGGCTTTGAGCGCGAGCAGATCAAGCTTTCTCACTTTGTGACGATGACCGAGTACGATCCTACGTTTGACGTCGAGGTCGCCTTCCCCAAGACGTTCCCCGAGAACGTCCTGGCCGACGTTATCGCCGCCAATGGCCTGAAGCAGCTGCACACCGCCGAGACCGAGAAGTACGCCCACGTGACGTTCTTCCTCAACGGCGGTATCGAGGAGCCCAAGGAGGGCGAGGAGCGCGTGCTCGTCGCTTCCCCCAAGGTCGCTACCTACGATCTGCAGCCTGAGATGAGCGCTCCCGAGGTTACCGAGAAGCTTGTCGCCGCCATCAACGAGGATCGCGCTGATTTCTACATCGTGAACTTCGCGAACTGCGACATGGTTGGTCACACCGGTGTCTTCGACGCCGCCGTTAAGGCCGTCGAGGCTGTTGACGATGCCCTGTCCAAGGTTGTCCCGGCGATTCTCGCCAAGGGCGGCTTTGCGCTGATTACCGCCGACCACGGCAACGCCGATCACATGTTTGACGTTGCTTCTGACGGTTCCAAGCATCCGTTTACGGCTCACACCACCAACCGTGTGCCGTTCATCATCGTTGATGAGAAGGCACAGCTCACCGGTATCGAGGACGGTCGTCTTTCCGATATCGCTCCGACCATGCTCACCATGGCTGGTATTGAGCCTTCCGCCGAGATGACGGGTCGCGTGCTCGCCACCGAGGCCTAAGAGAAAACTCCAAGCGTTTTCTTGCAGGGGGTTGCCCATATTCGGGCAACCCCCTTTTTGGTATTTCTGCCATTTCCGCACCGTCCCCGAGTGGCAGGTAGGGGAGAGCGGGGGATTGTGGTACAGTACTGGAGTTTGAATTGTTCTATTAAGGAGCTTATCTATGGGTCCGTTCCAGATTCTTCTGTTTGTCGTTTGGGCTGTTTCTGCCGTGGCGCTGACGATTCTCGTCCTGATGCATTCCGGTAAGGGTACCGGCGTTTCGGATATGATCGCTAGCTCGCTGTATAACTCCAGCTCTGCCACAGGTGTTATGGAGCAGAACCTCGACCGCCTGACCGTCATCATGGCTGTCGTGTTTGCCGTGTGCGTCGTGCTGTGCATGTTCTTCTTCCCGCAGGGCATCGTGGGCTACTAATCACGAGCCGCATAAGTACTTGTAAAGGGTTCCGCAAGTGCGGGACCCTTTTTTGTTTACATATTCGTAACAGAGTCAAAAATATCACCACATACTGCGCCCAACTAAAGAAATTCTTGACCGTTAACCGGAATTAGCCCCAAATCGTGCATAAAATGCGCTACTGTATTACAAAACGTTGGCCTGTTGTGCATAACCAGCCATAGCGGCGGGCAGCGTTTTGATGGTTCGGATCGGATTGTCTCGACATGTGTCCGACTGAACATTTCTTTGTCCTATCTCATAAGGAGGATGGCATGGCTGATTCTATGTTCCACCAGCCCGTTATGGGTCGTCGCGCCTTTGTTGGCGGCACCCTTGCTGCGAGCTCCATGGCTTTTCTTGCCGCATGTGGCAAGAAGGGCGGCGACGCTTCCGGTTCTGAGTCCGGTTCGACGCTGAACTTCTACATCAACAACCCGGTCTGCATCGACCCCTACAACGTCCAGGAGGACCAGGGTACTCAGGTCGAGTATCAGCTCTTCGACGCTCTGACCTCTTACGACGCCGAGAAGGGCGAGATCGTTCCGCTGGCTTGCGAGTCCTTTGAGTCCAACGACGACGCCACCGAGTTTACCTTCAAGATCAAGAAGGCCAAGTTCCACAACGGTGACGACGTTACCTCTAAGTCCTTCAAGCTCGGTTGGGAGCGTCTGGTCAACACCAAGTCGGCCATCGCTACCGAGTATGGCCCTTCCGAGGTCTCCTATCACCTTTCCATGGTCGAGGGCTATGACGATCTGCTTGCCGGTAACGCCACCGAGCTCAGCGGTGTTACGTGCCCTGACGATGAGACCCTCGTCGTCAAGCTGTCTTCCGCTTACGCCGACTTCCCCTTCGTCGCCTCTCACCCGGCTCTGGCCCCGGTTCCCGAGTGCGCCGAGTCCGATGTCAAGAGCTTCTACCTTGCCCCGGTCGGTAACGGCCCGTTCATGATGGACGGCAAGTGGGAGGATGGCCAGGAGATCAACGTCAAGAAGTTCGACGATTACTATGGCGACAAGGCCAAGATCGATGGCATCCACTTCCAGGTCATCAAGGACATGGAGACCGCTTACAAGGAGTTCCAGGCCGGTAACCTCGATGTCTGCGACGTTCCCGTCGCTCAGATCGATGCCGCCAAGAAGGATCGCGGCGTGTCCAAGGACGGCTACACCATGGGTGACGGCGAGCGCATGCTGCTCGGCGCCGAGCCTTCCACCTACTACCTGACCTGCAACAACACGGCCGAGCCGTTCAACAACGCTGACCTGCGTAGGGGTATCTCCCTGGCCATTAACCGTGAGGCCATCTGCAAGACCATCTTCAAGGGTACCCGTACCCCCGCCGACGGCATTGTTCCTCCGGGCATCGATGGCTACAAGGAGGGCGCATGGGAGTTCTGCGCCTACGACGTCGACAAGGCTAACGAGTACCTCGACAAGGTTGCTCCTGCCGGTGCCAACGGTGACCGTGGCATTAGTGTGACCCTTTCCTACAACCAGGACGGTGGCCACAAGGAGATCATGGAGTCCATCATCGGCGACCTCGCCAAGGTTGGCGTTACCGCTGTCTCCGATACCCCCGAGTGGTCTGCCCTGCTCGAGCAGTATCAGAACTTTAACTATCAGTTCGGTCGTCTGGGCTGGATTGCCGACTACCCGATCATGGACAACTTCCTGTATCCGCTGTTCCACTCCGACTCCCTCGGTGGCGACAACCGCTCTGGTTACAACAACCCCGAGTTCGACGCCAAGGTCGACGAGGCTCGCACTACGGTTGACGACAAGGAGCGCGTCGCTAAGATGCAGGAGGCCGACGCAATGGTCGCTGCCGACTGCCCGGTCATCCCGGTGATGTTCTACACGCACACCATCGCCGGCTCCGATCGCATCAAGCACCTCTATGTCGATCCGCAGAAGCACGCTGATCTGGGTACCGCTGAGCTCGCTTAAGAGTTTGCAGCTTCCGTGAGGGTCAAGTATTTACGTAGACCTCATGGGAAACATACAGTTCTCCCTAACCTGGGGTAAACTGGCTGATGGTAATTTTGGGATGCCGGTCTGGCGATCGGCATCCCATTTAGGTTAATCCCTAGATAGGGGAGTGGTATGGGTAAGTACATCGTTAAACGTGTGCTTCAGTTCATCCCGGTGTTTTTGGGCGTTACGCTGATTCTGTTCGCCCTCCAGAATATCGTGCCGGGAGATCCGATCAAGCTGATCGGTGGAGACAAGGCTCTGTCCCCCGAGGTGGAGCTTCAGCTTCGTGTTCGCTATCACCTGGTCCAGACGGACGAGGACGGCAACGCGATCCTTGACGAGAACGGCGACCCCGTTCAAACGTCGCTCGTGGACCGTTACTTTTATTACATGAACGGCCTGCTTCATGGCGATCTGGGCAATTCGTATCAGCGCAAGCTGCCGGTTACGGAAATCTTCGCCCAGAAGTATCCGTATACGGTCAAACTTGCCGCGTGCGCCATCGTACTCGAGGCGATCATGGGTATCGGTGCGGGTATCATTTCGGCGGTAAAGCGTTATTCCTTCTGGGATATTTTGGTAACGCTCACCACGTCGATCCTCGTTGCGGTCCCGGCCTTCTGGCTCGGTATGTTGTTGCAGCTGTTCTTTGGCGTCATCCTCAAGGACGCCACGGGCGGTGCATTCTCCATGCCGATCTCGGGTGCCGGTGGTTCCAGCTCTCAGTATCAGGATTGGATGCACTATGTGCTTCCGACCATTACGCTGGCTTCGGTTTCGACCGCTTACGCTGCCCGCATTATGCGCTCGCAGCTGCTTGACGTCATGAACCAGGATTACATCCGTACGGCAAAGGCCAAGGGTCTCTCCAATCGTGCGATCATCATCAAGCATGCGCTTAAGAATGCACTCATCCCCGTCGTTACCTATATTGGTGTCGACTTTGGTGGCATGCTTTCGGGCGCCATCCTGACCGAGACGGTCTTTAACTGGCCCGGTATCGGCTATGAGGTCTATCGCGCCATTAGCATGCGTGACTGGCCCATCGTTATGGGCGGCGTTACGCTCATCGTTGTCGTCGTCATGGTGATCAACCTGCTCGTCGACATTAGCTATGCATTCCTCGACCCGCGCATCCGCCTTGGCGGTCCGTCGGATAAGGCCTAAGGGAGGTACGTCTCATGCAGGAAACTGATTCTCAGTCTCAGGAGCAGGCTACCGCCACCAAGGTCGCATCTGCTCCCGCCAAGTCCCGCACGCTGTGGGGCGACGCTTTTAAGCGTCTTCGTAAGAACAAGCTCGCCGTTATCGGTGTCTGCTGGATCATCATCGTCGTTGTGGTTGCCCTGACCGCAGATCTGTGGGCTAAGCCCTGGCTCGGTTCTCCGACGGCTTCCGACTCGACCACTATGGCCGAGACGTCGCTGCTGGCTCCGTGTGCAGAGCATCCGTTTGGCACCGACGCCCTTGGTCGTGACATTCTTGTCCGCGTTATCTACGGTGCGCGCGTTTCGCTGTCCGTCGGAATTATGGCCACCGCGATCTCCACGCTGATTGGTCTGGTCATGGGTGCTCTGGCCGGTTTCTACGGCGGCATCTGGGATACGATCATCATGCGCTGTGCGGACATCTTCCTGGCGTTCCCGTACGTGCTGTTCGTTGTCGCCATGATCGCCGTTATCGGCCGTGGTCTTCAGAACGTCTTTATCGCCATCGGTATTCTCGGCTGGCCTTCGATTGCGCGCGTCTTCCGCTCTGCAATCTTGACCGTCAAGGAAAACGACTATGTTGATGCTGCGCGCGCGATGGGTGCATCTGATGCTCGTATCGTTGTACGTCACATCTTCCCGAACTCCGTCGCCTCCATCGTGGTCTACGCGACCATGAACATTGGTGGCGCCATTCTGACCGAGTCCGCTCTGTCCTTCCTCGGCATGGGCGTTATTCCGCCTACGCCTTCGTGGGGCTCCATGATTCAGGACGGTCAGCAGTATCTTCTGACTGCTCCCTGGATGATGATCATGCCCGGTCTGGCAATTCTCTCGACGGTGCTCGCCTTCACCCTGCTGGGTGACGGTCTGCGCGACGCCCTCGACGTCAAGATGAAGGACGCATAAGGATGAAGAAGAACAAGAACTATGTGGACCTGAAGGACCAGCCTGTTCCCGAGGGCCAGCATCTGCTCGAGGTCGATGACCTTAAGATGTATTTCCACACCGAGGACGGCGTTGTTCGCGCTGTCGACGGTGTCTCCTACACGCTCGATCGCGGCGAGACCCTGGGCGTCGTCGGTGAGTCCGGCTCCGGTAAGTCCGTGACCGCCATGACCATCATGGGTCTTATCTCGATGCCTCCGGGAAAGATCGAGGGCGGCGACGTTCGCTATCGCGGTCGTTCTATCCTCGAGATGACCGAGGAGGAGATGCAGCACATTCGCGGCAACGACATCGCGATGATCTTCCAGGATCCTATGACCTCCTTGAACCCGGTCTATAAGATCGGCAAGCAGGTGGGCGAGGGCCTTCGTCTGCACCGTGGCTACTCCAAGCAGGAGGCGCTCAAGCGCGCTACCGAGCTTTTGGACCTCGTGGGTATCCCCGAGCCCGAGAAGCGCGTCAATGAGTATCCGCACCAGTTCTCCGGCGGTATGCGTCAGCGTGTCATGATCGCTATGGCTCTTGCCTGCGATCCCGATATCCTGATTGCCGACGAGCCCACGACGGCTCTGGACGTTACCATTCAGGCTCAGATTATCGAGCTCATGCAGGAAATGCAGGAGAAGAACGGTAACGCCATCATCATGATTACCCATGACCTGGGCGTCGTTGCCGATATGGCCGATAAGATCATGGTTATGTACGCCGGCCGTCCCGTCGAGTTCGGTACTGCTGAGGAAATCTTCTACGAGAGTCGCCACCCCTACACCTGGGGCCTTATCCGCTCCATCCCGGAGCAGGCCATCGAAGAGAAGAAGCCGCTTACGCCGATTCACGGCAACCCGCCTTCGCTCATGAACCTGCCTGAGGGCTGCGTCTTCTCTCCTCGTTGCCCCTATGCGACGGACAAGTGCCGCAAGCAGCGCCCCGAGCGCGTTGTCACCGAGTCTGGTCATTACTCTGCGTGCCACTACTCCGGCGACCCCGAGTTCCTCAAGAACGCTCCTGAGACGTCCCGTACGCGCAAGGATTCCAAGAAGGGAGGCGAGGCGTAATGGCAGATACCAACGAGCGTACTCCGCTGCTGAAGGTCGAGCACCTCTCTAAGGAGTTTCCCGCTGAGTCCGGCATGTTCGCCAAGCGCTTCTCCAAGCATGTCGTCTCTGCAGTGAATGACATTTCGTTCGAGATTTATTCGGGCGAGACCTTTGGCCTGGTCGGCGAGTCTGGTTGCGGTAAGTCCACCACGGGCCGTACCATCATGCGCCTGACCAAGCCGACGGCAGGCAAAGTGTTCTTCCAGGGCAAAGACGTTGCCGAGATGAGCAAGCATGAGATCAAGGACATGCGTCGCGAGATGCAGTTTATCTTCCAGGATCCTTATGCTTCGCTGAATCCCCGTATGACCATCGGCGAGATCGTCTCCGAGCCCATGACCATTCACGGCGTGGGCACCAAGGAAGAGCGCATTGAGCGTGTCCGCGAGCTTCTCGACGTTGTCGGACTGAACCCCGAGCACATCAACCGTTATCCTCATGAGTTCTCCGGCGGTCAGCGTCAGCGTGTCGGCATTGCCCGCGCATTTGCGCTGAAGCCAAAGCTGATTATCTGCGACGAGCCGGTTTCCGCTCTGGATGTGTCCATTCAGGCTCAGGTTTTGAACCTGCTTAAGGAACTGCAGGACAAGTTTGGTACCGCGTATCTGTTTATCGCCCACGACCTGTCTGTCGTGCAGCATATCTCCGATCGCGTTGCCGTTATGTATCTGGGCAAGATGGTCGAGGTTTCGGACTGGAAGACGCTCTACAGCGAGCCTCACCATCCGTACACGCAGTCGCTGCTGTCTGCCGTGCCGGTTCCCGATCCTGATATCCAGAAGACCCGCAAGCGCATCATCCTCGCCGGCGATCCGCCGTCGCCGCTGGATCCGCCGACCGGCTGCCGTTTCCACACGCGCTGCCCGATCGCGCAGGGTATTTGCTCTGAGAAGCTTCCCGAGTTTAAGGAAGTCGCACCGGGTCACTGCTGCGCTTGTCACTTCGCGGAGCCGTTCCCGATCAAGGAATCGCACATCGACCTGTAGTCGGTTGTTTGTCCGGGCCCGTGCTGGACTTAGTTTTCAGAACGTCCTCGACCATGGAAACCCCCTTATCCTGCTCCTTCGGAGCTGCGGATAAGGGGGTTTCCTGGTCTGACGCTCCTATTTGGCAAGGTGTTTTTTAGAATCCATTTTGCGCTCGGCCTCG